>JBBQRT010000134.1:0-1811 GCA_038214505.1 Phycisphaerales bacterium | reverse complement strand
GAGCACGAACCCGTGGGCGAAGAACCTCGTGGGCGGCTCGCTGATCGGGCTGATCGTGATGAACGTCCTGATCCTGACCGGCACGGCGGGGTTCGGGGTGCCCGCGGTCTAAGCAGCGATGCGTGCGGCATCGAGCACCCGCCCGATCGACAGATTGCGGTGGCGGCGGAACGGGTTGCTGATGGTCCGCTTATCGACCACTTCGACGGGGCGGCCAAGCCAGGCCTCGAGCTCGAGCTTCATCTCGACCACGTCGAGCCGGGACCACTGATCGCTGGTCTCGAATGTCACTAGGGCGTCCACATCGCGCGCGGGTCCGACGTCGTCGCGGAGCACGCAGCCGAAGCGGGCGAACCCGGCGTTCTTCCAGCGGCGGCAGAAGTCCGCGAGGCGGTCGGGGCCGATGGGGATGCGGGGCGTCAAGTCCCTTCCGCATGATCCTACGAAACCGCCGGCGCCGGCGGATTGTTCACCCGTCCCGGCGGTACCAGTTCATAAACAGGAGCAGGCCGACGCTCGAGCGCGAGCACGATCAGAACCAGCCCGCAGAGCAAGGAGGCGCCGATCACCATCGAGGTGTCCTCGACGCCGGTCAGAGCAGCGGGTTCTTCACCCCGTGCACATAGTCCCGCGTCGGCGAAAGGTTCTTCTCGATATTCGTGTACACGTCGGAGTACAACTCTTCCAGCTCCGGGATCGGCGAGTCTTCCGCGAACTGCATCGCCCGCGCCACGGCGTCCTTGACGTCCTTCTGCATCGCCAGGAACTGCTCCTCGCTCATCGTCTTGGCCTCGTTCATGCAGTAGAGCGCCAGCCGGTCCAGCGAATCCTTCTTCTTGACGCCCTCGACCTCGTCCTTGGTCCGGTACTTCTGCGGGTCGCTCATCGAGTGGCCCTGGTACCGGTACGTCTGCAGGTCTACAAACCCCGGCCGCTGCTTGGCCCGGCACTCGTCGACGAAGGGCTTGAACTTGTCGTACAGCTTGAGGATGTCGAGCCCCTCGTCCTCGCTGATCTTCAGGCTCTCGATCCCGTACGCCGCGCCCTTGGCCCGCAGGTCGTGGGCCATGGTCGTCCCGCGTTCGATCGCCGTGCCCATCGAGTACCGGTTGTTCTCGACGATGTAGACCACCGGGATGTCCCACAGCCCCGCGAGGTTCATCGACTCGTGCAGCACGCCCTGGTTCAGCGCGCCGTCGCCCAGATAGCACAGGCAGACTTTCTTCTTCGCCGGGATGTTCTCGTTCGGGCTCGCCTCGGAGCCGTCGGGCCGCGTGACGGCCTTCCCCAGCACCTCCCACTCGTACCGGGAGGCGAACGCCAGCCCGGCCCCGAGCGCCGTCTGGGCCCCGACGATCCCGTGTCCGCCAAAGAGCCAGTTGGGCCGGTCGAACATGTGCATCGACCCGCCCTTGCCCTTCGCGCACCCGGTGATCTTGCCGAACATCTCGGCCATGCAGGCCCCCGGGTCCATCCCGCGGGCCAGCGCGTGCCCGTGGTCGCGATATGCCGTGATGATCGGGTCGTCGTGGTTGACGGCCCCGATCGTCCCAACCGCGCACGCCTCCTGCCCGATATATAGGTGGCAGAATCCGCCGATCTTCGCCTGCTGATACGCCTGGGCGCACCGCACCTCGAACTCGCGGATCAGGAACATGTCCTTGAGCCACTTGTGCAGGGTGGCCGCCGGGAGCGCGCCGCTGGCGCCCGACCGGTGGGGGGAGGCTTGGCCGTTGGGAGAGGCGGTCGTCTGTGCCATGCGTGGCAAGTCCTTGGCAAATGGCGGGGGAGGGGGGGGGCGGGGTGGGGGG
>JBBQRT010000133.1:0-2521 GCA_038214505.1 Phycisphaerales bacterium | reverse complement strand
CCCTGCCCGCGCCGCAGCACGCCGCCGGCGACCAGCTCTGTCAGGGCACGGTGCACGGTGACGAGCGAGACGTCGAGCTGCTTGGACAGGTCCTTGGTCGAGGGCAACTGCGTCCCGGGCTTGAAGACGCCCGCATCGATCGCGCTCCGCACCGCCTCGCGCACGGCGTGGTACAGCGGCTTGCCGGGCACGGCGACCACCGCAAGCAGCGGCGAGGACGAGTCGCGGGGAGATGGCTTGGTTGGGCCGGCCATGAATGGATCCGAGGCGCTGCGCGGATCGCTCGGCGGCGAGTGCCGCCGGCGAGAGAACGATGACCGCCACGAGCCGCGGGAAGCAAGCCGGGATGGACCTTTTCAGATCCATCCCGGAAGTATTCTATAACAAGCCCGGGGAACCGCAAACGCACCGTAAGGATTGTCCACATTTCCCCAGCCGTTCGGGGATGCCGACCCGGGAAAAGCCCGGGCGAGGCACCCATTCCGGTCATTCAGCGACGACGACGGCGAGCCGCCAGCAGACCGCCCATGGCCAGGACGCCAGCGGCACCGGGGGTGGGGATGGTGAAGAACTCGAAGGCCTGGATGCCCTGGTTGGTGCTCATGGCGTAGATGGAAACCTTGGCGAATCCGTTCTGGTCCAGAGTCACTGCGCCGAAGCGCACATCGCCGGTGGCGTTGCCATTACCCGTCAGCGTGCCGATGGTTGTGGAGAGGTTGGTCAGTTCAACGGCGGCCGGGCCGGTAACGTCATAGATTCGAACCCGGCTGTTGTTGGTGTCCAGCAGGGCGAGGTAGGACGTGCCGTTGATCGTGATGTAGTCCATCGCCGCCTCACCGGCCGAGGTCGTAGCGAAGCTGGAGTTGACGGCGGCGTTCAAGGCGCTGAACGTCGAGCGGAAGACGGGCTGGCTGGGAGCACGGCCCCAGACGTCGTTGCCCGGACCGGCGAAGGTGATGCCAAGACGGAACTGGTTGTTGCCGGTCCCCGTGATGGGAAGCGAACCGGAGGGGGTGGTCCCGCCAACGTAGGTCGCGGCGGTCGGTGAAGTGTCGCCGGTCAGGACGGTGTAGCCGGCCGCGGTCTGATGGCCGAAGACCATCCGGGTGTTCGCGCCCGAGCCGGAGATGTCCAGAGAGTCACCCACCCGGACGCCGGTGGAGGCACCAGTGCCGAGGTTGCCGTTGAACACCGTAGTGGGCGCGGTTGCTGCCTCGTCGGACCACCGGTAAACCTTGAACGTGTTGCCCGCTCCGGTGCGAGCATCGGCGACCATGTTGGACATGTAGATCGCGCCGTCGTCGGCCACGCCAACCTTGTTGTACACGAATGCTCCGCCCGCGACAACGCCCGTGCCCAGGGGCATGCCGCCCAGGTCGCGGCCGGACGTTCCGCTGAGCACGCGGACGGGGCTCGCCTGCCCGGTGATCGCACCGTTGCGAGTGACGAGGATCAGGTTGCCGGTGGACGGGTTGAAGGCCAGCCCGCGCTCGAGGTTCCCAGTGCCCAACGCCAAATAGTTGGTCCCGTCGTTCGAGGTCGGGCTGTCGCCGGCCAGGATGACGCTCGGGGCACGCCAGCCGTTAGAGCCGAAAGAACTCAACGGTGCCAGCGTCGGCTGGGCAAGGGCCGTGCCGGCAAGACCGGCCAAGGCGAGAACGGAAACAGCAGTACGGATCATCTCTCTACTCCTCTTAGTTCGCTCGGAAATGAGCTTGAAACAAGGTCTTTGTCACCGACGTCTCTCTCCACGCACGCACCGCGCGTGCGGGGTCATTTACTCTTGAACCACCACCGCCAGCGCGTTCGCCACGGCACGGGGCGTGCCGTCGCTGGGCCGGTTGATCACCCGCGGCTCCCCGCCCGCGGCCGCGTAGACCATCGTCGTCGAGCCCCCGCCGTCGAGGTTGATCCCCGCGACGCAGCCGCGCTGGATCAGGACATCCGCCAGCTCGGGCAGCGTCATGCCCACCGACCAGTCTTTCTGCCGCCCGTCGATCGTGACCAGCACGAGCGTCCGGCCGTCGCCCGTGACCCCGGCGGCCGTCCGCGGGTGCCGCTTGGCGGGCTCGACGCGGGCCGAGGCCCCGAGGTTGTTCCCGTTCTCGACCAGCAGCGTGCCCGCGAGCGTGTCCGTCGCCGAGGCGCCGATGCCGGCCACGCCGTCGTCGATCGGGCCAGAACTGGCGAGTGTGAGATAGCCCGCGGCCGCGATGTGCCCGGGGGTGGTGGGCGACTTGCGGATGACAAGTGCCGGATCGGGCCGGCCGCTGAAAGTGCGCTCGGGCGAGACCGTCACCCCATCGGAGACGCTCAGGCCGAGGATGTCGGCGCGGTCGCCGCGGATGTAGGCGACGTTGTCCTCGTTGTTGATGCTGGGGTCGGGGGCTTGAGGCTTGAGCTTGGCGAAGAAGTTGGCGTTGACGGCGAGCTTTGCGCCGATCTCGCGGGCGAAGGCGTCGACGGGCCGCAGAATCGCCTCGGCCCCGCCCATGCGCTGGGCGTCGGGCAGGGCCCGGGT
>JBBQRT010000132.1:0-2671 GCA_038214505.1 Phycisphaerales bacterium | reverse complement strand
GGCGGCCTGCCTCACGCCCTCGAGCACCTGGCTGTGGTAATAGTCGGCCAGGCTTGATTCGGAATGGAACACCAGACCGAACCGCAGCCCCGCGGCCGTCTGATCGCGCCGGCCATACTCCTCGTGTACATACGTCCCGCGACCCTGCCCGCGCCGCAGCACGCCGCCGGCGACCAGCTCTGTCAGGGCCCGGTGCACGGTGACGAGCGAGACGTCGAGCTGCTTGGACAGGTCCTTGGTCGAGGGGAGCTGGTCGCCCGGGGAGAACACCCCGGCGTCGATCGCCCCCCGCACGGCCTCGCGGACCGCGTGGTACAGCGGCTTGCCGGCGACGGCGACCACGGGGAGCAGCAGGGGGGAGGGCTGCCGGGGGGATGGCTTGTTCTGGCCGGCCATTGGGTGATCCTGGTGACCGAGCGGATCCAGGGGCGACGGGCACGGCCCGATCCAGCGGGAATCGGGGGTGACTGGAAGCAAGCCGGGACGGACCCTTTCAGATCCGTCCCGGGAGTATTCTATAACAAGGCTAGGGAACCGCAAACACGCTTTGCGGATTGTCCACATATCCCCAGCAGGGTCGGGGTCGCCGGCCCGGAAATTGTCCCGGACCGGCCCCCAATCAGGTCATCTCAGCGGCGACGACGGGCGGCGAGCAGGCCGCCGATCGCGAGAACGCCGGCCGCACCGGGGGCGGGGACGACGAAGCTGAAGGCCTGCAGGCCGTTGTTGGTACCCAGGGTGTAGAGCGTCGCGGTCTGGTTGAGCTGGTCGATCGCGCCCCACTTGATGGAGCCGGTGCCGTTGCCGTTGGCGTTAGGCGTGACCGAAGAGGGGATCGCCGACAGGCCGAAGGGGAACAGGCTCGTGGGGGAGGCCGGGTTGCTCACGTCGTAGATGTAGACGCGGTTGTTGTTGATGTCGAGGGCGGCGAGGTAGGGCACGCCGCCGATGACGGTGTAGTCGATGGGGGACTCGCCCGCCGCGGTGAGCAGGGAGGCGCTGAAGGTGCTGGCGGTCGTAGGGCCGGTGATCTGCGAGCGGATCAGGTTGGCGCTGGTGACCTTGCCCCAGACGTTGTCGGCGTCCTGCGCGAAGGTGATGCCCAGGCGGTACTGGCTCGCGGCGAGGGCGCCGGAGAGGGCGACCGAGCCGGCGGGCGGGGTGGGCGAGGCGGAGCCGGTGACGACGGTTGCGGTCGGGGAACTGGCACCGCTGAACAGCGTGTAGCCCTGAATGCCATTGAAGCCCGCGACGATCCGGGTGTTGGCACCAGAGCCACGCACATCGAACGAGTCGCCGAGACGGGGGGCCGTGCCGCCGGTACCGAAGCCGATCGCCCCGGTGTAGTGGACGGCGGGCTGGGCCGACTGGTTCGCCCAGCTGTAGATGCGGAACGGGGTGGTCGTGCTCCGGACGTCGCCGGCCAGATTCGCGACGTAGATCGTGCCATCGTCGGCCACACCAACTTGGTTCATCACGAACGTGCCGCCGGCGATGGTGCCCACACCCTCGCTAAGCGATCCCTTGTCGACGCCGGTGAGGCCGTCGATAATGCGGATCCGGCGCGACGCGGTCGAGAGGTTGGCCTCGCGGCTGACGAGGATCAGATCGCCCGTCACCGGGTTGACCGCCATGCCGCGCTCGTTGTTGGCGTTCCCGAGCCCGAAATAGGTCGTGCCATTGTTCGAGTTGGCGTCGTCGCCAGTCAAGATCACGCTCGGGGCCCGCCAGCCGTTGCTGCCGAAGGTGGTGATGGGCGTGAGGGTGGGTTGGGCCGACGCGGCGGCCGCGAGCCCGACGGCGGCGACCAGGGAAGCGGTGATACGGATCATCTCAAATCTCCTCTTGCAAGTGCGTGTTCGGTTCAATCGTGAACGAACGTGGGTTTCTCTCTCGCCTTCATCCGCACGCACGCGCGTGCGGGTGTTCATCTGCTCTCTTCGACCACCACCGCCAGCGCGTTGGCCACCGCCCGGGGCCGCCCGTCGCTGGGACGGTTCATCACCTTGGCTTCGCCGCCGGGCGGCGTGTAGACCATTGTCGTCGAGCCCCCGCCGTCGAGGTTGATCCCCGAGACGCAGCCGCGCTGGATGAGCAGGTCGGCGAGCTCGGGGAGCGTCATGCCGACCGACCAGTCCTTCTGGCGGCCGTCGATCGCGACCAGCACGAGCGTGCGGCCGTCGCCCGTCACGCCGGCAGCGGTCCGGGGGTGCCGCTTCGCTGGCTCGACACGGGCCGTGGATCCGAGATTCCGGCCCGCCTCGACCAGGAGTGTCCCGGGGAGCGTGTCGGTTGCCGAGCCGCCGATCCCGGCGACGGCGTCGTCGACCGGCCCGGCGCCGGCGAGCGTCAGGTACCCGGCAGCGGCGGCGTGGCCACGCCCGGACTTGGTGATCACGAGGGCCGGATCGGGGCGGCCGTTAAAGGCTCTTTCGGGGGAGACGACCACGCCGTCGGAGACGCTCAGGCCCAGCACGTCGGCCCGCCCGCCGCGGATGTAGGCGACGTTGTCCTCGTTGTTGATGCTGGAGTCGGGGGCTTGAGGCTTGAGCTTGGCGAAGAAGTTGGCGTTGACGGCGAGCTTTGCGCCGATCTCGCGGGCGAAGGCGTCGACGGGCCGCAGAATCGCCTCGGCCCCGCCCATGCGCTGGGCGTCGGGCAGGGCCCGGGT
>JBBQRT010000131.1:0-2679 GCA_038214505.1 Phycisphaerales bacterium | reverse complement strand
ACCTTGTCCATCAGGGCCACCGTCCGGCTCTGCCCGATCGAGCCCGGCAGCACGCCCTCTCGCACCTCAAAGCGAACGCGGTAATAGTCCACGCACTCGGTGAACACGCTCCCCGTCGGCCACACCTGCGTGCCGCGGTTCGAGATCAGCGTGAGCTTGAACGGGGTGTCCTCGCAGACCCGGTTCATCTCCTCGGCAAGCGACGCCGGGGCCAAGGGCGAGTCGAGATAGATGTCGCAGCCGACCACCTGCGTCACCACGTTGCGGAACGTCCGGATCACCGTCTGCCCCAGCGGCCGCGGCGGGCGCGTCAGGCTCGCCGCCTGCGTCTTCCCGCCCCCGGCAACCTCCGGCACCGCCACCGCCGGCACCGTCTTGGGGGTCGAGCCCAGGCGGTCGATGATCGCCTTGGTGAACTCCTTGGTCCCCACGCTGGGCTTGCCTTTGTCGCCGAAATCGCCCGTGTGGGTCCCGCTCTCGAGCGTTGTCAGGAGCGCGTTCTCGATGTGAGCCGCGCTCACCGTGAGCCCGACATGCCGGAGCATCATGAGCCCAGAGAGCACCAGCGATGTCGGGTTGGCTATCCCCTTGCCCGCGATGTCGGGGGCCGTCCCATGAACGGCTTCAAAGATACTGATGTGCTTGCCGATGTTCGCCGAAGGCGCAAAGCCCAGCCCGCCCACCAGCCCCGCGCACAGGTCGCTGACGATGTCCCCCTGCAGGTTCGGCAGCACGATCATCTCGTACTGCTGCGGCCGGACAACCAAGTTCATGCACAGCGCATCGACGATCACGTCGCCCGTCTGGATCTCCGCGAAGTCCTTGGCCGTCTGCTTGAACCGCTCCAGAAACAGGCCGTCGGTCATCTTCATGATGTTGGCCTTGTGCCCGCAGAACACCTTCTTGACGCCCAGCCGCCGGGCCGTCTGGAAGGCGAAGCGGTGAACCTCGTCGGACCCGGGGGCGGAGATGAGCCGCTTGCACTGGATCATGTCGTTGGACAGCCGGTGCTCGACGCCGCCGTAGGTGTCCTCGATGTTCTCGCGGACGACCGAGAAGTCCAGCTGGATCCCGGCCTTGGAGTACACCGTCTCGACGCCCGGAAGCGTCTTGAAGACGCGGAAGTTCGCGTACGCGTTCCACAGCTTGCGGGCCGTGACGTTGATCGACTTGCCGCCCCCGCCCTTGGGCGTCTCCATCGGGCCCTTGAACAAGACGCCGCAGTCCTCGACGACCTTGATCGCCTCCTCGCTCATGCCGCGGGAGTTGCCCTTGGCAAACTCGCCCGCGCCCATCGAGACGGGGACAAACTCGACGCCCCCGGCCGCCTCCATCACCCCCGCGGCCTTGAACAGGTCGAGCGTGGCGAGCATGATCTCCGGGCCGATGCCGTCGCCGTTAGCCAGCGCGATCTTGAGCGATGAGGGCATGTTTGTGAAGACTCCGAGGGTCGAGGGGGTGGGGGGACAAGGCGGGGGCAACGATACGCCGCCGGCCGCCGCCCCTCACGCAATGCCCGTGCCCTTGGCCGTTGCGAACATCCGGCCGCGGGTATGCTCCCGGTATGGCCAAGAAGGTCAGACATCACGGCGACTCCGAAGACCCCAAGCGCCGCAAGCCGGCCCGCCGCCCCCGCATGAGCGGCAAGAAGCGGGCCGTCGCCAAGCCCCCCACGCCGCCAACACCCGCCCAGATCGTCCAGCGCGTCCGCGCGCTGAACATCCTCGCCTGGGCCCACGGCACGATGGAGATGCTGCTCGAGGGCTTCCCCGACGACCGGGCCACGTTCCAGCCCACGCCCATCGACAACCACCTGCTCTGGACCCTGGGCCACCTGGCCGACACCTACTACGTCTACGCCAACATGCTCGACGGCAGGCGCCGCGAGCCGCCCTTCGATTACGTCCGCCTCTTTGGCTTCGGCTCCAAGCCCGTCGACGACCCGGCGATCTATCCAAGCCTCGCCCACGTCCGGGCCGAGTACGACCGGGCCTACGAGCTGCTCGTCGCCGTCATCAGCCAGCAGACCGATGCCGACCTGGCCAAGCCCCTGCTGGGCGACAACGCCTGGCTCGCCGCCAACCGCCTCGACGCCGTGTTCAAAATGGTCCACCACGAGGGCTGGCACCAAGGGCAGATCTCGTCGATCCGGCGTGCGCTCGGGCTCAAGAGCATCTTCTGATCCGAGCGGCGTGGGCCGGACATGCGGAGATGGTCGAGCGGGTCGAACGCGAGAGTCGGTAGGCGAAGGCGCGGAGAGCGTGCAGACAAATGGGGGAAGCGGAGGCGGGCCAGTGATGGTGGGTGCGCCGGGCGGTGGTTGGGGAGGGGTTGGGGGGACGGGCAGGGGCGGGCCATCCTTTCGCCCCAGAGCGTTCGAGGCGTATAGCCACTGGTGGGCCGACGCGGCGCTGAGAGCTGCGCGACCAGTGGAAACGGATCGCACGCACGACGCCGCCTCGCCAGGGGCCGAGGAAGCATGCTTTGGGCACGCGAACGAACACGGCCCGAGCGGGTGCGCGGGCCGTGTGGGTGATGGTGGTGGATCTTGGACGGGGATTAGGCGAACGATTAGCGGCGACGACGAGCGACCATCAGCCCGCCGAGACCAAGCAATGCAGCCGCAGATGGTGCTGGGACTACTTCAACAACGCCATGAATGGCAAAGAGCGGGATGGA
>JBBQRT010000130.1:0-2712 GCA_038214505.1 Phycisphaerales bacterium | reverse complement strand
GACGCAGCCCGAGAGCGAGCACGCCGAGCTCGCCGCGATCTACGTCAAGCGCGGCCTCGACGAGAAGCTCGCGGGCGAGGTCGCGACGCAGCTCATGGTCAAGGACGCCCTCGCTGCGCATGCTCGCGACGAACTGGGCATCACCCAGGAGCTCGCGGCCCGCCCGGTGCAGGCCGCGTTCGCGTCGGCGGCGACGTTCACCGTCGGTGCCGCGTTGCCGCTGCTTCTGGTGCTCGCGCTGCCCAAGGCATATCTGGTCTGGGGAGTGAGCGGCGCATCGCTGGTCTTCCTCGCGGCACTGGGCGCGATCGCGGCCCGCGCGGGCGGCTCGCCGGTGCTCAAGGCCACCGCCCGCGTGACCTTCTGGGGCGCACTGGCGATGGGGCTCACGGCGGGCGTGGGGGCGATCTTCGGGGCGAAGGTGTAAAGAGGGTCGGAACGGGTGCCGCGCGCAGGCGCGAGCGCGTGAACGCTGACTATTCGGCGGGGAGCTTTGGGAAGCGATCGGACTCGATCCCTCATCGCCGCAAGCGAGGGTGGCAAGACGCCGGGACTTGATGGATGGCCGATGGGGCGATGCTGTCCATCGCTGGGGATGAGACGAAGCCGGCGATATACGAGAACAAGTCACGCCGCGCGGGGACGTTGTCTTCGGGTTCGGGTGTCTCGCTGTCTGGCTCTCTGCGCGAGTCGTGGTCGGGGCCGTGCGTACGTCAGGATTCTTGCGGCCGAGCGGCCCCGTTCTCCATCCTGTCCACCGCGGCCGCGACGACCGCGTCGCCGGTGATGTTGGCGACGGTCCGGCACATGTCCAGAAGGCGATCGACGCCCAGGATCAGCGCGATCCCGGTCGCGGGCACGCCGACGGATTGCAGGACCATGATGAGGAAGACCAGGCTTCCGCCGGGGATGCCCGGCGAGCCGATGGCCGCGAGCGTGGCGAGCATGACGATCGAGAGCTGCTGACCGAGCGAGAGATCGACGCCCATGACCTGCGCGATGAACACCACGGCGACGCCCTGATAAAGCGCTGTGCCGTCCATGTTCAGCGTGGCACCGACGGGGCAGACGAAGTTGGCGACCTTGGGCGACACGCCCAGGCGCTCGATCAAGCAGCGCAGCGTGACGGGCAACGTGGCGTTGGAGCTCGACGAGCTGAACCCCACCAGCATCGCTGGGGAAAGGCCCTTGAAGAAGGCCGCGGGGGAGCGCCGCGCCAGCAGGGCCACGATCGGCGCGTAGATCACCAGCATCAGCGATGCCAGCCCGCCGACCACGCACAGGCAGTATGCCCCCAGCGCGTGGAGCACGTCCGCCCCGAGCGCCGCGACGACCGGGCAGACCAGGCAGAAGACCGCGACCGGGGCCAGCTTCATCACGAGCGCGATGACCTTGCCGATCACGTCGTTCAGGACGTCGCACGCGTCCAGAAGCGGCTTGGTCCGGGCCGCGGGCATGCCCGCGAGAATCCCGCCCGTCATCACCGCGACGATGATCACCTGCAGCATGTCGCCGCGGGCCAAGGCGTCGAACGGGTTGGTCGGCACCATTGCCAGCAGGTGCTGCCAGATGGACCTCGACTCGCCCGCGGCGGCCAGGGCACCCTCGAACCCCTTGGCCCCGCCCACGAGAAGCCGATCCCGCGCCTCGGTGCTCACGAGCAGCCCCGGCTTGAAGAGGTTGGCGATCGACAGCCCCAGCGTCACCGCGGCGATGCTCGTGACCAGGAAGAGCCCGAGCGTTCGCACGCCCAGCCTTCCGAGCTTCCGTGGATCGCCCAAGCTCGCGACTCCGAGGATGATCGAGAACAAGACAATTGGCACCGCGGCGACGCGCAGCGCCCGTACAAAGAGCTGCCCGACAAACCAGGCCGCATCGATGACCAGCTTCGCGCTGTAGGCCAGCAGGCCGGGCTCGTTGACCGGCCGCAGAGTGCCGGCGGAGTCGGTGACGGTCTTCTCCTGGCCGCTCGGATTCTGGCCGCTCAGGAACGCCCCGGAGTCTGTAACGCCGATGGCCTCCCACGCCGCCGCACCCCACCACGCGTTGAGTCCCAGCCCGACCACGGCGGCCAGCAGCAGCGCGGCCAGAATGCCCCAGGGGATCTTCATGGGCTGAGCATACCGCGCCGCCGTGCCGCCGCGGCGATTCGGCGGCAGCTGCTGGCGTGGACGGATCACCGCCGTGGCGAGCGGTCGCCCGTGTGACCTGTCAGGGCGCGAGGACAAAGGGCCCGACGGCGGGCCGGGGAACCACGGACGTCGATTCGTTCATCGACGCCCGACGGCTCCGAGCACGGCCGTCTATCGGGGAGACGCACCCTCGTGCGCCATCGCGTCTGCTTTGGTCTTGTGTACGGTGCCCTCGGGGTGGTTGGGGGGGGAATACACCGTGTACAGCTTCATCGGCTCGGTTGTAGATGCATTGATGATGTTGTGCTCCGTGCCGGCCGGCACAACCACGGCCGAGCCGCTCGAGAGCGCGTGCTCGACCCCGGCCAGCACGGACTTGCCGCGCCCCGACTCGACGCGAATGAACTGGTCGATTGTCGGGTGTGTCTCGCTGCCGATGTCCTCGCCCGGGGCGAGCGACATGACCACGAGCTGGCAGTGCGTGGAAGTGAACAGCACCTCACGAAAATACGTGTTGCTCATCGCCATCGACTCGATGTTGCCTGTGAAGCCCTTCATAGCCAGGTTTCCTTCCGCGCTC
>JBBQRT010000129.1:0-2733 GCA_038214505.1 Phycisphaerales bacterium | reverse complement strand
CCTCTACGACTAACCCGCCTCCTGTTTCCCTGAGCGGGCCCGCAACGCCGACCGGCAAGCCGGCGACGCGACTCTCACGCCCGACTCATGCTGTGCGCCAACGCCCGCGCCTCTCAAGGTGCGGGCGTTGGTTTTTGCCTTCCGGTTTCCGGTGGCACGGCTCATCAAAGCCGTATGCCGCTTCTCACCTCCAGAAACCCCAGCTCCCCCCCGACTCCAAATACCCCCAAGATCCGCCGCCCCCACCGCGCCACGCCCCATACCCGCGATATCCCCGCCTCTCGCTCTCGCCCTCGAAGAAGAGAATCGAGTCCGCCCGTGTCGGGATGCTCACCCGCCGCGAGTACGCCAGCGACGCCCGTTCCGCCTCGGGCCATTGGTTGCTCGCCAACAGCGGAGTGTTCGGGCGAACATTCAGCCGCTGATCGGCCCGGCTGAACTCGGCAAGCCGCGTTCGGTCCGTCGAAGCCAGGCTCGTGGTCACGCCCGGCGAGTCGAAGACCAGGTCCCAGGACGCCCCCCCGGCCCCCACAAACGCCTCTTCCGTCGCCGGGCGACGCTCCAAGGGGGCCGCGCAGGCGCTCAGCAGCGCCAGCAGCGGCAGCATCACGCACGCCCGGCCGCCGCCACGGGCGGATCGATGGTTCTTGGAAGTACACATGTCCCTAGGAGCATGGTCCGCCCCGGCCCTCGGTGCCACCAATCCGGCCCAGCACGCCTCCCCATTCCCACCCCGAACCGACAGTCCGCGCCCAAGTTCACGCAAGTCGCCCGGTTACCAGACCCCTCACCGATCCCGCTTGACTCTCGGCCCCGGGGTGCAATGAATGAGCATGGCAGCCAACGGCACCCCTTCCGTCGCCCCCGCGGTCCCCGCGCCCGGTTCATCGCGTCCGGCCGCCCACGCCGATCCGGCCTCGGTCAAGATCGTCGCCGACGGGATCACTTTCGACGACGTGCTGCTCCTCCCGCGTTACTCCGACGTCATGCCCGCCCAGGCCGACACGTCCACGCGACTCACGCCCAACATCCGTCTGAAGATCCCGCTGGTCTCGGCCCCGATGGACACGGTGACCGAGTCGGCCCTCGCCATCGCCCTCGCGCAGGAGGGCGGCATGGGCGTCATCCATCGAAACCTCCCCATCGAGAGCCAGGCCCGCGAGGTCATGAAGGTCAAGCGCTCGGCCAACGGCGTCATCGACGACCCCATCACCCTCGGCCCCGCCGACACCGTCGGCCGGGCCCGCCGCCTGATGCGCGAGTACAACGTCTCGGGCTTCCCCGTCACCGAGGACGGCTCCACCGACCTCCGCGCCAAGGGCCGCGTCATCGGCATCCTCACCCGCCGCGACCTCAAGTTCGTCGAGGACGAGAACACGCCCGTCCGCGAGGTCATGTCCCACGGCCGGCTCGTGACCGCCGCCCCCGGCACCACCCTCGAAGAAGCCTCCCGCGTTCTGAACCGAAATAAGGTCGAGAAGCTCATCCTCGTCACCCCCGCCGGCGCCCTCGCCGGCATGATCACCCAGCGCGACATCGACCGCCTCGCCGACTTCCCCCGCGCTAATACCGACACTCGAGGCCGGCTCCGCTGCGGCGCCGCCTGCGGCGTCGATCAGTACGAACGCGTCGAGGCCGTCCTCGCCGCCGGCGCCGACGTCATCGTCGTCGACACGTCCCACGGCCACTCCGAGAATGTCCTCCGCACCGTCCGCACCATCAAGCAGCGCTGGGCTGCCCAGGGCGTCGAGGTCATCGCCGGCAACATCGCCACCGCCGAGGGCGCCCGCGCACTGGTCGAGGCCGGCGCAGACGCCGTCAAGGCCGGCATCGGCCCGGGCTCCATCTGCACAACCCGCGTCGTCACCGGTGTGGGCGTCCCGCAGATGACCGCCATCTTTAACGCCCTCCGCGGCGTCGCCGAGAGCGGACGCGACGTCCCCGTCATCGCCGACGGCGGCATCCGCCAGTCCGGCGACATCGCCAAGGCTCTCGCCGCCGGTGCCTCCTGCGTCATGCTCGGCTCCCTCTTCGCCGGCCTCGACGAATCCCCGGGCGAGATGGTCATCGCCTCCGGCCGCCGATACAAAAGCTACCGCGGCATGGGCTCGGCCGGGGCCATGGAGGCCGGCAGCGCGGACCGCTACGGCCA
This sequence comes from Phycisphaerales bacterium, assembly GCA_038214505.1. GTDB lineage: Bacteria > Planctomycetota > Phycisphaerae > Phycisphaerales > UBA1924 > UBA4658. The sequence continues at coordinate 581 of JBBQRT010000129.1, read as the reverse complement.
GCACAAGAACGCCTCCGCAACGTCCGACACCGGCGACGCCGACGACGACCAGCGCCGCCGCAAGTTCGTCCCCGAGGGCGTCGAGGGCCTGGTTCCCTACCGCGGCCCCCTGTCCGAGTTCGTCTACCAGATGGTCGGCGGCGTCCGCGCCTCCATGGGCTACTGCGGCTGCCGGAGCATCGACGAGTTCCGCGAGCACACCCGCTTCACCCGCGTCTCGGGCGCAACCATCGTCGAGAATCATCCCCACGACATCCGCATCACCAAAGAAGCTCCGAACTACAGCCACGACGTTTAACCCGCCGCCCACCCTTCCCCCCTCTCCCGCGTTCAACCCATTTTCACACCCGCCGTCCGGCGATCTCGCTCAGCCGCAGAACACCGCCCCGCCGCCGGCGTGCATCGACACATCCTGAACGTTTCGCCGCCGATCGCCCGCCGATTGCACGGTCCCCGCTGGCTCCGGCGTGGGCGTCAAGCTTGTAGACGCGTCTGTGTCGGCTTGTTCGACAGCCTCCATCGCCGGCTGCTGCTACGCGGACTTCAACAAGTCGGGGGCCAAGGACGTCGCCGACATCTTC
>JBBQRT010000128.1:0-2919 GCA_038214505.1 Phycisphaerales bacterium | reverse complement strand
TCGACCCCCATGCTCAGGGCCGCGCGGGCGTGCTGGGCAAGGATCCGGGCCAGTTTCTGGCTTTCCGCCGGGTCGAGCATTCGCCGAGTGTAGCGCCGACGACGATCACTTCGGCTGCGTCGGCGCGGGCTCGGCGGCGGGGGTTGGCACCGGTGCGGGTGGTGTCGCCGGGGCGGGCGAAACTGGGGTTGAGGCCGCGGGGGTCGCCGCGGGCGTAGTGGCCGGGGCACCGGGCGTGACCGGAACGATCGTCCGAGGATCCTCGCGCGAAGTCGTGCCTGATGGGAGCACGCCGGGCGAGCGGCCAACCTTGAGGTCTGGGCCACGGTCCAGCAGCGGGCCGACCAGTGCGCCAATGGCGATGCCGACGATCAGGCCGATGACCAGCCCGGGAATGAATACCTTACCGAACGACGACTCACCGGTTACTTGATCGGACATGGACGCGTTCTCCACCAGACGCTGCGGTCGGCCTACTCGGTTGATCCGGCATGGTACCGAACCCCGGGCAGCACCCAGCGCCCGGCAAGGGATTGATCGGGAGTTTTATCGGGCGACTTGGATCAAGTGCATCGTCTTCACGCGGTCTGAACTGGACGTGAACAGAAGGGATCCCCGGTTTTGGCTGGGGACGCGAAGGCGCATGTTCGGTTGGGCGGGCCGCCCACAGCTCTAAAGAGCCTCGCCACCAGCGAGAGCCGTCAGCCGCCGCGGCGCATTCTTCGGACCCAGCGGCCATATTCGAGCACGGCCCGGATCAGCTGCACGCGGCTCTCGGGATAGCCGCGGCCGAAAGCGGTGTGCAGGCGCCATTCCCAGTAGGGCCCGCGGAAGCGGAACCGAGTGATGATGCCCAGCCGGGCAAGCTCGTAGATCGCCCCGACGGTGTCGATCGCGTGGCGTGCGGGGTTCATGGCTCGCTCACGGGCCGCTGGTCGCCGTAGACGCTGCGGTACCAATCGATGGTCTGGGCCAGCCCGTCGCTGAGGGCGATGATGGGCGCGTAGCCGATCAGCTGCCGGGCCTTGGAGAGGTCGGCCAGCGAGTGCTTGACGTCGCCGGCCCGAGCGGGCTGGAACGCGGGCTTGAGATGCGGGCTGCCGCAGGCCTCGGCCATGCCGCGGGCCAGTTGCACCAGGTCCGTCTTCTCGCCCGCGCCGATGTTGACGACCTCGCCCGTGAAGGCGCGGTCGCCGACGGCGGCCAGCAGGTTGGCCAGCACGGCGTTCGAGACGTAGGTGAAGTCGCGGGACTGAAGCCCGTCGCCGAAGATCGTCGGGGCCTGGCCCGAGAGCAGCTTCTTGGCGAACACGGCGATCACGCCCGAGTACGGGGAGTCGGCCGGCTGGCGGGGGCCGAAGATGTTGAAGTACCGCAGGCTGATGGTGGACAGGCCGTAGGAGTGGCTCCAGGCCTGCATGATGTGCTCGCCCGCGAGCTTGCTGCCGGCGTAGGGGGAGACGGGCTCGGGGACGTCGGTCTCGACCTTGGGCAGGCGCTCGCTGGCGCCGTAGGCCGAGCTCGACGCCGAGTAGATCACGCGCTTCACGCCCGCCCGGCGCGACGCCTCGGCAACCCGCATCGTGCCCGTCGCGTTCACCGCGTACGACCGCTCCGGGTCGGCCACCGACCGCGGGACGCTGGACACGGCGGCGAGGTGAAACACCGCGTCGGCCTTCGTGCACGCCTCGGCGATCGCCGATTCATCCAGGATCGAGCCGTGCACGAACCGCACACGGTCGGGGTCCATGTCCATCAGCGAGCCCAGGTGCTCGCTGGAAGAGTTGGACAGATCATCGATGATGGCGATCGACGCCCCCAGCGATAGCAACGCGTCGACCAGGTGGCCGCCGATGAAGCCAGCCCCGCCGGTGACGCAGACACGCCGACCCTCGAAGCTCGGGCGGAGACGAGAGACCCATTCGTGGGGGAGTCGGAGCACGGGGGAGAGGATAGGGGCGGGCGCGACGGGCGGGCGAGGCCGGCGACGGACTCGGAATGGCGCACGCCCCGCAAAGCGCCGAAATCTACCCAACTGCGGATCGACTTCGGCGGCCCTGTAACGAGCGAGTCCTGCCGTCACGGGCGGAGAGGGCTGGCAGGAACGTTCGTGTCGTAGAACTTCTGCACGGTGCACACCGGCACAAGCTCGCCGCCGAGGTCGGCACCTTCTTCCGCTGCATCGCGTTCATCGCCGACCACATCGGGCTGGCGGGCAACCTCGGGCCTGGCTATTTTCCGAACGTCACCGACACGACGCCGCTGTATCGCACGGAGGACGGCGGGGCCACCTGGACGCCCGTGACGAAGATCGACGGCCCGCCGGTCGTGGGGCTGTGCGCGATCGAAGTGCTCAGCGAGAAGTTCGTCAACGCGGGCAACCTCGACGAGCGTGTGCGGGTCTATGCGTCTGCACGCGGCGACGGGCCTTCGGCCCTGATCTTCTCCGACGACCTGAGCAAGACCTGGTCGTCCATCGACCTCGCCGCGGCGGGCGCGGCGATGGTCTTCGATGTGCATTTCTTCGACCGCGACCACGGCGTACTCGCCGCCGCGAGCGACGCGGACGTCGCGGTCTCAAACGCCCTCATCCTTACTACCGCCGACGGCCGGAAGACCTGGGCCCCCCACCAACTTCGGCAACGCCGTCAACAAAGTGCGGCTGCTCCGCACCGACGAGGGCACGCACGCAGTCTCGACCGGCGTGGGCGTAGGGAAGAACTTTGTGTCCAAGTGATCGGCCCGGGCCCCAGGCCAGCGGCGTCGACACCGGCTCAGGCCGCCTCCGCGTCGCGCCACTCCTCGGTCCCCGCGACGCCGTCGCGAGTCACGTAGAAGAGCATCGGCGTGATCGGGTATGGCATGCGGCGGTAGTCCTGGTCAACGCGGCTGCGAAGGCGGGCCAGGAACTGCTGCGGG
>JBBQRT010000127.1:0-2924 GCA_038214505.1 Phycisphaerales bacterium | reverse complement strand
GTCAGTAGGTCGCTGGGGTTGGTTTAGGTGCAGCCAACGAACCAGGCGGAGAGGAACTGGAAGATGTCGCTCACTTCACGCGTGCCCGTGCCGTCGCCGCCGACGTCAGAGAAGGGGCTGTTGGCGAACCAGGCGGAGAGGAAGGCGAAGATATCGGCCACGTCCTTGACGCCCGACTTGTTGAAGTCCGCGTAGCAGCAGCCGGCGAAGATGGCCGACTGGCCGGCGCAGGTCGTGCCGGTGACGGTGCTGATGCCGATGCCCGGGGGCGCGATGCACAGGGCCGGATCGATGATGGCGCACGTCACGCCGCGGCAGCAGACCTGTGTCGTGACGGGCGTGCCGACGGTGAATCGAACGAATACGACCTCGTACGGCTCGTTCTTGGCCAGCGAAAGCGGAACAACGTTCGTCCCGTCCGAGAGCTCGAGGCTCAGGTTCGCGGAGGCCGTCGTCGAGTTGTTCACCACGGCGCTCGGGAAGTCCAGCACCGCGCTGCTCCGCCCGCTCGCGTCGCTGGGCGAGGGGCGGCTGTCGGCCGTGTTCACGTTCGAGACCGCGAGGATGTACGAGCCCGCCGGATAGGTGCGGGTGAACGTGTTGGGTCCCGTCGTTGTGCCCTCGTGCAGGGCGTCGATGAACGGGGTGCCGTCGGCGTTGAACACCAGCATGTCAAGGCCGATGGTCACCCCCGCCTGGCGAGAGATCGTGATCGCACCGGGCGTGAACGCGGTGGGCACGGCGGTGGTGGTCACTGCCGTGCTGGTCAGCGTGGCGGTGTACTCGGACGTCGTCGCCGTCCCGCCCACAACACGGTAGACGACCGACTCACCACGCCCGAAACCGTACCACTGGTTGAATCTGGCGGGGAAGGTCGAGGTGCTGGAGGTCTGCACGGCCGCATCGCTGGCCGCATTTACCGCGCCGGTGGTCTGTGTGAGCCCGCGGATGCTGCCGGTGTGCCCGACGGTGGGGCTCGAGAGCTCCATGCGGTGGCGATAGACGCCCGCGGGGGCCGCGGGGGTGGTGACCAGGAAGTTGTCGGCGCTGGCCAGCGCGGAGGTCGTCGTCGACGAGCCGGTGCTCACGCCAAACACTCCTTCGCCCGTGCCGATGGCGGCGGGCGTCGCTGCGGCCTTCGTGCTGTTCGGCTCGACCTCGAGCACAAACCCTGCCGGCGGGGCCGTGATCACGTACACCGACGCGGTCGTCGTGCTGGAGCGGGCCTGCGCGTCGCTGATCGTGATCGACACGCTATACGGCCCCGTGGGCTGGGCCGCGGGGATCGACACCGGCAGCGTGAACGTCAGCGAGCCCGGGCCAGTGGGGGCCAGCGGCTGCACCGCCGCGCCGCCAAGGGGCGTCAGGTCGGCCGTCACGAGCACCCCTGTGCTCGCCGGCGTCGTTCCCGCGACAGCATCGACACGCAGCGTGGAACTCCCGCCTTGGGGCGCCGGCTCGGCGAGGAAGGACGCCAGGCCGTAGGGATTGGTCGTCGGGGGCGTGGCCGTCGGCACGAGGCGGTGAATGTACTGCGCGCCGCCCGCGAGGCTGCCCAGGATCGTGGTGGCCACCGTGGAGGGGGGCGAGAACTTTTTGACCGCGTTGCCGTCGGTGAAGATCACCTCGCCGTTGTCAAGGATGTTGACCCCGCGCAGGCCGGTCGAGACGTTGTAATACGCCACCTGCGAGCCCGTGTCGCTATAGCGGTACACGCCGGGGCGGGACGAAAAGCCCGCGGCCCAGACCTCGCTCGCCCCCGCCGTGCCCGTCGGGGCGGCGATGACCTGCTGCGGGAAGTTGATGCCCGTGGCCCCGCCGACGTGAAACGTCCCCAGCGGAGCGCCGGTGGTCGCGTCGAAGCGGTACAGGCTGTGCGTGCTTGAGCAGGGCACCAGCACTTCGCCGTTGAACAACGTTGCGTCGAACGGGCTGGTGGCGGGGGCGGAGGAGTATGTCGCCTGGCGTACCCCGGACGTGCTGTAGATCGCCAGCGAATCGGCCGTCGCGCCGTTGTTGCCCCCGTCGTTGGCGACCCAGACCCGCCCATTGATCAGGGACCCGCCGCGGATGTTGTCCAGCTGCCCCGACAAGCCCCCGCCGATCTTCCCGGCAAACACGGCGGGGATCGTCGCGGTGAAGCGATAGATCGAGTCATCGATCTGGTCGGTGACCCAGATCTCGTTGTCGACCTGGAAGGCCGCCTTGGGCGTCTGGAAAAGGACCGGCCCACCGCCGACGATGAAGTTCGCGTCTACGAGCGTCCCGTCGCTGGCCTGGAAGAGCATGATCCGACCAGCCCCTCCCGAATCCGGAATCATCAAGTAGGGCTGAGCATGAGCGACCGCCGCCGACAGCAACGCCGCGGCGGACACGGCAGCAGACAACGCACATCTTGCAAGCATGGGAAACCCTCAAGTACGATGACAGAGTCGCTCGGACCGATTCAATAATATTTTAGTGCGTACACCGGCGCGTGCCACCGAAACCGATCGCGTTCGCAACAAGTAAGGAAATTCCCGCCGGGGCCTTTCGGCCGGCCCCGGAGCATCAGCAGCCCGCAAACCAGGCGCTCAGGAAGGCGAAGATGTCCGCAACGTCGCGCGTCCCGGATCGGTCGAAGTCGGACCGGGGGCCATTCGCGAACCAGGCGCTTAGAAATGCGAAGATGTCTGAGACGTCGAGTGTCCCGGAGCGGTCAAAGTCGGCCCGGCAGGTGACGGTCACCAATGCCCCGACGCTTGTGGCGGTTCCGCAGGCGTTGTTGAAGACCGCGCTGTACTGCCCGCTGTCGCTCGCCCGGGCGTTGGTGATGGTGAGCGTGGTGGGCGTGCCAGCGGCGGGCGAGGGAAGAAAGCCAAAGGCACCCGAGACGGTGCCGCCGCCGGGAGACGCCCCGCCGGGGCCGTTGAACCGAATAGCCA
>JBBQRT010000126.1:0-2961 GCA_038214505.1 Phycisphaerales bacterium | reverse complement strand
CTCTGGAATCTCTATGACAACATACCAGACCAAAGACCAAGGCGACGACGGGCGACCGCTGCTGGCCACGGTCAGCGGGCACTACACGCCGTACAAGGTACACATCCAGCGCCGGATCGTCGCCGAGCTGACCCAAGTCCGACTGGCGTCGCTGGTGACCAAGCGTCGAAGCGGCCCGTGGGCGAACCCGGACCTGCCCGAGATTCACACGGTGTTCATGGACGCCGGGCCGCTGGAACCGGCGCAGGGAGCGGCGTGGTTGCGCAACGAGCTGCGCACCGCGCGCCGGACTTGGGCGTGGCTCGAGGCCAACCGCCCGGCGGCGGTGCTGGTGTCTGGATACGACGAGCTGCCGGCGGTCGTAGCCTCCAATTGGGCCCGGATGCGCCGTCGGGCCCTGCTGATCGCCGCCGACAGCAATGTACATGGCGATCGGGCGACGGGGCTCAAGCGGGTGGTTAAGAGTCTCTACGTACCTTGGGCCGTCCGCAAGCCAGCGAAGCTACTCGTTGTTGGCGAGCTTGGCAAGGCATTCTTCCGTCGCTACGGCGTGTCGGAGGATCACTTCTCTCTGTTTCCCTTAGAACCCGACTACGGTCTGATCCAGACGTTCCCCTCGGAGGAGGCCGCCGCGACCGGGGCACGGTTGGGGTTAGATCCGGCGCGCCGGCGCTTGTTGTGCTGCAACCGCCTTGCTGTGGAAAAGCGGGTAGAGCTGGTGATCGACGCGTTCGCCGCGATAGCGGAAGAACGTGCCTCGTGGGATCTGGTGATCGCCGGCGACGGGCCACTAAGGGCAATGCTCGAAGAAGGCACTTCCCAGTCCCTGCTGAAGACCGGTCGAGTGCGATTCCTCGGGTTTCAGGACCAGCGAGCGGTGACAGCGCTCTACCGCTGCTGCGACGCGCTGGTTCTGGCCAGTGACCATGACGCCTGGGCTCTGGTTATCAACGAGGCTGCGTGCGCGGGCCTCGCGATCGTGACCACCAACGTGGTTGGCGCGGCCCGAGAGCTGGTGCGCGACGGGGTCAACGGGCTGATTGTCCCTCCGGCGAACGGTCCTGCCCTGCGGGCGGCGATGGAGCGCATCACGGCTCCCGGCGTCGCGGGCGCAATGGGGGCCGCGTCGGTGCACGAGCTCGAACGCTGGCGGCGCGAGGCCGACCCGGTACAGGGCCTGCGGGAAGCGCTTGCTCGCACGGGGGTGATATCTCCGCCCACTCGGGACGGGGCTACAGGGCCCGGAGAGTCGGTGACCTCGTGCTGATCCTACGCAACCCGGCCCGCTGGGTAGCGTGGATGGTCGCGGTACGCATCGTCGGCGATGCGGTGGTGAGTGTGCCCGAGCACCGGCGCGATGATCGATACAGAGTCTTGCCTGACCTTGTGCATAGGGGACTGGCGCAGGAGACGATCTGGCCCTATAGCCGCGTCGAGCCAATCCAGAAAGATGGGGCGGAGGAACGCGACCCTTGGTGGCTCCATCCGCGGCTCAAGCCACGCCGGAGCGGTGGGGCGGCGTGTGCCGGAGGTTGGTCGGCGGTTGAGCTACCCGCAGGATCGAGTTGACGGAGGGTGGGGGATTAGCGCGGCTGCAATGTGTCAAAGGAGTCGAGTTGGTTGTTGCCCGGGGCGTCGTAGAGGTGGTCGCCCTGATCATCCGACGCGGCGTCGATGTAGCCGTGCATGTAATCATACTCGGCCTCAGCAATGCGATCGTCGATGGTGTTGCGGAGGTAGAGCGCGACGCCGGCAAACATGAACATCATGATCTGCTGGTGGTTCGAGCGGGCGACCATGAAGCCCTCGAAGAACGCGGCGGCAAAGTACATGGCGTGCCAGGCGAAGGTGATGTACATCAGCCCTCGCTCTTCCTGGGTGAGCCAGGCGCGGTCGCGGTAGATGCGGCGGCAGAGCGTGAAGCTGACGTAGGTGAAGATCAGGAGCAGCACGAGCATGAACACGCCGTAGCTGGCGAAGCCGTTGAGATAGCTGTTCTCGGAGAACGTAGTACCCGGCCCTGCCCCGAAGACGGGATTGGACAGGCCGGTCTGGATCTGCTGGGTCCAGGCGGCGGTGCGGGTGTCCTCGCCGCCGGTGAAGCGGTCGAGATTGTCCTGGATGCCCAGGGCGTTGGCGAGGGCGAGGAGGACGAGGAAGAGAACGGCCGCGCCGGGAATCAGGATCAGGCCCCGGCTTCCGCGGCCGACAAGCAGAACTCCAAGGCCGACGGCGGTGGTCAGGGCGCCGGTGCGCGAGGCGGTCCACATGACAAAGAGCAGGTTGATGGCCAGCACGCCGATCCACAACGGCCGGGCCCGGCGCTTGGGGTCAAAGAGCAGGAGCCCCAGAGCGATCATCGCGAGCGTTGAGCACATGATGGCGGCCTGCTGGGCGTTGGCGGCCATGCCCCAGAACCGGCCCTGGGTGTTGACGAGCAGCACGGGGTTGATGACAAACTGCACGGAGCAGCAGAAAATCCAGATGATCGAGGCCCACATGGTGGTACGGACGGTGGTCCAGCAGCCCTCAAGGGTGCCGCAGATGCGCGGAATGACCAGGACCATGGCCGGCAGGGCGCCCATGGCGAGCCCGACGGACTCGACGCCGGTCCGCAGGTCGTCGTGATAGAAGCGGAGGAGGGCGGCATAGAGCGGGATGACCACCAGCAGCACGGCCTGCGTCGAGAGCCAACGGCCCGGGATGCTGCCGATGCAAGTCAATAGGAGCAGAAGGCCCAGGGCGAGGTGGATGCTGGCGCGGTTGAGCTGAACGGGGAGGAGCCAGGTGGGGAGATAGCCGGTGGACGTGGGGTTGAGGGGGGCGGTGAGCGCGGTGGCGAAGAGGATGCCGGCCAAGAGCCAGTGCCGAAGGCTCAGCCGCATGAGCAGGAGCGCGGCGACGACCAGCCCGGAAAACCCGGCGATAAAGATCGACTCCGCGAGGGTGCCCTCGAAGCCG
>JBBQRT010000125.1:0-3496 GCA_038214505.1 Phycisphaerales bacterium | reverse complement strand
TGCTGTGTCTATCCCGCTCTGGCAGACTACAATCTTGCTTACAATAGGAGCATTGTTAGCACTACCTGCTATCCATGCTTGTCGCGGACGTGCCGCAAGCGTGTCTGCATGTCAACAGTGCGGCTACCCCAGAAGCGGAATATCCAGGAGTACCGTCTGTCCAGAGTGTGGCAATCGTTGGATTGCCGGCGGGTAGCGGCGAAGTCGTGCCACCAAAGGCATCTTGCTCTGAAGGCGACTTCGGTGCCTCAGGCGAGACGACGCGATTATCGAGCGTCGGCGTGGTGGTGGGGCAATCCCCGCCGTCCGCACAACGGAACTGCACTAAGTGAAGACACGAGCTGGTCTTGTTGAGAGTGTCCGACTAGTGTGCCTGATTGGAGCCGCCACCTTGCTTGCTATCGTCTTCACCCATCAGTGGTTGGTGGGCGGGACGCTGTTCGTTCGTCGCCATTCTACGCTTGGCGTTTTGGCATATGAGGTCAGTCTCGGCTGGTACGGTGGAGGAGGCACCGAAGCCGCTGGGCTCGGCCGCATGAAGGGTTGGCGAGTAGATTCAACGGCGTACGCGGAGGGGTATGGGCCAAGACGAGTCCGGTTCGATCAGGTGCCCAGGGTGTACCGCACTGGCGCAAACTGGACTGTCGTGCTGCCCAACTGGGTATTGCTGTTGCCAGCCGCCGCGACCGCGTGTTGGTCTTTCAATGCCGCCTGGAAGGTACGCCGCCTTCGACTAGCCGGTCGCTGCGCGCGATGCGGGTATGCACTGCAAGGCTTGCCGCCAGCTCGCCCGTGTCCAGAGTGCGGCGCCGTTCCGGCACCGGGTGAGCGGCGGGTGGCTGCAATGTGGCCCGCCTTCATGCGCGGAATGATGTTCATAGGACTCTTGCTCACCTTGCTAGGTGGCGCTGGTTGGATTGCCCTGTCTGGCCTGCATCCGACTGCAAATGCCGACTCCTTCGCCGCGTTTCAGATTGGTCCCGACAGGTGCGGGCTAGCGTGGCTGCCAGAACGGCTTTGGTACCCCGTTTCCGAGGAAAGCAACGCCGCCGCCATGTTTGCTCAGTCAGAGTTGCCGTCAAGGTCGGAGAGCATTGGATGGATGCGGGAGGACCGCGACCGATCGTGGGCGATCGAGTTGCGGCTTTGGTGGGTGGTCATCTTCGGTTGCGTTGCCGCGTCCGTGGGTTGGGCGGTTGCACGACGGCGGGGAACTTCCGAGAGCCATGATGCAGCTGGTTGACCGTTCGCCGAGGTTGGCAACACACCCGCTCCCTGACAGTCGCGGTTCCGATCCTACCCGGACTCTTTACATCCTCTCCACCAGCTTGACCCCCAGCGTCGTCAGCCCATCCGCCAGCACCCGCTCGGTCAGCCCGCACAGCCGCAGCCGGGCGGCGCGGGTCGCCTCGTCGGGGGCTTGGAGCACGGGGCAGTTGGTGAAGAACGAGCTGAAGGCCTGGGCGAGTTCGTAGAGGTAGCCGCAGAGGCGGTGGGGCTCGAGGGATTGGGCGACGGACTTGAGCACGCCGGGGTAGCGGAGGAGGGCGAGGGCGAGGGCTTTCTCTTCGGGGGTGGTCACTGAAAAACTCACAGGCGGGACGCCTGTGCCACCGGAGGCAATGGAGGCAAAAGAGCCCGCCGCGGCCTTCCGGAAGATCGAGCGGATCCGCACCAGCGCGTACAGCAAATACGGCCCGGTCTGGCCCTCGAACGCCAGCATCCGGTCGTAGCTGAACACATAGTCCTTCACCCGGTCGCTCGAAAGATCGGCGAACTTGATCGCCGCCACGCCCACCGCCTCGGCCACCGCCCGCCGCTCGGCCTCGGGCAGGTCGGGGTTCTTCTCCGCCACCGTCCGCTCGGCCCGGGCCACGGCCTCTTCGATCAGGTCAATGAGCTTGACGTTCTCGCCCGACCGCGTCTTCAGCGGCTTGCCGTCCTCGCCCATCACGCTGCCAAATGCCGCGTGCTCGAGGCTCGCCTGCGCGTGCGTACCGGGCAGCGTGGTGTACCCCGCCTTGGCCGCCGCGGCGAAAACCTGCTTGAAGTGCAGGCCTTGGCGGGCATCGACGCAGTAGATGACGCGAGAAGCACGGAACGTCTGCACCCGCCGGCGGATCGCCGCCAGGTCCGTCGTCGCGTAGAGATACGCGCCGTCGGTCTTTCGCACGAGGCACGGCTCCTCGAGCCCCTCGACGTGCACGACCAGCGCCCCCTGATCCGTGACGGCGACGTGCCGCGATTCCAGATCCGCGACCAGCCCGGCGAGCTCGGTCGCGTACGCGCTCTCGCCGGCGCTGTGCTCGGCGGTCACGATCGTGTTCAGCCGGGCGCAGGTGCGCAGGCACTCGGTCATCGTGATGTCGACGATCCGCTGCCAGAGCGCCATCGTCGCCGGCTCGTGGGTCTGCAGCTTCAGCAGCGTCTGCTTGGCCAGCGCGATGGCTTCCGTCGCGCCGCCGACCTGCTCCTCAAGCTCCGCCGCGGCCTTGGGGCCCAGATCGAACCTACGGACCGCCGCGAGCCCCTTCTCGTCGGCGTCGCCCTCCTTCTGAGCGTTCTTATATAGCTGCTCGAGCCGGTCGAGCCGGAGCGTCGAGAGGTCTTCGCCGCGGGCCTGCATCTGGGCGAGCTTGGTGGTGACCATCGCGATAGGCAGGCCCCAGTCGCCGACGTGGTTCTGGCGGATGACGTTCAGCCCCAGACGCTCCAGCGTGCGGGCCAGGCAGTCGCCGATGATGGTGGCGCGGAGATGCCCGACGTGCATCTGCTTGGCGAGGTTGACGCCGCAGAGATCGACGACGACCGTCCCCGGGTTCGTCGGCGGCCGGATCCCGAGCTCGGGCGTGTCCAGCTCTCCCAAAAGCGCGTTGAGCGTCGGGCGGCTCAGCGTGATGTTGATAAACCCCGGCCCCGCAACGCTCGCCTCCGTCAGCGGCTCGGCCACGCCCGCAAGGTCCACGGCCTTGACCAGCTCGAGGGCCAGCTCCCTTGGCGGCTTGCCCAAGAGCTTGCCCAGCGGCATGGCCGCGTTGCACTGAAAATCCCCGAGCTTGGGGTTCCGGCTCGCCGAGATCAGCGGGTCGGCCCCCTGGGCCTGTGGCACCACCTTGGCGATGGCCCTGAGAAACCGCTCGGCGAGGATCTGCACGGGGTCGAAAGACTCATTGGCCATGGGGCAGCAGGGTAGAACCAGCCGCGGACCCCGGGTGCGGGCCCGGGCACCCCCGACGAAGTCGGCGGCCGCGATGACCCGGAAAACTGTGGTCCTAGGGCCTCGGCGGCCGATGGACGTCGATGCGTTTTACTGAACGCCAGGAGGGCTTGAGCATGTCATCGTCGGGCGTGAAGCGTGTGTTCCTCGTGTCGATGGCGCTGATCGCCGCCGGCGTAATCGTGATCCAGATGGCCGGCTGCCACACGTTCAAGGGCGTGGGCCGCGACATCGAGGCGATGGCGCAGGGCGGGCAGGATGTGATCGACGGGAAGTGAG
>JBBQRT010000124.1:0-3564 GCA_038214505.1 Phycisphaerales bacterium | reverse complement strand
CAGAGGCTATCCCGCCGGGCATGTTCGTGCTACCCCCCGGCCCCCCCGCACCCCGCGCTCCCCCCCTCCCGCCAGCACCCGCGGCCCCCGCCCCCACCCCGGCCCCCAAGGGCGAGCCCCCGATCAATCTGCCCGGCTGATGGCCCGGCTGATCGCCCGAGTTCTCGGACCCGGCACCTCGATTCCCGGCGAGCCCTCGCCCCGCGCGGGCGTACAACCCGGGCCGATGGGCGGCAAGCGTCCGTCGTCCTTTCCGTTCCGGGTCAAGCGCGTCTGGAGGTCTGATGCTGCGCATCGTTCGCGTTGTTCCGCTGGTGCTTGTAGCCCTCGGGGCCGCCGCGTTTGCCCAGCCGACGTCCAAACCCCAGACCCGCAGCCAGGCCGTTGACACCCGCCCAGCCCCGTTCGACGAGCGTGTTGCCCTTCCCATGGACCTGACCAGCGCCTGTCAGCGGGCCGGGGCCGCCAATCAGCGCGTGCTGGTCATCTGGGGCCGCAACGACTCCGAGCGCATCACCAAGCTCGTCGCCGCCGTCAACCTGCCCGACAACCTCAAGCTGCTGGCGCTCGACTATCAGCTCCTTTGGGTTAACATCGCCCAGGGCCCGAACGCCGCCCGCAACCTTGAACTCGCCGTCGCTCTGGGCGTTGAGATCAGCAAGGACGCCGAGCACGCCGCCATGAGCATCCACGGTCCCGACGGCCTCCCCGTGGCCCGCACCGGCGTCGATTCGTTCGGCGATACCGAGCGTCCCAGCAACTACAGCCCGCTGAGGTTCCAGGACTTCATCTCGGCCCACAAGCCCCGCCAGCCCGCAGCCCAGCAACTCATCGACGACGCGCTCGCCAGCGCCAAGGCCCGGAACAAGGCCGTGCTGGTCCGGTTCTACGAGCTCGGCGATGAGTGGGCCGACAAGTTCGAGGCCCTCCTGGCCCAGCCCGAGATTCTCAAGCTCGTCTCGGCCCACGCCATCCCCGTCCGGGCCCACGTGCAGCGCAATCCCGGCACGATGGACCTGCTCGCTCGCTTCATGCCCAAGGCCGAGAGCTACCCGCTCTACGTCCTGCTCGACGCCGACGGCAAGGCCGTGGCAATGAGCCAGCCCGAGGGCGAAGCCAACATCGGATACCCGACCGACGACCAGGAGATCGCCCGCTTTGTCGAGCTGCTCAGCGCCGGCCCCAGCAAGCTGTCGACCGCCGAGGCCAGCGGGCTGACGGCCCTGCTCCAGGCCCAGCGTCAGGGACCGCCCCCCCTCCCGCCGGTCCCGCTCTCTCGCCCCAGCCCGCCGATCCCGGTGCCCGCCGACTCCAAACCCTGAACGTCCCGAGTGCTCGCCGGTACAAGCTTTCGTCGGAGCAACCCGGGTCCCCGTCGCCGGCTCCGGGCCCGCTAAACTGTTTCTGCCCCGTTCCGTTCTCGTCTTCCACCCGACCACCCACCGACTCGAACCGAGGATCGCCGCCATGAAGCTTCTGATCGTCCCCGCCCTGCTCCTGGCCGCCTGCTCGACCGCCTGGTCACAGTCCTCCCCCCCCGCCCCCGGCGTCTTCACCCCCCCGGGCCAGGCCCCCGCCGAGCCCAAGCCCGACCCCGCGACCGGTCCCCAGACTCCCGGCGGCGGCGCCCCCGCAGGATTCACGCCCCCCGGCGAGAAGCAGCGCTTCCCCGGCCCCCGCGGCACCACGTTCACCTTCCCGACCGGGCTGTACGACGAGGCCACCCCGGGCATGACCATCGTTCTGCAGGCCGCCGAGAAGGCCCGCAAGCAGAACAAGCGCGTCCTCATCACGCTCGGCGAGAACATGTGCGGCTTCTGCGTGTTCCTCAACGATCTCGTCACCAACGACCCGACCGTCAAAAATATCGTCAATAGCGAGTTCGTCCTGGCCAAAATCAACATCGGCAAGAGCTTCCGCGAGAACGCCGACGTCCAGGGCAAGTATGGCATCGACTTCTTCAAGACCGCCCCCGACGGCCGCGGCGTCGGCGCCCCCGCGATGGCCGTCATCGACCCCGACACCGATCGCGGCGTCGCCTTCATCGGCGGCAACGCCATGGTCGCCAGCCCCATGACCATGGACCGCGTCTTCGACGAGAAGAAGGTCGCCGAGTTTCTCGTTGCTCACCAAGCCCCCGCCAAGCCCGCCCAGCCCGTGCTGGACGCCGCCCTCGCCTCGGCCAAGAAGGACGGACGCAGCGCCCTTCTTCTGTTTGTCGCCCCGGGCAACGACCCCTCCGCCAAGCTCGAATCCTGGCTGCACCGCCCCGATGTCGCCCCGATCCTCGCCAAGCACTTCGCCCTGGCAACGATCGACACCGAACGCATGATCGGCGGCAAGGACGCCCTCGCAAAGATCACCGGCGACAAGACCGCCATCGCCCCGCTGCTCACGCTCGCCGACGCCGAGGCCAAGCCCCTGAGCGATGCCAGCACGTTCAAGGCCGCCCCGCGAACCGACGACCAGATCAAGGCTTTCGTCGATGCTCTGGCCGCCGCCGCTCCGAAGCTCTCGGCCGACGAACGGGCCACGCTGAGCAAGGCATTGGCTTCAGCCTGGGACGAGCCGGCCAAGAAGTAACCACGACTCGACCCCTGACCGGGCCCGGGCACACACCCACAACGAAAAGCCTCACGCATCCGCGTGAGGCTTGTTTGTTACCGGCACGCGTCTCGGCATCTACCGCCGCCCGGCGTTCAGGCCCGTCCGACAGTCAGCCCCACCGGCTGCGGCCGCACGGCGTAGTTAGGCTGGACCGCAAGCCCAAGCGGGGCCCGCTTCCCGCCCGGCGGGGGCATGCCCATCTCGTCAATATGCCGCTGGATCATCATGATCCCTTCGAGCAACTGTTCCGGCCGCGGCGGGCACCCAGGGACGTACACGTCCACCGGGATGAACTGGTCGCATCCCTGCACCACGGCGTAGGTATCGAACACCCCGCCGGTGCTGGCGCACGCGCCCATCGAGATCACCCACTTGGGCTCGGGCATCTGCAGGTAGATCCGCTGCAAAACCGGCAGCGTCTTGATGGCGATCCGCCCGGCGACGATCATCAGGTCCGCCTGACGGGGCGAGAAGCTCATGCGCTCCATCCCGAAGCGGGCCAAGTCGTAGCGGCTCGACGCCGTCGCCATGAGCTCGATGCCGCAGCACGCCGTGGCGAACGGCATGGGCCACAGGCTCGACCGCCGGGCCCAGTTGATCACGCGCTGCAGCTGGGTCGTCACGAATCCGTCGACAGGAAGGGCGGCTTCAAGACCCATGGTGGTCTTTCAAAAGGGGCTCAAGGTCGGGGAAGGCCAGAAACAGAGCAGATCCAGACATGGCTCACTCGGACGGTGAAAGGCGGCGACTGGGCTTGGTCGTCGTCCTAGATCCGAACAGCCAATCGTCCACCTTCGAGTTCTCCTGGTACGGCTCGGAAACGGTGTATTGGTCCGCGCCAAGACCCCGTGCTCCGACCACGCGTTCGTAGCAGCCGCCCAGGCAGATGCCGCCCGCACCAATGGCAAGGACGAAGAACCAACGGGCAACAGAACGGGTGCGCATGGGCGGCTCCGG
>JBBQRT010000123.1:0-3567 GCA_038214505.1 Phycisphaerales bacterium | reverse complement strand
TGCGATTGAGGTGAAAGGTTAACCGCCGGAGTTGGGCGGTCCATCCAAGAGTGGTTGAGCTTGCGCTAAGAGATTGTGAGCGTCGGGTGATCGCGGCGGGGGGTGTGAACTTGGGCAAGGCTGGCGGCCGGCGTGGGGGGGTGAGGGAGCGAAGGATGAGCCCATGCGAGCGGCCGTGTTTCTTGATCGCGATGACACGTTGATCGCCAACGCGGCGATGGCGGCGCGGCTGCGCGAGCCGGGGTATCTGTATGAGCCTGGGATGGTGGAGCTGCTGCCGGGGGCGGCCGAGGCGTGTGCGGCGCTGAAGGGCGCGGGCTTTGCGCTGGTGATTGTTACGAACCAGAGCGCGGTTGCGCGGGGGTATTGCGGCGTGGGGGAGGTCGAAGTGACCAATGCCCGCGTCCGCGAGCTTGTGCGGGAACGCGGCGGGGTGGAGATCGACGGGTGTTACTCGTGCCCATATTCGCCAGATGGGACTGTGCCGCCGTTCAACGTGGATCACCCGTGGCGGAAGCCCAACCCGGGGATGATTCTCTGGGCGGCGGACGATCTGCGGCTGGATCTGTCGCGGTCGTGGATGATTGGTGACGGCGAGCGGGACATCGTGGCCGCGGTGCGGGCGGGGATCGATGCGAGCCGGACGGTGCTGATTGGCGGGCGTGGCGGGCGGGTCGCGCGGTTTGGCCGGGATGGGTCGGCGGGCTGGGCGGCGGTGAGCGTTTTGGAGGCGGCCCGATTGGTGCTTACTCGCTCGAAGGCGTGAACATCGGGGACCAGCCGCGGGAGAGGCCTTCGCTGGCCTGGGCGGTGGCGGCGAGGGCGAGGAGGTGGCGCTTCTGGACGGGGCCGACGTGGTCGAACTGGACGCCCATCTGGAAGCGGCAGCGCGGGTCGACGCGGATCCAGACGATCTTGCCGTGGACGCGGAGGGAGTCATCTTCGGCGGCGAGGGTGAGGCTGATGGATGTGCCGACCTGCTGCTTGGGGGTCTTTTTGCAGAGGATGCGGACGCCGCCGGGGGAGAGGTCGAGGACCTGGCCGACTTCGCAGGAGAGCGACGAGGTGTTGATGCGGCCGCCAGCGCGTTTTTCGGTGCGGAGGACGCCCTGGGTTGCGCCGCGGCCGCCAGCGAACTTCTCGGTGTTGATCCGGCGGAGTTCCTGCTTTTTGACTTCGGCCTTGACATTGGCCTTGTTGACAACGCCCTTGACGGTTTCGAGCTGGCGGGTGAGTTTGCCGAGCATGGTCGTCTCCTGATCCGGCGCGGCGACGCTGAGCCTCGTGGTCGTCCGGAGGGGGCCGACTCGGTGGATGTGCCGCGGGCTGAAGATCGGATCGGGGAGGGGGCGATCTCAATGCCGGATTGGCGGCCCCGGGGTTATCGGCCCGGGGCGGGGGCAGCGCGATCGATGTAATCGAGCATGTCGGCGGGGAAGCGGGCGATGGCGGGGGAGGCGTAGATGCTGCCGTGGTCGGCGCCCGGGACGATGGTGATGCTGTTCTTTACGCCGCGGGATGCGAGCTCGGCTCCGAGGAGGGCGACGGCCTCGTTCAAGTAGAAGCTGTCCAAATCGCCGACGACGAGGCGGATGCGGTCGCGCCAGATGGGGAGGTATTTCTCGGGGCTGGTCCGGAGCAGGTCGGCGAGGTCGTAGCGGCGATAGCGCTCGGCGACGGCGTGGTCGATGACGCCGGACTTGGCGTCGTAGAGGGCGGCGGGGTGGCCGTTGCCCCAGCCGCGGTCGCCGATGCGGGGGCCGAAGACGGCCTGCCAACTGTGCCATTGCTGGGCGCTGGTCTGGTCTGGGCCAAGGACCATCTCGCCCCAGTTTTCCTGGCGGACGGTCATGACGGGCTTGTCGCCCTTGCGGAACGAGGGCGTGGGCGTTGGGGGCTGGGCGTCATCCGAGTACATGTTCTTGGCGGCGTAGATGTCGACGGTCTGGAAGCGGCGGAAGTCGACCGGGTCGGGGGAGGAGGAGAAAGCGGCACCGAAGGTTGCGGGGTGGTTGAGGGCGAGCCAGAGGACGGACCAGCCGCCGGAGGAGTGGCCTCGGAGAAGGCGAGAGGAGGGGGCGGCGCGGAGCGCGGGGAAGCGGGCCTCGATGGCGGGGATGAGTTCGGAGACCAAGGCCTGGCCGACGGGGCCGTTGTTGTCCGAGTCGGCGAAGAGGTGGTGGCCGTTGGGGCTTTCGGGGTCCAGGACGATCCAGAACACCTCGCGTTCGAAGCGTGCGGCGGCGGGATTGGTCGCGGGCGTGAGGCTTCGGCGGGCGGCGGTTGTGAGCGCGGCGCGGTGGTCGCCGCCGAAGCCGGGGACTTCGTAGACGGCGGCGTAGGTCTTCTTAGGGTCATAGTCGCGTGGCAGGACGATGCCGGCGCGGAGCGCGACGGGGCGGTGGTGGAACTCGGCGAGGAGTTTCGAGGGCAGCTCGACGAGGGCGACTCCCTCGCGGGCTTCCGGCCAGGGCCTGGCACTGGTCTTCTCGGTCAGCAGGAGCTCGGCGAGCACGGGGTCGGGCGGGGCGGCTGCGGCGGCTTTGGGGTCTGGGATCGTGAGGCGGACTTCCCGAGAGAAGATGTTGCCGGGCTCGGTCTTCCAGGAGCTGGTGGTCCGTGCGGCGATGAGCCAGGCCGCGGCGCGATAGCGGCCGGGCTTGAGCTGGCTGATGGGAACGAGGTTATTGTCGGCGGTGTCGTCGAGGATGATGGCGGCGCCGGGGGCGAGGTTGGTGATGTTGGTGCCGAAGACGGGTTGCCAGTCGTCCCAGAAGGGCGCTTCGGTCATGGCGGTTTTCAAGGAAATCTTGCTGTCGTCGCCAGCGAGGGCGACGACGAGGCGGCCGGAGATCGGGGCGGTGGCGGCGGCGGGGTCGAGCCGCACGGTGAGATTCAGGGCGGCGTGGGCGAGAGCGGGGACAAAGAGCGCGACAAGCATCGGGAGCAGGCGGATCATGCGAAAGGGTACGTGGTGGGGTGTGCGGGGTGGGGTGTGCGGGGTGGGGGGTGTTGGTGAACTACCATGGGTGCGTCGGCCGTGGATCGGGCCGCCGCCAGGAGTGCTCTGACTGTGGAACCGCTGCTGCTTTGGGGACTCGGGTTGCTGCTGGCGTCGCTGTTGGTGCTGGCGATCGAGGTGTTCGTGCCGTCGATGGGGTTGCTTGCGGTGCTTGCGGGCGCGATGGCGCTGGGGGGTCTGGCGTGCTTGTTCGGACACAGCCTGTCGTGGGGGATCACCGGGACGCTGACGGTGCTGATTTTGGGCCCGGTGGTGGCGGCGGCGGGGTTCCGGATCATGCCCTCGACGCCGTTTGGACGCCGGATGCTGTTTGGTGACGCGGGGGAGGAGCGGCCGGTGCTGCCGGACGCGGTGACGAGCGAGTTTGCGGGGCTTGTGGGGGTCGTCGGCGAGGCGATGACGGATCTTCGGCCGGTGGGCGTGGTCAGCGTCGAGGGGCAGCGTGTGGAGGCGTTGTCGGAGACCGTGTTTGTGCGTGCGGGGGCCCGGGTGCGGGTGACGAGCGTCGAGGGGACGCAGATAAAGGTGCGGGCGGTCGATTGAAG
>JBBQRT010000122.1:0-3583 GCA_038214505.1 Phycisphaerales bacterium | reverse complement strand
GCGACTCGTGTCAACCCGGTCATGAGCATCGATAACTGGGGGGCGTTCATCCTCGCGGAATCAAGCCTCGCCGGCGGCCCCTTCGCGGTCGTCACGGATCAGAACTGTCCTCCTGCCGCGGGCTATGCCTTCCAACCTCAGGGCATGCCCAAAGCCTTGGCGTATCTGGCGCCCGGGCTCTCGACGCCCTTCGGATACAACCTCGGGCACGCCCTCGGTCAGGACAACCCCCTCGGAGTAAACGCACATCTCCGCTGGCACCTGAGCGAGTTCGTGCTCCAGGCTGGTCAGGGGTCGATGGGGATGGAGGCGCGGGCGCTGTGGCCCGGGAGCGCCTTTGACACCTACGCGTTCAGGCGGATCGAGGCGGGCGATCGTCAGGCGGCGGGCATCGCCGATCGAGCAATGGATGTTCCGGCGGGCATCCGTTCGCCTCACGGCATTTTGTTCTGCGTTTCCAGCCTCGTCCGCGGTGTCGCCGCTGTCGGTCCGCTCGCGCTCACATACTCTCGCGTCGAACGCCCCGATCGCTCGACCGGCATCGCCTACTCCCCGCTCTGGCAGCAGGGCGGGCGCAGCGCGCGTCACGTGTTGGAAGACGTTGCGAACCACGGCGGTATGCCCGTGCAGATGCGGGAGTACCTGCGTCAGCTCGTACGCTTGCAGAACGACCCACCGGTGCTCTTAGTGCACATCATGCACGGCGGAAACGACATTCTCGATTCGGCCCCCAGCCGCGGGCCGATAGGCGGCCTTCCGTCCAGCACGCCGGCGGGATTCCGCGACAACATCGATGGCATCATGGCGTTCGTACGCGAGAGCTGGACGAGCGCCGGCCACGACCCGCAACGCGTGTTCTTTCTCCTCGGCCCGTACCACCCGCGTGGCGTGCAGGAGGACGTGCAGGCGGCGTTTGCACAGGTCTGGCGCGATATTGCCGCCGCGGACCCGCAGACATTTTCCGTCGACGGCCTCGCTCTTACCACCGCGACCGAGCTGCAAAGTCGCAGCTTTCTCGCCAGCCCGTCGGACCCCTTTCACCTGTCGGTCGCGGGCTTCCAGGCGTTCGGTCGGGCAACGATCTCGGCGATCAGCAGGGCGGTCTGCCCCGCCGATGTGAACGAGAACGGCGAGCGCGGCGTCGAAGATATCTTTGTGTTTCTCGAACGCTGGTTCGGCCGCGAGCCCGGAGCCGACTTCAACCACGACGGCGGGATCGCGATCGACGATATCTTCACGCTTCTCGGCGCCTGGTTTCAAGGTTGCTGAGGCTGGCTCGGCCTCAGTTCGACGGTGCCGCGTAGTCCGGCTGAGTCGCCGCGGCCGGCGCCTGGCCGGACATTGATCCCGCCACAAAGTTCAGCGCCGGCGGCTGCAGGCTGTTGAAACTCCATAGGCGATGGCTGGTGACGGTCCAGGCCTTGAGCCCGCCGCGGAGGCGGAGCGTGAGGCCCTGGGTGACGGGCACGCCCGCGCCGTCGAACGCGACGTTGGGCACCGGCCGGACGATGTCGACCTTGGCCTCGTCGCCCTGAACCCATATGCGTGAGACGTGGTAGATCGGCAGGCGTTCATTGCCTTGGATCAGCGGCTGGGCCCCGAGCCCGACGTTTTTGATGATCCGCTCGGAGATGTCGGAGTTGAGCCCGCGCGGCAGATTGACGGCAAAGGTGGTGACGCCGACGTTGCCCGCCGCGGGCTGGTTCCACTCGGCGTGCTCGTTGGCCGGGTAGCGGAGAGCGACCCACTTGAGCGACTCGGTGATGATGGGCGGAAAGGGGTCCGAGTTGACGTTGGTGAAGCCGCGCTCGCCGGCCTCGGGCGGGTAGACGTTGTGTCCGACGCAGCCGGCCAGGGGCACGGCCGCCAGCAGGGCCAGGGAGCAGCAGAAACGGGCGATGGTCGTCGTCGGCTTGGGCATAGGTGATGAAGGGTATCGGCCATTGCCGGGCGCGGCCGAGAGTTGGGCGGGGGGCGAGGAATAGCGATGCGTCCAGCCGGCCCCCGGCGGCGAACCATTGGCACATGACCATTCTCCCGACGTCTTCCTCCACGCCCGCCTCCGTGCCCGTCTCCCGCCCCCGCCGGTTCGTCCTGGGCATCTCCGGCGCGTCGGGCGCGGCGTACGCCCTGCGATTGCTCGAACAACTGCTCCTCCTGGGCGACGGGCGGCAGGAGGTCCACTTGGTCGTCAGCGACTATGGCCGGCGGCTGCTCTTCGACGAGGTCGGCATCACCACGCTCGACTTTGCCAACCTCTGCCCGACCATCGCCGAGGCCAGCGTCGCCCAGCGGCTGTTCATCCATCCCAACAAAGACGTCGGGGCCGTCATCGCTTCGGGCAGCTTCCTGCACGACGGCATGGTCGTGCTTCCGTGCTCGAGTACGAGCCTGGGCGGGATCGCCACGGGCTCGGGCTCCAACCTGCTCACGCGGGCCGCGATGGTGACGCTCAAGGAGCGCCGCCCGCTGATCGTCTGCCACCGCGAGACGCCGCTGAACCACATCGACATCATCAACTACACGAGCCTGTCGCTGGCGGGCGCGATCGTGTGTCCGACCAACCCGGGGTTCTATCTCAACCCCCGGACCGTCGAGGAGATCGTTGATTTCATGGTGGGCAAGGTGCTGGACCTCCTGAAGGTCGAGCATGGGCTCAAGACGCGGTGGGAGGATGCCAACCCCAGGGGCGGCACGACCAAGACTTGAGAGCCCGGTGTCCGGCGCAATAGACTGTCCGCGATGGATCCCGCGCCGCGTACTGCTTCCCCAGCCACCGGTCGCAAGGTCGGCCGCGACCTGCCCTGTGTCCGCTGCGGCTACCAGCTCCTTGGGCTGCCCGAGAGCGGTGCCTGCCCGGAGTGCGGCGGCCCCATCGCCCGCTCGCTCCACGGCGACCTGCTCCGCTTCGCCAACGCCGGCTATGTCCGCACGCTCAACCTCGGCTCGGCGTGCGTCTATTGGTCGCTGGTCGCGGGGCTGCTGGTGGAGATCGTCGGGATCGTTGTGCTGGTCGGCGTTGACTTGCGGTTCGGCTCTCGTGCCGGCCTTGCCGTGCCGTCCTTCATTGGCTTGGGGATCTTCGCCGCTGCCGTGTCGACGATGGCCGGCTGGTGGGCTCTGTCGACACCCGACCCGGCACGCTTGGGCACCGACGTCGACGCGTCCACGCGTCTGTGGGTCCGCTTCTGGACCGCCGCGACGCTCGCGGGGTGGGTACTGGTGGGTGTGATCGCCGTCGTGGGAATGGCTACCGTTCGGCGTGCGCTCGGTCCGTCGATCGGCGATCTCGCGCCCGTCCTGCTGGTCTGCGGCCCGACCATTGGCCAGTGCTTCGCCGCCTCGCGATACCTGGGGCCGCTGGCGAAAAGGGCCGAATCCCCCGCGCTCGCCGTCGCCGCGACACGCATGAAATGGTGCGCTGTCGCCGCCGGGGTGCTGCTGGTCGCGGGCGTGGGCCTGTCGCTTGTCACTGGAGAGCCTGCGGCCACTGGCCTTGCCGCAGTGGTGGCGGTGCTGCTGACATTCCTGAGCTACACCAAGGCCGTAGAGCACGCGCGGGACGCGATCCGGGGGGCGTGGG
>JBBQRT010000121.1:0-3666 GCA_038214505.1 Phycisphaerales bacterium | reverse complement strand
ATTTAACGTGTTCCCCGGGGGGGGGGGGGCGCCCCCCCCCCCCCCCCCCCCCCGCGCCACCCTCCCGGCCGACGTCCGATCACCACAACGAGCCTCGTCCGCGGCTCGACAATCCCTCCCGCGTTTGCCATCTCTTTCCTGAGTGTGCCGCCCAGCCAGCGGCGCTCCACCCCCAGGAAGGCACGATGCGCACCGCCCACCACATCCGCGCCGCTCTCGCCGCGATCCCCCTGGCGACACTCGGCGCTCCGCCGGTCCACGCGGTCATCGTCTCGGGAAACGCCCCGCTCGTCGCCCCCAACAATGCCTGGGTCGGCTACTGGAACGGCTCCTCCTGCGTCGCCATCGGCCCCAGCTGGTTCGTTTCCGCCAAGCACGTCGGCGGCACCGTCGGCGGCTTCGTCTGGCTCAAGGGTGTCGCCTATCAGGTCATCGAGGTCCGGCCGCACCCCCAGTACGACGTCCAGCTGCTCCGCGTCGCCGAAACGCTTCCGGGTCACCATGCCCTCAACTCCGCCGCGGCCTTGGGCGACCCCGTCCTTCTCGGCGGCTTCGGCGTCACCACGCTCGCGCCGCTGCCGAGCAGCGGCGGCTGGGACTGGAACGGCCCGCGCCAGGAGACCTGGGGCGCAAACGTCATCGAGGGCGAGGGTGCCCTGCTCACCATCCGCTTCGACCCGCCCTCGGCCTCGGCCAGCGTCCCCAAGGAAGCGACCTTCGCCGTCAACGACTCCGGCGGCGGCCTGTTCACCATCGCCTCCGACGGTTCGCTCGAACTCGCGGGCATCGCTGTCAGCGTCATGAACTTCGGCTCGGCCCCGTGGTACACGACGGCCTTCTCGCTCAACACCAGCCTGTGGCGCTCCTGGGCCGGCCCGATCGTCGACCCGAACACACCCATGTCCTCGGGCGTCGGCGCGCCCCGCGCCATGCTCGCTGTCCCGGGCCTCGACGCCGCCCTGGGCTCGGCCCTTCTGACGATCTCGCTCGCGTCCCTCCGCCGCCGCCGCCCGCCGCGCCGCTGACGCGCTTCAACCAATCTATTCGACGCGCTCCAGCCGCGCGTACGCCAACACCAGCGTCTTCACCCCGACCTGCGAGAAGAGCACCGTCGCCCGCGCATCGGCGCCCGAAGACACCGACTGCACCTTCCCCACGCCGAACTGCGGGTGCCGAACGCGGCAGCCGGCCTCGATCGGCACCCCGCGCGAGTCCTTGGCCCGTCCGCTCCCCCCGCCCCCGCGTCTCATGATCGGGCCGTCGGGCACGAACTTGGGCCCGTCGCCCGAGCTGTGCGCGTGCTCGTCGTCCCACCCCGGCGCGTGATAGCCCGCCTGGTCGGAGAACTGCACGTCGGCCTTGGGCAGCTCGGCCAGGAAGCGGCTCTCGATCGTGCGGTCGGTCATGCCGCGGACCGTGCGGAACTTCGACGAGGTGATAAGCAGCCGCTTCATCGCGCGCGTCACGCCCACGAAGCACAGCCGCCGCTCCTCCTCGAGCTCCGACGGGTTCTCGTTGACGCGCGAGTGCGGCAGCAGCCCCTCCTCAAGCCCGATCATCGCCACGCCCGCAAACTCGAGGCCCTTGGCCGCGTGCAGCGTCATCATCGTCACCGCGCCCTGCGCCGGATCGATGCTGTCCGCGTCGGCCACCAGCGCCACCCGCTCGAGGTACCCCCGCAGCAGCTGCAGCAGGTTTGGCTCGGGCATCTGGCCCGCCTCCTCCGGGTTCAGCGGCAGGTCCGCCGCCGGGTCGCTCGAGGGGTCGTACGTCTCCTCGAAGTCCCGCGCCGACGATACAAGCTCGTCGAGATTCTCCAGCCGGGCCTCCTCGGGCTCCGCCGCCGACTTGTACATCTGCTCGAGCCCGCTCTCGCTGATGACCCTTGCCACCAGCTCCGCCAGCGAGCCCTCCGCCGCGGCCATCGTCAGCATCCCGTCCTCGTGCAGCCCCATCCACGCCTCGACCATCTTGACGAACTTGCCGATCTGCCCCGCCGCCCGCGTGGTAAGCTCGATCGCCGATGGCGCTTGACGCATCGCCTCGAGCATGGTCAACCCGCGCTGCGTTGCCAGGGCCTCGACCTTGTCCATGCTCGTGTCGCCGATCCCGCGCGACGGCGTGTTGACGATCCGCAGCAGCGAGACGTCGTCGGCCGGGTTGGCCACCACCCGCAAGTAGGCCAGCGCGTGCCGGATCTCCTCGCGCTGATAGAAGGCCGTGCCCCGCGCGATCGTGTAGGGCACCCCGTCGTTCCGCAGCGCATCCTCGATCACGCGCGACAGCGCGTTGGTCCGGTAGAAGACCGCGAAGTCCTTCCACCCAAGCCGCCCGTCGGACTCCTCGCGCCGGGCCTTGATCCAGTCGCACACCAGCCGGGCCTCGTGGTGCTCGTCGCGCGTGAGCACGCACTCGATCCGGGCCCCGTCCTCGTTGGACGTGAACAGGTCCTTGTGCTTCCGCTGCGTGTTGTTGCGGATCAGGGCGTCGGCCGCCGAGATGATGTGCTTGGTGGAGCGGAAGTTCTCGCCCAGCGCGATCGTCGTCGCGCCCGAGAAGACCTGCTCGAACTGCAGGATGTTCTTGATGTCCGCCCCGCGCCAGCCGTAGATCGACTGGTCGGGATCGCCCACGACGCAGATGTTGCGGGTCCCTTCCCGAGTACCCCGCCGGTCCCCGGCGGGCTCTTGTTCGAGAGTCTCGCCCGTCTCGCCGGGGACCGGCGATCCACCCACCGCCGCCCCCGCCAAGAGCGCCGCGATGTGAAACTGCGCCTTGTTCGTGTCCTGATACTCGTCCACGAGCAGATACTGCCAGCGGCGCTGGCACTCCTCGCGCACCTCCTTGTTGTGCCGCAGCATCCGCGCCGTCAGCAGGAGCAGGTCGTCGAAGTCCACCGCGTTGGCCTTGTTCAGACCGCGCTGGTACGCCGTGTAGATCTTCGCGATGGTCTTGGAGTTGAAGTCGAACGCGTTCGCCGCGAACGCATTCGCGTCCTCCAGGTCGTTCTTGGCCTGGCTGATACGGCCTAGAACGCTCCGCGCCGGCCAGTTGCTCGTCGAGAGGTCCAGCTCGTCGATGGCCCGCTTAATGGTCGCGGTCTGGTCGTCGGTGTCGTAAATCGCGAACGTCCCCGTCAGGCCGGGCAGCTTCGCCACGTCGGCGTACCGCCGCAGCAGCCTCGCACACAGCGCGTGAAACGTCGTGACCGTCAACCCCTTCGCGATCGCGCCCTCGCCCAAGAGGTGCACCACCCGCTCCCGCATCTCCCGCGCCGCCTTGTTCGTGAACGTGACGGCCAGAATCTGCCAGCTCGGGATCCCCATCCCGACCAGGTACGCGATCCGCCGCGTGATCACCCGCGTCTTGCCCGACCCCGGCCCGGCCAGCACCAGCAGCGGACCCTCGGTGTGCCGCACCGCCTCCGCCTGCCGCTCGGTCAACCCCCCGAGGATCTGATCGATCCCCGGCACGCCGGGCCTCGCGCTGTTCTTGGGCTCCGTCATCGCGCTGGCCATCACCTCGGGCACAATCGCCGCATCAACATCCATGTCCATGCGCCAGTGTACGGCGCCCGCGCGGGCGGGGGCGGCGCGCGGGCGGGGGCGCCCCCGGCGGGGGCGCCCCCCCCCCGGGCCCCGCCGCCGCCACCCCCCCGGGCGGCGC
>JBBQRT010000120.1:0-3868 GCA_038214505.1 Phycisphaerales bacterium | reverse complement strand
TAGGCCTATGATCTCCATGGTGACTGGGCCTCCCGGTATGCGCCCCGTCGGCAAACGGTGAGCGCGTGAATAGTGGTGGGGCGATGCGTGTCTCCACGATACCGCGGAGGACCAGCCACCGCTTCATACCAACTATCCCGTACCCGTCGAGATCAATCCATCCGTTCTCGATCACGCGTGGCATGTCGAAGCACGATTCCAGCTCTCGTGGTGGGATGCCCTCATCGTGGCGAGCGCGCAGGCCGGTGGCTGTCGCTATCTGCTGACCGAAGATCTGCAGGACGGACAAGACGTCGATGGTCTACGCATCGTGCGTCCGTTTCGGCTGACCCCACACGACCTGTCGTCGCGCCGCAACGTCGCCATCAGCGCCGTGTCCGCTTCCATAGAGGGGGTGTTTCGCGGTTCCGGCAGAATTGACCGAGGCGAACGGGCGCGGGGACGGTATCGCACCAGCCCCGGACGCTTGGAATCCGCCATTCGCGGGCCGGACTCGGGCACGGGGCCCCTCGGCGCTGGTTGACGCTCGCCGCCCAAGTAGTTGTGAAAATTGCAGTTAATAAGTTGATGCGGCCCGATGTCGCCTGTTGGCGTCTGGTTGTCGCCCGCGCGCGAGCTTGCGCGCCAGATCCAGTCGCCGACACGGGCTGCCGATCACCGCTCATCGGCGCAGCCCCCCAACGTCCCGCCCCCAAACCGATGCCACGCCTCCGTCCCTGCACGCTCCCGCTGGCCGCGGCCGCCCTCCTGTTGGCCGCGCTTCCGGCCCGGGCCGCCGCCCAGACTCCGATCTTCCGGAGCTGGAATTTCTGCTTCACCAGCGCCATCGGGAGTTGTTCGCAGCTCTTTCTCACGACGACGGCGGTCCTCGACGCGGGCGGGAACCGGAGCGGCACGCTGGTCGAGGCCTTCGCCCGCCACCTGGGGGGGAGCAACCTCGTGTCGGGGCTGGCCACCTTTACCTTCTTCGGCGTCGGCTTGGGCGGGGTCACCGATCCCGCGCCCGTCGCGCAGGAGCCAGAAGCGGTGTTCGGCGCCCCACAGGTCCCTAACGCCGAGTCGTTGCGCTGGACGGCGACGGGCGCCACGGATGCCGCGAACCCGAACGATCCGTACGCCAACTACCTGAGCTTCGCCAGCGACTTCACACCGGGGATCTCGCAGTTCATCGGCGGCTGTCTCGGCGGGAACTTCGACGCGTTCCACCAGTCGTCGGCCAACACCTGCGCCGGGTTCTCGGCATATCGCTTTGCCTTCGCCTCGTCCGTCTGGCTCGACGCCAGCGACGTTTCGCGGCTCGCTCTCGACGTATATGCCGCTGACGGCAACGGCGATTTCATCCCCGACCTGGCCAGCTGCAACGCCGCCACCGACGGAACTCCTGGTGACGGAATCGATCTCGGGGACCCGCTGTTCACGGGGAGCTGTGTCGTGACCCCGGCCGCCTTGGTGACTCCGGAGCCCGCCTCCGTTGCGCTGCTCGCCACGGGGCTCGCCTGCGTAGGCGGGGCGGGCGTCGTGCGCCGCCGTCGTCGTCGGTGATCATGTCTCCGCGCCCTGCCTCCTCGCCCCTCCCCTCCCCTCGCTTCTGGAGATTGCTCATGCCGACCCGTCCGCTCGCCCATTCGCTGGCCGCCATCCTCGTCGTGTCCCTGGCCGCCTGCGACTCCCCGGAGCGCCTGATGACCGGCCCGACCGACCTCGACCCGCCGCAGGCGCTCATGGTGAGCCCCGACCTGCTGGCGGCCGTGGGCGACGCCGAGGAGCGCGTGCTTCCGGCGCTCGACCCGTCGGTGCGTCCGGTCTTGCAGACCGCGCTTGCCGATTTGCACGCCGCGCTGGCGGCCGGCCAGGCGGGGCGCTCGCGCCGCGCGCTGGAGGCGCTCCGCGCCCGGCTCGCCAGCAGCGCCCCCACGGCCGAGGCTATGAAGTCGGCCGCTGCGACGGCCGCGCTCCCTGCCGAAACGCTCGATGGGTCGGTCGAGGGAACCGCACGGGCGGCTGAACGGCCGGCGGTCCCGGGCGCGGTAGCCGGAGCGGCCGACCTGGCCGCGCTGGAGATGCTGGTGCGCGCCGCCGAGCAGGCGATCGCCGCGTCGGCGGTGCGCTGAGGCGGAGCAAGGCCTGCGTCGCGGCCACCGGACGGGGGCCACCGGCTCATGCGGCCACGCTCTGATGGGCATCGTGGCGGCCCGCGGGCGGGGGGCTCCGGGCCTCCGCGTCAGTTTACGCACGCATTGCAACTGATTGTCAGGAAAGAGTTTGCAGCCGGACGCGCGCGTGACGGGGCGGTTGTCGCCGGGTTGACCGCCGC
Source organism: Phycisphaerales bacterium (assembly GCA_038214505.1). Lineage (GTDB taxonomy): Bacteria > Planctomycetota > Phycisphaerae > Phycisphaerales > UBA1924 > UBA4658. Next base: position 1,554 of record JBBQRT010000120.1, on the reverse strand, counting down.
GCGCGATGTTGCGCCCGTCCGGCCAATCTGTTGCCGTCGCCTCCCTCTCCGCCCCCCACCATGCCCCTCGCCTTCCGGACCGCCAACGGCCTCGCGCTCGGCCTCATCGTGACTCCGCTCGCATCAGCGGCGCTCGCCGCTCAGGTCAGCGCGCCCCCCGCGGTCGTCCCCACCCTCGAGGCCTGCTACGTCCCTATCAGCGGTACGATCTACCGCCTCGACACGCCGGCGTCCCCCGCGCCCGGCGCCCCCAAGAACTGCCTGAGCCCCGCCCACGCGAAGTTCCTCTGGAACCAGCAGGGCCTCGCCGGCCCTCAAGGGCTCAAGGGCGACAAGGGCGACCCGGGGAGCGCCGCAAACATCGGCCCCGACCTCACCCTCCCCGGGATCCTGTCGGTCCGCACCGCCTCGCTTCTCGACGGCAACGTCACCGTCGGGCTGCCCCAAGGCGGCAACCCCTTCGCCCAGCTCCTCCAGCTCCGCGACGGCCCCAACGGTACCGGCACCCAGGTCTTTAGTGTCAGCGCCGCCGGCAACGTCTCCGCCAGCTCCCTCTCCCTCGCCGGCAACGGCATCGCCACCGGCGCGTTCCAGGCCCTCGGCGGGCTCACCTCCGGCGGTGGGCTCCTCGCCGCCGGCAGCGTCGCCCAGTCGGTCCCCAGCGGGGCCGGGACCCGCCTCCTCTTCGCCCCCCAGAAGGGCGCCTTCCGCGCCGGCGCCGTCTCCGGCAGCGCGTGGGACGAAGTCAACCTCGGCCTCAATTCCACCGCCCTCGGCCTCGACGTCACCGCCAGCGGGGTCGCCTCCACCGCCCTCGGGGCCCGCGCCTCCACCAACGGGCAGGCGGGCGCCTTCGTCTACGGCGATGCGTCGACGGCCACCACCCTCCACGCCACCACTCCCAACGAGTTCGCCGTCCGCGCCAGTGGTGGCATTCGCCTCCGCACCGCCCCCGACCTGTCCACCGGCTGCGACATCTCCCCTGCCGGCCAGCTCGCCTGCACCGCCGGCGTCGCCGTCGGCCCCGACCTCGCCCTCGCCGGCTCGCTGACCGCCACCGGCGCGACCACCCTTCAGGGTGGCCTGCTGGCCGGCAACGCCGGCCCCGCCTTCACGCCGCCGTCCGGTCCGGGCACGCGGATGTTCTGGTATCCCGCGCAGGCGGCCTTCCGCACCGGCGCCGTCAGCGGCGCCCAATGGGACCCTGCGAACATCGGCACCTACTCCTTCGCCGCCGGCGTCGATCCCATCGCGAGCGGCATCGCGGCCGTCAGCTTCGGAAACAGGAACATCGCCAGCGGCGAAAACGCCACTGCGATGGGCGTCTTCGCGCAGGCCAGCGGAGTCAACTCGATGGCGCTCGGGACGGGGGTGATCGCCAGCGGGCTCTCCTCCACCGCGCTCGGGCGCCTCGCCTCCACCAACGGTCGCACCGGCACCTTCGTCTACGGCGACGCCTCGACCACCACGCTCCTTCAGGCCGCCGGCGACAACCAGTTCCTCGTCCGCGCTGCCGGCGGCACCGGCTTCTTCTCCAACGCCGCCCTCACCGCC
>JBBQRT010000119.1:0-3897 GCA_038214505.1 Phycisphaerales bacterium | reverse complement strand
CCCGATGATGTCGCAGTTCCACTGCGAAAACTCGCGCAGTCGCCCGCGCTGCGGCCTCTCCGCCCGAAAACAGTTCTGCTGCCAGAACCACTTGGTCGGCTTGGGCAGGCTCGAAGCCCGGGCCGCGTAGAGCCGGGCCAGCGTGGGCGTGAACTCGGGGCGGAGCGCGAAGGTTTTCTCGCCCCCGAAGCGTTCGAAGCTGAACAGCTCGCTGACGATGCCCTCGCCGCTCTTGATGGTGTAGAGGTCCAGGTGCTCGAACGTCGGGCCGTCGATCTCGTCGAAGCCGTGCGCGATCGAGGTGTCGCGCCAGGCCTTCTGGATGTAGCGCAGCCGGTTCAGCTCGGCTGGGTAGAAGTCGCGCGTGCCCGTCGGGGCCTGGAGTGCGTGCTGACCCCTAAGGGCCTTCGCCTTGGCATGTTCACCCGGCCCGGGCTGGCCGCCGGTTGGTGGCAGGGGATCGGGCGAGGAGGAAGACGTGGGATCGGTCGGTGCGGCCATAGCCCGCAAGCCTATGTGGCGGCCGGGCGTCCGCGCCTGCCACCCGTTTCCACCGCCTCGGCCGCGCACGCAAACGCCCGGAGGGGATTCCTCCGGGCGTCGTGGGGGCACGCGTGGCGCCGGCATCCGGGTCGGGGCTCCGCGTGGGCACGCTCTTGGTTCTCCATCGGATTCGCACATGCCGCCGGCCCGATGCCCTTACAAAGCCCGCTTCCGATTATTCCTGCGCAAATCGATCGGATTTCGCTCGCTTCATGGGCCAGTTCTAGGCCCTGAGGTACGGTACAGGTACGGCCCGTGCACGTCTCGATCGTGCTCGCCGTGCAAGGAGCGAGAGATGCGTACTGTGTTCGCCCGCCGCCTATCCCCGCTCGCCGCCGCCTTGGCCCTGCTGCTTGGTGCCACCCCGGGCGTGCATGCCCAGTGCGCCCAGCCCGCGGCCAACTGCCAGGGCTTCAACACCGCCGCGCCGCTCGCCGCCGTCGGCGTCAACGGTGCCGGCAACGCCGATGTGAACTTCTCGCTGGTCGCCGACGACTTCTTCGTCGGCAGCAACGGCCCGCTCGCGAGCGTCTGCTTCTGGGGCCGCTATCGCATACCCGCCGGCTCGGGCTCGACCGATCAGTCGGCGCTGACCGAAACCTTCCGCCTCAGCTACTACGGCTCGAACGCCGCGGGCACGGCCCCGGACACATCGGCCCTGCTGGCCCGCTTCACGCTCGGGGGGCCCGCCCCCACCGCGGGCACCACGCTCATCCGCACCAGCACGCTCGCCAACGCCCCGCTCGTCGCGGCGACGACCACCGTCGCAGGCACCGGACCCGGCTACGGCTACACCGCCTCCCACCCGCCCGTAAATGTCGCGCCGGGCCAGAAGGTCTGGATCGAGATCGCCGGTGCCTCCGCCGCCGCCGACGGTTCCAACCGCTTCCGCTGGCTGTTCAACAACGACCCCGCGCTGGCCCCGGGCGCAACGCCAACCCTCGCTGTCACGCTCGCCGGCACGCCCTACGACCCCATCAACACCACCGCGGGCACGATGGCCTTCTGCGTCGACAGCGGCATCACCACCAACCCTCTTCCACTGGCCACCAACGCCCTTTGCGTTGGTGCCCAGAGCATCACCATCGGCGCGGCGGCGACCTTCAACGCCGCCGCCCAGCGTGGCTCCATCGAGAACACGCCGTTCTGCAAGGGCCGCATCGTCAACGGCCCCACCCTCTGGTACACCTTCATCGGCGACGGCACCACCCTCACGGCCTCCACCTGCTCCGCGAGCACCACCTTCGACACCGTCATCAACGTCTACTGCGGCTCGTGCGCCGCCGGCCCCGCTGCCCTCAACTGCGTCGCCAGCAACGACTCCGGCCCCCCAAGCTGCCTCGGTGCCCCGGGCTCCGATCCCTCCCGCATCAGCTTCATCGCCACCAGCGGCGTGCGCTACTACCTCGCCGTCTTCGGCTACGAGGGCGACAGCGGCTCCTTCGCCCTCTCCCTGACCAGCGACAGCACCCCAGCGGCGAGCCAGCCGCCCTGCGGCAGCGACCGCTGCCCCCTCACCGCCCTCGTCGCCGGTGTGCCCCTCGCCAACACCGAGGCCGACGCCTGCGGCAACGACACCAACGTCAACTGCAACGCCCCCGGCACCCGCACCTTCTCGCTCGGCGCGAACTACACCGGCACCATCGCCAACACCGACCTCGACTACTGGGAGCTCGCCAGCCCCCTGAGCGCAAACACCTGGGTCCGGGCCCGCCTCAACGTCGAGTTCCCTGCCCTGTTCATCGCCCGCACGGGTGTCTGCGCCGGCCCGCCCCTCAACGGCCAGTTCACCAACCTCGGGGCCCAGTTCATCGACACGGCCTATTGCCCCACCAGCGACTACTTCGTTCAGGCCGATACCACCGGCCGCCTCCGCCTGCTGCTGGCCGCAAACACGCGGTCCGTCGGCCTCTCCTGCGGCACGGGCAACGCGTACGTCTTCCGCGTCGACCCCGCCGTCATCGGTGCCTGCTGCGCCCCCGCCCAGGCGTGCGCCGTCGTGCCGCAGTCTGTCTGCCTCGACCTCGGCGGCACCTACCTCGGCGACGCCCGCGCATGTGTGGCCTCGTCGGGCAGTGTGCCCGACAGCTGCGCCCCGGCCCTCTGCTGCCGCGGGGCGACGTGCGCCGTGGTGGCCCAAGCGTTTCTCTGCACGCCCGACCAGGGTGCCGGCGCCCGCGCCATTCTCGGCGTCTGCAACGCGTCGGGCAACGTCACCACGCCCTGCTGCCACGCAGACTTCGACAAGTCGGGCATAAAGGACGTCGCCGACATCTTCGCCTATCTCAGCGCCTGGTTCGCCAACTCCCCCTACGCCGACGTCGGCGGCAACGGCACGGGCACCCGCGACGTGACCGACATCTTCCAGTTCCTCTCGGCCTGGTTCGCCGGCTGCGTGTAGTACGGATCCCGCCTCAATCTCGCGCGGGAGATAGGGGCATGCGCGGCCGGATCGGAGCAGTTGCGAGGTGCGTCGCCGCCACGCGTCGGCGGGGGCGTAGAGCACGTGGGTGCAGTTGTCGATGAACCGGTTGTCCAAGTGCCGGACGCGTCCGCTATGCGAGCGACATCACCAACCCCATGCGGCCGCTCGCCGACCACGGCTGGATGGGGCCCGCGGCCGAGACTGGCCGCCCACGCCGGGCCCGAACGTTTCGGCATCCACCTCGTGCGCCAAGACCTGCAAGACCACTTAATGCATTCGTTGGCGATGACTGGCGCTATGTGGCACAACTCCTCCGAAGGAACATCGCCAATGGGTCGGATCTTCAAGCGTGGCGGCATGTGGTGGCCGGACTACACGAGCGTGCGGGGCGAACGCGTCAGCGAGGCGGCGAGCACGGAACTGACCGTCGCTAAGGCGACGCTGGGCGAGGCGATCAAGGCGGTGGAACAGCGCCGGGGCGGGCTCACGCTCGCCGACCCAGCCCTCCACTCCTTCCGACACTCCGTCGCCACAATGTTGGCGGCGTCGAGCGTGCCGATGGCGTTGGCCCAGCGGGTCATGTGGCACTCGGATATCCGGCTTACAGCAGGCACGTCCACCGACGAGGGCCTGCTCCCCCTCGGCGAGGCCATGAAGAGCCTGGCCGCACTGGTCGAGCCCAGCGCCCGAGCGGTGCGGATGGCCGCGACGGGTACGGATCAGGCTGTGCCAGATTCTGTGCCAAACCCTCGGCACAACGTGGCAGAGCCCGGCATCCCGCTGCGTCTGGCGAGTTCGCCGGAGCCCTCACAAGTGCATGACCCGGCAGTGCTTGGCACAATCGGGCTCAACACCAAACAATGCGGGCGACAGGAATCGAACCTGCACAGCCTTGCGGCCACGGGATCCTAAGTCCCGCGCGTCTGCCA
>JBBQRT010000118.1:0-3928 GCA_038214505.1 Phycisphaerales bacterium | reverse complement strand
CAGAAACGATCGAATGGGCGCGGTTGGATTCGAACCAACGAAGGCATAAGCCAACAGATTTACAGTCTGTCCCGTTTGTCCACTTCGGTACGCGCCCGCATGGGGGCGGAGTGTAGATCGGTCATTCCGCGGCGTCCATTGCCACTCTTTTCGCGTTCCGCTTCCTCCCTGTCGCCATGCGGCGTTTCGGGGGAACCCATTGATCCCGCCAGGCGACTGCACGGAAGGGATCGCGTCCGCGAGCTGCTCCACACTGAACCGCATCTGCTTTGTGCTCGGCCTCCCAAACAAAGGCCCGAATCGTCCCAGAGAGCTCTTAATCAGGCCGGACCATACTGGGTGGTCAAGACGAGCCTCAAGGCTGGCCACACCCGAAGAGGTGCGAACGTGGGTCGGTCACAACCCGCGGAAGCCGCTTCCCGCAGAGCGCGAGCTTGTTGTCAGAGCGCGGCTGCCGCGGGTCGTGAGCGGGCTGGCGGGCGTCGCGGTGGCCGGGTTGATCTGCAGAGCTCGTTCGCGGCCGTGCTATCGGGTCCGCGTGGTGGTGCCCGGATCGCTCCTGACCTGCGCCCTTGCCGGGTGGTGGGTCGTCGAGCGGCTGGTGTGAAGCCGCGGCGCGGGACCAATGTCCGATCGACTAAACGCGTTCTGAAAAGCCGCCTGCCGGACTCGAACCCGCGACCTGCGCTTTACAAAAGCGCTGCTCTACCAGCTGAGCTAAGGCGGCCTGACGGCTGATGATACTCGGGAGGCCGGCGTGCCGGTCGGTGCGGACCGGCCGAGAGTTGAAAACCGGATCCCGGGGCCGGGGGATCAGGTCCGCTTCGACGATACAGTCAGACGCGAGTCCGCCGTGACGGCTTGGTCGCCGCCGCGCGACCTTGCCAATGCTCGTGAGCAGCTCGCCTCGCTCCCACACCCAACCGCACCACCTCATGATCGACATACGCCAACTGACCAAGCGGTTCGGAGACTTCGTCGCTGTCGACGGCATCAGCTTCCGCGTCGAGCGCGGCGAGGTGCTCGGGTTCCTCGGTCCGAACGGGGCCGGCAAGTCCACGACGATGAAAATGGCGACCGGATTCCTGACACCGACGTCCGGAACGGCCGTCGTCTGCGGGCACGACGTCCTGCGCGAGCCGCTGGCGGTGAAGCGACGAATCGGATACCTGCCCGAGGGGGCCCCGGCGTATCCGGACATGACCCCCGAGAGCTTCCTGAACTTCTGCGCTTCCGTGCGAGGGCTTTCCGGGAGGTTGCGGGCCGGGCGGATCGCCGACGCCGTCGAGCGCACGCAGCTCCACGGCGTGATGCGGCAGAGCATCGAGACGCTCTCGAAGGGCTACAAGCGCCGAGTCGGGCTGGCCCAGGCGATCCTGCACGACCCGGACGTGCTCGTCATGGACGAGCCGACCGACGGGCTTGACCCGAACCAGAAGCACCAGGTGCGGGCGCTCATCCGCGAGATGGCCGGGCGGAAGGCGATCGTGCTGTCGACGCACATCCTGGAGGAGGTCGAAGCGGTCTGCACGCGGGCGATCGTGGTCAGCCGCGGCAGGATTGTCGCCGACGGCACGCCGGAGCAGCTGCGTTCGCGGAGCCGCTATCACAACGCCGTGACGATCACGCTCAAGGCTTGGCCGGGACTCGGGGCCGCGGGCGTGCGGGCCGAGCTTTCGCGGCTGTCGCACGTGAACGCTGTGGAGGCGACGGGTGGCGCGACGCCCGGCTTTGTCGTGCTGCCGGCGCACGGAACGTCGATCGTCGGCGAGGTCGGGACACTTGCGCGGGCCCGCTCGTGGGAGGTCGCCGAGCTTCGCGTCGAGGCCGGGCGACTTGACGAGGTGTTCAGGTCGCTCACGGTCGGCAACGACGGCGGCAACGTGCAAGGAGGGATCGCCTCGTGACATCACTTGATTCGGGCGGCGCGAGCACGCCGACGGCCCAGCGCGGCGGCAACGGTCGGCCGGAGCTCGCGAGCGACGACGCGCCGCCGCGCACCCCGGGCCTGCTGGGCTCGACGCTCATCGTCGCTCGCCGCGAGCTTGGCGGCTATTTCCTAACGCCCGTCGCGTACGTCTTCATTGTCATCTTCCTCTTCGTCGCCGGCGTGTTCACGTTCCAGCTTGGTAACTTCTTCGAGATTGGGCAGGCCGATCTTCGACCGTTCTTCGTGTTTCACCCGTGGCTGTACCTCTTCCTCGTCCCCGCCGTGTCGATGCGGCTCTGGTCGGAGGAACGGAAGCACGGCACGATCGAGCTGCTTCTTACGCTGCCGCTCCCTCTGGGGGCGGCGGTCGCGGGCAAGTTCCTCGCGGCGTGGGTGTTCACGGGCATCGCGCTGGCGCTCACGTTCCCCCTCTGGATCACGGTCAACTACCTCGGAAGCCCGGATAACGGCGTGATCGCGGCGGCGTACTTCGGCAGCCTTCTGATGGCCGGAGGGTTCCTAGCCATCGGATCGCTGGTTTCGGCGCTGACACGCAACCAAGTTATCGCCTTCGTCGTCACCGTTGTGGCCTGCTTGGGCTTCCTGCTGGCGGGCTTTCCGCCGGTGCTGGAGTTCTTCTCCGGATGGGCCCCGCGGGCACTAGTCGACGCCATTGCCGGGTTCAGCTTCCTGACACGATTCGACTCCATCGGCAGGGGCGTCGTCGACGCCCGCGACCTGATCTTCTTCGCAACGCTCATCGGCGTCTGCCTGCTGGGCACGGCGGTCATCGTTGACGTCAAGAAGGGCGGCTGACGCTCCCCGCCGCCGGCCTCCGCTCGACCACTGTCAAAGTCGCACAAACACACTTACGGGTCCGACACGCACCATGAACCGCTGGCTCTCCATCTCGACGCTCGCCGCCGCCGTCGTGCTGTTCTTCGGGGTCAACATCCTCGCCTCCGCAACGCTGACGTGGGCGAGGCTCGATCTCACCCAGGGCAGGCTGTACACGCTCTCGCCCGGGGCCCGCGCGATCGCCGGCAGCCCCGCGGAACCGATCACGCTCACGCTCTACTACAGCGGGAAGACCGCGACCCGGGCCGGGCTCGGCCCGCTCTCAACTCTCGCCAAGCGCGTCGAGGAGCTGCTCCGCGAGTACGAGCGGGCGTCGAGTGGCAAGGTCGTTGTTCGCGTCGTCGATCCCGAGCCGTTCTCGGAGGCTGAAGACCGGGCCGTGGAGGCTGGGCTTCAGAGCCTCGGCGGCCAGCTCGGCGGCGAGTCGGTCTTCCTCGGGCTGGTCGGCACAAACTCGGTCGACAAGCAGGAGGTGCTGCCCGCGCTGGTCGAGCAGCGCGAGCCGTTTCTTGAGTACGACATTTCCCGCATGATCCACGCCCTCGCCGATGCGCCGCGCAGGCCCGTCGGGCTCATCTCATGGCTCCCGATCGACGGCATGGACGCCAACCCGCTCACCGGCGGCCGGCCTGTCCCCGCGTGGCAGATCTCCGCCCAGCTCAAGGAGCTCTTCGACGTCAAGCCGCTGGCGACGAACATCGGCGAGATCCCCGCGGATATCGGCACGCTCGTGGTGATCCACCCCAAGACCGTGTCCGACGCGACGCAGTACGCACTCGATCAGTTCGTCCTGCGCGGCGGCCGGATGGTGCTCTTTGTCGATCCCGTGTGCGAGAACGACCTTCCGCCGGGCGTGCCGCCGATGCAGGCGGTACAGCTGCCCAGGAGCAGCTCGCTCCCGCGGCTGATGAGGGCCTTGGGCGTGGAGATGGCCGAGGGCAAGGTCGCGGGGGACCTGAGACTCGGACTGTCGGTCAACGCGGGCGGCGGAGGCGCGGCGGCGGAACCCGTCACCTACGTGGCGTGGATGCGCCTGGGGGCCGAGCAGCGTTCGTCGAGCGACCCGCTCATGGGCCAACTCAGCGAGTTCATTCTCCCCTCGCCCGGCGCACTGAGCCAGGCACAGGGAGCCGGCACCGA
>JBBQRT010000117.1:0-4071 GCA_038214505.1 Phycisphaerales bacterium | reverse complement strand
CAGGACGTGCACGTCGTCGCACCAGTCGCAGCTGGCGATGCAGTCGCGGATGTTGGACTCTTCGTTGTAGGTCAGGATGACGACGCTGATGGGCAGGCGGAGCCCGGCGGGGTGGCGTACGGGGAGCTGGCCGGAGGTGGGCGCCTGGTCGAGGATCGTGTCGGGGGGCTGGGGCATGGCAAGGTCCGAGAATGCGGGGGCAATGCTACAACCCCGGAGTGCCCGGGCGGCGTCGTGGCATCGGCGTTCGGTGGCGGAGAGTTCGGGGAGTTCGGCGCTCATCAACCACGGCAATCGCGACCGGCGGAGGTCGGGGGCGAATCGTTGTGGGCGTCGGGCCGATACTGTCGGTCGTGCGCGCTCTCGTGGGGCGCGGGGCGTGCCGGTGCATCCCTGAAGCGAGGGTCCGTCCAGCGTGCGTGTCGGTCAGCTCATTCAAGCGATCCCCCAGGCCGCCGGGGGGACGACGACGGCGTTTCTGGGGACGCTCGACGCGCTCTCGGCCGCGGGGCTGGAGTGGCGCGCGTTCACGCAGCGGCCCGAGGCCAGCGACCCGGTGTGGGGGCAGGCGAACGCGAGTCTGGCGGGCTGGACGTTCGCCCAGCGGGCCGGCGGGGTGCGAGCGGGCGACCTTGGCACGAGAGTCGCGGCGGCGGTGGCGCGCGGCGAGATCGACGTGCTGCACATCCACGGTGTGTGGTGCGCCGACTATCTGGTGGCGGCCCGGGCGTGCCGGCGGGCTGGAGTCAGCTATGTATGGCAGCCGCACGGGATGCTGCTTACAGAAGCGGTGGCGCAGAAGCGGTGGAAGAAAGAAGTGTTTCTGGCGCTGGGCGGCCGGGCTGCGATCTGCGGGGCGTCGGCGGTGCTGTTTGTGACTCAGCAGGAGCGCGACCACAGCCCGCTGCCGGCGGGGTCGGGCCGGCGCGAGGTGGTGCCGCTGGCGGTAGAGATGCCGCCGATGGCGGTCGATGCGGCGCTTCGGGCGCGGGCGAGAACGCGGTTCGGGCTGCCCGCGGACGCGCCGGTGGTGTGTTTCATGGGGCGACTGCACGCTGTCAAGCGCGTCGAGATGCTCGTCGAGGCGATGGTCGGCCTATCGCACGGCGGGCGGGACGCGCACCTGCTCATCATCGGCGGCGGGGAGGCCGACGCGGAGGCGCGGCTGGGCGAGCTGGCCCGGCGGCTGGGCGTTTCTGATCGCGTGAAGTTCGCGGGGTGGGTGCGGGGCGAGGACAAGTGGCTGGCGCTGGCGGCGGGGGACGTGCTTTCGCTGCAGTCGGTGCACGAGAACTTCGGGTTTGTCGCCGTCGAGGCGTTGGGGGTCGGGACGCTGCCGGTGCTGACAGAGAACCTGTCGCTGGCGGGGGAGCTCTCTGGGGTCGGGCTATGCGTGGTGGGGGGCGCGACGCCCGCGGAGCTTCGGACGGCGATTGGCGAGGGGCTCGATCGGCAGGCGTCGGGGCGGGTGCTTCAAGTCGGGGCGGCGTATGTCGCGGCGAACTATTCGGGGCGAGCGATCGGTGGTCGGCTCAAGGCGGTGTATGCGATGTGTTCCGAAGATCGGCGGCGGGCGGGCGCGGGTGCAGGAGGAGACAACCGTTGATGCCGCCCCCCCCTGCGATCCGTCCCATCCGGCTGCTGATCTCTTGCCACTCGATCTCGGGCTATCAGGCCGCGATGTGGCGAGCGATGAGCGCTCTGCCCGAGCTCGAGGTGCACGTGGTGGCGGGCACGTCGAACGCGAACTTCAAGCCCGCGGTGGTGGAGGGGCTGAATGTCACGCTGGTGCCGGAGCTTGCGCTGCAAGACCGCGAGGCGATGCTGGAACTGGCCCGGGCCGTGGCGCCCGATGTGGTGGCGATCGGCGGGTGGTTCCTCAAGGGCGTGGCCGCGCTCGTGCACGAGCCGGAGATGGAGCGGGCCCGGTTCGTGCTGGCCAGCGACCGGCCGTATCTGGGCCAGCTCCGCCAGCACCTCGGGCGGTTCGTGCACCGGAATCTCTTCCGGCGCGTCGACAAGATCATGGTTCCGGGAGAGCGCGGCTTTCAGCTCGCGCTGCGGCTGGGCTTCGAGGAACGGCGGATCGCGCGCGGGCTCTACGGCGTCGACATGGATCGTCTGGGCCCGCTGCTGGAGCGGCGGGTGGCGGCGCATGGGGGGCGGTGGCCCAGGCGCTGGCTGTTCATGGGGCGTTACCACCCCGACAAGGGCGTGGACGTGCTGGTGCCGGCGTATCTCGAGTATCGGCGGCTGGTCGCGGACCCTTGGCCGCTTTCAACGATGGGCTCGGGGGAGATGAGCGGTCTTCTGCGCGGGGTCGAGGGGCTCACGGACCTCGGGTTTGTGCAGCCGTCGGACCAGTTGGCGGTGCTCATCGACCACGGCGCGATGGTGCTGGCGAGCCGGTTTGATCCTTGGCCGCTGGTGGTGGTGGAGGCGTGCGGCGCGGGCCTGCCGGTTGTGTGCACCGAGGCGTGCGGATCGAGCGTCGAGCTGGTGCGATCGGCCTACAACGGATACTTGTGCGCGACGGAGGACCCGTCGAGCCTGGCGCTGGCGATGGCCAGGTGTCACGCCCGCGGCGGAGAGCTCGAGTTGATGGGGCGGGCCGGGCGCGAGCTCGCGGGCGCCTATTCCGCGGTGGCCGCAGCGCGGCGATGGGCGGACGTCTGCCTGGAGATCGTGCGTGCTCGAGGCGGCTCCCCCGATCGGTGAACGAGCCTGTAGAGCGACGCCGCGCACCTGGATCCCGGGCCTCGGAACGGCGGTGTCGGCGTCGTGCGCACCGCCGCGCCATGTTCGCGGGACGCCAGGACCAGACGCGCCTGTCGGCCGGCTCTCGGCGGTGCCAGGCGGTGATACTCGTGAGGGAAGTTGACCAGTGGCGGCTGGTTGTCAACGGGGTGGCGTGCGGCAAGCTGGCGATTGTCCCCAGCGACGTGGTCGCGGCCGGCCGGCGTCGCGGGCGCGGAACCGGATGGCGACGGGTCAGGTGTGAGTGGCGGGGTTGGGGTGGTCGGGATGATCCGGATCGGGGGCCGAACCCGGGTCAGTCTCGCCCGCGTCGTAGGCATCGTCGGCGTGCGTGCCATAGCCCTCGGCGTGCGCGAGCTGCTCGTCCTGGATGCGGTTGCGGAGGTAGAGCGCAACGCCGGCGAACATGAACATCATGATCTGGGGGTTGCTGGAGCGAGCGACCATGAAGCCCTCGAAGAAGGCGGCGGCGAAGTACATCGCGTGCCATGAGAGGGTGATGTACATCAGCCCGTGTTCTTCGGAGCTCAGCCACTGGCGTTGGCGATAGATCCGCACGCAGAGTACGGCGCTGACGGCGGTGAAGATCAGCAGGAGCAGAAGCATGAACACGCCGTAGCTGGCGAAGCCGTTGAGGTAGCTGTTCTCTGTGAAGGTCGTGCCCAGCCCGACGCCGAAGACGGGGTTGGCTAGGCCCGTGCGAATCTGCTCCGCCCATGCGACCGTGCGGGTGTCCTCGCCGCCGGTGAAGCGGTCGAGGTTGTCCTGGATACCCAGAGCGTTGGCCAAGGCCAGGAGCACGAAAAAGAGGACGGCGGCGCCTGGGATCAGGATTACTCCCCGGCTTCCCCGCCCGACAAGCAAGACGGTGAGACCCACGACGGTGGCCAGCCCGCCGGTGCGTGAGCCTGTCCACATGACGAAGAGGAGGTTGATGGCCAAGACGCCGATCCAGAGCGGCCTTGCGCGGCGTTTGGGGTCGTAGAGAAGCAGGCCCAAGGCGAGGATGGCGGTGGTGGAGCAATAGATCGCGGCGCCTTGAGCGTTCCCGAGCATGCCCCAGAAGCGCCCGTTGCCGTTGACGAGCAGTTGGGGATTGATGACAAACTGAATAGAGCAGCAAAAGATCCAGATGACGGAGGCCCACATCACGGTCCGGACTATCGACCAACAGCCGTCCAGACTACCGCAAACGCGCGGGATGACTAAGACCATGGCCGTCAGGGCGCCCACCGCGAGCCCGACGGACTCGACGCCGGTCCGCAGGTCGTCGTGATAGAAGCGGAGGAGGGCGGCATAGAGCGGGATGACGAC
>JBBQRT010000116.1:0-4079 GCA_038214505.1 Phycisphaerales bacterium | reverse complement strand
GAACCGCGGCACGCAGGTGTGGCCGACGGGGAGCGTGTTCACCGAGTGCGTGGACTATTACCGCGTTCGCTTTGAGGTGCGAGAGGGCGTGCTGCCGGGCTCGATCGGGCAGAGCCGGACGGTGGCCCTGATGGACAAGGTGGCCGAGAGCTTCGTGGTGTGTTCCTACGAGCTGTTGCGGACATTCGACGGGGTGAAGGGGTTCAGCCTGGCTCAAGGTCAGTGAGGGAAGGGATCGAGGGATCCTGGGATCGTGGGATCGAGTTCAAGACAGGGGAGCCCCGAGCGCAAGCTCGGGAGTGCGGGTGACCTAGACCAAAGACACCGCCCCGCGCTTCCAAGCGCGGGGCGGCGTTGGGTTCACAACGAAGGCCGGGCAGCGGGGCGTCGGTGCCTCCCCACTCGATGCCTCGATGCCTTGATCCCTCGATCCCTTCTTACCTAAGCCGCCATCTTGAGCGGGCTCGCCTGCCCGTTGACCATCACCGTCCCGATGCCGTCGATCCCGAACTGCACGGTGATGGCGTCGGAGCTCTGGCCCACGAGGGTGCCGCGGCGGCCGGTGATGAGGTACTGGGCTCCCGCGCTCGCGGCCGTGGCCGGGACGGTCGCGTCGGTGAAGCTCATGCGGCGCGAGCGGGTCGTCGCGCCCGGGGCGCCGCCGAGGGGGACAAACGACGACTGGCCGGGGAGCTTGCGCGAGACGTCGAAGAACCCGCCCGAGCTGGCGGCCGCATCGCTGGCGCTCCAGGTGAGCGTGACGGCCCCGGTGGGCTCGAGGATGACGGAGATGCCGTCGGGCTTGCCGGGGGCCTGGGCGGGCACGGGCTGGGCGGGGGGCGGGATCTGCGCGATGGAGTAGATGACGTTGGCGTCGGGCGCGGTGGAGGCGAAGGCGCGGATGAAGCGGATGAGGTCGGCGGCCCGGCGGACGGCGGAGTTGAGGGCGGCGTCCTGGGCGGTGGTGGCGGCCTTGGCCGCGTCGCGGGCGTCCTGGGCCGCGTCGTAGGCGGCGCGGGCCGCGGCGGTGAGCTCGACGAACGCGTTGCACTGCGTGGGGGTCAGGCCGATCTGCGCCGCCGCGCCCAGCCACCTCTTGGCGTGGACCTCGCAGAACTCCAGCTGCTCGGACTTCTTTTCCGGTATGACGCTCATTCAAGACTCCTTGTGAAAAGGGGGTGTCTACACAACATCGGGATGATCCCGGCGGGACTTGAGGGGCGGCCCGCATGTCGCTCCCAAGGCATCGGCCATGCGCCGCCGGGCGCCGGACCGCCCTGGCCCGCAGGAGTTCCAAGGGCGGCGGATCGACCGCGGCGGACGGGTTGCCGGGCTGGCGCCTGCCCCGCCCCGGATGACCTGCCGAGCGGTTGCAGCACTCAAGATGAAGGTTGCGACAAACCTGCGGCGTCGACGGTTGCATAGAAAGATTCCGTGGTCGCAGCGCGCGTGCAACCACGCGCAGCGGCGTCAGTTATAATCATCCCGGCGGTGGTGCGGGGTTTCGGCCTCGGGCCGGGAAGGGTGGCAGATGTTCCACTCGACCAGACGGGCGATGGCGGCGGTGGCGCTCGGGGTGTGCGTGGTCGTCCCTCAGGCGGCGCTCGCCGCCTCGAAGATGGCCGTGAGCGTGCAGGGCAAGGGGGAGTACACGGTCGTCGCCCGGATGGAGTTCGCGCCGGGTCCGGGCCAGATCGGCGAGTTCACGGGCACCCTGGTCGAGCCGGGCAAGCTCCCGTCCGCCGAGAACAACTTCTCGGGCGGCTTCGGCCAGCTCCCAGGGGTGGTGTTCACCCGCCTGGCGCCGGACACGATCACAGCCGTGGACGCGAAGGGCAGCAAGTTCTGGATCATCCTCAAGGCCGCCGCCGAGGGCACGTCGGCGTCGATCAGCGACGGTACCGACATCCTCGCCAAGGGCGAGTTCAGCGGCGCGTGGTTCAACGACACGGGCGAGGCGGGGGCCCGGAGCATCCCGCTGGTGCTGGCCTCGTTCTTCGCGCAGCAGACCGTCGCGGCGGAGGAGCCCGCGAAGCCGACGCTCGTGGAGTGCCACCGGATCGCGACGCTCTCGTGCACCTACGGCATCCAGAGCCTCACGTGGTCCGCGGCGGGGACCTGCTCGTTCGTGTGCAAGCCCACGCCGCCCCAGAATCCGCAATGAGCCGATCCGGCGGTCTCTGAGGACCAGGGCGTCATTGAAAACCCAGTCGGCGACACGCGGAGAGGCTTCGGCCTCTCCGCGTTCGTTCATTTCCCCTGACGAGGTGAGAAGCCAGTAACGACCCGCCTCCCATGGTCACCGCACGCGCTTGTGGCCGCGTCGTGCGGTCGGGGCTGGATCAAATGCCGTGATCCCGAATCGGCCCCCGATTCCGGCGTCTCGCCGTCAGGCTGAACGCCGGGGGCGTCGAGCGCCGGCCGGGCGGCGGACAAAATCCCCAGGCCGGAGTCGAGCGCCGGCAGGCCGGGGAACAAAATCCCTGGCAGGATTTCCTCCGCCGGCAGGCCGGAGAACAAAATCCCCGGCACGGAGTCGAGCGCCGGCAGGCCGGGGAACAAAATCCCGGCCGGGATTTTGTCCCCCGGCAGGTCGAAGTTCAAATTCCCGGGGCCGGAGTCGAGCGCCGGCCTGGGGTTTTTGGTCATCCCGCGGCCGTCATGCGGACGGACTCAATCGCCGTCCCGGCTGAAGGCGGGGAGCCGAAGGCAGGGACGGGGGGCCGTGCACGTCGTGGCCGCTTGGTCTTTCCCCACCAGAGAGGATGCGGGCGTTGTCCAGCCGACCCCTCGGGGGTGGAGGGCGAAGGCTTTGGCCGCCATCCTTCCCTTGGCCAATCCCCCGAATGCGCGCCGCACAGCGTTTGGTATCCTCCGCCTTGTGAGCAGCAAAGACAGCAAGTCCTCCGATGGCCGTATCGACGGCGTCATTGTCATGATGGTCGATCGGCCCGTGTGTGTCTGGATCGAGAACGCGCGGACAGAGAACGACCGGTTCCTACGTGGCATCGACCCCGATTTCTTCCTCCGCCCCGTCAAGCGGTTGCAGTCGCACGGTTTCGACACTGCTGAACGGAGCAGCAATGCGATGGGGATTCGGCTGGGCTACTGGCATGCGGTGGAGACCACTCTGGCTCTGATCGCTGCGACGGTTCAGGTGCCCCGTCTGTTGCCGGCGTGGCTGGATCTCTATCAGACCAGGGATCTCGATGAGTGTGTTCGGCGGCTTCGCGCCGCAGAGCCGCTTCCAAACCGAATGGGCGCAGAGCGGCCGTCGCTCTCGCTGTTCTTTGAGGTGATGGCCCAGCACTTCGCGATGACGGAAGCGGCCAGGGCGGAGTTTTCTGGCCCGCTCACCCGAGTAATCTCCGCCGTTGCCGATGAGTGGCTCGATAAGCAGGCACGAGAGCGAGTACAACGCGTTGAAGCATGGTTTCCGCGTCCGCATGACGGGCCTAGAGACGATCTCAATCGGGCTTGAGTCGGAGCCCGGCAAGCCCGCCGAGCCGAGCAGTATGACCGTGATAGCGGGGTCCGAGTTCGGGACCAAGCAGATGACGTTTGAGAAAGTGGATGGGCGTCAACTCCACCGCGCCGCGGCGCTTCGCACGATTAACTGGGACCCCGCGATCCTCGTCGCTCGCGTCGAGGTGATGGCCGCAGTCGTCGCAAACACGATCGCGTGCCTCAGAGCCGAGTCATGCCAGCCAGGCGAGACCGCAACGCCACGCGTTTTGAGTGCGGATACTTTGGCCGTAGCCGGGAAACGGCAGACCGGCGTTCTCGGCATGAACTGGCAGCAAGCAGTGTCATTAGCGAGTCTTGAGGGCTTGACCGAAGAGACGCTGAAGCGAATGTACAGGATGCACGACTAGAAGTGCACGTGCGTCGCGGCCCAGATGTACAGGGGGATGCCCAGGGCGACGTTGAAGGGGAAGGTCACGGCGAGCGGCAGCGGGATGTACAGGCCCGGGTTGGCCTTGGGGATGACCAGCCGCATCGCCGCCGGGACGGCGATGTAGCTTGCGCTGCCGCCCAGGACCATCAAGAGGACCGTGTCGCCCACGCTCAAGCCCGCC
>JBBQRT010000115.1:0-4251 GCA_038214505.1 Phycisphaerales bacterium | reverse complement strand
TCAGCGACGTCGGCGGCGACGGCACCGGCACCCGCGATGTGTCGGACATCTTCCAGTACCTCTCCGCCGGTTTCGTCGGCTGCCCCAACGCCCGACCCAGCCACCAAAGCTTCCGCGGCGGGCCGGACATTCGCCCGGCCCGCCGCTGTTTTGCCCAAGCCGCCACGCTCGCTCGCGGTTCGCTCTCTCAGCCCCCGTCTGCCCCGGCCCCGTCACTTCGCCGACATCGCCGCCTCGGGCGTCTCGACTTCGCCGACGGCTCGGGCCGCCAGCCGCGTGCCCGCGACCGCGATATTCCGGAGCAGCCGCTGCCGATGCTCGGGCTTCCCGGCCCGCTCGGGCCCGGGCACCCGGATGTTCAGGCGGCAGCCGCCCAGGCCGCAGGCGTGCTCGCGATCGTCGCCAAGGCACGCCTCGTCGGCCTCCAGCAACCCCCAGCCCTCGGGCAGCTCCGCGGGCCGGATCATGCCCCGCGGGGCCGCCAGATACAGCCAGTCGGCCAGCCGGTAATGGGCCAGAAGCCAGAACTTGCTCTCCCCGTGCAGCCGCTGGTCGATTCGCCGCAGATCCCGCAGCACGGCCCGATACGAGCCCACGCGGCTTGCCGAGAAGTCCCAGTCTTCAAGCTCCCGGAACAGCTTGCTCCCGCACTGGCGAAGGTGGGGCTCGCAGACCTTGACAATCTGTTCTTCGAGAACGGTTCTGACCCGCCGCAGCCGCTCTCGCTCGGCCAGAAGATCCTCTGCGTCGCGACTGTCGGTAAGGAAGTCGGCGCGAGACTGCTTGCACTCGACAATCATCGTTTTGGGCAACCGTCCACGCGCGGTCGTGCTCCCGGCTGCCGAAGCACTGGATGCCTGCGCCAGGACCCGCTTGGACAGGGGGTCAAAGTACCCAGCCACATCGACACGATGTCGTGCGAGCGGGCAGCGGACCTCGCTCGCCGCGGCACACGCTCCTCCTTGGAGCGCGAAGCCAAGCGACAGGACTTTCAGCCGCCGATGGGCCTGCGTTTCCACGGTGTACTCGCGTTCGGGCGGCCAGATCACTCTACCAACAACGTATCGCCCACTATCGGCGACAAGACGCTGACGTCGGCTCAAAGTTCCCGTTTCTCCGCCCAAACCGAAACCGATTATCTGTTCGGCGGTAGCCATGGGGGACAACCCGCGATATTCTGATCGTGTCAGGTTGTCCCGGCGACCGTCTCGGTGTGAGTGTCCCTCGCCTACACCCAGCAACCCATGTCTACCAACCACCACAACCCAGGCAAGCCCCGACCCTCGGACGATCAGGTCCCGAAGACCTACGGCCCGGTCAGGCTCCTGATCGCCGACGACGAACATCTGGTGATCGCGAGCTTGTCCGCCGCTGTCACAGAGCTTGGGCACTCTGTCGTGGGCTTCGCCGGCGATGGCGAGTCCGCTCTGGCCTTGGCCCGCCAGACCAAGCCCGACCTGGCCCTCCTGGATATCCGGATGCCCAAGCTCAACGGGATCGACCTCGCCCGTGCGCTGATGACCGAACTCGGCATTCCCTCCCTGATTATCTCGGGCTATTCCGAGCACGAGCACGTCGCCAAGATTCAGAGCTTCGGGGCCGATTCCGGCGTCTACGGCTACCTGATCAAGCCCGTCGAGGTGCCCCAGCTCCGCGTCGCGATCGGCGTCGCCCTGCACCGCGCCGCCATCGACAACCATCTCGACGGCCGGATCGACCAGCTCGAAAGCATCCTCGCCAACCGTCGCGCCGTCGAGCAGGCCAAGTGGATCCTGGTCAAGAAGCGCGGCTGGGACGAGCCGACGGCCCACGAGCGTCTGCAGCGTGTCGCTCGCGACAAGCGCCGCCCGCTCATCGAGATCGCCCAGGCCGTCATCGCCACCGGCGACCTCGCGGAATAGCCGCCGGCCGGCTCATCCGATCCCCCTGCTCACGAACCGCCCGCGGAGCCTCACTCCGCCCTGGGCAGCTCCACGCCCAGCTGCCACATCAGGAACGACCGCGCGTCCGCAACGTCGCGGATGCGCAGGTCCAGCGGCTTGCCCGCCCCGTGCCCCGCCTCGCGATCGACCCACAGCAGCACGGGCTTCCGGCTCGGGTCGCTCGTCGTTGCCGCCTGCACCGCCGCCGCCATCTTCCGCGCGTGCAGGGCGTGCACGCGCGTGTCGTTCTCGCCCGCGGTGAACAGCACCGCCGGATACGCCGTCCCGGCCTTGACGTGCTGGTAGGGCGAGTACTTGCTCAGCCACTCGAACTCCGATTCGCTCTCGGCCGAGCCGTACTCGGGCACCCAGTAGCGGGCCATGAGGAAGTTCTGATAGCGCAGCATGTCGAGCAGGGGCACGGCGCAGATGATCGCCTTGAAGAGGTCGGGCCGCTGGGTGATCAGGGCCCCCATGAGCAGCCCGCCGTTGGATCCGCCGCTGGCGGCCAGCCTGGCGGGCGCAGTGTACTTCTTCTCGACAAGCCACTCCGCCGCGGCGATCATGTCGTCGAAGCTGGTCTGCTTGTTCTCGCGCATGCCGCCCACGTGCCAGTGCCGGCCCATCTCGCCCCCGCCGCGGAGGTTGACCGAGACGAACACGCCGCCGGCCTCGAGCCACGGGAAGAGCGTGGGCGCGAACGAGGGCGTCTGCGAGATGTTGAACCCGCCGTAGCCGGTCATCAGCGTCGGGTTGTTGCCGTCGAGCTTCAGCCCCGGCTTGTGCACGATGAACATCGGCACCTGCGTGCCGTCCTTCGAGTCGAAGAACACCTGTTTCACCGTCACGATCGACGGGTCCACCGGCACGTCGGGACGCTCCCACACCGCCGGCTCGGCGTCGGGACTGGCGAGATCGACGCGGAAGATCGTCGTCGGATAGTTGAAGCTCGTGAAGCCGACAAACGCCTCGGTGCGGTCGTGCTCGACGCTGATGCCCGCCGAGCCGATGCCCGGGAGCTTGAGCTCGCCCCTGGGCTCGCCCGAGCGCGAGTACAGCCGCAGCCGGCTCGCGGCCCGCTCCTCGAAGTCCACCGCAATCAGCCCGTCCTTGCCGCCCGCCCCGCCCGCGAGCCCGAACTCCTTGATCACGCCCGCGGGGTGCTCGGGGACGACGGTCCGCCACACCGGCCTGCCGCCCTCGTCCCGGGCCGTCTCGCGCAGGTCCGGCCGCGACACGTCGATCGCGACGATCCGCTTCCGGCCCGCCTGATAGTCGGTCAGCATGTAGAGCGTGCCGTCCTCGACGCCGCCGAAGAACGTGCTCTCGACGCCCGCGGCGACCTCGCGCTTCAAGAACCTGCCGTCCTTCCGCCACTGGTCAAGGTCAACGACCCAGAGGTCGTTCGAGCTCGTGCTGGTCCAGTAGATAAGGGTCATGTAGCGCCCGTCGCGGCTCACGCTGGCCCCCGGGCCCCAGGTGGTCGCCAGCCTCGCGTCCTGTTCCCGCGTGAACTGCCGGAACAGCCGCTTGTCGGCGCTCGCGGGCTTACCGAGCGTGCGGAACATGATCTGCCGCGAGTACGGGTCCTTCACGTTCTCGAGGTTGGTATAGAAGACCCCCGAGTTGTCCGGCAGCCACTGGATCACGTCGGCCTTGCCGGTGATCTCGTCCTCGAGCTTCTCGCCGGTCTCAACATCCAGTATGCGCACCGTGGTGTTCTCGTCGCCCGCGCGAAACAGGCCATAGGCCAGCAGCGTGCCGTCGGGCGACGGGTCGAAGCCGCCCATGGCCGTCAGGCCGCTGGGGTCGATCGCGGCGGGGTCGACGAGCACCCGCGGCTTGCCCGCGTGCCCCTTGCGGACATACAGCTTGGGCTGCTTGTCCTTCCCCTCGCGCTTCATATAAAAATAATGCTCGCCGCGCATGACCGGCGACGAGACGGCCCCGATCTCCATCAGCGGCCGGAGCCGGGCCACAAGAGCTTCGCGCCCCGGCAGGCCGTCGAGCACCGCCCGCGTATAGGCGTTCTGGGCGTCGGTCCACTTCACGACCTCGTCGGTAACCTTCCCCATGTCGGCAGGGTTCGAGTTGTCCCCCTCCAGCCAGCGATAGTCGTCGATGAAGGCCGTGCCGTGGATCACGTCCTTGACGGGCCGCTTCTCGGTGGGCGGGGGCGAGGCGGGCGGGGCGGCGAGAAGGGTCATGGGCATCATGGCGAGGGCGCACAGGGCGGTTGAAAAGGGCTGAACGGGCATGGGGCCTCCTGGTGTTCAGATGCTAGTCCCAGGGATGCCCGGCCCCGGCCCGCCCGTCGGCGGCCGGGGGC
>JBBQRT010000114.1:0-4368 GCA_038214505.1 Phycisphaerales bacterium | reverse complement strand
CGGGTGCTCGATGCCGCACGCATCGCTGCTTAGACCGCGGGCACCCCGAACCCCGCCGTGCCGGTCAGGATCAGGACGTTCATCACGATCAGCCCGATCAGCGAGCCGCCCACGAGGTTCTTCGCCCACGGGTTCGTGCTCGGCCGCACCAGATACAGCAGGAACACCAGCCCCACGAACGGCACAACGAACGACAAGATCCCCACGACGCCCCAGACGGTCTCATCGCGCTTGAACGCGCTGACGATCCCGATGATCAACCCCGTCCAGCAAGCAACCAGCATGACCGCGATCGCGATGAATGTCGGGATTGGCCCCAGGAACGGCGTCGCGCCCATCGCCAAGAGCAGCAGCCCGACCCCCAGCGATGCGCCGCCCGAGTCGCCCAAACCGCCCCCACCGCCCCCACCGCCCCCCCCACTCCTGCCACCCTTCGCCGCCGTCGGCAGCGGCGATTGCTTCACCTTCACCACCGCCGTCCTGAGCGACTTGCCCGTCTGCGTGTTGTGGCCGCAGCGGACGCAGACGACCGAGCCGGCGGCCATCGGCGCGCCGCACTGGGCGCAGTTCTGCGCGTTCATCATCGGCGAGGCGTTGATGAGCTGGCTCATGAGGTCGTTCTGCAGCGCGGGCGCGACGACTGGTGCGGGCGTGGGCTTGGGGGCGGGAGTTGCTGGAGCTGCGGCGGCGAGCTTCTGCTGGCACTCGCCGGCGCAGGCGTAGCGGCCCTGGGCGTCTTTGACCCGCGGCTTGCCCGAGAGGTTCTGGCCGCAGACGGTGCAGAGCTTTTGACCTTCCTGGGCGGCGGGCATGCTCGGGCTCCAAGGGGCGCGGCGCGGGGTGATGGGTTTCCCGCACGCGGTCGCCGGTGCAGAGCATACCACGCGGGGCGGCGGGGATGGCAGAGCCCGCGAGCGGGCGCGGACGGTGGGCAAAATCGCAGACAATGGGCGATCCGGCGGCTCGCAGAATGACCCCAGGAAACCGCCGGGTCGTAGGCGGGGGCGCTATCATTCCGGCTGCCCTGAACCAGAGCACTTTTCGGAGTCCGTCCGGATCATGATTGCCACCTCCGACCCCACCACGACGCACGTTCTGCCCTCGAGCACCAAAGAGATGCAGTTCCGCGAGGCCCTCCGCGACGCGATGACGCTGGAGATGCGCAAGGACCCGCGGATGTTCCTGATGGGCGAGGAAGTCGCCCAGTACAACGGGGCGTACAAGGTCAGCCAGGGGATGCTCGAGGAGTTCGGTCCCAAGCGGATCATCGATGCGCCGATCTCGGAGAACGGCTTCGCCGGGCTGGCCGTCGGGGCGGCGATGTACGGGCTGCGGCCGATCATCGAGTTC
Source organism: Phycisphaerales bacterium (assembly GCA_038214505.1). Lineage (GTDB taxonomy): Bacteria > Planctomycetota > Phycisphaerae > Phycisphaerales > UBA1924 > UBA4658. The sequence goes on along the minus strand of JBBQRT010000114.1, from coordinate 3,018 downwards.
ATGTCGTGGTCGTTCTCGCTGGTGGCGGCCGACCAGCTGCTCAACAACGTGCCCAAGATGCTGTACATGTCGGGCGGTCAGTGGGGCTGCCCGGTGACCTTCCGCGGCAACAACGGAGCGGGCGGGCAGCTCGGCTCGACGCACTCGTGGACGATCGAGGCGATGTATGCCAACGTGCCGGGTCTGAAGATCGCGATCCCGTCGAACCCGGCGGAGGCCAAGGGCCTGCTCACCACGGCCCTCCGCGACTCGGACCCGGTGTTCCATCTCGAGAGCGAGCGGATGCTGGGCGACAAGGGGCAGGTTCCGGAGGGGGACTACAGCATCCCGTTCGGCGTCGCGGCGCTGCGTCGGGGCACCTGGAGCGGGGAGCGCAACAGCGACCTGACGCTCGTGAGCTTCGGCCGCCCGGTGAACTTCTGCATGGACGCGGCCGACGAGCTGGCCAAGGAAGGGATCGCGTGCGATGTGCTGGATATGCGCACCGTGCGGCCCCTGGACATCGGGTCGATTGTTGAGAGCGTGAAGCGGACGGGGCGTGTGGTGGTGGTGGACCAGTGCTGGCCGTTCGCGTCGATCGCCAGCGAGGTGATCACGCAGGTGTGCGAGAACGCGTTTGACTACCTGGATCATCAGCCGCTGCGGGTGAACACCGACGACGTGCCGGCGCCGTACGCCAAGAACCTCGAGGCGGAGTATCTGCCGCACAAGGGGAAGATTCTGGCGGCGGCGCGGAAGGCGCTCGGGCGGTAAGGCGGGCAACCTCCATGGATATCAAATCGATCCGCGAGTTCATCAACCGAAGCCCCGACGGGGTGACCATCCGGATGGTCGATGGGACCGTCTACGACGTGCCGCACCGCGATTGGGTCTGGTTCACGCCTGCGACGGACATGCCCGAGTCCAAGGTCGGCCGATTCGCAACGTCATTCTTCGTTTCGGTGGAGGGCGTCGGCCATTTGGTGAATGCGCTTCTGGTCTCCGAGGTGGTGCCGCGCGTCCGGGGCATGGGCGGCAAGGACAAGGGAAAGAAATCTCGCCGGTAAGCGTTGATGGGAGTTTGCGCGATCCCCGACGGGTATTCCGCAGATGGTTTGCAGAGCGTGGGGCGTGTTGTTCGGATGTTGTCGCGGAGTTGGCCCCGCGTGCGAGCGGGCTTGAGCAAAGAGGTCTGATTCATGGCGATTGAAGTCAAAATGCCCCGACTGTCGGACACCATGGAGCAGGGCACGGTCGTGCGCTGGGCCGTCAAGCCCGGGCAGAGCGTGAAGACGGGGGACGTGATCGCGGACATCGAGACCGACAAGGCGACGATGGAGCTGCAGACGTTCGACGACGGGACCGTCGCCGATCTTGTGGTGGCAGAGGGCGCCACGGTCAAGGTGGGCACGACCATCATGAAGCTCGCCGAGAAGGGCGAGAGCGTCGATGCCGTGAAGTCGGCGGCACCCAAGGCCGCGCCGGTCGCGCCGGTCGCGGGCGTCGAGGCGGCCCGCGGCGCAAAGAACGCGGCGACCGGTTCGACCCAGGCCGAGAGCGTCAAGGGCCCGCCGGTGGGGACGTCCGCGGCGATCGCGGGCGAGGCGCGTGGGCAGGATTTCCGAACCCAGGGTCCGGCCCCGTCGATACCGGCCGCGTCTGGGCCGGCCGCGTCTGGGCCGGCCCCGTCTGGACCGGCCCCGTCTGGGCCGGCCGAGAAGGCGAATGGCAACGGGCATCATGGCGGGCAGCAGAGCACGGGCGGGCGGGTGTTCGCCTCGCCGCTGGCGCGGAAGATCGCGGCCGAGGGCGGGGTGGACCTGGGCGGCATCGAGGGTTCGGGGCCGTCGGGCCGGATCGTTCGGCGGGATGTCGAGGCGGTGCTGGGTGCTTCGGCCCAGGGTGGAACGGCTCTAGAGAGCCGTGGCACCAAGGCCAAGAGCTCGGTCGTCCCGATGCCGATGGCCGGCGCTTCGCTGCCAAGCCGGACGATCGCCCTCTCGAACATGCGTGGCACGATCGCCAGGCGGCTGGTGCAGAGCAAGCAGACGATCCCGCACTATCAGGTGACGCTCGCGGTTCGGATGGACGCGCTGCTGGCCCTGCGTGGGCAGCTCAACGAGCAGCTCGCCGGGCAGGGCGTGAAGCTGAGCGTCAACGATTTCCTGGTGCGGGCCTGCGCCCTGGCGATGCACCAGCACCCGCACGTCAACAGCCGCTGGAACGACGGCGGGCCGTCGGGCGGTCCGAGCGTCGAGCTGCTGGGCGACGTGAACATCGGCGTGGCGATCGCGCTGCCCCTGAAGGAGAGCGGCGAGGGCGGGGGCCTGGTGGTCGCGACGCTGCGGCAGGCCGACCGGCAGGGGCTGCGGATGATCTCGGCCGAGAGCAAGCGCCTGAGCGAGAAGGCCCGGGGCAAGGGCCTAGGCATCGATGAGATGAGCGACTCGACGTTCACGATCTCGAACCTCGGGATGTTCGGCGTCGAGCACTTCACGGCGATCATCAACCCGCCCAACGCGGCGATCCTGGCCGTGGGCGCGGCGGTGGAGCAGCCGGTGGTCGAGACCGACCCCAAGACCGGCGAGAAGCGGCTGGGCATCGGGCAAGTGATGCAGATGACCATGTCCAGCGACCACCGGATCATCGACGGCGCGATGGCGGCCCAGTATCTCAACACCGTCAAGCAGCTGCTGGAAGCGCCGGCGACGCTGCTGGTGTAGTTGCGGCGGGAGAAGCGTTCGGAGTTCCCCGTTCGGCAAGGTGTTCGGCCAGGGCGCCGAGTCTCGCCCGAGTTCGGATTGCCGAGAGTCACTGGTCCGGAGCAAACCGCTTTGCAACCCCAGCCGAGATCGCCCCTGACGGCCGGGAGCGTGATCGTCTCGCTCCTGCTGCTCTGCGCCGCGGTTCTGCTGGTCGCGATGTTCGCGGTGCCCGTGGGGAAGGGGGGCTCGAGCCCGTGGTTCTGGTGGGTGGCGGGCGGGTTCGTGGTGGTGTCAGGGTTGGCGCTGCTGGTGCCGTTGAAGCGGCGGGATTGAC
>JBBQRT010000113.1:0-4460 GCA_038214505.1 Phycisphaerales bacterium | reverse complement strand
CGACCGCCGCCGCGCAGGCGGACAGCACTGTTCCGATGAGTCGCCGCATCATGTAAATCTCCCCGTAACCGGAACACGCGCCACGTGCCAGCACACGCCGGCCGCATCGCGTCCGAGAAGCAATGTACTTGATGGTGATCGGGAGTGCAAGCAGAAGCAAGGAGAATATAGAGGAAGGTCGTGGTAAGCCGGATTCGACCACCAGCTGAAGGACCGGCCGACACCGCGTGCAAGCACGCTCTGCCGCCACGGTCCGCGGCACGCCGCCGCCGCTCTCGCCGCTATCCAGACGGCTCAGCTCGTCGGCCTCCGCCGCAACGCCGTCAGCCAATGGGTCGCATGTTCTCCGAGCACGTTGTCGCCAACGGCCTGCTGGCCCTCCGCCCGCCAGACTTCGCTCGATAGCAGTTGCGATGCCGCCGCTCTCACCAAGCGTCCCAGGTAGTCTCCGCGCGGCTGAGGGGTACCAGTCCCTGTTTGGGTGAACTTCAGCTTGGCACACGGTTTGAGAAGACCCCATCGCCGGGACGCACCCTTCCGGCGATATGACCACCCAATCCCTCTCCATCGTGATCCCGCCCGCCCAGCACGTGTTCACCGATGCGCAGCTCGACGCCGCCGCGAGCCTCTTCCGGCACATCCCGCGCGATCAGGCGCTGGGTTTGCGCCTCCTCGCCCTGGCCCAAACCTGCGCCGCGTCCCACATGGCCCAGGCCGCCCTTGATCCGGAGTGCCCGGCCGCCGACCCGAGTGAGCGTCAGATGCTTCTGGGCCGTTCCCAGGCCTCCGCCCTCGCGTCCTCTCTCAACAGCCCCGACCGCGCCGCCCAGCACCGGGGTGGGGGGGTAGGGCGCTCATGAACTACGGCTTCAACGTCGGCGCCGCGGGTGTTCTGGCCACCATGTTCCGCCAGGACGTCGCCGCCAACAACCTCGCCAACATTCAGACCGTCGGCTTCAAGCCCGACGTCGCCGCCACGCTCCCCCGCTCCGCCGCCCGCGAGGAAGACGGCCTCTACAACCTTCCGTCCAACACGCTTTTGGAGCGCCTCGGCGCCGGCGTCCTCCTTGCCCCCACGCGAACCAGCTTCACCCAGGGCGCCGTTACCAGAAGCGGCAACCCGCTCGACATCGCCATCGAGGGCGACGGCTTCCTCGCCCTGGGCTCCGACGACGGCTCCACCCGCCTTACCCGCGACGGCCGGCTCACCCTGAATAGCTCCGGCCGCCTGGTCACCGTCACCGACGGCCAGCCCGTGCTCGACGCCTCCGGCCGCCCCATCACCCTCGACCCGCGCCGCGACCTGAACATCGACGAACGCGGCAACATCTCTCAGTCTGGCTCCATCATCGCCACCCTCAAGTTCGTCGACGCCCCCGACCGCACCGCTCTCCGCAAGGTCGGCGGCAACCAGTACCAAGCCGACGCCGCCACCACCGCCGCCCTCCGCCCCGCCACCGGCCGCGTGCTTCAGGGCACCGTCGAGCAGTCCGCGGCCGACCCGATCCGCGCCGTGATGGACGTGCAGAACGCCGCCAGCGCCGTGGGCTCCACCGTCCGCATCATGCAGATCCACGACGAACTCATGAACCGCGCCATCAACACCCTCGGTCGAGTGACCACCTGATCCGGCCCCGTAACCGCTTACACGCCCACCAACCCATATGGCCATCATCTCCCTCCAATCCGCCGCGTCCGGCCTGACCGCCCTCAGCACGGCCATGGACGTGATTTCCAACAACCTGGCCAACGTCAACACCGCCGGCTTCAAGTCCAGCCGCGCCAACTTCCAGGATCTGCTCTATATCGAGCGCAACCAGCCGGGCATCCGCAACACCAACAACGATCAGCGCCCGACGGGCCTGTTTGTCGGCCTGGGCACCAAGGTTTCGGGCACCCAGAACGACTTCTCCGCCGGCTCCCCCATCCGGGGCAACAAGCTCGATCTCTACATCCAGGGCAACGCCTTCTTCCGAGTGCAGGTCCAGCCCGCCCTCGGCGCCGGTGGCTTCGCCTACACCCGCGCCGGGCAGTTCACCCTCAACTCCGACGGCGAGATGGTCCTCGCCAGCGACCAGGGCCGCCGCCTCGACCCGCCCATCACCATCGACGGCGACGTCGTTGACATCACCATCGACAACTCCGGTCAGGTCTTCGTCACCCGTCCCAACACCGCGACCCCCGAGAACGTCGGGCAGATCCAGCTCACCAACTTCATCAACCCCGCAGGCCTGAAACCGGTGGGCGAGAACCTGTTTGTAGAGAGCGGGGCCAGCGGACCTCCGATCGACGGCAACCCCGGTGAAAACGCTTTCGGAACCCTGATCCAGGGCCAGTACGAGGGCTCCAACGTCGACCCCACGCAGGAACTGATCAGCCTGATCCGGGTGCAGCGGGCCTTCGAGATGAACTCCAACACCATCCGCGCCGCCGACCAGGCCCTGCAGACCATCGCCCAGCTCCGCCGCTGAGTCACGAAGGGACGCGCCCGCATGTTCATCCGCACGCTCCAACTGCCCAGCATTCAGCACGCGCTGCGGTGGCTGCCGCCGCTGGTCGCCGCCGGGGCGTTGCTGCTGGGTTCGCAGGGCGCTCTCGCGACCACGCGCGTGGTTGTCCAGCCCGCCGTGGCCCTCCAGAACCCCCAGCCCGCCGCGCCGATCACGCTCGGCGACATCGCGAAGATCGAAGGCCAGGAGGCCCCGACGCTCGGCACGATCGTTGTGCTCGCCACGCCCAATCCCTCGGGGGACGGCACGGTGAATATCACCCTGTCGCAGGTGCGGGCCGCCATGGACGCGGCCGGGGTGCACTGGGGCCGGGTGACGCTCGCCGGCTCGCCCTGCGTGGTGCGCGTTGCGCCTGCGCGGGTGGAGCCCGCGCACGAGGCGAAGAAACCGCTTACCAACACGCTGCCCAAAAACCCGCCGCAGCCGGTGGACACGGGCGCGGGAACGATGCGGTCGGTCATCGGCCTGCGGCTGGCCGAGCTGTACGGCGTCGAGGCGGCCGACCTGCGGGTCGCGTTTGATATCGGCGACGACGAGTTTCTGGAAACCGCTTACACCGGCGACCGCATCGATATCCAGCCCGCGGCCAACGCGGGTTCGGCGCGGGTGCCGATCCGGGTGACCACCTACTCGGGCGACCGCGTGGTGCTGGACCGTACGGTGATGAGCCAGGCCCTGCTGCAAAGGCGGGTGGTGACCAGCACCGGTCCGATCGACCGCGGGCAGGCGATCGGTGCGGGACGGCTTGTGGAGGCCGTGCAGTGGCTCTCACCGAGCGTGCGGCCGGCCCCGGCGGAGCAGGCCGCGGGGAGCGTGGCGACGCGGAAGGTCGTCGCCGGGCAGGTGCTGGTGATGGAAGACATCGCGGCCCCGGTCATCGTCAAGCGGGGCGACACGGTCTGGGTGCACGCGCTCTCGGGCTCGGTGACGGTGAAGGCCAAGGCCAAGTCGCTGGGCCAGGGGCGTGATGGCGAGGTCGTCGCGTTCAAGCTCGACGGCTCGGACCGGGTGTTCAGCGCCCGAATGGCCGGCGCGGGGCGGGCGGTGCTGGTGGTGGGTGAGGAACTGCGGTAATGCGGGCCCGGCTCCGGGCCTGTGAGAAGGGGTTGAGTATGCGTGCGACTCGATTGATCGGCTGCGCCGTGCTGTGCGGGCTTCTGGCCAGCGCGGCGCCCGGGCAGAACCTGTTTGATCCGGCCCCGGCCGCGACGGCCCCCGCTGCGCCGGCCAGCGGGCCGGTGCCGATGGGGCCCGACGATTCGTCCACGCCCGCGGGGCCCGTGCCTGCGGGCGCCGGTCCGACGCAGAGCGCGGCGACTCCGGCGAACCTCGCCGCGAAGGCGCTGGAGGGCTTGAGCCTGTTCGCCGTGACCCCGCCGCCGCCCAGGCGATACGCCAAGCATGATCTGGTCGAGGTGATCGTCAACGAGTCGAGCGTGCAGAGGTTCGCGCAGACCTACGACAGCAAGAAGGATTTCAATCTCTCGGCCCAGCTGTCCAAGTTTCCCTCGCTCAAGAGCCTGTTCGAGGACGCGACGCTCGAGGAAGGGATCGGGAACGTCAAGCCCGGCATCGGCGTGACCAGCGGCAACAAGCACAAGGGCGAGGGCAAGTTCAACCGCAACGACCAGGTGACGGCCCGGATCTCCGCGACGGTGGTGGACGTGAAGCCCAACGGGACGCTGGTGCTCGAGGCCAAGGAGAGCATCCAGTCCGGCCGCGAAGTTACGACGATGGTCCTCTCGGGAACGGTCCGGCAGGAGGACATCACCCGGAACAACACGGTGCAGTCGGGCCAGCTCGCCGGGCTGAACATCAAGATCGAGCACTCGGGCGACGTGAAGGACACGGCGGAGAAGGGGATCATCCCGCGGGTGCTTGAGACCATCTTCAACTTCTAGAGCACGGCAGTTGAACAGTCGGTTCGCGCTTTGACCGGGCGATCGGCAC
>JBBQRT010000112.1:0-4662 GCA_038214505.1 Phycisphaerales bacterium | reverse complement strand
CCCACCCCCACTCCGTGATGCTGCACCGCCAAACTCTCCAGAACCTCCCGGGCCCGGTCCACCGTCGCCCCCGGCAAACCCGCGAGCTTCGCGACGTGGATGCCGTAGGACTGGTCCGTCCGCCCCGGCACGATCCGGTGCAGAAACACGATCTGGTCGCCCCACTCCCGCACCTGCACATGCAGGTTCGCCACGCGGCCGGGCAGACGCTCCTGCAGTTCCGTCAGCTCGTGATAGTGCGTCGCGAAGAGGCAGCGGGGGCAGGCCGCCGGGGTTTCGAGGTGCCGAGGTGCCGAGGTGTCAAGGTGCCGAGTTGTCAAGGTGTCGGGGTGCCCAGGTGTCGCGGGGTCGCGGCCCGAGTCGGCCCCAACCTCCCCCGCCGTCCCCGCCCTCGCCGGTACCTCGTCGCCTCGACACCTTGACACCCCTGCCTCGTCGCCGCCGGCCAACGTCTCGGCGATCGCCCACGCCAGGCTCAGGCCGTCGAGTGTCGATGTCCCCCGCCCGATCTCGTCGAGCACCACCAGGCTGCGGCCGGTGGCGTGGTTGAGGATGCGGGCCGTCTCGGTCATCTCCACCATGAACGTGCTCTGGCCCGAGTGCAGCGCGTCGTCGGCCCCGATCCGCGTGAAGATCCGGTCCGTCAGACCCACCGTCATCGCCTCGGCGGGCACATAGCTCCCGGTGTGGGCCAGCAGCGTTAGCAGGGCCGCCGTGCGGATGAACGTGCTCTTGCCGGCCATGTTGGGCCCGGTGATGAGCGCGAGCGCCGGGGCCCCGCTCTCGGGCCTATCCAGCCGGGCCCCGAGCTCCAGATCGTTAGGAACAAACGAGCCCTCGAGCTTCTCGTCGAGCACCGGGTGCCGCCCCTGCCGGACCAGCAGCACCCCGTCGTCGACAATCTCGGGGCGGGTCCAGCCGCGCCGGTGGGCCTTCTCGGCCAGGCACGCGAGCGCGTCCAGCTCGGCCACCGCGTCCGAGAATGCCCCGATGGCCGGGATCAGGCCGCGGGCCCGGCCGCACAGCTCCTCGAAAATCGCGACTTCCCGGGCCAGGGCCCGGCTCTCGGCGCTCATGACCTTGGCCTCAAACTCCTTGAGCTCGGGCGTCACGTACCGCTCGGCGTTCTTGAGCGTCTGCTTCCGGCTGAAGCCCGCCGGGGCCCGCTTCGACTGCGCACTGGGCAGCTCGATGTAATATCCGAACACCGAGTTGAACCCCACCTTCAGGCTCGGCAGGTCGTGCTCGGCGATCAGGCGGGCCTGGTACTCGGCCATCCAGCCCGCCGCGGCGCTCCGCAGCCGCCGGGCCTCGTCAAGCTCCGCGTCCAGCCCGTCGCGCACCAGCCCGCCCTCGCGCATGTGCGCCGGCGGCGACTCCACGCACGCCCCGGCAATCGCCGCCGCCAGCGGGCCCAGAAGCGCCGACAGCTCCGCGACGATCCCCGCCTGCCGCACCAGCGCCGGCGCGTGCGCGATCGCCTCGCCCACGGGACCGATCTGCTCAAGGCTCCGCCCCAAGGCCACCAGGTCCCGGGGCGTCGCCCGCCCCAGGGCCAGCCGGGCCGCGATCCGCGCGATGTCCTGCACGTTCACCAGCGCCGCCGCCAGCGCCGCGGCCGACCGCCGATCGCTCAGCAGCGTCGAGACGATCCCTTGGCGACCCCGGATCGCGCCAAGGTCCATCAGCGGCCGGGCCAGCCACTCCCGCAAGAGCCGCTTGCCCATGCTCGTCAAACACCCCGGGAACGTCCGGCACGTGCCGAAGATTCCCAAGAGCGAACCATCCACCTCGCTGTTGACCCCCGAACCGGGGCGGATCGTGCGGAAGATCTCCAGCGACCGCAGCGTCGTCGCGTCCAGCACGCAGCACCCATCGCTCACCACCCGCCGCGGCGGCCGTAGGTGGGCCAGCCAGCGCCGCGAATCCGGTGCATCCCCGCCCCCCCCACTCCCCACGCCGCCCGGCATCTGCGTCGCCAGCAGATACCGCACCAATGCCCCCGCCGGCATCAGCAGCGCATCGTCGTCGGCGAACCCGAAGCCCTCGAGCGTCGAGACGCCGAAGTGCTTGACCAGCGACTCGCGCGATTCCTGGGGTCGGAAGTGCCACCCCGGCTGGGGCGTGCCGGCGATGCCCAGCGCGTCGAGCACCGCCTGAACACGGGGCGGCGGCTTGCCGTCGGCGGTCTGGACATAGAGCAGCTCGGTGACGTTCCGCCGCCCGAGCTCGTCGCCAATGCCCGGTCCCGAGGCGTCGAAGACCTCGAACTGTCCGGTCGATAGGTCGACCACGGCACACGCCGCTGGCGACTCATCGCCTGTTTCGGTGAAGCAGACCGCCGCCAGCAGGCTCGGGGCATCGGCGCTCAGCAGCGCCTCGTCGACCAGCGTCCCCGGGGTGAGCACCCGCGTGACGGCCCGCTCGATGACCGATCCTGGCTTGGCATCCGCAGCGTCCTGCACCTGCTCGCACACCGCCACCCGGAACCCCGCCTCGATGGCCCGGCGGAGATAGTTCTCGACCTGATGGTGCGGCACGCCGCACATGGGCACGCCCTGGGCTCGCTGGGTCAGCGTGAGTCCAAGGGCCCGCGAGATGCGGACGGCATCATCATCGAACATCTCGTAGAAATCGCCGATGCGGAAGAACAGCGCGCACTCGGGGTGCTCCCGCTTGAAGCGGTAGTACTGGCGCATCGCGGGCGTGTCGCGGGGGTCGGGCATGACGGACAGTGAGGATAGTGCCCCGCGCGGCGAGCAACCGCCTGGGCGGGCATGCCGTCAGACCGCCCTCTATTCGGGCGATCACCCAAGCACTGCCTGTCGGTTGCTGTGGAAACCGGTCCAAATCGCCAGGGTGAACACCCAACCAATTGTCAAGGAACCGCCAAAGCCGCGCCCGGCGGGCGAAGGTCAATTGCCGCCCGGCTACCCTCACGATGGAGTTCAGCCGGGGATGGTTCCCCACTGAGCCAGCCCGGCGCGTTCGACGTTCGCGCGGCCAGTTGGTAGATTGACTATCTCTCGATGCCCCGCCTCTCCGCCGCTCCCGCCCCCCCCCCCCCCGCCCTCCGCCCCGCTTCGCCGCCTTGGCCAGCCCCCGAGCAGGAACACGCCGGATGAACTTCAAACCCTGGCAAATGGCGGTCGTCGTCCTCGGCCTGCTCGTCGGCGGCGGGAGCATCTTCTACAACCTCGCGTTTTCGGGTCAGGTTGACCTCGACAATACCGTCCGCATGGTCGACGTCGAGACCGGCGAACTCTTCGAGTTCACCATCTCGGCCAACCGAACGATCATCGTGCCGGCCCGCCGGACCGCGACCAAGCAGATCGCGCTCATGCGCATCATCAAGGACGAGGCGGGCCAGTGGCACGTGCCGGACCGCGACCTGGCCCTCTTGCCGGGCCTTGATAAGGACGTTCCGATAAAGGCGATCGATCCGGAGACGGGCAAGGTGTTGGTACCCGTCGGCTCGTTCCGCAGCTATACCCCGCCCCAACTTCCCTGAGCCGCCCGGCCGCGCGTGCCCGCACGCAGGCTGACTGCCATTAAGCAAGCAAGGATCTCTCGATGCCCAGCCCCGACGTTCGACCCGGTCGCCCGGCCTTCACGCTCATCGAGCTGCTGGTGGTCATCGCGATCATTGCTCTGCTGGTGGGCCTCTTGCTCCCGGCCTTGGGCAAGGCCCGCGAGGCCGCCCGCGCCCTAGTTTGTCAGGGCGGCACGCTCCGCAGCGCGGGCCAGTTGCAGACGGTGTATGCCAACGACTGGAAGGAGTTCTTCGCCACGCCGAGCACCTCTGGCGCTCAGGCCCAGGCGGTCCCCAACTCGATCCTCCGCGACACTTCGCCCACCACGCCGACGACCATGTGGGACTGGATCAGCCCGATCATGGGCGAGAGCGCGAATCTGAGCCCCAACCGGGCCCAGCGGACGCGGCAGATCTTCAGCCTGCTGGGATGCCCGTCGGCGATTAACCCCTCGCTGTTGTTCCCTGAAGCCTCGGCCGGAGATCGAGTTGACTTTGAGGTAATCGCTCAGTCTCAGGGCTTCCGCCAAGTCAGCTATCTCGCGCCGTACCAGTTCCACGTCTTTCCCAACGGCGTTCCGCAGGCCCAGCGAGAGTACCGCTCGGGGACCTCGTCTGCCTTCCTGTGGGCCAGCACGTTTAACGACCCCGTGACGGTCAACGCGAGGTACCGTCCCCGGCTTGACCTGCTGGGTCTGCAGCCGTCAAACAAGGTGATTGCCGCAGATGGCACTCGGTATCTGCCAAACAACACTCGTCAGCTCGACTTTGACTTCTCGCCTTCGGGCACGATCTTCGGTTCATTCATGGACAGCGGTCCCACATTCCACCGGTCGGCGGCCTATGGGCGTGGACCGAGCGCGGCGCTTTCGCCTCAAAACCGGCAGTTGAGCATTCGGCACGGAGGTCGTGACCGCATCAACGTGGGCGTTTGGGACGGCCGCGTGGAGAGCATGTCTTCATCGAAGGCATACACAGATCCACGGCCATGGTGGCCGGGCGGGAGCTTCTTCACCGGGAGCGACGCAACGCCGGAGTCCGTCGCGCTGCTCACCCGCGCTCAGGATCGGATCATCCCGTAAGCCGGCCGTTAGCTCATTGATTAATTCGGCCGCGGCCCTTTGGTCGCG
>JBBQRT010000111.1:0-4889 GCA_038214505.1 Phycisphaerales bacterium | reverse complement strand
ATCGTGACGCCCGCGGAATCGCACCCGCGCAGCGAGCGATCCTCGAATATTGCACGAAGCTTCAACCGTTCCAGCAGGACAGCCGCTACGGCATCCGGTGTTGAGCCGAACCCCACCAGATCCACCCGCTGGCCCCGGAGGCACCGGAGCGTGCCGAGCATTTCTTCGCCGGTGCGTCCCGGCAGGATCACGACGCAGTATTCGTGGGAACCCGCAAGTTCACGCAGTTGCTGGTGCACCGACATGCCAATAACATAACCCGCCGTCCTTGCCGTGATGTTGGAAAGCGGAGTTGCCGGAGGGATCGCGGAACCATCCGCCCGAGATCTCCCCCAACGCGAGTGCCTGACCAGTCAGAAGGGTTGATCATCCCTCGGGAGAGTGGAGCAGTCGATCACGGGCAACCCGCGAACCAGGCGGACAGGAAGGCGAAGATGTCCGAGACATCGCGCGCCCCCGAGCCGTTGATGTCCGCGACGCAGCAGGGGTTGGGCTGACTGGGGGCCGGGCACGCCGCGCCCGGGCCGAGCCAGCGGCCCGGGGGCACGCCGACGCTCGCGGTCAGGCAACCGGGCTGGGTCGTCAGCGAGCAGCTGAGGCCGCGGCAGCAGGCACCCACGGGCAGGCACTGGGGAACGGAGCAAACGGACGTATCGCCGCCGTAGATCCCGCCGAAGTTGGCGCACTGGGTGGACGTGAGCACCAAGCAGCCGGTAGACACGGGATTGCAGCAGGCGCCGGTCAACGACACGCCAAGAACTCGGAAGTATGGGGAGGAGATGGACGACGTGAGCGACCAGCTGCTCCCGTTCAGGATCCACGCCCCCACCGACGTCGAGGTCCGAACATTCGTGCCCGGGCCCGTGGTGCGGATGCTGATCCAGTACGGGCCGCCGGTCACAAGCGCGACGCCGGGGGACATGGGGACAGTGAACGTCGGCAGGCCGCCGACGTTGGCGACGACGCTCCCGCTGGCAATGACCACCCCGGGAAGGGATGGTCCGGAACGGATCTCAACAATGGCGTTGGACGCGGCCCCGTTGTTGCCAAGCTTGACCTCGACGCCGGTCAGCAGGCCGGGAGTTGTCACCGCGAATGGCGTAGCGAGTCCAGCCGTACCGGAAACGGCAATGAGACTGCCGCCGCCGCCTTCGGTGTTCGATGCGATGACGACCTGGCCGTGGGCCGGGAGGGCAAAGACACTGGCCAACGCCGTCAGGCACGCCGCGATAAACACACGCATGGATCACCTCTTCGGACCCCCACCGCTCTCGACTCTCGGTCGGTAGCGTACCAAGTCGCGGCGTCGTCTCCAAGGCCTAATCCGCAAACAATCCGCCAAGTCTCGCGCGGCTCAGCGTTTAGGGCGAGTAACGCCGAGCTCTTCTTCCGCGATATCGGCCTCGTCCACGTCTCCCACCGCCCCGACCTTGGGCAAGGTCTTCACCCGCACCACGAGGTCGAGTTTCCCAGCTTCCCCAGTCCCCCCCATTCCGCTCGGCGGATGGATGCCGGCCTTGGCCGAGCTGGCAAGCTTCTTCTCGCCGCTCCCGGCGTGGGTCGACCGCTCGTGCTCGGCGGCGTTGCGGCCGTCGTCGGTCACGGTGTAGACCATGCCGATGGTGGTCTCGCGCTCGCCCAGCAGCAGGCGGTTGACGAGCTCCACGCCCTGCATGAGTGTGTGGTCGGTGTTGGAGACCTCGTACTTCCACATGCCGAACCGGCCGCGGGAGTAGATGTCGCGTTCCTCGAGCCACGGGATCACGCGGCTCAGGATCTCGTCGCGTTCGACGCTGGGCGTGGGGTACGAATAGTCGGCGAAGTAGCTCCATCGCGACACGATGTTGGCGCGTTCGCCGGGCTCGAGCAGGCCGGCGTTCTCGAGCCCGGTGATGCAGTCTTCGACGACGGCGGCGGGGTCCTTGCCGTGGTTGCCGGGGGTCGCCTTGTACGCGCTCTCGCTGACCTCGCAGAGCAGGGAGTAGTAGTTGTCCTTGTCCGGGGTCATGAAGGGCGAGTAGTTGGAGAGGTACGTGACGCGGTAGAACGGGCAGTTGTCTTCGGGGAAGTACATCCAGCTTTTGGTGTCGGGCGTGCCGCCGCCGGGCGTGCGGCTTTTGAGGCCGATGCCGACCATATATCCCGACGAATGCTTGAGCTCCTGGGCCGCCTGACGCAGCGCGGGGGGGACTTGGCCGTCGAGCAGGTCGCGGTACAGGACGTCCAGCGGCATGGCCGTGATCAGGACGTCGTAGGGCTCGACGCGTCCGGAGGCGAAATGGACGATCTTCCGCTCGGCGTCGATGCGGACGACGCGCTGATTCAGGGCGATGTGGCCGTTGCCGTCGGGGCCCGAGCCGGGAGCGTCCTCGTAGCCGAGCACGCGGTCGAACCGCGAGTAGAACTCGCCCGTGCCGCCCTTGAGCGGAAACTTGAACTGATTGTTGGGTCCCCAGCCGAAGTCGTCGGTGCCGAGCATGATGTTCTTCAAGGCCCGGTCGATGTCGAGCACGGCGACTCGCTCGCCGATCCACTGCTTGTTCATCATCTCGGGCGGGTGGGCCCAGACCTTGAAGTTGTAGGGCCGCATGAAGTGCTCGGCGATGCCCTCGCCGAACACCGCGTCGATGAACTCGCCGAAGTTCTTCGCCGCCGCGGGTGAGGCGACCTTGCCCCGGCCCGTCTGGGCCTTGATCAGGCCGCTCATGCACTCGTACGCCGCCTGGGGCGGGAGATAGCGGATGTTGTTCTGGAACGGGTACGGCACCCAGCGGTCGAACATGCGGACCCAGCTCTCGCGGTTGTTGAGCGTGAAGTCCGGGCCCATCAGCGTCTCGAAGCACTTGTCGTAGTAGGTGTAGTGCGAGAACATCACGTGCCCGCCGATGTCCCAGGTGAAGCCCTGCGGGTCGGTGAACGAGTGGGCCAGGCCGCCGATGTAGGGATGGCGGTCGAAGAGCTTGAAGTTGCTGTAGCCCAGCTCCTTGAGCCGGTATGCAGCGCCCAGGCCCGTGGGCCCGGCCCCGATGATGACGATTCTGGCTTGGCGGTCGGCCTGCCGGGCGGAAGAGTGCTCGGCGCCGCTGCTGGAAATCGAGCTGGGTATGGTCGGCATCGATCGGATCCGTGGTGGGCGGGCCCGGGCGGCGGATGGCGACACCCCCCGCGCGGCACACCCGGGCCCCCGCCCCCTTGCGGGCAGAGGATAGCCGGAGGGCTCAAACGCCGACGGCACCACGAGTTGGGTGGTTCGATCCACGGGTACCCAGCAGGGATCCCCCAACTTTCGCGTTCGAGTTTCAAGGTTTGGCTAGGGGGAGTCCGACCATACCCCAGGTTCGGGTTCCAACTTGCCAGTCTTTGGCCAAGTGGAGCTTGCCCGAGCGGCGCAGGCGGCAGGGGTTCTCACCTGTCGCCCCCAACTGCGGTGGAGGATGAACCCTTCACCACATCCGGGGCCTACTCTTTGGTAGGATGTCCGTTCTGAGGAGTTTGGGCCTGCGACGCGGTGAGGAACTGCGTCGTTGACCCGCTGAGACAGGGCATGGCCGCCATAGGCCAACAGTAAGAAGGATGCCGCGAATGAACACCCTGGTGAACCCGACTCGTGATGGCACCCATGCACTGCGTGCGGTGGCCAAGGTCGCCGAGGCGATCTGTGCGCTGCCGGCCGTGGCGACGCAGGACTGGTGCGACCGTGCGGCGGCGGCCCTGCTGCCGATCGTCGGCTCGGGCGTGTGCCTGACGCTTCTTGGCCAGATCGACGACCGCGGCCACATCATGCGGCAGGAGGCCACCGGGGTCGCCGGGGCCACCAGCGTCGATGTCAACACCACGGTCGGACGCACCACCAGCACGACCAGCGTGCTGACTATCGACCCCAACGACGCCAACCTCGTCCGCGTCCGCACCAACCTTGCGCAGGCCCGCGACCTCTCGTACGGCATCGGTCCGATCATGCCCGGCTCCTCCCGCGTGGGCACGCCCGACCGCTTCGGTGTCAACCCGGCGGACATCAACGCCCCGCTGGTCCGCCGCTGGGACTCGTACCGGCTCCCGGGCCTGCTCATCGGCGTCGCGAGCCTCGGGCCGGGCGGTCGGTGTCTCATCGTCGAGCTGGGCTCGACGGGCGCAGGGATCAGCGATCACGACGTGGCAGCGTTGGAGACGGCCCTGCCGCTCCTGGCCCGGCGAGCCGTGATGGCGATCGGCGCCGACCCGAGCGAGGCGGCCCACTGGCTGACGGCCCGCGAGCAGATCATCCTGCAGCACCTGCTGCTTGGCAAGAGCGTCCGCGAGATCGCCGAGGAACTCGGCCGCTCGCCCCACACCGTCCACGACCACGTCAAGAGCCTGCACCGCAAGCTCAATGCCTCCAGCCGCGGCGAGCTGGTTGCCCGCGCCCTGGGCTATGCCGAGATGCTCCAGCCCAGGGCCGTCGCCGAGACGGCCGGGACGCTGCCGGTGCAGACGCGGCTAGCACGGCCAGCGTCGCAGACGGCGTGATGGCCTGAGCCGCGACTGTAAGGGAGCGGGCGTCTTGTAAAACGGGTTCTGCCCGATCCTCGCGCGCCTGTACAGCGCATGGGTGGTTGCGCGGGGCCGGGATGTATGACATGATGTGTTCGGCAGGGAGGCCGACCGTGAACGTGCGTGAACGCGAGGATGGAGACCTGTCTCGTCTTCGGGGGCTGGTGGTCGCCGAGCGTGCCGGGAGGCAGAGGGACCGCTACTGCATGGCTTTGCCGGCGCTGCGGGGGTAAGACGCATTGAGGATCGCCGCAGCGCGCTCATCGGACCGCCGCACCGTGCAGGCCTGGTCGTATTGCTCCCGCGAGGGCGGGACCGGAGCGCTTGTACAGGTCAAGAGCAAGGGGCGATCGCCGCGG
>JBBQRT010000110.1:0-5062 GCA_038214505.1 Phycisphaerales bacterium | reverse complement strand
GCCGACTTCAACAAGTCCGGCGTCAAGGATGTCGCCGACATCTTCGCCTTCCTCTCCGCCTGGTTCGCCAACAGCCCCTTCTCTGACGTCGGCGGCGACGGCACCGGAACCCGCGACGTCTCCGACATCTTCCAGTTCCTCTCCGCCTGGTTCGTCGGCTGCACCTGAGCCGGCCCGCCGGCTGCACCCGAGCCGAGACCAGTCATCTACAGCCTCAATGACGCGACCCCCGCCGGCCTCCCGGCGGGGGTCGTCGCTTCCACGCCTGCTCACACCCCGCCAAGCGCGACGTACGCTCAGTCCGAATGCCTCAGCGACACGACCCCGCGCAGCCGGCCCCCGCACGCATCACCGCCGGCGAGCTCGCCGTCGTGCTCTCCCACTACGAGCTCGGCGTCATCGACGCCGTCCGCCGCTTCAAGGGCGGCTCGCGGCAAAGCCCGAAGGTCCTCATCGAGACCCCCGCCGGCCGCTTCCTGCTCAAGCGTCGCCCCGCCCCCGCCACCGGTTCCGACCACGCCGCCGAGGCCCGCAAGGTCGCCTTCACCCACGAGGTCGTCCTCCACCTCGCGCGCCACGAGTTCCCCGTCCCCACGCTCATCGGCACCCGCGGCGGCAACAACTCGATGCTCGAGCTCGCCACGGGCGTCTACGAGCTCCACCGCTTTGTCGACGGCACTCGCTACGCCCGCCGCCCCGAACAGGCCCACGCCGCCGGCTGGTGGCAGGGACGCTGCCACCAGCTCCTCGCCGAGCTCTCAACCAGCCATCCGGCGCCGCGCCGGTCTTACCACGACCACCCCCGCATCGTCCCCAAGCTCACCCAGATCGCCGCCGCCCTGGGCTCCGACGACGCCGCGGCTCTCTGCAACGCCCTCTCGGACGCATACACCCACGCCGCACGCCGCGCCACCGAGCTCGGCGCCGCCGCCGATCCTCTCCAGGTTGTCCACGGCGACTGGCACCCGGGCAACATGCTCTTCCGCGAATCCACCGCCGAAGCGATCCGCTTTGTCCCCCCCCGCGCTCCCCGTGCCGCCGGCCTCGTCTCCGGCGTCTTCGATTTCGACGCCGCCCGAATGGGCCACCCGCTTCACGATCTTGCCAACGGCGGCATGCAGTTCGCCGTCCACCGCCACACCCGCGACACCCCCACAAGCCCCGACCCGTCAACCCCCGCCTCCCCGTCCCAGTGGCGGATCGCCCTCGACCCCGCGCTGCTCCACGCCTTCTTCGCCGGCCACGCCGCCGCCCGCGGGCCGCTCGAGCCCGCCGCCCGCGCCGCCGTCCCCTGGCTCATGATCGAGGCCCTCATCGTCGAGGTCGTCGTCCCCATCGGCGTCACGGGCTCCTTCGGCAAGCTCTCGGCACTCCCCGTGCTGAACCTGGTCCAGCGAGCCGTCGACGCCCTGGCCGGCCAATCCGAGCGCCTGGTCGCCCTCCTCGCCGAACCCTACCCTTCCTAGCCCGGATCCCGCGGCCATCGGGCCGGTACACCCCGTTGGTCCGCCGCAAGAAGTCGCCCGTCCCGCCCGCCGCCGCGCAGGGGAGCCACACATGCCCAGCATGCCATGCCCGCAACTCTCCGCCTTCCTCGCCGCGCTCTCGCTCTGCGCGTCCCCGCTGCTCGCCGCCCCCGACGCCCCCGACGCCCCCGGCGCCCCCGACGCCTCCAAGCTCGCCAAGCCCGCGCAGGTCGCCGCCGACATCGTCCCCGAGTCCGACGACCTCTCCGCCGAGATCGAGTCGCTCATCGACCAGCTCGGCTCCAGCGACTTCGCCACCCGCCAGCGAGCCACCGAGCAGTTGCTCGGCAACGACGCGCTCCCGCTGGCCGCCCTTGAGCGCGTCATCGCTTCTCGGGCGCTCTCCGCCGAGGCCCGCGCCCGCCTGCTCCAGGTCGCCCGCCAGGCCTTCTACAAGTCCCCACGCGCTGCCCTGGGCGTTCAGTTCGATAACGTCAACGGCCTCCGCGCCCTCCGCGATCGCGTCGTCGTCGGCCAAACGTTCAAGGAGTTCCCGAGCCACCGCATCCTCGAGCCCGGCGACATCATCGACCAGGCCGCCGGCATCAAACTCCGCGGCCCGACCGCACAGCTCATCCTCCCCGCCATCATCGTCTCCCACGATCCCGGCCAGATCCTCGCTCTGGTCATCCGACGCGGCAACCAGTTGCTCAAGCTCGATGTCCCCCTGGGCAACTTCTCCGACCTCCAGCAGGCCGGCGGCGGCATCCCCCCCGACGACCGCATCAGCCGCGCCTGGCGCGTCCGCGCCGCCCGCATCTTCGCTCCCGCCGAAGCGCCCATCCGCGCCGGCGTCGCCCCCGCCCAGTGGTCGCCCTCGTCCCTCAATCGCGACGACCCCGCCGTCGGACTCATCCGCAACCTCGCCGCCGAGCCCGCCCCCCGCGTCGCCGGCGGCGGGATGCCCCGCAACGCCGCCGACCTCGAACAAGAGCAGACGCTCATCCAGCGCATGGTCTTCGTCAACGGCCAGCAGCGGATCATCCAGGACCTCCGCCCCCGTCAGTTCGTCGAAGAGATCGAGCCCTCCGGCCCCAGCATGACCCAGGAGCAGGAGCTCATCGAGCTCGCCCGGGCCCGCATCCAAGTCCGCGAACAGCTCCGCCAGCTCGGCAGCTTCGAGTCCCTCCCCGAGGCCGATCCGCTCCGGGCCCGCGCCGAACTCGTCAAGCGCACCATCACCGCCCTCGACCGCCAATCCGCCGCCATCCAGGCCGAGATGGCCGAAGAGCGCCGCAACGAGCCCGCCGACGACGCCCATCCCCAGAGCCCCTGACCTGCCTCCCGGTGCCTCGGCTCTCTTGATGGCACGGCTCTCCATAGGCCGGGGGCACGGGCGTGTGTGCCCATCACTCGCAGTCGACTCCGAAGTCGTTCCGACCCCCATCTCTCCGCAACACGCCCCCACCCCTCCATTCCCGACGCCGAGTCTCCAAGCGGGTGCTCGCGAGCTCTATGAACTCGCACACGGCAGCCTGGCCCGCCTGTGAAGCGCGGCCCCCGAGCCGCGGCGGCCACGTTTCCATCCGGAACTCCCGGAGTGGTTCCCCGCCCCCTTTTCCCGACAACCGAGTCCGCAACCAGTGCATCCCGCACCGAGGTCGGCTTCAGAGCGAGCCGACTTCGGTGGCACGAGCAGACTTCACTACCACCCGCTGCGCGATGGTTAACGGAAATCCGTATGAGTGACTGCCGAGCACTACCGCGGTGCGTTTACAAATGCGGGATCTCGAGTAGTCTGCTAGCGTGCATCCCTCACCTCAGGCCCGAAGTCGATGCCCTTGAGACCCCCGCGGGTCCAGCGGTAGCGGCCGGGGAATTGTTCTCTTAAGGTGCCGGCCGAGATGCACAGCGCCGCCTCGAACGCGCGGGCGCACCCCCGACCAGGCGCGGATGAAGTTGATCCCCGTGCCCAAGCGGCCCAAGCGCAATCCGCTAGTCTCGGTCCGCCTGGGCCACGACAAGTATCAGTCGTGGAAGGCGTTCCTGGACGAGGGGTACTGGTCGGTTAAGTTGAAGTAACCTTTAACGGGGCGGATCATACGGGCCGTGTGGGTGCTTCATTTGCGACGCGGACGCGATCCGACCGGATCACGCAGCCCCCGCGCCGTGGGGTTCTTGAGCCCCACGACACCCCGGTTTCACGGGTGAGGACGCACATCACCCACCCTCGGGAATCCCATCTTTGGTGGGCGTCAGCACGGCCATTTCATTCGGATACGGATCGTTGACCCCGCTTTCGGTCGTGGAGCGGATCGTCGCGACCCAACCGAGCAGGACGCCGTAAATCGCCTTGGAGGCGATGTCCGCGCCGGTGAAGATGTACTGTCGTGCCACGCCGCTGCCGGCGCTCCACCACACCTGCGGGAGCACGATCGCAACCGCATAGGCGGTCCAGCTTACGAGCAGAAGCGCGAGTATGCCGTTCATGACCTTCTTGGCCTTCGCCGAAAGTTCGCGGTTGCCGTCTCGAACGGTCCGGATGACGATCGCCAGAATCCAGACATAGAACGCCCAACCGACCGCGTACCAGACCCAGAACGGTGTCGCCGAGGTGCCCTCGACGATGCCGCCTGTTTCGTAAAATTGTGCGGCCCAGGAAGTCCAGATCATGCCCAAGCCGGCCACAATAAAATGGATCGCCCGGTTCAACTTGACCTTGGGGGCCAGCGGCAAGACGATCAACATCTGTACCAGAAGAACGGGCACATCGATCGACCAGTTCATGTAGCGGTAGCCGTTGCTGAACAACTGGCCGTCTTTTCGGGCGTACTCACCGGCTTCGGTGGCCCGAAAGGCGGTATCCCAATCCAGCGACTGGCGGAACAGGATCAACATGGCTGACACCATCACCACGGCGGACAAGATGGTCGACAAGCGGAATCGAGGCTGAACATATCGGATGGTGGCTAGAAAGTAGACAAGAGCGGCCGCGAAAACGGCAAATCCTAGCGTCAGCACATGGCTGATGGCCTCCCACTGAATGTTGCTGTAGTTGAAAAAATTCTCCATGTTCCCGGCCGCGTCGGCGATGAACGGTCGGTTGGTGCTGGTCAATGGGAACTGCATGAAGTTTTACCTCTTTGAGATCCCGCTCTGACGCGGTTTTGCCACGGGCGTCATTCGCCCCGAAATCTGATCGGAGGTGGCTCGGCGCGGCGCTGCGCTCGGGCGGATCGTCCTCCGTAACGGATGGTTTTCACGCAGTCATTTTAGGTACGCACCTTGAACACTTTATGAGTATGAGGTGCAATTAATTTAAAATCCGTGTCCGTCGATCTGGTGATCCGATCGAACTACTCGGCCAAGGCAAGTATCAGTCGTGGAACGCCCCCTTTGACAAGGCGGACTTGTCGGTCGGACTCGAGCAAGGCCCCCGCGCCTGACGAAGAGGCGTACCTGGCCGCTGTCACTGCCTTGCTCGCGCGGGTGGAGAATACGCCGACGTGGCGGGAATCGCCCGCGGGCAAAGACTGGACGATGGACACGATCACCTACTACCCGCCCATCGTCCTCATGCAGATCAAAATGGCACC
>JBBQRT010000109.1:0-5312 GCA_038214505.1 Phycisphaerales bacterium | reverse complement strand
GCCTGAAGCGGGGCCGCCCCGACGGCCAAAAACGTAACATCGGCCAAATCAAGGTGGCGTGCATGAAGACCATGGTCGCTCTCCTTTGAGTTGTGCCGCCGGAGCGTGCCGCCCGGAACCGGGCAACCCGGCCTCTGCGAGAGCTTGACACATCGCCCCGCCAATCGGAACGGTGTTCCGGCACTTCCGCCGAACCATCCAGAGCAGTGTCGACCAAGCAGAGCACGAGCGGACTGCCGCGGCACCGAGAAACTCCGTACGCAGCACGAACCCGTTGAGTACTCCACCTCCCTCACTACATGAGAGCCCTCTCATCCCGGCTCCATGCGGCATTCACCCCGCCGCCGAATGTTACCGGATAACCACTCAAGGGGATTTGCTCATGAACTCGACCATCCGTCTGGTGCTCATCATCGTGCTCGTTCTATTGCTCCTGGGCACGCTGCCACTTTGGCCATACTCGGGCGGCTGGGGTTACTTCCCCAGCGGCGGGCTGGGCCTAATCCTGGTGATCGTGATCGTCTTGGCCGTGCTGGGCGATCGTCGTACCTGAGCAGCAAGGCCCCGGGCGGACGCCCAGAGCGTCCGCCCTACGCTTGGCTCCCATGCTCCACCCTTGGCACGATGTCGTCCCCGCCGTTCCCGGCCGCGAACTGCCCGGGCAGTTCAACGCCATCGTCGAGACCCCCAAGGGCTCACGAAATAAGTACGAGCTGGACAAGACCTCCGGCCTGCTTCGGCTGGACCGGGTGCTCTCGAGCGCTGTCCACTATCCGGCCAACTACGGCTTCATCCCCCAGACGCTCGCCGAGGACGACGATCCTCTCGACGTGCTGGTCTACTGCACCGAAGAGATCCCACCCTTGACACTCTGCGCCACCCGGGCGGTCGGCCTGATGACGATGATCGACCAAGGCCAGCCCGACCACAAGGTGGTGGCGGTCTTCACGGAAGACCCGATCTACGCCGAGTTTCAGACCATCCACGACTTCCCCAAGCACATCTTCAAGATGCTGCGGCAGTTCTTCGAGGAATACAAGAACCTCGAGGGCAAGCAGGTCGCCGTCGACAACGTCCAGCCCGTCGAGGCGGCCCATGCCGTGATCGAGGAGGCGCTGGAGCGGTACTGGAAGCTGCGGCAAACCGGGGCAATCAAGGGACTGCGGGGCTGAAAACGGTCACGTACCCCAGGCCTGCCGGCCCGCAGCTTGAGGTCTGCCTCAACATCCAGCAAACCAAGCCGATAGGAAAACGAACAGGTCGTCAACCCCGCGCGAGCCGCTTAGGTTGACGTCCACCGTCCGCAGGTTGCACGGGGCCGCGGCCTCGCCGGCGCAGCCGGCAAACCATGCCGACAGGAACGAGAATACGTCGTCCACCGCCCGCTCCCCGCTGCCGTCGAAGTCGCCAGCGCAGCCCGGCACGGGCAGGCCCGCGGCCGCCAGCGTCACGTCCACCCGGAATCCGCGGATCGCCACCCCCGGCGGCTGCGGGGCCGGGGTGGGGAGCGTCGGAGCGGGGGGAGTCGCCGTCTCGAACCAGTAGTTGTGCGTCGTGCCCCAGAGGATCGCGCCGGTGAATGCGTTCTGGGCAAAGGTCTGCGGCGTTGCCCAGGCCACGTTGCCGCCGCTCTGCCCGCCCACCCACGGATCGTTGCTCACGGCCTCGCCCGAGTGATAGGTCGGCGCGAAGGTCCCGATGTTTGCGACCGTCGCCCCGGGGCCCGTGGGCACCGACACGCCGCCCACGCCGATGTCCGAGTTGAGGTTGAAGACCATGTACTCGTACCGCCACACGCCCGTCGCCGAGCGGCTCGCCTTGCCGCCGACGTAGACGCGCCCCTCGGAGGGGAAGTCGACGGTGACGATCTGCACCGCGGGGTCGGGCTGGTTGAGCCCCAGGCCGTGCTCCTTCCACGCGAAGACGGCCGGCCGCTCCCGCTGCGTCGCGTCGGCGAGCACGACGTTGGAGGCCGCGTCGAACGTCACGCGCCGGAACGACGAGTTGTTGAGCTGCGCCGCCGCGGCCTCGTCGCTGGCAACGTACACGGATTCGGCGAAGTACAGCGCCCCCGGGAAGCCGGCCGGCGCGAGGTCGCTCTCGCGGGCCTGCAGGCGGCGTTCGATGCTGGTGTACGACGGCTGCGTCGCCCGGGGCACGAACGTGCCGTCGTAAGGGTTGATCAGCGACCGCGGGCCCAGGCGCATCTGGCTCCCGTTGATCGAAGCCGAGTACACATCGCGGCACTGCGGCCGCAGGCCACCCGCAACGCCCGCCGGGCACGCGCCGCAGATGCCCGTCGAGTTGGCCACCGCGAAGGAGTGCTTGGCCCACGACATGCCGATCATCGTCATCCGCCCGTTGTGCAGGCGGTAGAGATTTGAGACGAACGCGGGCGTCCCGCTGGTCCCGCCCCACGCGAGGTTATCGAGGCCGAGGTTGCAAGTATGCGAGCCGAAAGCCCAGGCCTTGGTGCCGTTGAGCGACGCGTAGTTCATCGGCGTGACAAAGTCGCCGAAGGTCACATCGGTGCGGTTGTTGGGTCCGCCCAGGGCGGTCGAGCAGGCGAGGAGGAAGGCCAGGGACGACAGCGCGGCGTGGGCGTGGCGGGGAGTGAGTGGGATGCGGACAGGCATGCTGCGGACCTCCGGAGTTGCGCCCGTCCCCGGCTCAGAGTCGACGCGGACGGGCGGCACGAAATGACAAACCACCCTTGGACTGCTCACGAGCCCCACCCCACCGTGCGGCGAAACTCGCCGCGACGACCGAGAATACCACACACTTGCGGCTCGGCCCCGACGCAGGAAAAGGAAACTTTGCCCGTTTGCAAACCGGAGCAAGAGGTCCTGTTCGCTGGTGGTACTCGCCCGTCGATTCCCTCGCAGGGCGGGCGCGACCTGTTTGGCGCACGGCGGCCAGACGAGGCGGCGGCGTGGTGATGGGCCGAGCACCGGGCGACGTGCGCGGACCCCCCTTAGCGCGGCGATGGACACGTTCATCGCCCGGCGACCCCGAGCGACGAGCGGTCGATTCCCGCGATTTACTGCGAGTCACCGTCCACGATTTCCATCCCGTCGGAACGTTCAGACAGCTCGCCGGCGGGACGCCACCCTGACCACCCCATAAACGCCGGTCAACATGTCGCCCCCGTCCCCCACCGGTTGGTCGCCTTTGCCGACTCGTCGTACCCTGTACCCAATGGCCTCATGGACCGGCGACAACTCCGCCTCGGGACCGACCTCCGGCCGCCGGTCCCTCTCCCGGAACGCGGCCGACCGCGCACCCACCAACACCGTCCTCGTCGAGGTCGCCTGGGAGGTCTGCAACCAGCTCGGCGGCATCTACCAGGTCATCAAGTCCAAGGCCCCGCGCATGACCGCCCGCTGGGGTACGCACTACTACATGCTCGGGCCGTACAACCCGGCCAAGGCACAGCTCGAGTTCGAGGCCCGTCCCGTCAAGGCCGGCTCGTGGATCGACAAGACCATCGACGACCTGAAGACCGCCGGCCTGGTCGTCCATCACGGCCGGTGGCTGATCCCCGGCCGCCCGCGCGTCCTGCTGGTCGAGAATGCTCTGTCCATCATCGATCTCGACAAGGTCAAGTTCCGCCTCTGGACCGACCACGGCATCGAGGTCCCCAGCGGCGACTGGCTCATCGACGGCGTGGTGAGCTTCGCCGACGCCGCCCGCCGCGTGCTCTGGTCGATGAGCCACAACTACGCCGCCGGCCTGCCCGAGGACGACCGCGATCCCGTCCACGACGGGCCGGGTGGCAACGCGGCTGCGGGCGGAGGGCCCGGGGGGAACGCGCAGGGGATCTCGGGCCATTCGGCGGGCCGCAACGGGACGGGTTCGTCGGTGCCCATCGCGCTGCCGGATCTGACCGCCGCCCCCGCGGCGACGACCCCCGACCCGACGCGCCCCGACCCCTCGATCAATCGCCGACTGCTCGCCCACTTCCACGAGTGGATGGGCGGGCTCTGCATCCCGATGCTCAAGAAGGAGCGGGCCCCGATCGCGACGGTCTTCACGACCCACGCCACGCAGCTGGGCCGCACGCTCGCCTTCGGCGACGAGTGGTTCTACGAGCACCTGCCCTTCGTCGACCACGCCGCCGAGGCGGCCCGCTGCAACGTCAAGATGCAGCACTACGCCGAGCGGGCCTGCGCCCACGGGGCCGACACGTTCACGACCGTCAGCCCGATCACCGGCGAGGAGTGCACCCACCTGCTGGGCCGCACGCCCGACCTGATATTGCCCAACGGCCTGGGCATCGAGAACTACAACGTCGGCCACGAGTTTCAGACCTATCACGCCCAGTTCAAGGAGCGGATCAACCGCTTCGTGATGGGCCACTTCTTCCCCAGCTACGCCTTCGACCTCGACAAGACGATCTACTTCTTCACCTCGGGCCGCTACGAGCCCAAGAACAAGGGCTTCGACCTCTGCATCGAGGCCATGGCCCGCCTCAACGCCGAGCTCAAGGCCCAGAAGAGCGACAAGACCGTCGTGTTCTTCATCGTCACTCAGCGGAACACGCGGAGCCTGCACCCGCGGGTATTGCAGTCCCGCGGCGTGCTCAACGAGCTCGAGAACGTCTGCGACCGCGTCCTCGACGACCTGAAGGAGAAGCTCTTCCGCGATGCCGCCGCGGGCAAGCGGGTGAACCTCGACGAGCTCGTCAGCGAGTACTGGCGCCTGCGTTATCGCCGCAACCAGCACGCGTTCAAGACCGACCAGCTCCCCATGGTCGTCACCCACCTGCTCGAGGACGACCAGAAGGACGAGGTCCTCAACCAGATCCGCAATACGTGGCTCTTCAACAAGCCCGACGACCGCGTCAAAGTCGTCTACCACCCCGAGTTCATCAGCCCCACCAACCCGCTCTGGGGCATGGAGTACGACCAGTTCGTTCGAGGCTGCCACATGGGCATCTTCCCCTCGAGCTACGAGCCCTGGGGCTACACCCCGCTCGAGTGCGTGGCCATGGGTGTGCCGGCGATCACCAGCGACCTGGCCGGCTTTGGCCGCTACGTGGAAGAAACCCATCCCGACCTCGCCAGCGGCTTCAGCGTCCCGCGATCCGACAGCGCCGCCGACCCGTTCTCCGCCGGCGGCCTGAAGAGTGGTGGTAGTGGGGGTGGGGGGGGTGGTGGTGGGAGCATCGGCTCGCTCGCCAGCGACCGCGTCGGCGGCGGCCTGACCGTCCTCAAGCGTCGCGGCCGGACCTACAACGAGGCCGCCGCCGACCTGAGCCGCCACCTGCTCGAGTTCTGCAAGCTCGACCGCCGCCAACGCATCACGCTGAG
>JBBQRT010000108.1:0-5511 GCA_038214505.1 Phycisphaerales bacterium | reverse complement strand
CGCCGACCGGATGATGATCTCCCGCCATCGTCCGGTGTAGCGACACTGGCCAACCCAGGCACGCCAGTAGTCCACGGTCTGCCGGAAAAGGCGTTCGCCCTCGGTCGCGGAGATGTAGCCCAAACACTCGGCCACCTGCTCCTGCTCGCCTGGACCGAGGAGGACGAAGACGAACGTCTCACCCTCGTTCACAAGCAGGTCGCATGTGGCGCTCTTCCCATCGGTGGTCAGCGGCACCGGGCTGACGAGCCGCAACAAGGTGGTCCCCGACTTGAAGTCCGCGCCGTGCTCGCTGAGGTGAACCGCGTGGTCCGCTCGGGCGTAATCGAACGCAGGTCGGCAGGTGAGTCGGAGACAAACGCTGCCGCGAACGCCGGACACCTTGCGGATCACCTGGCGCCCGGAACCCGGCGGCAATCCCACGGGCATGAAGTCGGCCAGTTCGACGGCGCCGGCCTCGGACAGAAACCGCGTGACCAGGACGTTGGTGTCGGGCCAGTAGTACTGGTGGGCGGTCGCCCGTCCGTCAACGGGCGCGATCGAGAACGAACCTCCCTTCTCGTCGTCAAGAATTCTGGCGAAGACGCTGGGGGAATCGAACCGGGGCAGGCACAGCCAATCGATAGAGCCGTCGAGCCCCACCAGCGCGGCCGTGTGCATGTCGCCGATAAAGCCGTAGTTGGCAATTGGGTGGTAGGTCATGGTTCCCTCCGAGAACCGCATTCAACGTCGTCGCCGCGGCGGCGCGGGACCACATCGTAACACCACCGCGCAGCGCGCGAACCCCGCATGTGCGAGGGCCGCGCGCCGCCGGAGTGGGAGAACACGTCCGCATTGAGCAATCGTGGATCAACCGGAGGTGCACACGCACGAGGCAAAGAGGGTCCGCCGCGTGTCCACTCATCCCTTGAGCGCGGCCATGAGCGTGGACTTGATCTGCTTGACCTCCTGCTTGGAATCGATCGTGGCCACGACCTTCTTGGTCTTGGTGTCCACGAGCAGGACGTACCCGGTCTTGCCCGCGTGCTCCTTCCAAAGGTCGCCCAGGCCCAGCGCGGCGAGCATGTACTC
Source organism: Phycisphaerales bacterium (assembly GCA_038214505.1). Classification (GTDB taxonomy): domain Bacteria; phylum Planctomycetota; class Phycisphaerae; order Phycisphaerales; family UBA1924; genus UBA4658. The sequence goes on along the minus strand of JBBQRT010000108.1, from coordinate 4,440 downwards.
GGCCTGGTGGGAGTCCTTGTCGGTCTGGTCGAGCTTGACCGTCAGGCAGGGCTGACCCGCCGCGTCCTTGATGGCTTCGTCGAGCTTGGGCTGGAGAGCTTTGCAGCCGGCGCACCAGTCGGCGTAGAACTGCAGCGCGATGACCTTGGGGGCCGTCGCGGCGGCCTGGACCCCGCTGGGCTTGCTGCCCGAGCCGGGCTGTTTGGCGGGCGCGGGCGTGGGGGTGCCGCTGGGTGCGGTTCCCGACTGCGCGAAGGCGATGCTGGCGGCGGTGAGCGTGAGGGCGGCGAGTGCGGGGGCGACGAAACGAGCGATTCGGGTCTTCATTCGGATGCTCCGGGCGGCGAGACGCGGGGGTGGAGGGGGCGCGTTCACCGTGGTTCTGCCCGCCCGCCGCATCGCACACTGCGGCGCGGCATCGGGCAAGGCGGGATGGGAGGCGGCCGTGTGGCCGCCGTCTGCTAAGGGGAACAGGCAAGGCGTGCGGTGTATTCCGTGCAAACCGTCCGACGCGAGAGCAATCGTCATCACCGGAGCACGCGGCGCTTACTGACGGCCCGTGATGGCCTTGACGGCGGCGATCACCGCGTCGGGGTCGGCGCGCTTCTTGTAATCCCAGTCGGCGAAGGCCCAACGGATCACGCCGGTCTTGTCGATGACAAACGTCGCGGGCGCGGGGAGTTCCCACGTGCCGCTCACGTTGGATTCGGCGACCTTCAGGCCGAACTTCTCATACTGGGCCTTGGTGCCCTCATCGACGACGAAGTGAACCTTGAACGCCTTGGCGGCCTCGAAGGCGCCATCGCTGTAGACGGCGTAGTCGTCTGCCTTGCCCCCGGTGGCCTTCTCGCGTGTGGCCGCGGCGAGGTCGGGCTTCTCCGGCGTGAGCGCGATGAACGTGCCGCCGGCGGCTTTGAGCGCATCCATCTTGTTGTGCCAGGCCGAGAGGGCGCGGGTGCACAATGGGCACCATCCGCCTCGGTAGAACGTGAGGACGATCGGGCCGTCCTTGTAGAGGTCGGCGAGGCGAGCGGGCTTGCCGTCCACGCCGGTGACGGTCGCATCGGGAGCCTTGTCGCCGATGGCGAGGCCGGGGATGGCGGGATGCGCTTCGGCCTTGGGTTGTACTGCGGGCATGACGACCTCCGTCTTGGGGTAAAACGCCGACCACGAGTAGTAGAACGTCTGAGCGGTGCGCACGCCCTTAGGGGCGCTGGTGACGGCGACGCCCGCCTCGCTCTTGGTGAGCACCACCGCCCCGGCGGGCGTGTCAATCGTGCGCCCTTCGCCGATCGCCTCCACCGGCACGAACCACGAATTTGCATCGTCTCCGTCGCCCACCGCGATGCCCACGCCCAGCGTCTTGCGCGGCAGCGCTTCGCCCACGCCCGCGACGGGCACCATGAGGTTTTCGTTCTTGAAGTACGACTCGTAGGGCGACTTCGAGTAGTCGCGGTTGTGCCCCGTGTCCTTGCTCACGATTTTCGCTGCGGGGTGAGCATTCTTGAAGGCCGCGAACGAGACGACCTCGACGGGGAGCATTTCTAGCGCGGTCCCGGCGAGGGGCCCGCTCAGGGCGTGCATGCCAAGTTGGCTCCACAGGGCCTTATCTTTCTTGTCGTACATGAGCACGTTTGAGTTGTAGAGCGCGCCCGAGACACCGAACTCGAGCACGACGGGCGCGGGATCATTCCCGCTGCCTTTGCCTGCGCTGTGCTTGGGCGTCACGCGGCGCGAGAAGACTGTCGCCGAATCGCACAGTGGGCAGTAGGTCGCGGCGACGGGCTCGCCGCCGACGGTGGTGTTCACGATCTCGTGCCAATCCAGCACGCGCAGGGGCACGCCCAGCACGTCTGCGCCCACGACGATCTCGATAATGCGGGCGTCATCGGGCAGCCACGCGGCCTTGTCGGCGGGCTCGGTCTTCGGGTCGGTCAGCGCGGGGATCGCGTCCCGCGGCAGGAGCGTGTGGATCTGCTCGTTGGGGATCGTCAGGCCCGCGAGGTTGTATTCCTTCTCGATGTCCACCGACCCGGGCCGCAGGACTCGCTTGAAGCCGTCGGGCACGGCGGGCTGCGCTTGGGGCTCCGCAACGCCCGATGGACGCGCGCCGCTCCCGGTCTGCGCGGGTTGTTCGTCCCAGTCGGCAACCTCTCCCGTGTCGCATATGCTGCACTCCTCGAACTCCTCGTGCGCGGCAAGCATCCCTCGGTGCTTGTATGCGGCACCGGCGGCGAGGGGGACCAAGACGAGCATCATCAACTTCTGGCGGAATGACATCACAACGACTCCTTCGCGTAGCGACTGGTCAGCGAACACGGGTTGTCACCCGCCGTGCGTGGACGTGAACGGCCGAGCGGGTCATCAGCGGCACAACGGGCAACGGGCGTGCACCAGCGTCATCGGGACGAACCCGACGGCGCACTCCCACTCCCACTGCCGCTGGCGGGCGAGGACGAACCCGCGGGCTTGCTCCCCGAGCCGGAGCCGGACTTGCTGTCGGAGCATCCGCTCAAAGTGAGTATCGCAGCGGCGGTGATACCGACCGCGAGGTTTGCTGCAGCACGAACGGTGATGTGGGCGGGAAGAACGGTGGTGATGCGAGTCGGCATGGGAAAGAGTCTCCAGTGCCTTGGGGAACAGGCAGCCCCTTCCGGTTATTCCACCTTCGCGCCGGGCTTCTTCCGCAGCGGGCTGGCGAGCATCCCCACCAGCGTCCCCGAGCGATGCTGGTCATAACCATCCAGCCCGAGGTTGATCGCGCTGGGGTCATCGCGCAAGCGGAAGGTGCGGAAGAGCCGGTCCCAGAGCGAGAGGCCGCTGGAGAAGTTGCTGTCGGTCTCGGGTTGCAGCCGCGAGTGGTGGACCCAGTGCATCCAGGGCGTGACGATGACCAGCCGCAGCACGCGGTCAAGCCGCCGGGGCACGCGGAGGTTGCTGTGGTGGAAGAGCACGATGGGCGTGACGATGAGTTCGTAAAGGACCAGGTGCTCGACAGTCGCGCCGATGGCGGGGAGGACCGCCAGCCGCGCGCGGGCCGAGGGCGTGATGGGCTGTGAGGTGTGGATGAAGCTGGTCGATTACTCGCAGACACTGCCGCAGCGTGACGGCTCCGCCGCGCCCCAGCCAAGCGACGAGCGTGCGCTCATCGACCCGTTCCTCGGCGACCCCGCCACGTTCCGCTTCCTCGGCGTCGCCACCCGCACGCCGCACATCACCGAGTTCCCGCTCGAAGCTCGCGGCAAGAGCGCGGTCTACATGCTCCGCTGGGTCAGCACCCGCGGCACGCCCGGGCCGTGGAGCGATATCGCCAGCGCGACGGTGGCGGCGTAGGCTCTCGAAATGCAACAAGCGATTCAGCAACGATTGTTCGACCGGCTGCGTGCCGCCCCGTCCAAAGCAACGGTCGCCGGTTCTCTGCCGGTCTTGTTCTTCGGCGACCTGTTCACGGCCCGTGTCGTCACGGTTGGCTTGAATCCGTCCCGACAGGAATACCTCGATACCAGGGGTAGCGAACTCACCGGCACCGCGCGGCGCTTCGAGACGGTGGGCTCCCTGGGTGTCCGTGATCGCGCTGCGCTCGCGCCGGACCATGCGGGCAAAGCCATCGAGACGATGCGCGACTACTTCGGCATCGACAAGCCGGTGTATTCGTGGTTCGCGGGTCTGGCTCGCGTGGTCGAGGGGCTTGGGGCGTCGTTCCAGGAGGGAACCGCCGCGCATCTGGACTTGGTGCAAGAGGCAACCGATCCGGTCTGGTCCGGTCTGAGCAAGATCGATCGCGCGGAGGCGACGCGCCTGCTCAAGAGTGACCTGCCCTTCCGCAAGTGGCAGATCGAGGCGTTCCCGATCCGTATCATCGTCTGCACCAGCAGGAGGGTTCTCGATGAAACGTCCGCGTTGATCGGCGCGACCTTCGTTGACGAAGGCGACTTTGCGAGGCTCCGTTGGCGCATCGGTTCGGCATCCGTGGGCGATCGCACCGTCGGCGTGGTCGGCTGGAACCTCCCGCTCGTGCGACCCACCGGCTTGACGCGGGAAACCCAGCGAGAACTGGGCGGGCTGTTGGCCGCGCGACTGGACGCCGCTGGGATCGCGGTGTAGTGCAGAACTCACGCATCCGGCTTCGCCGTGGCGACGGTGGCGGCGTAGGCACCAGATGGAATAGACACGCCGCTTCACCCGTTACCCTTGGACATGAACACTCCTCGCGCTCAGACTCCGCGCGTGTCAGGTCGGAACGCCGGCCTCGCCGCGATCGAGTCCTTCCTGGTCCAGACACCTAAACGCAGAGCGTCGTGAGCCGGGTTTGGCTGGCCGCGAAGCATCGTCACGTCGGGCAGGGTGCACTCGATCAGCCGGGCTGCGGCGTCGGCGCTCTTGTGGGAATAGCTGATGATCTGCCTCAGGAACTATTCGGAGGGAAACTGGCTGTTCGTT
>JBBQRT010000107.1:0-5710 GCA_038214505.1 Phycisphaerales bacterium | reverse complement strand
TTATCGAAGTGGTGGAAGCCTTGGATCTCACCGGCGGCAAGGCTAACGATGGCGACTTCGGCGCCGGCGGCCTTGAGGGCCTGCACCGGCGAGGTCAGCTCGATCTGCTCGACGCCGTCGGTGACCAGCACCGCGACTTTGCGGCCAGCAAGGGGCTTGGAGCGCGACGGCGTGAACTCGGAGTTTGCTTGTTTCATAAACGATCCTTTGCACTGCTGGGGCCTTGAGCAGCCTCAGCGTGCGAAAGGAACGTCAATGGGGAGTTTGTACTTGCGGGGCAGCTCGCGGGGCTCAAGGGCGCGGGCGTGGACGCCGTCATCAGCTTCCGCAAGCCTGCCGAGCACCCCAAGTACGACGAGCGGACCGCGGCGACGGGAACGGGCCTGGCCTACTGGAACTTCACCTACGCCGGCGCGGCCGAACTCACCGACGAGCTGATCGACCCGGCCCGCGCCGCGATCAGGGACGCCGACGAGAAGGGCAAGACCGCCGCGCTGCACTGCCGCACGGGCAACCGCGTAGGCCCGGGCTGGGCCGCGTACCGAGTGCTCGACCGGGGCGTGCCCATCGAGCAGGCGATCGGCGAGGCCAGGGCGATGCGGATGCTCGATATGCTCATGGATTCCAAAACTCGCGACGACATCCGGCGGCGGGGATAGAGCGGTTCCATTTCAAGCGGATTGGTAGCCGCAGTGGGCGAAGAAGTTCACCGCATCGGTCGCGGTCACGGTGTCGAGCACGGGCTGCATCGACCGCCACAGCGCTTCCCGGGTCCGCAGCGACATGCTCCGCAGCAGCTGTTTGATCTTGCTGAATGCCGGCTGGATCGGCGATTAGTCCGGCGAGTAATCCGGCGAGTACGACGGCAGGAAGATCAGCTCCGCCTTGCGGGATTCAATCAGCGTCCGCACCAGCGCCGACTTGTAACTCGACAGATTATCCATGACCACGATGTCACCGGCGTCGAGCGCCGGGCACAGCACCTGCGCTACGAACGCCCCGAACACGTCCGCGTTCACGGGCCCATCCACCACCGTCGAGCACCGCACTCCGTCGATCCCGAGCGCCCCGATCAGCGTCGTGGTCATCCAGTGTCCGTGCGGCACTTTGTCGATCAAACGCTCGCCCCGAAGGCTGCGGCCACGCAGCCGCATCATGTTGGTCTTTGCCCCCCTCCCCATCCAGGGCTCGTCGATGAAGATCAGCCGACGCGGGTCGATGCCCGCCCGCCAGAGAAGCCACTCCGCGCGGCGTGCCGCGACGTCGGGGCGGTCCTGCTCTGCCGCGTGGATTGTCTTTTTTTGTAGGACAACCCCAGCTTCTGGATCGCCGCACCGACCGCGGAGATGGCGCAGTCAACGTCCAGACTCTCCCGCAGTTCCCGGAGCGTGGCGTCGGGACGAAGAGCGACGGGTTCGGCGGGATGAGACGGGCCAGAGTCGTCGGCCGCTGGAAACTCCAGCAACTCGCCGACATCGCGCTGGGCAGCCTGAACCTGATACGAATGAGCAAACTGCTGGCGACCTGAGAGACCCAGGGACGCCGCTGGTCGCGGCCGACCAATCCCGAGACTTCGCCCCGTTCCCACTCGCGTTCGCCCGGCCAACTCTCAGACAATCCGCCGCGACCGCACGGAACTTCAACGCGCTGTTAACGATCTGCCAAGTGGCCCCCCCTTCCACCGCAACTGTCACCCTCTACCTCAAATACCCCTGTCCCCTTCAACTCATCGCGATCGCCGCGCATGACACGAGCGTTGTTCCCTGCTGGTCCATCGCCGCGGCGTAGTTGAGCAGCTCGACCTTGCTCGGCTCGGCGACCATCAGCGTGGCGACGAGGTTGCCCACCGAGCACCAGCGGGTCGGGTTCTGCTGCCAGGCCATCGAGGCGACGAGCTCGCTCGGCTGGTTCTTGACGATCATCTCCAGCATCTGCATGTCGTGCTGGAAGACCTTGTTGCGGGCCTCGGCGACCTGCGGGTCCTCGCCGGCGAGCGTCTGGACCTGGTCGCCGAAGGCCGGGCCGGCGTGGGAGAGGTCGGCCGAGGAGACGATGAGCGTCCTGCCCGGCAGGCCCGCGATGGTGGCCTTGAGAGCGTTCACAAACGACTCGAGGCTCACGCCCTGGCCGTCGTAGCTCTCGCCGTTGTTGACGGCCGGATCGTGGACGAGCGCGCCAAAGACCGGCACGTGGTTGCCCATCTGGTCCTTGCCGAAGACCTGCTGGAGCCACGGGATGTGCAGCTCGATGGAGTGCTCGCGCTCGTGGTCGTAGCGGTTCTCGAACAGCTTCTTGGCGTTCTCGCTCCCCAGCCGGGCCCTGAGCCCGTCGACCACGCCCGCGTCGACCGGGCTGATGCCCAGGGGCGACTCGAAGCCCTTGTCGCAGCCCACAACGCCCGTGCCCATCCCGAAGTGGTTGGTGCCCAGGATGATCACGCGGTCGGGTCGGTCGGCGGTCCGCAGCCGCGCGTAGACGTGGGCATAGTTCAGCCAGCCGCGGCCGTAATCGAGGTGGGGCGCGACGATGGCCTTGGGCAGCGCATCGAAGCTGGGCTTCTCGGCCTCCTTGACGGCCTCGTTCATCCAGAGGTCGAGCATCTCCTTGAGCTTCTTGGGCCCAAGGTCGGTCTTCTGCTGCTCGGTGGCGTTCTGACCAAGGGCCTGCATGACGAGCATGTCGGCGAACTGGGCCGTGCTGGCCGGCGGAAGCGTGCCCGAGGAATCGAACTCCTGCCGCGACTTGTCGAGCATCGCCTGGAAGGTCGGGCCTTCCAGCAGCCCGGCGTCGTCGAGCTGGGCGATGAGCCCCTCAAGAATCTCGCGGCTGAGCCCGCGGCCGACCTGCGCGATGATCTCGTCCAGGCCCCGCGTGCCGTCGAGCAGCGGGATGAGGACCTGGGCCGCGGGGGAGGTAACGACCATCTTCTCGGAGATCTGCCGCGCGTCGGCCAGACCGAGCATCATGATCTGCTTGCCGGCCTGGTCCTGGGCCTGCACCGGAACGCCGCGGAGCGGGCGGACCCGCGGCTTGGCCTGATGGGCGGCGGCGGGGTTGAACTTCGGAGCGATCTGGGGGGTCGGCGAGGGGAGTTGAGACATGGGGCGAAAGGATAGACGCCGGAGGGGTGGGGCCGGTGGGCAACGGTTGGCCAACGCCGCGGACATGGACGCGTCCCTCAGCCCGCGGAGCGGGCGCCTTCGCCGCAGGCCGGGGCGAGATACCGATGCTCGATCGCGACACCCGCCCGATGCAGAAGCTCGATCAACTCACTCCCGCGACGCCCGGTCTGCGGGCTCGGCGGCCGAGGCACCTGCGTCGCCGGGGCTTGCGCCCCGGCCGACGGCTCGTGCGCCCCGCTCCACGGACTCTCGAGTCAAGAGCGGCCGCGGCGAGAGCGAAGGGGGACCGGGCGGGCAGTGGCCCGGTCTGGTCCGTGGGGCGCGATCGGCAGGGGCCTGTTTGGCCGATCAAGCGCTGGATTTCGGCGGTCCCCTGCCTACAGTCTTGGCCCGACTTTTCCGGAAAGCAGATCATGAGCACGCTCGCGACCCTCAAGCCCGGCCAGAAGATCCGCTGCACCGTCCTGAAGACCCCCATGGGTCAGGGCGACAAGAAGACGATCGAGCGCCTCATGCGCCGCGACCCCTCCGTCGCCCGTGGTCTCCGCAAGAGCCACCACGTCCGGCAGCGCACCACCGTCATCTACAACCGTGGTAACCGCGACTGGGTCCAGCGTCAGAAGTGCGGCAAGATTGTCCGCCTCGTCCCCGGGAACTCCTGGGCCTGCCTCTACGACCTCAGCCTCCTGCCCGAGTTCAAGGCCGTCGAGAAGTTCTTGAAGATCGAAGCGGCCTGAATCCGCGCCCGCACTCGCGGAGAACCCGCGTAGTCTTGGGTATGAAGACCTCGGCCCGTTCGTTCATCCATGCCACTCTCTCCGCCGCGCTGCTTTTGGGGTGCGGCGGCGTGCTTTCGGGCTGCCCTAAGGCCGGTGCCCCCGCCAGCAAGGCCGCCGGGCTGGATCGGGCTCCGGACGTCTCGTACACGACCCGCGGCGTCGTCGAGTCGCTCCCGGCGGCGGACAAGCCCACCAGCGAGTTCATCGTTCGCCACGAGGCGATCGACGACTTCCTGAACCCGGTCAACGGCAAGCTGGGCATGAACGCCATGAGCATGCCCTTCACGCTGGGCAAGGGCGTTTCCCTCGATGGGATCAAGCTTGGCGATAAAGTGTCGCTGACCTTCGGCGTGTGGTACAAGCCCGGGGCCGCCGGCACCGACCGCAAGTCGATCGACAGCTACGCCGTCACCCGAATCGCCGCCCTGCCGGCCGACACCCAGCTCGAGTTCCGACCCGCCAAGCCGGCCCCGGCCAAGCCCGACGAAGCCAAGAAGGACTGAGCGGGCGTCGCTCTGATTCAGCGGGGGCAAAAGAAAACCCAGCGCCTAACCAGTGGCCAGGCGCCGGGTCTCGTGGGGGTCGAAGAGGTCAAACGGGGGGCGGGGTCGTTTGAGACAGTCTTTGGCATCTCCGCTCGCCCCGGGTGGAGGCGAGCATCGATGCCTATGGATATTCGCCGCCGCGATTGGAATGGTTCGACGGTAATCCACAAAATGTGACGCACCCCGATCCGTTTATTCCGTCTCGCGTCCCGCATCGCCGGCGGCCTTCTTCGGAACGGCCAGCCCGAGCCGCTCGGCCGCCTTCAGCAGGTCGGACCAGACCTTCTGGCGGTTCTCCGTGGTGTAGGCACGAAGCAGGAACGCCGGGTGATAGGTCGGCATGACCGGGATGGTTCGGCTCGGCAGCCCCGGAAGGACGGGCGAAACGAACTCGGCCCACACGCCGCGGAGCTTGCCGAGCGCGAGGGTGGAGTTGAGCAGCGTCTGCGTGGCGGGCAATCCCAGGGTCACGATGACCTCTGGCCGGATGATCGCGATCTGCTCGTAGAGATACGGCGCGCAAGCGGCGCACTCGGCGCTGGTGGGCGTGGCGTTGTCGACCGGGCGGGTCTTGAGCACGTTGGCGATATACACCTGCTCGCGCCCCAGTCCGATGCCCGCGATCATCTTCTCGAGCAGGCCGCCGGCCTTGCCGACGAACGGGCGGCCGGTCCGGTCCTCCTCGGCCCCCGGCGCCTCGCCGACAAACATCAGCCGGGCCCGCGGGTCGCCCTCTCCGAAGACAATATTCGTGAACTCGGTGTTGAACGCCGCGTGCGGTGCGGCGGCCTCGTAGCGCTTGCGGAGCTCGTCGAGCAGGCCTTGGGCCTCGTCGCGCGGGCCGTCCGCGTCGGCCTTCTGGTCACGCCGTGGCGCGGGACGGTTGGAATCAGACTTGGGTTCGACCATCGACGTTGCGGCGACGCGTGCCGAGGGAGCTGCCGACGCGGGCGGTGCTTTCGCGGGCGCGGGCGCGGTCGAGGGCGTCGGCGTCGGCTTGGGTCGGGCAGCGCCGACAACCGGCGCGTCCAGGGTCGCGGCCACGGCGGCGGCGGGGGCCACCGGGATCTGCGGCGTTATGGGCTGCTCGGCCACGATGAGGCCGGAACGGATGGGCAGGCAGTCGACCCCCATGCTCAGGGCCGCGCGGGCGTGCTGGGCAAGGATCCGGGCCAGTTTCTGGCTTTCCGCCGGGTCGAGCATTCGCCGAGTGTAGCGCCGACGACGATCACTTCGGCTGCGTCGGCGCGGGCTCGGCGGCGGG
>JBBQRT010000106.1:0-5759 GCA_038214505.1 Phycisphaerales bacterium | reverse complement strand
CTCCGCGACGCTGGCGTCTATGAGAAGGCCTACGGACACCACCACACCGACCCCGCCAACCTCCCTCGCGCCGTCTACGGATTGGCCGAGCTGGCCCGCGAATCGCTCCGCGGCGCGGAGCTCTGCGCGAATCCCGGCTGTTACCCCACCGTCGCCGCCCTCGCCCTCGTGCCGCTGCTCAAGGCCGGGCTGATCAAGCCCGCGGGCATCATCATCAACGCCGCCAGCGGCGTCTCGGGCGCGGGCCGCCAGCCCAAGCCCAACCTCCACTTCCCCGAGGCCAACGAGAGCTACTCGGCCTACGGCATCGGGGCCCACCGCCACCAGCCCGAGATCGGCCAGAGCCTGCGAGTCTATTCCGGCCGGGCGGATGTTCCCGACCCGCTCTTCGTGCCCCACCTGCTCCCCGTCGAGCGGGGCATCCTGGAGACAATTTATGCCGAGCCCGCGGCGGCGGCAGTCACGACGGAAACGCTGCAAGCAGCGCTCAAAGCCGCGTACGCCGGCGAGCCTTTCGTCGTCGTCCGAGACGAGGCCCCGACGCTCCGCGACGCGCAGCGAACCAACACGGCCCACATCAACGCTCGCGTTGTTCATGGCCGGGTTGTGATCATCGGCGCCGAAGACAATCTCGTGAAGGGCGCCAGCGGCCAGGCCGTGCAGTGCGCAAACCTGATGCTCGGGCTTGATGAGACCGCCGGACTCATGTAGGCGTCGATCGGAAGGCGAGAGACCCCGCCACCGCGGGGCCTGTCGCCTGACCGAACATCTGTGGCCTGCCGGGCGGTGGTTGGGTTCAGACCTCGACGACCATCGCCACCGCGTTGCCCCCGCCCAGGCAGAGAGCCGCGACGCCCCGCCTGCTGCCGGTGCGCCTGAGCGCGTGGATGAGCGTGACCAGCACGCGGGCCCCCGAAGCGCCGATGGGGTGACCGAGCGCGACGCCGCCGCCCGAGAGGTTCAGCTTGCTCTCGGGGATGCGAAGCTCCTTGATGTTGCACAGCACCTGGGCCGCGAACGCCTCGTTGATCTCGAAGAGATCGATGTCGTCGACCGACAGCTTCGCCTTTGCGAGCACGCCCTGGATGCCGCTGATGGGGGCCGAGAAGATCTCCTTGGGCGCAACGCCCGAGGTGTGGTACGCGACGATCTTCGCCAGCGGCTTGACGCCCAGCGACTCGGCCTTCCCCATGCTCATGACCGCGACCGCCGCCGCCCCGTCGGAGATCTGGCTCGCGTTGGCCGCCGTCACGGTACCGTCCTTGCTGAACGCCGGCCGCAGCTTGGAAACGGCCTCAAGCGTGGTGTCGGCCCGAATCCCCTCGTCGGCAGACACGCCCGGGGAGCGCTTGTCCAGGCATTGCTCGCCGCTGAGCGCGACGATCTCGTCTTTGAACCAACCGTTCTTCGTCGCCTCGGCGGCCCGCTGGTGGCTCTGGACGCTGAAGCGGTCCTGCTCGGCCCGCGAGATCTCGTACTTCTGCGCGATGAAGTCCGCCTCGTCGCCCATCGCGCACGCCTCGAACGCGCACCGGAGGCCGTCGAAGGCCATGTGGTCCTCCATCTGCGTCGGCCCGTACTTCACCCCCTCGCGAACGCGGGCGAAGTGGGGGGCCGCCGTCATGTTCTCCATGCCGCCGGCGATGATGCACTCCGCGTCCCCGGCCTTGATGGCGGCCGCCGCCCGCATGACGGCCTCGAGGCCCGAGCCGCAGACCTTGTTGATCGTCATCGCCGACATCGAGGTCGGGAAGCCAGCCTTCAGGGCCGCCTGCCGCGCCGGGTTCTGGCCAAGACCGGCCTGCAGCACGCACCCCATCAGCACCTCGTTGACGTGGTCCCTGACCGTTGGCACGTCGCCGAGCACGGCCTGAATCGCGTACGAGCCCAGCACGGGCGACGGGACCTTGCTCAGGCCACCAAAGAACTTGCCGACGGGTGTCCGGCGTGCGGCGACAATGACGGGCGAGTTGCTCACGAAGATCCTCCGGGCGTGAAGTGGGCCCGCGGATCGCGGGCAGGTCCTGACGGAAGCCTCACTTTAGATGTACGCCCGTTCGGCGGCGTCGCAGCGCGACCAATACCGGGGAAACTCGGGGCGATTGTCGGCCCCGCGCCGCTCACCCCGTCGGCGTGCTCTTCCGGGCCGACCGCCGCGCGAGCACGAACTCGACGACCATCGGCAAAAGCGACACGCCGATGATCCCGAGGATCACCAGGCTGAAGTTCTTCTTCACGATCTCGAGGTTGCCGAAGAAGTACCCCGCACCGCAGCAAGTCAGCACCCACAGCACCGCCCCGACGACGTTGTAGACCGCGAACGTGCGGTACTTCATGTCCCCGGCGCCCGCGACGAACGGCGCCAGCGTCCGTACGATGGGCACGAACCGCGCGATCACGATCGTCTTGGCCCCGTACTTCTCAAAGAACGCGTGCGTCTTGTCGAGGTGGGACCGCCTCACCAGCGGGATCCGCCCCCCCGCCAGCACGCGATTGCGGAAGAATCGTCCGACGGAGTAGTTCACCGCGTCCCCCACGATCGCGGCCACGATCAGCACACCGGCCATCACGGCGGGATCCAGCAAACCGCGGGCCGAGAGCGCCCCGGCCGCGAACAGCAGGCTGTCTCCCGGCAGGAACGGCGTGACCACCAGCCCCGTCTCGGCAAACACGATCAGCGCGAGTAAGCCATAGGTCCAAGCCCCATTCGCCGCGACAAAGATGTCCAGGTGCTCGGGCAGCTTGATGAACAGGTCGATGAACTGGTGCAGCAGGTCGGTCATGGAAGAATCAGCTCGCTTGTTGAAACAGCGCTCTTGGTGGAATGGCTCTCCAGCGCCGTGGCTCATGTACTCATCGATTCGCCGCTCTAAAGAGCCGGTTCACCAACGACCGTTCCACCCGCAACGCTCATCCCCCCGCACTCCCCTCGCCCCCCGGCAGCGTCATCGACCACGGGTCCAGATACGCATCGATATCCTCGCGCGTGATGCTCTTGCCCGACAGGTCCGGCGTGCCCACCACCACCTCGTGCGCCAGTTGCCGCACCGTCTTGCCCTGCTTGAACGCGTCCTTGGCCAGGGCCGCCGACTTGTCGTATCCGATCACCGGCACCAGGCTTGTACACATCGCCAGCGAGCCCTCGATCAGGCTCCCGCAGCGCTTCGCATCCGGCTCGAGCCCGGCGAGCAAGTTGTCCGTCAGCACGTGGCACGACCGCGACAACAGGTGCACCGAGTCCAGCAGGTTCGCCGCCATCATCGGCATCGCGACGTTCAGATCAAGCAGCGAGCCGATCCCGCCCAGCCCACCGAGCGTCACGGCGTGGTCGTTGCCCAGCACCTGGCAGCACGCCATCATCACCGCCTCGCAGATCACCGGGTTCACCTTCCCCGGCATGATGCTCGAGCCCGGCTGCACCGCGGGCAGCACCAGCTCCCCGATCCCGCACCGCGGCCCGCTTCCGAGCCAGCGGATGTCGTTGGCAATCTTCGTCAGGCTCACCGCGATCGTCCGCAGTTGACCCGACGCCTCGACAAACCCGTCCTTGGCGTGCTGGGCCTCGAAGTGATTCGTCGCCTCGCGGAAGTGAACGCCCGTCCGCCGCGTCAACTCCGCGGCCACCATCTCGCCGAACTTCTCGTGCGTGTTGATCCCCGTTCCCACCGCCGTCCCGCCGATCGCGAGCTCGCCGAGCGCATGCAGGGCCCGGTGCAGCCGCTCCTGCGCGTGCCGCATCTGCGAGGCGTAGCCAGAAAACTCCTGCCCGAGGCGGATCGGCGTCGCGTCCTGCAGGTGCGTCCGCCCGATCTTCACGAGCTTGTCCCACGCCGCGGCCTGCTGTTCGAGCTTCCCCGCGATCTTGTCGATCGCCGGAAGCAGCTCGTTCTGGATCATCACCGCCGCCGCGATGTGCATCGCCGTCGGAAACGTGTCGTTGCTCGACTGGCCCATGTTCACATGGTCGTTGGGGTGCACGCCACCGGCCTTGAGGTACGCCGCCTCCTTGCTCGAGCCGATCGGCTTGTGCAGCCGAACGCACACGATGTTCGCGACCACCTCGTTGACGTTCATGTTCGTCGACGTGCCCGAACCGGTCTGGAACGTGTCGACCGGGAAGTGGGGGGCCAGCCCCTGAAAACTCGCCAGTCCGTCCTCGATCTCGCGGCACGCCTCGCCGATCAGCCTCGTCCGGCCGTCGTCCAGCCGCCCGAGCGCGTGGTTCACGCTCGCGCACGCCGCCTTGAGCACCGCGTAAGCCTTGATGATCTGCTCGGGCACCGCCCGCCCGCTCATCGGGAAGTTCAGCACCGCCCGCTGGGTGCTCGCGCCGTAGAGCGCGGTCGCGGGAACCTCCATCGGTCCCATCGTGTCCTTCTCGGTCCGTGTCTGCACGCTCATCGCGATCGCCTCCAAGTGGTCGCCCCAAGGCCGCAACTCTACGTGCGCTTCGGATCGAGCACGGAGGGGCACGGAGGGGCATCAAGGAACGATCAAGGCCGAATAGATTGATCCTGGCGCTTGGACCCAAACCGCCGACACACCTTCTCTGATTCCCTGCCTCGACCTCCGTGCCCCTTCGTCCCCCTCCGTGCCCCCAAGTCCACTGCGATCGTCTCTCGGCCGCCAGCAGCCCCGAATAGCCTCCACCCATGACGCCCGTCACTCCCCCCGCCGCTCCCCGCGGCCTCTACGCCGAGCTCCACCTCCACCTCGGCGGGGCCATCCTCCCCAACATCCTCTATTCATACCTCCGTCGCCAACCCGGCCACGGCCTGCTCAAGAAGTTCAAGACCCTCGACCAGTTCGAGCGAGTCTTCGCCCGCAAGCACAAGAGCCTCCCCGACTATCTCGAGATGCACACGCTCGTCGAGGAGATCCAGCGCCTCCACTCGCTCCGCTACTTCATCCAGAAGCTCGTCCGCGGCGCGGTGCTCTTCGACAATCTGGCCTACGTCGAGCTCCGCTACACGCCTTTTTACCGCACCGACGCCCACCTCGACGAGGACCAGCGCATCCGCCAGATGCGAGAGGTTGTCGAGACCATCGCCGACGCCGCCGTCAGCCAGCCCATGTACCCCCTGCGCCTGAAGCAGATCCTCTGCCTGCACTCACGTCTGTCGTCCAAGGTCAACAAGGCGACCGTCGAGCTGGCCGCCGAGTGGACCTCCGGCGTACACGCGCGAAGCGGGGGCGCAAACGGCGGCGTGTGTGCCATTGACATCGCCGGCCCCGACCAGCTCTACCGCCCCCGCACCCGCGAGTTCATCGCCCTGCTCAAGCTCGCCCGCTCCCGCGGCCTGCACACCACCGCCCACGTCTATGAAACCGCCACCGGCCTTTACCCGGAACTCCTTCCGCACCTCGACCGCATCGGCCACGGCATCCAGCTCGCCCTGAAATCCCCACGCCTGCTGAAGGAAGTTGCCAAACGCCGCCAGTGCCTGGAAATGTGCCCCACCACCTACATCAAAACCGCCACACTCAAGGGCTACGACGACATGAAGCCCATCCTCGCCCGCTGCTTCGACGCGGGCGTCAGCGTCGCCATCTGCACCGACAACTCCGGCCTCCACCAGGTCCGCCTTCCAATGGAGCTCGAGAACCTCCTGGTCCGCGACATCATCGATTTCCATCAGATGCAGGCCTGCCACCACGCCAGCTTCGACCACGCCTTCGGCTGGGACGGGCCTTCGCGTGACCTCTGATGGCGGCGAGTCACCGCATCCAGAAGCGCTTCGAAGCACGCAGGTGCACAG
>JBBQRT010000105.1:0-6094 GCA_038214505.1 Phycisphaerales bacterium | reverse complement strand
CACGTCCGTTGTAAAATCCGGCCTGGCACGCTCCCAGCCGCGATCAGGTCCGAGAATCCGGGCAGTCTGATGTTCTAGGCGGCCGCCTAGATGTTCTAGGCGGCCGCCTAGACAGTCTGGGCGGCCGCCTAGAACGTCTGGTCGCCCGGGTAGAACGTCTGGGCGGCCGCCTAGACAGTCTGGTCGCCCGGGTAGAAGGTCAGGGCGGCCGGGTAGAAGGTCAGTCCGGGCGACAAACGGGACGAGTCGCCCGCGACGACGCCCAACGGCCGGAGCGCAACTTTTGCCAGAAAAAAGCCGCAGGCCACGGGTAACGCGGGCTGCGGCGGTCGTCTTTCGACGGTGCCTGCGATTTCTCTTGTTGCGTGAAACCGCGAGGCGGGATCGATTACACTGGAGACAGACTACAGCCCAATCATCCGAGTGTCAAGGGGAATGCATGTCCGATCAGTTCAGCGTGTTGGCCCTCGACATTGGATCCAACTCGGTCGGCTCGATGTGGCTTGCCGGCGACTCGGGAAAGATCACGGTCGGAACGTCGGTCTTTCCCGCGGGCGTCGACGAGTCGGACGACAAGCGCGGCGAGCCCAAGAACGCCAAGCGTCGAATGACGCGGCGGACTCGCATCACGCTGGCTCGACGCTCGCAGCGCAAGCGTGAGCTCAAGCTTGCCCTTGTCGAGGCCGGGCTTCTCCCGGCGACGGAAGCCGAGTTCATCCACCTTTTGGAGACCACCGACCCGTGGGCGCTGAGGTGCAAGGGCTTGAACGCGGCATTGTCGCCGCACGAGCTGGGCCGCGTGCTGCTTCACCTGGCCCAGCGTCGCGGGGCCCTGGGGCTCAAGATCGTCGTCGACGACGAGGCAGACGGCGGGACGCCGGGCGAGCCGGACGAGGACGGGAAGGTCAAGGCGGCGATCGGCGAAGTTCGTCAAAGGATGCTTGTCGCGAAGGCGAGGACGTTCGGCGAGTTCATGTGGATGCAGCGGGAATCAACCGAACGGGTCCATCCGCTGACCGGGCCTGACCAACGGCCCGAAGACCGGCGAATCGGCAAGCGTGAGTACCGCGACGCCATCCGCAACAAGGCGGGCAGCTACGAGCACTGCGCCGACCGGGCCATGATCCGCCATGAGTTCGCAGAGCTCTGGAAAGCGCAGAAGAAGCTGGCCGGTGGTGGGGGAGTTCGGGCGGCGAAGTTGCTGACCGACGCGCTGCGTCTAGAGCTCGACAACGAATCGGGCGACTCGGTCTGGCGGCACCGCGGGCTGCTCTTCGGGCAGCGGCGTCAGACGTGGGACCTTGGCAGCCTCGGCCGGTGCGTGCTGGAGCCGACCGAGCGCTGCGCCCCGCACGCCGACCGCCACGCTTCTGGCTATCTGGTTGCCGAATCGGTCAACAATATTCGCATCATCGAGCGCGGCAAGCCCGCCCGCGCGCTGACGCCCGAGGAGCGTTCGAGGATCGTCGGGTACCTCGGCGGTCCACTGGGCACGCTGCCCGAGCTTCATCGCAAGGACAAGAAGACGGGGAAGGTCAGAACGATTCCCGAGCGGCCCAAACAGACGGTCAGCGTCGACGACCTCCGCGGCAGGATGGCCGAGTGGTACGGCAAGGAGCACTGGCCCGGGGGCGTGAAGAAGAAACTCTCGCCGC
The DNA here is from genome assembly GCA_038214505.1 of Phycisphaerales bacterium. Classification (GTDB taxonomy): domain Bacteria; phylum Planctomycetota; class Phycisphaerae; order Phycisphaerales; family UBA1924; genus UBA4658. The sequence continues at coordinate 4,439 of JBBQRT010000105.1, read as the reverse complement.
ATCGCTTCAACATCGAGGCCGATGAGGACCGGGTCATCAATACCGACTGGTTCCACCGAGAGGTCGTGCACGGGGCGATCACGCTCGCGCGGTGGGAGGCGATGCCGGAGAACGTTCGAGAGGGCGTCAACCGCGCGCTCCTGAGCCATGATCCGGAACAGGACGGACAGGCCGAGGCTCTGCGGGCTGGCGTGCTTGCTTGGGCCGGGCTAAGCGGGCCGCAGGCCGACGCGCTGGTCGCGGCGTGGAGGGCCCGCCCCAAGCTCGACGCCAAGCGGCTCAACATGAGCCGACGGGCCGTCCGCAACCTGCTCGCGGTGATGGACCGACCCGAACCTTGGCCGGATGCCAGAACCGGCGAGCCGCGGTGGCTCACTCAGATCGAGGCCCGCAAGCTCATCGCCGAGGACGCGGATTTCCGCGACCTGACCACGGGTAAGCCGCTCGACGAGCACGCACGCCGCAGGTACGCGACGGGAGCCAAGGGCCTTTCCGCCCGAGACCGGCACTACTTGCGCAAGCATCCGGACGACCTTCCCCCCGCCCCAATGCTGAGCAACCCCGTGGTCCGCAAGGCCATCCACGAGGTCCGGCGGCACATCCTCGATTACCTGCGGACGTTCGGACGCAAGCCCGATGAGATCTACATCGAGCTCGCCCGCGAGGCGAAGATGGGGGCCAAGCAGTCCGACCGCCTGCTGTTCCGCATTCGACTTCGCAACCGAATCCGGCGCGATATCGCCGAGCACTTCGATCTCGACAAGAGCACGCCCACCCAGCGCCGCGCCGCGGAGGACCGCGTGCTGCTGGCCGTGCAGCAGGCGCAGGCCTGCCCGATGTGCGGCAAGAAGGGGCTGACGCCGAGGAAGGCGGCGCTCGGAGAGGACTGCGAGGTGTGCCACATACTGCCCCGCGCCAGCGGGGGCGAGAACGGCCTGTCAAACATCGTGCTGGGGCACACCAAGTGCAACCGCGACATGGGCCGCCGCACGCCCCGCCAATACTGGTCGACCACGCTCAAAGGGGGTTTCGACGAGGGGATGCAGTTCGTCGAGGGTATCTTCGGCGACGTGAAACGGCCCAAGCTCGGCGAGGCCAGGACCGCCGCCGACGAGCCGCTGTGGTCCCTGTTCTTCGATTTCCGCGACGACCAGCGAAAGATCGAGCAGTTTGCCAAAGACATCGGCGACACTAAGGACATGACCGCCCGTCAGGAGGCCGCGACCAAGTACGCGGCGCGGCAGGTCATGGCGTATCTGGCCGATGCGCTCTTCGACGGCAAGGGCCTTCCCGAGCGCGGCGGCGAGCGCCGCATCTTCGCCACCGACGGCCCATGGACCGGCCGTTTCCGCCGCGAGTGGGGGCTGTTCTTCGATCCCCACGACGCCAAGGGCAAGGGCCTGAGCACTCCCGAGGAGCACGCCCGCAAGGAGAAGAACCGGGGCGACCACCGCCACCACGCCATCGACGCCGTCGTGATCGGCCTGTGCACGCGGAGCGTGCAAATGCGGTGGGAGAACCGGGAGAAGGCCGCCGAGGCCGCGGGCGTCAACACCGCCGACGAGGAGCAGATGGACGCCTATCGGCGCAAGCACCCCGTCCCGCCGCCGTCGCCGTTCAAGGACCGCGACGAGCTGCGGGAGGCGGTCAGGCGGGCCGTGTTCGGCGACGGTCAGGACGTGGCGGGCAAGCCCGTGTGCCACCGGCCGGTGAAACGCAAGCTCATCGGGGCCATGCACGAAGAGACGCTTTTCGGCCCCGTGCTAGATGCCCGGGGCGGGCCGACCGGGCAGTACACCGCCAAGAAGCCCGCCGCGGCGCTCACGAGCAATCACCTGCGCATGCCCGATGGCTGGGACGACCTGGAGGCCCAGCTCCAGGCGCGCGGCGTGACCGCCCTCCGCGCGGCCCAGATCAAGCGCGACCTGGCGGCGATGGACGACCCGCCCGCGGGGAAGAGCGGCATCGTCCGCGACCGGGCGCTCCGCAATCAGCTCCGTCGGGCCCTTCGGGCCGCGGGGATCGATCCCGACAACTTCACGGCGAATCAGATCAAGAAGGCCGCCGAGACCCGAGCCATACGACACGACTCGGGCGTTCCGATTCGTTCGGTCGTGCTTCTGCGAACCATGAGCGACCCCGTGGTCATCGACCGCAAACGTCCCGACTACACCTCGGGCGGGATGGTCGCCGACGAGGACCCGGCCAGCCGCCGGGCGTATCTCGGCGGCAACAACCACCACATCGAGATCCGTTCGTCGAAGAACAAGAAGGGCGTCGAAGTCTTCAGCGGCGTGATCGTTTCGGCCTTCGAGGCCGCGCAGCGCAAGCTCGCCCGCCTGCGTGCCCTGCGGGAAGCGAAGATCCCCCCGCCCCGCACCTTCCGCGGACTCGAACGGGGCGAACGGAAGCGCCTGACGCCCATCCTTCGGCAGGTCGAGCAGTCCCACCCGCTGGTGGACCGCACCGACGACCCGGCGAAGGGCGGGGCGTTCGTCATGAGCCTGTGCGAGGGCGAGATGCTGCTCATGAAGCACAAGGAGACGCGCGAAGTCGGATACTTCGTTGTTGCCAAGCTCGACAAGCCGCAGGCCGTCGTCCTCGTGCCCCACTGGGACGCCCGGGCCGCGGGCGAGCGAAAGGACTCGTCGGGCAACCCGGTGCCGGACTCGAAGCGTGAACAGTTCTCCGCAACGCCGTCGGACCTGCTCTCTCTCGCCCCGCCCGACCACCCCCACGCCGTCAAGGTGCAGGTGAGTCCGCTCGGCGCGGTGACGATCCTCGAACAAGACTGACGCACTCCATGGTCAAGCGGACGGTCGAGATCAGCCGTGAGCCCTGCCACCTGGCCGTCCGCGACGGGCAGATGCTCGTGCTGCGGCGAGCGGACCCGCCGGCGCGACTTCCGGCCCATCCCGCCAACCTGACCGGCAGCGTGCCGGTCGAGGACCTGGGCGTGCTCATGGTCGACGAGCGGGAGACGACCTACTCCCACGCCCTCTTGACCGAGATCGCCGAGCACGGCGGCGCGTTGGTCGTGTGCGGACGCGACCATCACCCGGCCGGGATGTATCTGCCGCTCTCCACCAACACCCAACTGCTCTCCAGGCTCGAGTCTCAGCTCGCCGCACCGCGCCCGACCGTCAAGCGCCTCTGGCAGCGGATCGTGCAGGCCAAAGTCCGGGCCCAGGCGGCCAACCTCACGCGGATCGACGACCGGGAGAGGATGCTTGCGATGGCCGACCGCGTCAAGTCGGGCGACACCGGCAACGCCGAGGGGGTGGCCGCGGCGGTCTATTGGCCATCACTGTTCTGGGGTGTCTCCGGTGTTCCGCAACCGTTCCGTCGCGCTGGCGGGGATCGATCCGCTGCGCCGCCCAACAACCTCCTCGACTACGGATACGCGGCGCTGCGGGCAACCGTCGCCCGCGCGATCGTCGCTGCGGGCCTGCTCCCCGCGCTTGGCATCAAGCACCGCGGCCGGGGGAATCCGTTCTGCCTCGCCGATGACCTCATGGAGCCGATGCGACCGCTCGTCGACGCCCGGGTGAAGTATCTGGCCCTCAGCGGCGGGTTCACGCTCGACCAGCCGACCAAGGCCGACCTCCTCCGGGTGCTCGCCGAGCCGGTCTTCGTCGGCGAGCAGCGGGGGCCGCTCATGGTCGCGGTGGCGGGGGTCGTCGCCGACGTGGTCGCGGTTCTGGCAGGCGAGCGCCGGCCACAGATGGTCAGATTCCCGAGTTTGACACGGTCCGGAGTGTCCGCCGAGATGCCTCGACAATCTCCGGATTCGGAGCAACCGACAGCAAACGACAATGTATCCACATATGGCGATCCCGAGTCGGACACGGATGGTCCGACATGACCCGGCACCCGACACCCTTTTCCGCCCCCTGTCTCCTCCCCAGCGGCACGGACGCCCACACCCCCGTCGAGTCCCGGAGCCAACCAACGGTCGCCGTGTGGAGGCTGACCCGTGTACCTTTCGGGGTATCGCTGCATGTGGGTTGTCGCGATGTTCGATCTGCCCGTGCAAACGCAGGAGGATCGGAAGCGCTACACGCGTTTCCGCAAGTGCCTGCTGCGCTCGGGCTTCCGTCAGTTGCAGTTTTCTGTCTACGCCCGCGACTGTCCAAGCCGGGAGAACGCCCAAGTGCATGTCACGCGAGTGGAGCAGGCCGTGCCGCAGGCGGGGGAGGTGCGGGTGTTGCTGGTCACGGACAAGCAGTTCGAGCGAATGGAGGTTTTTTGGGGAAAAGACAAGCGGCGGGCCGAACAGCCAGCCTCGCAGCTCTCGCTTTTCTGACCGTCGATCAGGCGCAAGTGCCTGTCACAACGGGATTTCGGGCGGGGATAGTGTAATCGATCCCGCCCCGCGAGCAACACGCGACAGTTCCGCCACGTTGGAATCCGCGCGCTCGAGTGTAATCGATCCCGCC
>JBBQRT010000104.1:0-6297 GCA_038214505.1 Phycisphaerales bacterium | reverse complement strand
TGATGGCCGTCGTCGGGCCGGCGAGCGCGAGGCTGCCGGTGGCGCTGGCGTTGACGGGCAGCGCGGTGGCCGGAATCACCTGAGCGCCGGCGCACAGGTCGTTGGCCGGGGGCTGCGGGCAGGGGTTGGGCGAGCAGAGGGTGTTGGGGCCCTGGAACGCGCTGCCCGAAGTGCAGGCGGCGCCGGTGGTGATGGTGCAGGTCCCGGCGGCAGCGCAGCAGGCGCCGGTGATACCCAGGTTGGTCACGTCAACGCGGACGCCGCCCGCGGGGACGACGAGGCTGTTCCAACGGGCCAGGCGGATGACGTACGGCGTGCCGACCGTCAGCGCGGGGGCATCGAATGTCGACGCGTCGCCGGTGCAGCCCGTACCCGTGTCGTTGCACGAGGTGGCCGCAGAGCCGGTCGCGTAGTTGGTCGCGCTCGCCGGGCAGCCGGTGTGGATCGACAGGACCGTGTCGAACGTCGGGGTGCTCGCACAGGTCGAGAACCGCCACGGACCAGCGGAGGCGGGGGTGAAGTTGTAATACACCACGCCGCCCGTCGCGCCGGCGCACGCGGCACCGGAGAACGTCCAGCCGGTGAGCTCGATCGCCGTCTGGTTGATCGTGCCGCCGGTGCCCGGGAAGGCCCACTGGGCCGGGAGCGAGAGGCTGCACGTGCCGTTGGCGGGCTGGGCCTGCGCGGCCGAGACCGCGAGGCCCAGACCACCCAGAAGCGCCAGACAACACCGTCCGATGAACCTGTTCTTAGACATCAATCACCATTTCCTTCCGTTTTTGACTCGAAGTCGACGCACCAACACACGGCCCGATCAGGCTGTTAGATTACAGCCCGCGGCCAAAGAATTCTGTGAGCCGACGTCCAGACGCTCGAGCGTCGCGACGTCGGCGGCCGTTCCCGAACCCGAGACACCTTCTCCAACACGTTCAACCATCCAACGTCAGGCCGTTTCAAGCGCCCAGGAAAAACCCGTACGCGCATGTATCTGATCTATCGTCGGCGATTGCAAAAGCTTGATCCAGTGGCAACCGGTCGTCTTACGCAGACATGCGGCAGGCGGCTGGCCGAGTGATCACCGGATTTGAGGGGGGGTGTGCAGCCTTGCCTGCTCCCATGTTTGACTCTGAGTTCACGTTCGGCGGCGGAAACAGTTGTTGAGCATGGGGTTGCCGTCCAGAATAGAGGCGACCCGCCTCCAGATTACTCGAAGTTGGAGGCTCGAGCAAGTGTTTTTCGTACTCCGAGGACGACTCCGCGCTGTCGAGGTCGGGTTTTGCCACAAGCGGGCGGACGCACGGACTCTCGGACCGGGCGCTCTATCGAGTTGAACCCAAGTTGGACGAAGGTCCCTCGGGAGTGTGGAGCTGGACCGCTCAGGCAAAGCTCGGGGATCGCCCTTGACCACTCGGTGCCGAGTTGTGGGGGAGTACGGATTGCGCCGCGGCGCCATCGTGGGCAGGCCGGGCGCGTGGTTTTGCCCGGCGAGGACGTGGCGGAGGGCGGCTGACAAGCTTGGCTTGGGCGTCTACCCTCTCCTCCCGGCCCGACCTTCCCCCAACCACGGACTTTGGCCCGAAAACCTCGGCCCTCTGGACCCCCAGCCCATGAAGATCAAGACCGACGAGATCGCCTCCATCATCAAGCAGGAAATTGCCCAGTATTCCAGCGAGCTGGAGATCTCCGAGGTCGGCCGCGTCGTCGAAGTCGGCGACGGCATCGCCCGTATTTACGGCCTGTCCAAGGCCATGGCCGGCGAGATGCTCGAGTTCCAGACCTCCGACGGGGGCGTCATCGGGCAGGTGTTCAACCTCGAACTCGATACCGTCGGCGCGGTGATCTACGGCGACTATCTGGCCGTCAAGGAAGGCGACCTGGTCAAGAGCACCGGTCGTCTGCTCTCGGTGCCTGTCGGCGAGGCGCTCTTGGGGCGGGTGGTCGACCCGCTGGGCCGCCCGCTGGACAACGGCCCGTCGATCAACGCGGCCCGCATGGACAAGGTCGACATCATCGCCCCGGGCATCGCCGAGCGTCAGCCGGTGACCGAGCCCCTGCAGACGGGCATCAAGGCCGTGGACGCGATGATCCCGATCGGCAAGGGGCAGCGCGAGCTGATCATCGGCGACCGCAAGACGGGCAAGACGGCCGTGGCGCTCGACACGATCATCAACCAGAAGCAGTTCTGGGGCACGAGCGAGGCCGTGGTGTGCATCTATGTCGCCATCGGTCAGAAGGAATCGACGGTGGCGAGCGTCGTCGAGACGCTGCGGAAGAACGGCGCGATGGATTACACCATCGTCGTCAATGCCGCCAGCTCGGACCCGGCCCCGATGCAGTACATCGCGCCCTATACCGGGTGCACGATGGGCGAGTACTTCATGTGGAGCGGCAAGGACGAGGGGGCCAAGCTCTCCAGCGGCGCGCCGATGCCCAAGCACGCGCTGTGCATCTACGACGACCTTTCCAAGCAGGCCGTGGCGTATCGCCAGCTGTCGCTGCTGCTCCGCCGCCCGCCGGGGCGCGAGGCGTATCCCGGCGACGTGTTCTATCTCCACTCCCGCCTGCTCGAGCGCGCCACCAAGCTCTCGAACGAGAACGGCGGCGGCTCTCTAACGGCCCTGCCCGTCATCGAGACCCAGGAGGGCGACGTCTCGGCGTACATCCCGACCAACGTCATCTCGATCACCGACGGCCAGATCTATCTCGAGCCCGAGCTGTTCTTCGCCGGCGTCCGCCCGGCCATCAACGTCGGCATCTCGGTCTCGCGCGTGGGCGGCAACGCCCAGATCAAGGCCATGAAGCAGATCGCCGGCTCGCTCCGCCTCGACCTCGCGGCCTACCGCGAGCTCGAGGCCTTCGCCCAGCTCGGCACCGAGCTCGACAAGGCGACCCAGAAGCAGCTCGACCGCGGGGCCCGGATGGTCGAGCTCCTCAAACAGCCGCAGTATGTCCCGCTCAACGTCATCGACCAGGTGGTCTCCATCTTCGCGGCCAGCAAGGGCTTCATGGACGACGTGGACATCAAGAACGTCTCGGCGTTCGAGTCCGGCCTCCGCAACTACTTCTCGACAACGGCCCGCGCCCTCCGCGAGGAGCTGTCTCAGAAGAAGGACGTCAAGGCGCTCGACAAGCAGCTGAGCGACGCCGTGGCGGCGTTCAAGAGCACGTTCAAGCCGGGGAAGTGAGAACCGCGGGGCCTGAGTTTGTTCTGCTCGAGGATCTGGCCTCCGGCCGGCAAATGACGGGTTCTGAGAGTCACCCAATGGCCCCGTCGCAGCCGCGGCGGGGTTTCTCTTTGCCCAAGCTGAAAGAGTGACCGCGGAGCGTCTCGGAGCGTTGCTGGAACACATCGATGGGTGCAGTCTCTGCGACCGCCGCTAAGAGGACTCGCCATGACGACCAGATCGATGTCGGGCCGCTCTCTATAGCTGCGTCCGGTGCTGGTGCGCCTCTTGCTACCGCTCTTGGCATCGGTGCGGCCGCTCTGCGGCACGGCGGCCGCCAGCCCTCGCCCAGCCCCGCGGCGGGCATTGGCTGCCGGGGGATGGGGCCTCCTGATATGACCGGCAGCGTGTTCACCACGACGATGCGGTACCCAGAGGGCGCTGGCCCTTGGGCACGCGATGCTGGTCGCGCGGGGCTCTCTCGCCGTCGCCGAGGGGCTGAGCGTGAATCTGATCGCCCGCTGGAGCGGGACCTCTTGGTCACCCCCCGGCCGCGGCGTGAACAAGGAGGCCGTCTACGCTCAGCTGAGCTCTGAGCGGCCTAGAACAAAGGTTTCTGGTGCTCGAATGGAATCTTCGTGATGACAAGGGGTGTTTCCGATGCGTGACGTGAACTATGTGCGAGTGAGTTCGGTGCGGGTCATCGCGGCGATCTGGGCCGTGCTCGGGGTGACGCTGTGGGCGGGTCCCGCGCGGGCCCAGTGCACGCCGCAATGGCAGCCCTTCGACGCCTCGACAGCGATCTTTCCGGGCGTCTACGGGCCCAACGGGGGGTGGGTGTTCGCCACAGCGATGTGGGATCCGGACGGTGCAGGGCCGATCACGCCGAAGCTCGTGGTTGGAGGGACGTTCACTCTCGCAGGTAACGCCGTGGCCGCCAACATCGCGACGTACGACCCGGCGACGGGGAACTGGTCGGCGGTGGGATCGGGCGTGAGCAGCACGGTCTACGCCCTCGCCGTGCTCCCCAGCGGCGACCTTATCGCGGGCGGCGATTTCACGGCCGCCGGGGACGTGGCGGCGAGCGGCATCGCCCGGTGGAATGGCTCGTCGTGGTCGGCGCTGGGATCGGGCGTGACGGGCGGGGACAGCTCGGTCTTCGGCCTCGCAGTACGCCCCGGCGGCGAACTTGTCGCGGGTGGATCCTTTACGACCGCCGGGGGCGTGGCGGCCAGTAACATCGCCCGCTGGAACGGCTCGTCGTGGTCGGCGCTGGGCTCGGGCATGAACGCCACGGTCTTCGCCGTCGCGGCGCTCCTTAGCGGCGACCTCGTCGCGGCCGGGGGATTCTCGACCGCCGGGGGCGTGGCGGCCAGTAACATCGCCCGTTGGAACGGCTCGTCGTGGTCGGCGCTGGGATCGGGCATGAATACCACGGTGCGAGCACTCGCCGTCCTCCCCAGCGGCGACGTTATCGCGGGCGGCAGCTTCACGAGCGCCGGGGGCGCAACGGCCAACCGTATTGCCCGCTGGAACGGCTCATCGTGGTCGGCGCTTGGGTCGGGCTTGTCAGGCGGGACTACGGGCGGTTCCTCGGTCAACGCCCTCACGGTGCTCCCCAGCGGCGACGTTGTCGCGGGCGGTGACTTCGGTGCCGCTGGGGGTGTGCATGCGTTCCTAATCGCCCGCTGGAATGGCTCCTCGTGGTCGCCGCTCGGATCGGGCGTGAGTTTTACGGTCTACGCCCTCGCGGTGCTGCCTGGAAGCGACCTTGTCGCCGGCGGGTTCTTCACGTCCGCCGGGGGCGTGTCGGTCAAAGGGATCGCCCGCTGGGATGGCTCGTCGTGGTCGGCGCTCGGATCGGACTTGGGCAATGGTTGGGTCGATGTCCTCAAGGTACGCCCCAGCGGCGACTTGATCATGGGCGGGTCCTTCTCAACCATCGGGGGCGTGTCGGTCAACAACATCGCCCGCTGGAATGGCTCGTCATGGTTCGCGCTGGGATCGGGCATGAGTGATCCCTCTGGTTCTACCGCGGCCTCGGTCCGCGCCCTCGCGGAACTCCCCGGTGGCGACCTGATCGCGGGCGGCTCTTTCACGGCCGCGGGGGGCGTGACGGCCAACCGTATCGCCCGATGGAACGGCTCTTCATGGTCGGCGCTGGGATCGGGCATGAGTCACACGTTTAGTAATGCCCAGGTCACCGCCTTCGCGGTGCTCCCCAACGGCGACCTGATTGCTGGCGGACACTTCGACACTGCAGGGGGCGTGCCTGCGATCAACATCGCCCGCTGGAATGGCTCGTCGTGGTCGGCACTGGGATCGGGCATCAGCGGCCCGGTCTACGCCCTCGCAGTGCTGCCCAGCGGCAATCTGGTCGCGGGGGGCAGCTTTTTTACCGCCGGGGGCATGTCGGCCAGGTCCATCGCCCGTTGGAATGGCTCGTCGTGGTCGGCGCTGGGATCGGGCATAAGCAGTTTCGTTGGCGCCCTCGCGGTGCTCCCCAGCGGCGACCTGATCGCGGGCGGCGATTTCACGGTCGCAGGGGGCGTGCCAGCCAGCCACATCGCCCGCTGGAATGGTCTGTCGTGGTCGGCGCTGGGATCGGGCCTTGCCGCAACCGTCTCCGACCTCGCGGTGCTCCCTAGCGGCGACCTGATCGCAGCCGGGGGCTTCGAGACAGCCGGCGGCGTGACGGCGAACTCCGTTGCCCGTTGGAATGGGTCGTCGTGGGCCGCGCTCGGATCGGGACTCTCCAACGGGGCGGTCTCCACCGTCGCGGTTCTTCCCAGCGGCGACCTCGTCGCGGGCGGGTTCTTCAGGACCTCAGGGTCTGTTGCCACCCCTCGCTTGGCTCGGTACAGCGGCGTGGTTCCCGCATTGGTAGTGCAGCCTCTGCCGCAGTCGATCTTGGTGGGGCAAACACTCATAATCTCGGCGACGGTGGTGCCGACAGCGACGGGCGTCTCCGTTCAATGGCGCCGCAACGGCGTGGCTATTCGGTTCAACGGCCCCGGCGGGGCGTCTCCCGGCGGCGGCACCGTCTCGGGTGCCTTTGGCTTTCTTCCCTCGCCCGCCGCTGGCACGCCCACCACGCTCACCATCACCAACGCCCGGGCGAGCGACAGCGGGC
>JBBQRT010000103.1:0-6316 GCA_038214505.1 Phycisphaerales bacterium | reverse complement strand
GCGGGACTTCGATAGCTGAGCGAAGCGGATCAAGCCCGGCGGGGACCGGCGGGGTACTCGAGACGCCGGAGTTTCATCTCCGATTCTTATGTAGCCGCAAGCCCGCCGTGGACCGGCGGGGTACCCAAGACGCCGGAGTCTTCTCCTGAGCGCGGGGGACGACAGGTGGAGCGATGGCGTGACGGCGGGAGGGTGCGAGGTGCAAGTCGAGCGCGGGGAGACCGTCGAGGGGGACTGTGCGCGATAGTTGGCAGCATGTGCCCTCACCTGCTTGTCGCTTTGGTCCAAGTGGTCCCTTCCCGCTCGCGGGAGAGGGGGGAGGGACTTTCAACCCGGGAGCGCCTGCGCCCCGACCCCCCCCAGTTCTCAGCCCGCCAGCGGGTCGGGCCGGAAGATCTTTGTGTCCAGGGCCCACTGTTTCTCGGTGAAGTTGCCGCCGAGGGTGGCGCCGTGCTGGTCGGCGGGGTCGACGGCGGCGGAGTCGGGGCGTGCGGCGCTCAGGGCGACGGTGAGCTTGGCGTCGAGGTTGTCGAGGGCGTGGACGAAGAGTGCCTCGGGGGTCATGGGGATCTTGGCAGCGCCATACTCGGGCAGGCCGTGGTGGCTCAGGATGATGTGCTGGAGCACGAGCACGAGGTTCGGCGGCATGCGCATGCCCGTGGTCCGCATCACCTGCTGGGCCCGGTCGTGGAGCATGATGGCGCCTTCGACGATGTGGCCGATCAGCTCGCCGCGGTCCGAGTAGGAGAAGGTGCGGTCGTAGACCAGCTCGCGGGTTTTGCCGAGGTCGTGGAGGAAGAGGCCGAGCAGCACGATGTCGCGGTTGAGCTTGGGGTAGTTGGGGGCCAGGAAGTCGGCGGCCTTCATCAGGCTCAGCGTGTGCTCCAGGAGGCCGCCGAGGTATGCGTGGTGCATGGTCTTGGCGGCCGGGGCCTGCTTGAACGCGGTCATGAGGTGCTCGTCGGCGAGATAGACCTGCGCGAGGGCCTTGGCCGCGGGGTGCTTGAGGGTGTCGAGGAGGGCCCGGACCTGCGCGAACATCACTTCGGGGTCGTGCTTCGAGCAGGGAATGAGCTCCCGAAGCTGGTCGGTCGACGGCTCGTGGGGTTCGATGCTCTGCAGGATGAGCTGCAGGTCGCCTTGGTAGGGCTGCGACTCGGCGTCGATGTAGACGAAGCCGTCGGTCGGCAGCGTGCGGAAGTAGTCGGGATCGATCGACCACATTCGGGCCGCGAGCGTGCCGGTCTTGTCGCCGATGAGGCACTTGAGGAAGGGCTTGCCGGCTTTGGTCTGCCCGAGCTGGGCGTTGATGATGCTGAACACGCCGTAGATCCGCTCGTTGGGCTGGAGCTCGTTGATGTATCGACGGCCTTTGGGGCCGGCGAAGGTGGGCGTGGGGAGCACACCGTCGGCACCAGTGGGGGTGGGCGCGGAGGGGTTGGTGGCGGGCGACGGGGTGGAGGAGGGGGGCATGTCACCGAGTGTACTGAAGCCGCGGCCGATTGACCAAGCGCGGACGCTCGGGCGGGGCCCGGGCTCTAGACTTGGTCCATGCTGGATCCCCACGCAATCCCCGGACTCTCCGGCGAGCAGGCGGCCGAGCTCGAGCGGCTGTGCCTGTCCAGCGGCATCCGGGCCCTGCGCGGGTTTGGCTCCGCGGCCCGCGGCGACCTGGCGCCCGACAGCGACCTGGACGTCCTCGTCGAGTTCGCCCCCGGCCTTGACCCCGATCTGTTCGAGCTCGGCGGGCCGCAGCAGGACGTCTCGACGCTGCTGGGGCGGGAAGTGGATCTCAAGACGGCCGACATGTTCTCCGAACCCGCCCTGCGCCGCGTCATCGCCGGCTCGAAGCTCGGTTATGCCGCGTAGGCGGGCCCATGCCAGCGCGGCGGACTGGATGCGGGCGCAGCACATGCTGTCGCTGGCTCGGGAGGCGGTCGCGCAGTTTCAGGGCGTTCGCGAGGAGGAGTTTCTGGTCCGCCGCCTGTGTCAGACTTCGCTCGCGTGGTACCTTCGGGCGATCGGCGAGGCGGCCAGCCGCGTCAGCGACGAGTCTCGGGCACGTGCGCCGCAAGTCCCGTGGAAGCAGATCGTCGGCACGCGACACATCCCGTCCCACGAGTACGACCGGTTTGTCCCGGGCAAGCTCTGGCGGGTGCTCTGCGTCCACCTGCCCTAACTCATCGACACCCTCGAAGCCGGACTTCCGAAGTTCCCCCCCCCCCCCCGCCCGCCCGCCCGCCGAGTAAGCCCCATGGCCCAAGCCCGCAAGCTCCACGACGAGTTCTTCAAGAAGGCCAAGGCCGACGGCTATGTCGCGCGCTCGGCGTACAAGCTCCAGGAGATCGACGACCGCAAGAAGGTCCTGCGCTCCGGAGACCGCGTGCTCGACCTTGGCTGCGCGCCCGGGTCGTGGCTTCAGGTCGTGCAGGAGCGCATCGGGCCGCGCGGGCTGGCGGTCGGCGTCGATCTCAAGGCCGTCAGCCCCGACACCGGGCTTGGTCGCGGCGTCTCGAATGTTCGCACGATCGTGGCCGATGTTTTCGCACTCACGCCCGAGTCGATCGCCGCCGAGCTGGGCAGGGCCGACGGCCGCCGCGACCGCCAAGCGCCGGGGGCGGGGGCCGACAGCCCGCCGGCGCCCGGGCTCCGCTTCAACGTCATTCTGTCGGACATGGCCCCGAGCACCGAGGGCGGGGCGGGCGGGACCGTCGATCACCTCCGCTCGATGCAGCTCTGCCGCCGCGTGCTTGCCCTGGCCGTCACGCTGCTTGAGAATCGCGGCAGCCTGGTCATGAAGGTCTTCGAGGGGGAGCACTACCCGGCGCTGCTCCGCGAGACCGAGAACGTTTTCGGCGACGTCAAGGGCTTCAAGCCCGACAGCTCGCGCGACGTCTCTCGTGAGATGTTCATCATCGCCAAGGGCTTCAAGCGCGAGAAGGCGGCGACGCCCATTCCGCTTCCCCCGGGCGTCGCCAAGGCCGCCCCCGAACCGCGGCCCGGCTGGGGAGCGCCCAAGGGGCCCGGGCGGTGATGTTCCTCGACCCGGTCCCTGCGCTGCTCGCGGGCGCGATCGCGGTGCCGGCCCTGATCGCGCTCTACCTGCTCAAGCTCCGCCGCAAGCCGCTGAAGGTCTCTTCAACCTTGCTGTGGGAGCAGGTCTTCAGCGACCTTCAGGCCAACGTGCCGCTCCGCTGGCTCCGCGTTTCCTGGCCCTTGGTCATCCAGCTCGCGGCCCTGCTCTGCCTGCTCTTGGCGTTCGCCCGCCCGACGATCCCTGGCGACTCCACCATCGCTCGCCGCGTCGTCATCGTGGTCGATCGCTCCGCCTCCATGAGCGCTTCCGACGGCCAGCCGCCCGCGGACGCCGGACGCCCGCCGCGGACGCGGCTGGACGAAGCGAAGGACAAGGCCCTCGCGATCATCGACGACCTGGCTCGCGCGGGCGGCCGGCGTCCTGCGGCCATGGTCGTCGAGCTTGCCGCCGCCCCCCGCGTCCTCGCGGGCTTTACCGACGACCCCCGCACGCTCCGCGACGCCCTCCGATCCATCGAGCCCAGCGACCAGCCCGCCGACATCGCCGCGCTGCTGCCGCTGCTCCGCGGCGTCGTGGTCCAGGACGCGGAGCGCGAGGCCCTGGCGACCACCATCGTGCTCTTCACCGATGGCGGGCTCGAGCCCGTCGTCGCCGCCGGCGCACGCGCGGGCCTGCCCCGCAGCGTCCGCGTCCAGATCGTCCGGGCGGGGCCGGCCCCGGATGGCCGGCCCGACAACCTGGCCATCGTTGCCGCATCGGCTCGCCGCGACGCCGCGACGCCTTCGCTGGTCCGCGTCTTTGTCCGCGTGCAGAACTCGGGCGGTTCGCCCCGCGAGGTTGCACTTCTGGCCAGCGTCGACGGCGTGAGCGTCGGTACCATCCCGCTCGCCGTGCCCGCGGCCCCACCCACCATCGAGCAGTCCGCGGCGACCCCCGGACAGGCCGCCGGCACGCTCGAGTTCTCGCTGCCCGCCGAGGGCCTGCTGACCCTCACCATCCCGCGGCCGGATCTGCTGGCCGCCGACAACACCGTGGGCCTCATGGTGCCGAGCCTCGAGAAGCCCCGCGTGCTGGTGGTCGGCCCGGGCGTTGATCCTGGTGCCGGGGGCGTCGTGGCCCGCCGCGTCCGGGGCGAGCAGGGCGTCGATCGCTTCCTCCTGGGCGTGCTGGCCGAGCTCGAGCTTGGGCAACTCCGAGTCGTGAGCATTGCCGACTACGAGGCCGCAGGCGTTGAGGCCGAGAGGACAACGGCGTACGACCTGATCATCTTCGACCGCGCCAGCCCCCGTTCGCTCCCGAGCGTCGCGACCTTGAGCATCGGCGCGGGCCTCCCGGTGCCGGGCCTGACCGTCGAGCCGCTCGTCGAGGCCGATGCTCGGGCGGGGGATGGAGGGGGGGCCGAACGGGGGGCCGGAGGGGGCCGATCCGCGACACGCTTTATCTCCTGGCGGCGGACCCACCCGGCGCTCCGCTACGCCCCGCTCGACGCCGTGCTTATCGCGCCGCCGATGCGCATGACCATCGACGAACCCCCCGCCCCGACCACCACCACCGCGAACACCCCCCCCGCTCCCACCACTATCGCTCGCCCCACCATCACGCCGCTGGCCTTCGGTGCCAGCGGCCCGCTCATCGCCGAGGTCTTTGAGCCCGGCATTGGGACCCCGCGCCGGCTTGTGCTCGCGATGGATCTGCTTCAGACCAACTGGGGCCCGGATGTCTCCTTCCCCGTCTTCATCGCCTCCGCCGTCGAGTATCTCTCGGGCCGCAGCGCGGGGGCGGGGGGCGACTCTGCCGCGGCCCGCTCGGGCACGACCCACGAGCCTGTGACCGTGCGCGCTGCCCCGGGCATCGCCACCATCACTGTCCTTCACCCCGTTCCCGCCGCCCCCCCCTTTCCTCCCGCACCCCCCGCACCCCCCGCACCCACAACTCCCCTGAAGATCCTCGAGCCGTCCCGCACCGCCTCCTTGGGCGTCCCCGAGCGTGTGGGCGTGTACACCTTCCAGGGGGCCGTCGCCGCCGACCGCACGCTGCCCGTCAACCTGCTCAGCCCGATCGAGAGCGCCCTGGGCACCAGCGACGACGCCGCTGCGATCCTGGGTGCATCGGGTGCCGCCGCGGCTGCGAACCCCGCAGCTTCCGAGCCCGGCCGCCGCGAGGTCTGGCACTGGTTGGTGTTCGCCGCCATCGCGTTGCTCACGCTCGAGTGGTTCGTGTACGCTTGGAAAATGCGGCTGTAGCCGGACCCACCCACCCCCCTCGCCGTTAGCCACTCTCTGGCCCCCAAGGACCTCCGATGCCCACCCGTCCGTCCGCCCAAACTCGCGCCGCCTTCGCCGCCCCCCTTATCACGCTGCTCGCCCTCTCGGGCGTCGCCCGCGGCGACGAACCCGCGGCCGCCTCGGGCCCGGCCTCGGCCGCCAGCTCCGCCCCCGACCTCCGCGACGCCACGCGGCCCACCCGGGCTCAGCCGCAGGACGACCGCGGGTTCAATCTTTCCTTCCGCCCTCGCGTCGAGCACACCTTCGACTCGGACCTCCGCGATTCGGACGGCTCGGTCGCCACCACCCGGGCCGGTGCGACGCTCGGCTTCGCGACGTCGCTTGGGGAGCGCACCCGCCTGCTCATCAACGCCGACGGCGAGTGGTCCCGCTATGAATGGTCCGACGCGGGCGACCTGCTCCCCTCGGGCCTTGATCCCATCGAGGACGCGTATCTCTTTCGCCTGAGCCCGGGTGTCGTCTACTCGCTCAACGACGACTGGTCGCTCACCGGCGGGGCCATCATCGAGATCGGCGCGGCCTCGGGGGCCGACGTCGGCGACGCCATCACCTACGGCGGCTTCTTCGGGGCCAGGTATCGCTGGTCCGACCGCTTCACGACCACCTTCGGCATCATCGCCAAGACTCGCTTAGAGGACGACGCCATCGCAGTTCCCCTTCTGGGACTTGAGTGGCAGATCACCGACCGGGTGATGCTCAAGAACGAGGGCCTGGGCTTGAAACTCACGGCCGACCTGAACGAGCAGTGGCGGGCCGGCCTCTTTGCCCGCTGGGAACTGCGCGACTATCGGCTTGCCGACGATGGGTCCGTCCCCGACGGCGTCCTCCGCGACCAGCGCGTGCCGCTGGGCGTGAGCATCGAGTGGCGGCCCAGCCCGGCCGTGCAGATCGAGCTTGTCGGCGGCGCGGTCGTGCTTCAGTCCTACGAGGTCGAGACCGACGACGGCGACCGGGTTCAGAGCGACCGGGCCCGGCCGACGCCGTTCATTGGGCT
>JBBQRT010000102.1:0-7106 GCA_038214505.1 Phycisphaerales bacterium | reverse complement strand
CGCAAGCCGAGTACATTCGCTCGGGTGGCAAAGACGACCGGGGAAAGTCCCATCGCACGACGGCCGATCAGGACTCCTCAACCCAATACCCGCTGGAGTTCACCCCATGACGACCCAAGACGCGACCATACGTAGAACGCTTTCCATCAAGTCGAAACTGTTCGTTCAAGGCTTCGCCGTTTTGTTCGGCACCGCCGTTGTCGCTGCCGTGACACTCATGACTGTCACCGACATCAAGATCAACGGCCCGGTGTACAAAGCGATCGTCGCCGACAAGGACCTGCTGGCGGACATCCTGCCGCCGCCAGGGTACATCATCGAGTCGTACCTGGCGGCTCACCGCATCGTTGACTTGAAGCCGGCTGAGCTGCCGGCCATGAAGAAAGAGATCACACGACTGCGGGACGAGTATGAAGCCCGGATGACCTACTGGAGCAAGGAGCTTTCGGCGGGCCCGATTCGGGAGACACTCCTGACCACGTCTGCCGAATCGGCCCGGACGTTCTTCAAGGCCGTCGACGAGAAGCTCGTCCCGGCGGTCGAGGCCGGCGAGAACGACCGGGCCCGGAACATCATGGAGGCCGAGCTCTCGCCGCTGTATGCCCGCCACCGCGCGTCGATCAACGCGCTTGTCCCGCTCGTGACGGCCCGGGCCGCCGAGAGCGAGGTCGCGGCGACCTCGCGGGTTCGCGCGGGTCTCTGGTCGATGTTCGCGGCTTCGGCCGCCGTGGGACTCGGGTGCGCGGCGATGTGCTGGCTGATCGGCTCGAGCATCCTGATGGGTATCAAACGGGCCCGGAAGTTCGCCGACGCGCTCGCGGCGGGCGACCTGACGGTGCGGGCGAAGATGAAGAGCACCGACGAGCTTGGACAGCTGGGCGCGTCGCTGGACGCCGCGATGCGGTCGATCGAGACGCTGCTGATCGACGTGGGGAGCAACGCGACGCAGGTCGCCGGCGCGGCAACGCAGATCGCCGCCGCAGCGGAGGAGATGTCGGCGTCGGTCACCGAGGTGGCCCGCCAGACGGCCCAGTGCACCGACAGTGCCAAGGCGGCGGGCGACTCGGCGACGCAGGGCGGACAGACGGTCGAGCAGACGATCGGCGAGATTCACAAGATCGACCAAGCCGTCAGCGCCAGCGCCGCGAGCGTGTCGGAGCTTGGCAAACGCGGCGAGGAGATCGGCGCGGTGATCAAGGTGATCAACGACATCGCCGACCAGACAAACCTCCTGGCGCTCAACGCCGCGATCGAGGCGGCCCGAGCGGGCGAGCACGGTCGAGGATTCGCAGTCGTGGCCGACGAGGTTCGGAAGCTTGCCGAGCGGACGACGAAGGCCACCGAGCAGGTCGCCAGATCGATCCAGAGCATCCAGACCGAGACCAAGCAGGCCGTCGAGCGGATGGCCAGGGGCACCGAGCAGGTCAAGAATGGAGTGCAGTTGGCCCAGCGTGCCGGCGAGAACCTTCGGCAGATCGTCGACGGTGCCAGCGAGGTGTCGATGCTTGTGCAGAGCATCGGCTCGGCGTCGCAGGAAGCGGGGGCCGGGGCCCAGGAGTCGGCGTCCGCCGCGGCGGACCTGTCGAGCAAGGCCGAGCACCTCCTTGACGTGATCAAGCAGTTCAAGGTCGGCCCCCAGAGGAGTGAGGCCAGCAAGGGACATGCGGCGGTCCGCGGCAATCGCTCGTCGGGCTCGCCGGTCTGAGGCACTCCAGCCTGGTGCCGGATCAGAACCGTTGAAACACACGCGAATGCCACGGCCCGATCCAGCGATCGGGCCGCGGTCCGTGCTCGGCAGGTCGGACGTGCCCGTGACGGCGGGGGCAAGTACAGTTGGGCATGACGACGCCCCGACCGTCCCCTGCCGCCCGACTCCGCGCCCTGATGGAACGCCCCGGACACGCGGTGATGATGCCCGGAGCGTTTAATGCGCTCTGCGCCAAGGCGATCGCGGACGCCGGGTTCGAGGCGTGCTACATCTCGGGCGCGGCCGAGAGCGTGTCGGCCGGGGTGCCCGATGTGGGCCTGCTCACGCTGCCAGACTTCTGTCGATCGATCCGGCTGGCCCACGATCTCTCGGGGCTGCCGATCATCGCCGATGCCGACACCGGCTTCGGCGAGAGCGAGATGGTCCGAAGGACGGTCATCGAGTACGCAAGGGCCGGGGCGGCCGGGCTGCATATCGAGGACCAGGTGTTCCCCAAGCGCTGCGGACACTTGGACGGGAAGAAGCTGGTGCCAGTTGATCATGCCTGCGAGAAGATCAAGGCCGCGGCCAAAGCGGCGCGGGATTTGGTTTCGACCGACGGCCGCCCGGGCCTGATCGTCTGCGCCCGGACGGATGCACGGGGCGTAGAGGGGTTTGGCGCGGCGGTAGAACGGGCGAGGGCGTATCTGGACTCGGGCGCTGAAATGATTTTCCCGGAGGGACTCACGAGCGAGACAGAGTTCGCGGAGTTTGCGGCCGAGCTGCGGCGGTCGGTCCCATCGTCCGGGAGATACTGGCTGCTCGCCAATATGACCGAGTTCGGCAGAACGCCGATCATTCCGGCCGAGCGATTCGCGGCGATGGGCTATTCGGTGGTCATCTATCCAGTGAGCATGCTTAGAGTCGCGATGGGTGCGGTGGCGCGGGCGCTCGTGCAGCTCAAGGCCGAGGGCTCGGTCGCGGGCGTTGTCGGACAGATGCAGACGCGTGAGCAGCTCTACAAGACGATCGGGTATACGCCGGGCGTGGAATGGGAATCGCCGGTTCGATGAAGCGAGGCCCGGGCTGGTGCTCTCGGGCCTTGCGCTGCCACGGGCGAGCAGAGGCGGATGCGATCCCCAAGCCTTTCCCAATCGCCGGCCAAGTGAGCGACTCCTAGCATCGCGCCTTTACCGATTCCCTCACTTCCCATCACCGCAGAGGACCGCCCAGCCATGACCACTACCACGCCGGCTCCCGCCACCAAGAACGCCGCCGCGGATCGGGCCGCTGCCTTTGCCAAGGGGCTTGAGGGGGTCGTCGGCGGGCAGACGGCCGTGTGCTCGATCGAACAGGACAAGCTGATCTATCGCGGTTACGAGATCCATGATCTCGCGGCGGGCGCGACGTTCGAGGAGGTCGCGTTTCTTCTCCTTGAGGGGCACAAGCCCGCGGCAGCCGAGCTTGTTCGCTTCAGGGCGGAGATCGTCGCCGAGCGGCCATTGCCGCCGGCCGTGGTCGCGTTCATCGAGTCGACGGCGGGGTGGCTGGCGTCCGGGCGTGCGGTGCCGATGGATGTGCTGCGGTCGTCGGTGAGCATCCTCGGGCACACCGACCCGGAGTGTCAGGAGAACTCAGCGGGGGCGAACCTTCGCAAGGCCAAGCGTCTGCTTGCCAAGATCCCGACGATCATCGGGCACATGCAGAACGTCATCGATAACCGCGCGATCATCGGGCGCGAACTCGGCGGCGACCCCGCGCTCGGCCACGCCGCCAACATGCTCTACATGATGACCGGGCGGAGGCCGACCACAGACGAGGCCCGCGTGATGGACGTGAGCCTGATCCTCTACGCCGAGCACGAGTTCAACGCATCGACATTCACCAGCCGCGTGATCGCCGGAACGCTCAGCGACATGCATGGGGCCGTAACAGGGGCGATCGCCGCGCTCAAGGGCCCGCTGCACGGCGGGGCAAACGAAGCGGCCATGGAGATGCTCAAGGAAATCCTTAAGGACGTGGGCGAGCAGGGTATCGGCACGCCGGCGGTCGATCAGTGGATGGAGCGCGCGGTTGCCGGCCAACGCAAGCTGATGGGTTTCGGCCACCGCGTGTATAAGAACGGCGACCACCGCGCGGGCATCCTGCACGGGCTGGGCAAGGCGATGGCCCAGAAGCTGCCCGGGACGTTCGGCGGCATCCCGGCGGGCAAGTGGTTCGGGCTGGGCGAGCAGGTGCAGAAGATCATGCTCGAGAAGAAGAACATCCATCCCAACGTCGATTTTCCGTGCGGGATGACGTACTTCACGATGAACATTCCGGTGCCGCAGTACACGCCGATCTTCGTCGCGGCGCGGATCACCGGCTGGGCGGCGCACGTGATCGAGCAGCACGGGGACAACCGGCTGATCCGGCCGCTGAGCATCTATACGGGGCCGGCGGAGCGGAAGTGGAACGGATGAACGGCGGACGGCCAGCCGCAGGGATCCTTTCATGCTGCGCCTCTTCGGGCTCAACCGCTCCCCC
Source organism: Phycisphaerales bacterium (assembly GCA_038214505.1). GTDB lineage: Bacteria > Planctomycetota > Phycisphaerae > Phycisphaerales > UBA1924 > UBA4658. The sequence goes on along the minus strand of JBBQRT010000102.1, from coordinate 2,893 downwards.
ACACCCAGGCCCGAGCACGAGCCAGGCCGCGCGAGCGAGCTTGCGGAGGCGGTGCGTGCCCGGCTGCCGCGGCTGCTCGCCAACGCAGCACAGCACTCCGGTCCGCCCCCGGGGGTGCAGGTCGCCTACGCCGAGCATGGCCGAGTGCTGTACGCCGAGGCGTTCGGCCTGTCCGACGCGGCGATCGGAACGCCCCTGACGATCCACCACGCCTTCACGCTCGCGTCGCAGAGCAAGCCCGTCGCGGCGGTGGTCGCGATGCGCCTCGCAGAGGCCGGCTTGATCGACCTCGATGAACCGCTCCTGGCCCGGGTCCGCCACTGGCGGCCGTCGAACGAACAGCTCTGCGGCCTGAACGCCGACGCCGCCACGATCCGCCACGCGCTCTCGCACACTTCGGGCTGGGATCTCCGCAGCCTGCCGATGCACCCGACCGATCACGCCGCCACGGCGCCGCGCTTGGAAGACCTTCTCTCGGGGATCGCCGGTCCCCAGTACACACCGCGGATGCGGTCCGCGCCGGACACTTCGCGGCTGTACAGCGGGGCCGCGTACACCATGCTCCAGCTCGCGCTGGAGGCGGCAACGGGCGAGCCCTATGCCGCGCTCGTCGACAGGTTGGTCGCCCGCCCGCTGGGGTGGTCGGGAACCTGGGCGGGCTGGGATCCCTCGCGGCTGGGGCGGCTCGCAGGCGGTCACGGCCCGACGCCCAACCCTAGGCCCGTCGAGCGCGCGTTCTATCCCGCGCTGGCTTCCTCGGGCCTTTTCGGAACCGCATCCGACTTGGCGTCGCTCTGGAGCGCCGTGGCCAGCATCGCCCTCGGATCGACTTCCACTCCCGACTTACTTTCGCCCGTGTCCGCCCGCGGGATGCTCTCGCCCGTGCCCGTGCCCGGCGACGGGATCGAGTTTGGGCTTGGCTTTGCGCTTACTCCCTGGGCCGACCTGACGGTCTTCAAGCACGCGGGCTGGTGCCCGGGGTTCTGGGGGACCACCGAGGGGCTTGCCGAGCTCGGAGTAGCGGCGAGCGTGCAGTGCAACATGTCCGAGCCCGCCGGCAAGTTTGTCGCTCAGCGCCTCTGCGGATTCGTGCTGGAGCGAGCCCGAGCACTCCACGGGGTGCCAGCGCCGCCACCCGCGGCACGTTGAGTCACCTGCGCACAGAGGAATCGGACGCGGGCACGCCCGGTTGAACCCCATTCGCGCTGAGAACTTCGCGATAGATCGCCTCAAGCTCCAGCACATGATCCGGGTACGACCGCAACACGACCCGCTCGTGAATCTCCCGAGGCGAAGGGATCGCCACCTCGCCCGTCGCCAGCCGCGCGATGCACGCCGCCAAGGCCTCCTCGTCGCCGCCCGGGAACAGCAGGCCGTTGTATTCTCCGGGGTGCTGGGCCGGGTCCTTGACCCAGTCCACCGGCCCGCCGAGGCGCGAGCAGACGACCATCTTGCCGGCGTGGAAGTTTTCGAGCAGCACGAGCGGAGAGTTCTCCAGCCAGATGTGCGTGAGCAGGCCGACGTCGAACTCGCTCATCGCGCTGATGAGTTGCAGGAGGTCGTAGCCGCCCCAGACGCTCACTTCGGGGTACTTGCTCAAACGCTTGCGGAATCCCCAGTCCCAGCCCTGGGCGCGGATCATGAACTGGCAGCGTTGGCGAATATCCTTGTCGAGTAACGGGATCGCGCGGGCGAGGACCTCCAAGCCTTTGTTCGGACGCGTCGTACCGAGGAACGAGAAGCGGAGAGGGCGCGTCGCCGTGCTCGGGTCCCACGGCCGCTGCTCATAGTACGGCGAGCGGCGCGTGCGCCGGTTGATCTGATCAAAGTGCGGCTGGCCCAGGCGGACCCAGCGCGTCTTCTCCTCGGGCACACCCATCGCGACGTGCACCTTCCGCAGGTAGTCGCTGGGTGGCGTGACGAGTGACGCCGCGGCGAGGGCCTCGACGCCCGCCGCGCGACGCTGGCCGTAGATGTTCAGGCTGATGCGGTGGACTGACTTCTCGCCGCCGCGGCCGTTGTCGAGCAGGACCTCGTTGGTCCCCCACTGGGCCCGTGCGTAGTCCCTCGGGCTCTCGGCATCGCTCAGGGGGAGGTTGTGCTGGAGCGTGGTGTCGGCGTCGGGGTCGGCGCGGACAGTTTCGAAGCCCAGCGCGAGCTCTGGGTCGGCGAGGGCCTCGGGGTGCATGGGGCCGGGCTGGTGTTTAGCCAGAAGCTCCCCGCGGGCGACGGACCGCAGGAACGGCTTGATGCCATAGGCGGCCTTGCGGACCACGTCGGCCCAGTAGATGCCCAGGCCGTACTCGAGCGTCTGGCCCCAGGCCCGCTGGTTGCGGAGCTTGAGCACGTCGGTGCCGGAGAGGCAGCCGACGCAGCGCTGGCCGCCCTGATAATCGGTGCAGACGGTGCGTTCGTGGTGCAGCAGGTCGACCTGCGGGCAGACGAACCAGTAGTTGTGCGGCGTGACGACGACCGGGCGGCCCGAGGCCTCGATGGCGGGGATCAGGTCCAGGCCGTAGCCCTCTTGCGAGTGGACGTGGACGACCCGGGCACCGACATCGGCGAGCCAGCGGAGCACCAGGGCGGTGCTGTCGGGCTCGCGGATCTCGGCCCGCATGTTGTTAAAGTTCCACGCGGCGGGCGAGACGTTGAGGCTGTTGCGCAGTTCAAAGCAGGAGACGCCGCCCCAGTTCTCGCGGTGGACGATGTGGGGCTTGCCACACGACAGGCCCGCGAGGCGGAAGGTCATGCCGCCGGAGAGGTACGAGACGCTGTGCCCGCTCAACGCGAGCCCGCGGGCGAGCTCGCTCTTGGAGAGGTTGTAGCCCGAACCCTCGCGCTGCTGGCTGGAGAGCCGAGCCCAGCCGATGATGGCGATGTTGAGCGGAGCGGC
>JBBQRT010000101.1:0-7351 GCA_038214505.1 Phycisphaerales bacterium | reverse complement strand
GCGGATCGTGCGTCAGTCGGACTTTGGGGCTTTTCCCACGCCGCCGACGAATCCGGCGCGGGCGAGCATCCAGGCGCTGCGGTTCAGCGTGGATACCAACTCGTACGGGACGGTGTGGGTGGATGACGTGAACTTCGAGGAGGTCGTGCCGGCCCCGACGTGCGCGGCGGACTTCAACAACTCGGGCACGCGGGACGTGGCCGACATCTTCGCGTTCCTGACGGCGTGGTTCGCCAATGCCCCGGGCTCGGACTTCAACAACTCGGGCACGCGCGACGTGGCCGACATCTTTGCGTTCCTGACGGCGTGGTTCGCCGGCTGCCCGTAAGGGCTTGGGAACACGGACGAAGGATGAATGAAGACGCCGGGCTTCCTTGGGGAGCCCGGCGTTGTTTTTGGACGAGCGATGAGCGGCCCGAGAGCGGGGCACCCTCGGGGAGGTCAGCGGCCGGTGCTGTCGCGGGGCTCGTTGCGGCGGGCCCAGTTGACCAGGCCGCGGAGATCGGCGGTGTTGACCAGGAGGTCGGCGTTCACGTCGGCGGGGGCGGCGAACCAGGCGTAGACGTCGTCGATGTCGAAGCGGCCGTCGCCGGTGAGGTCGAAGGGGTATTGCTCGCGGGTCGGGTAGTCGCGGGCGAGGACCTTGGCGACGGAGCCCGGGCGGATGAGCTCGGCCAGGCCGAGTGCGCCGTGGGAGACGTCCGGGAGGCCGGCGGAGTTCGGGACATACGTGCTGGCGGCGTCGACGGGGCGGCGGTAGAGAATGCTTGCGCCGCCCTTGAAGGTCTGGCGGGCACCCTTGCGGAAGGCGGCGTAGGCGCCGGCGGCGTTGTTGACCTCGCCGGTGGCGCTCAGGCCCATGAGGGTGGTAAACGTGGTGATGTCGCCGGGGCGGTTGGTGAGCGAGTCGGCGTTGTAGCCGATGGGCGAAGTGCCAGCGGAGAACATGGCGGCGTAGCGGCCGGGGTTGTCGTCGCTCCAAGCGGCGTTGGACCAGCGGACGTTCTCGACCTGAGTGCTCCAGGCGGGGCTTGCGCGGAAGGGTGCGGAGAGCAGGAGCGGGTAGACGGTGAGGAAGCCGGCCTCGAACACGCCGGTGCCGGTGGAGGTGATGGGGCGGCCCGGGATGAACGTGGCGGTGGGCCAGAGGGCGCGGTTGAACCAGCGGCCGCTCGCGATGCGGGCCGAAGGGCCGCCGTAGACGCCGGCCTGCTCGGCGAACATGATGCCTTCGTTGAAGGGGCGGGACCAGGACGAAGTGTCGGGGCCGCCCGAGGGGAGCAGCTTGAGGGCATAGGCGTCGGTGCCGGCCTGGAAGAGCGTGTCGTAGTTCCGGACCCGGAAGACGATGATGGAGGCGGCGCGGACGATGACGGGATCGTCGGGGAAGCGGGCCAAGGCGCGGGCGGCCGCGAGCACGAGCTTCATGGTGCTGAGGCTGGCGAACTCGTCGGGCCAGGTGGCCTTGGTGGTGCCGGTGAGGGGGTCGATCCAGTGCTTGTAGTGGCCGTCGGGGTTGCGGAGGGGGCGGATGTTGTCGGGGGCGAGGCCGGCGTAGCGGGTGAGGATGGTGCGGGTCTGGGCTTGGGCGAGGGCTTGGGCGGCGGGGTCGGTAGTGAGCTCGGTGCTCATGATGAGCATGAGCACGGCCCAAGCGGCGGCATCGGGCGTGGCGGGGTGAAAGCGGCTGAAGGAGGGGATGACGTCGGCGTCGATGACCCAGCCGGCGGGCTCGCCGTCGGGGGAGACAAGGCTGCGGGCGAAGGCGAGGGACTGGGCGAACTCGTCGGAGAGCCAGGCGTCGAAGCCCAAGCGGGTGTCGAGGGTTTCGGTGAGGCGGAGGGCGGAGGAATCGGTCGCGATCTGGATCGAGCCGTCGGGGGCGAAGGCGAGATCGCCGGCGGAGTCGGTAAGAGTGGTGTAGAGCGTGGGCGTCGCGCCCGAGCCGAGGGCGGCGGCGGCGGAGAGGAACTGGATGCGGCTGGAGGCGGGGGCGACGCCGCTGAGGACATAGAGACCGCGCTGGGACGGAGCGCCGAAGTGGTCGGCGAAGGTGATAGCGCGGATGTCGGCGCTGGCGGCGGAGAGCGTGGTAAAGGTTGGCGCGGTGGCGAGGCTGGCGGGGATGGTGGTGCGGTAGAGGGCGGATTGGGAAGCGAGAAAGAACTGGTTGGAATCGCGATCCAGGGCCATCCCCCGTACCCCCCCACTGCCTCCGCCGCCGGCACCGGGAAGTGTCCAGGTGGCTTGAATGGCACCCGTTGTCAGCGCGGCGGAAGCGGAGAGAACGACGATTTGGCCGGCCTCGGTGCCGACGAAGAGCAGGCCGCGATGGTGGAGCATGCTCAGGCGCGGTGCCACGGCGGCGTTTGAAGCGATGTTGAGACGGGCGAACAGCGTGAGGGCACCGGTGGAGACATCGAGCCGGAGAATGGCATCGGAACCCAGGCCGTCGGGGGGCAGGGTGTCGTCGTGGACGGCGATGAAGAGGAATCGGCCCGAGGCGGAGAACGCGAGTGCGCCGACGCCGTCGGCGCCGGAGCTCAAGGTCATCCAGGGGACAAGGGCTTGGATCTGGGCGGCGGAGATCGTGGAGCGGAGGGCGCTGCGGATGTCGCGGATCTGGACGCGGTCTTGCGTCGAGTCGCCCAGCGCACGCCAGCCGCCCAAGGGTGAGGCGGCGACGGAGACGGTCTGGCTCGGGGCGTCGGCGGCGATGGGTGCCAGGACGGGTGCGGCGGAGGCAGAGCCGGCGACCAGTGCGAGGATGGCGGCGGTCGTGGCGGGGATCGCTTTACGTGGCACGTCGGGGTGCTCCGGAGCTGTTGGACGCGGGGCCGGGGATACGGACAGTTGAAGTATGGCTCGGGGGACGCGGGGAACCAGCGGGATTCGGGATTTCGCCGGCGCGAAGACAGGATACTGAGGGTGATGGATACGCCTGGTGGATGGTTGGGGCCGGGCGGCCAACACTGGAGCCATGCCCAAAGCCACCAAGCGTCGCTCGTCGAGTCCGTCCCATGGGATGCGCGCGGCGCGGGGGGAAGACGGGGGGAGCGTGGGGAACGGGGGGGTTGGGGCGGTTGAGATCGGGATCACGCCGCTGACGCCCGAGGAGGTCGAGCGGGTGGCTCGGGCGGGCGCGAAGGTTCGGCTCAGCGGCGCGAGTCTGAAGGCGATGGCGGCGAGCCGGAGCCGGCTGGAGGCCGTGCTGAAGGACGGCGAGCCGTACTACGGGATCAACACGGGCTTCGGGAGCTTTAGCCGGCAGCGGATCGGGAGTAAGGATCTGGCGGCGCTACAGGTGAACCTGATTCGTTCGCACGCGGCGGGGGTGGGCAAGCCGCTGGAGACGGAGGTGGTGCGGGGGATGATGCTGCTGCTTATCGGCTCGCTGAGCCGGGGGCTGTCGGGCGTCCGCCCGGTCGTGGTTGAGACGCTGGTGGGCATGCTCAACGCCGCGGGGGGCGGGATAACGCCGGTGGTGCCGGAGATCGGGTCGGTGGGGGCGTCGGGGGATCTGGCCCCGCTCGCGCACGTGGCGCTGGCGCTGATCGGCGAGGGCGAGGTGGTACACCGGGGGAATGTGGTTCCGGCGGCTACGGCGCTCAAGCGCGCGGGGCTGAAGCCGGTGGCGCTCGGGGCTAAGGAGGGGCTGGCGCTCATCAATGGAACGCACCTGATGGCGGCGCAGGGAGCGCTGCTGGTGCGGGACTTTGAGCGGATGATGGACGCGGCGCTGGTGGCGGCGGCGATGTCGATCGACGCATGCCGCGCGACCGACGCGTTTCTCGATGTGCGGGTACACCAGGCGCGGGAGCAGCTTGGGCAGGCGGTCATCGCGGCTCGGCTGCGGCGGTTGATCTCGGGCAGCGGGATCCTGCCGTCGCACACGCTCAACGACCCGCGGGTGCAGGACCCATACTCGCTGCGGTGTGCTCCGCAGGTGATGGGTGCGGCGTGGGAGGCGTTTGAGTATGTTGCGTCGTGCCTGGAGGCCGAGCTTGGGGCGGTGACGGACAACCCGCTGATCTTCGAGGCTCGGGGAACGAAGGGCGGGGTCGACGTCATCTCGGCGGGCAACTTCCACGGGATGGCGCTGGCGATCCCGCTGGATGTGGCGGCGATCGCCTGCTCGCACATCGCGGGCATCGCAGAACGGCGGGTGTATCACATGCTTTCGGGCTTTGATCCGGAGACGGGACTGCCCCCCTACCTCTCGCCCAAGCCGGGGCTGCACTCGGGGCTGATGATCGCTCAGTACACGGCGGCGGCGTGCTGCAACGAGATCATCACGCTGTGCACGCCAGCGAGCGTGAGCAACCTGAGCACCTCGGCGGGGATGGAGGATTACAACTCGTTCGGGCCGCGGTCTGCGGCGAAGGCACGGCGGGCGCTCGAGCTGACGCAGAACGTGGTGGCGATCGAACTGATGAGCGCGTCGCAGGCGCTCGAGCACCATCGGCCGCTGAAATCGGGCAAGGGGGTCGAGGCGGGGTTCGGTCTGGTTCGGTCGGTGGTTCCGCGGCTGAAGGCCGACCGGCCGCCGGCGCCGGACATCGCGGCGATAGCGGGGTTGATCTCGGCGGGGGCGTTCACACCGATCGCGGGGCCGAGCGGCGCGCTTTGAGCGGCGATGGGGCCCGCGCGATCAGGATCGGCCGACCTGGCCGTGCTCGCCGGATGCGGTTTCAGCGCGGGTGCCGGTGACGATGGCCTTGGCGAGGTGGATGAAGTAGGACGTGTTTGATGGACCGTCCCACCACTCGGCGCCGATGGGCTCGACGCGGATGAGGCGGAGGGATGGGTCGTCGGGGCCGCCGGGGTACCACCCCTGCGCGTGGATGTTCCAGAGCCGCTTGGCGATGGCTGGGTCGTGCACGATCGTGGCGTGACCGTTGACGACGGCGTAGCGATTGGCCTTCGGATCGGAGTAGGTTAAGAGTGCTTTGGGGTCGTCGTTCAACTCGTCGAGCTTGGCGGAGGTTGCGTCGGTCATGAACCAGAGGGCGTCGTCGTTCTCGAGGGGTGTCTGCGTATACATCGGCCGAGCACGGGGCGTGCCATCGGAGCGGAAGGTCAGCAGCATCGCGACGCGGACGTCTTTGATGAGCTCGTGAAGTTTCTCGATGCCTTGCGCGCTTGGGGTATTGGTCGTACTCATGGCCGAGGGTCGGGCCGAGCGGTGAAGCGTGGATGAAAGGTTGATGGGCGGAAACAGTCTACTTGAGCGATCGGCCCTTGGAGGTCGCGAGGGCATCGATGAAGGCGGCGTGGGAGCGGGCACCCATGCGGTAGCAGTCGAGCTCGAACTTTTCGTTGGGGGAGTGGACGCGGTCGTCGTCGAGGCCGAAGCCCATAAAGATAGTGTCCAGGCCGCAGATGGACTTGAGCATGCCCGCGACGGGGATGGAGCCGCCGGACTTGATGAGCACGGGGCGGACGCCGGTGGCGGCGAGAACAGCGCTCGTGGCGGCCTGAAGCAGCGGTGAATCTGTGGAGCAGGTGGCAGGGTTGCCGCCGGAGTGGTCCATGAGCTCCCAGCGGCAGCCGGGGGGAGTGCGCCGGCGGCAGAAGTCGAAGAAAGCATCGCGGATGACGGCGGGATCCTGGTCGGCGACGAGGCGGAAGCTGACCTTGGCGCTGGCGGAGGCGGGGATGACGGTTTTGGCGCCCGGGCCGGTGTAGCCGCCGGAGATGCCGTTGATCTCGGCGGTGGGCCGGGCCCATTCGCGTTCGAGGGCGGTGTACCCGGCCTCGCCGCGGTCGGCCTCGGGGGGCAGGCCGATCTTCTTGAGGGCGGCGTGGGGGTCGAAGGCGAGGCGCTTCCAGGCGCTGCGTTCGGCGGGGGTGAGGGGCCGGACGGCGTCGTAAAAGCCGGGGATGGTGACGCGGCCGTCGGCGTCCCAGAGCTGGGCGAGAACTTTGACGAGCTCGGCGTTGGGGTTTGGGGCGCGCCCGCCCCAGAGGCCCGAATGCAGGTCCTGATCGGCGGCGTGGAGTCGGACCTCGGTGTAGGAGAGGCCGCGGACGCCATACGTGATAGCGGGCTGCTTTCGACCGAGCATGCCGGTGTCGGAGACGAGGCAGACGTGGCAGGCCTTGAGTGCATCGGCGTGCTCGAGGAGGAAGCGTTCGAGGTTGGCGGAGCCCGACTCCTCTTCGCCTTCGAGCATGACGGTGAAGCGGACGCCGGCGGTGGGCTTGCCGGTGGCGAGCTTCCAGGCGCGGAGGGCTTCGAGGAACATCATGACCTGGCCCTTGTCGTCGCAGGCGCCGCGGGCGACGATGCGCTCGCCGAGCTCGCCGGAGGGGGGCCGAATGACGGGCTCGAAGGGGCCGGAGGACCAGAGGTCGACGGGGTCGATGGGCTGGACGTCGTAGTGGCCGTAGAAGAGGATGTGGGGCGAGTCGGGCGGCGCGTCGTCGCCGGCGGTGGCCATGACGATCGGGTGGCCGGAACCCGCGGGGGAGCCGGTCTCAACGAGGCGGGCGCGCAGGCCCGAGGCGGCGAGGTGGTCGGCGGCCCACTGGGCGGCGCGGCGGACATCCTTGGCAAACTCAGGGTCGGTCGAGATGCTCGGGATGCGGAGCCAGTCCATGAGCCGGGCGATGGCGGCGGGCTCGTCGGTGGAGAGACGCTCAAGCACGGCGGGGAGTTGGCTCACGCGGCGGGGCTCCGGTCTGGGCGGGGTGACGGCATCGAGGGGACGCGATGGTACACGGGCTCAAAGAGAGCGGCCCCGCTCGGATGAGCGGGGCCGCTGGGAAAGCGCTTGTAGATGTCGGGTCGGGATCGCGACGGGCTGGGTTAGGCGCAGCCGACGGGCTGGCTTAGGCGCAGCCGACGAACCAGGCGGAGAGGAACTGGAAGATGTCGCTGACATCGCGGGTGCCGGTGCCGTCGCCGCCGACGTCGGCGAAGGGGCTGTTGGCGAACCAGGCGGATAGGAAGGCGAAGATGTCGGCCACGTCCTTGGCGCCGGACTTGTTGAAGTCGGCGTAGCAGCAGCCGCTGTTGACGGCCGACTGGCCGTTGCAGGAGGTGATGACGGGGTCGAGAACGCGGATGCCGACGCCGGCGGGAGCGGTGCAGTCGTTGGCCGAGAGCACGGAGGTGCAGGTCACGCCGCGGCAGCAGATGACGGACGAGGGGGTGCAGGTGGTGACCGTGAAGGAGATGTTGAAGGTGCCGGTGAGGCCGTTGGCGTCGGTAGCGGTGACGATGATGGTCTTTGCGCCGGTGGCGACGGCGCCGACGGAGGTGGTGATCGAGAAGGAGCCGCCGGAGCCGGCGGTCAGGGCGGCGGAGGCCGAGCCACCGATGGGGGCAAGGTTGGCCGTGACGGCG
>JBBQRT010000100.1:0-7407 GCA_038214505.1 Phycisphaerales bacterium | reverse complement strand
GAGGTTGTCGACCCCGACGAGTGAATCACTTTCAATGACAGGCTACGATCATGGCTCGTTCATTCTTTGCAAAGAGCGTAGCTCGTCGACAGGCCCTTTGGTGGTGCGTCGCGTTCATCACGTTGCTGCTCCCGTGGGTCGCGATCTCGATAATCACCAAGTCGCCGACGCTTTCGGGAAGATTCGACCTGATCATATGGTGCATGGCGCTCTTGGCGGTTCCCATGATCGTTAGCTTGGTCGGCACGTCCATCGCAGCTCGACGGCTTCGAAGGATGACCAAGGACGATCTGGAACGCTGCGCATCGTGCGGGTATTCGACCCAGGGCCTGGAAGTCGGACCCAAGGGGTTCGTCGAGTGCCCGGAGTGTGGCGGCCGGGTGAAGAGCTTTTGAGGGTCTCGTTTTTGCAACAAGTCAATGAAAGAGGCCTCCCTTGCGGGAGGCCTCTTCTCTATGGACTCTGTGGGCCCAACGCGGAGCGTGGGGGTACCCAGGGGGGACTTAGGCGAGCTCGATCTGAGCGCCGGCCTCTTCGAGGGTCTTCTTGAGCTTGTCCGCGTCGGCCTTGGGGAGGCCCTGCTTGACGGGCTTGCCCGGGTTCTCGACGAACGCCTTGGCCTCGGCCAGGCCCAGGCCCGTGGCCTCGCGGACGACCTTGATGACGTTGATCTTCTTGGCGGCGTCGGAGCCCTTGAGGATCACGTCGAACGAGGTCTTCTCCTCGACGGGGGCGGCGGCCACGGCGGGGCCGGCGGCCATCATCATGCCGCCGCCGGCGGCGGCCTCGATGCCGTAGGTGTCCTTGAGATACTTGCCGAGCTCGACGGCGTCCTTGAGGGAGAGGCCGGCCAACTGGTCGCCGAGGGTCTGAATGTTCGACATGGGAAGAATCGCTTTCTGTGCTTTGCAGACACGGCTCTTGGGAGCCCTGCCGCCGCCGGGAATCAGCACCGAAGAGGTCGCGGGACATTCCCGCTCTTTAAGCCCTTGCGGGCCCAGTTGGGTGCGTGGGGACTGATGGGGTCGGAGGACGTGGGACTGGGGGATCGGGTCGGACGGAGGCGAGAGGCGGGGGAGTGGGGGGGGTATGGAACTTGGTCCCATGGTCCCATGGTCACATAATCACATGTTCCCACGGTCCCGGTCCTCGATCCCACCTCACACCTTGGCGATCGCTTCGCCCTTCTCGAGCTTGGTCTCGATGGCTTTGATGAGGCCGCCGAGGGTGCGGCCGGGGCCGAGGATCTGGCCGGCGAGGGTCTTGCCTGGGCCGAGGAGGAGGGTGACGGTCTGGCCCTGGGCCTCTTCCTTGGTGGGGTACTTGGCGAGTTCCTTGACGCCCTTGTCGCCCTTGAAGAGCTGGCCGTCGAGGACGGCGCCCTTGAGTTCGAGGCCGGGATAGTCGGGGAGGGCCTTGGTGAGTGCGCGGGCGATCTCGACGACGGAAGAGCCGCCGTAGACCAGGGCGTTGTTGCCTGTCAGCAGCTCGCCCAGGCCCGTGAGGCCCGTGCCCTCGAAGGCCTTTTTGGCGAGGTTGTTGCGGATGACGGTGATCTTGACCTGCTTCTTGCGGAGCACTCCGCGGAGCTTGGTGGTCTCGATGGTCTTGACGCCGCGGATGGAGATGACGGTGGCGTCGTTGACGCCTTCGAGGCGCGACTTGTAGTCGCGGATGAGCATTTCTTTGACGGCCTTGGACATGGGTCACGATCCTTTCGGCCCGCGGGTCCGGCGATTGCCTGGTGCCCGGTGCCTAGTGCCTACCGGATTACTCTTCGACGGCCGCCTGAGCGACCTTGATCTCCACGCCGGGCGTCATGCAGCCGGCGACGACGCACTTCTTGATGTAGGTGCCCTTGGCGGTGGCGGGGCGCATCTTCTCGATGTGCTTGATGAAGTGCTCGACGTTCTGGGCCAGGGCGTCGGGGGCGAAGGACATCTTGCCGACCACGGCGTGGATGTTGCCGCCCTTGTCGTTGCGGAACTCGACCTTGCCGGCCGAGTACTCCTTGACGGCGTCGACGACGTTGGGCGTGACGGTGCCGCTCTTGGGCGAGGGCATGAGGCCCTTGGGGCCCAGCACCTTGCCGAGCTTGGAGACGACGCGCATCATGTCCGGGGTGGCGACGGCGACGTCGAAGTCCATCCAGCCGCCCTCGATCTTGGCGACCAGATCGTCGGCGCCGGCCTCGACCGCGCCGGCCTCTTTGGCGGATTTGACCATGTCCTCGCGGCAGAAGGCGATGACCTTCTTCTTGACGCCGATGCCGTTGGGCAGGCTGACGGAGCCGCGGATCGCCTGATCGGCCTGATCCGGCTGGATGCCCAGGTGCATGACGACGTTGACGGTCTGGTCGAACTTGGGGGCCTTGAACTTCTTGAGGTGGTTGACGGCCTCGATGGGCGTCACCGCGTTCTCGATCTTCAGGGCTTCGTTGGCCTTGGCGCGCTTTGAGAGTTGAATTGGCATGGGTTTACTTCTCCACCACAAGAACGCCCATGTTGCGGCACTGGCCCTCGATGATGCGCATCGCGGCGTCCATCGAGCTGGCGTTGAGGTCGTTCATCTTCTCCTTGGCGATCGCTTCGACGTCCGCCTTGGTGATCTTGCCGACCTTTTCCTTGTTGGGCACGCCGGAGCCCTTCTCGACCTTGGCCTTCTCCTTGATCAGGACCGCCGCGGGCGACGACTTGACCTCGAAGGTGAAGGACCGGTCGCTGAAGACCGTGATGACGCAGCCCACGATTTTGCCATTGAGCTTGGCCGTGGCGGCGTTGAACTGCTGGACGAACTGGCCGGGGTTGATCCCCGCGCCGCCCAGGGCCGGACCCAGTGGGGGCGCAGGCGTTGCCTTGCCTCCCGGGGCCATGACCTTAATTTTGTTGACAATTTCTTTCTTGGCCATGCTGCTCCACCTTCCACCCGCCCCGAGCGGTTCCCTTGCGGGTTGCTCGCAGATCCCTTCCGGCCAAGGAGAGAGATGGGCTGGGTGGTGTAACGGTCTTGGCTGTCTCCCCGGCGGCCGGGCACAGAGCCCGGGTGGGGCCAAGAGGCTAGCAGCGATCCTGGCCCGAATCAATCGCGTCGGGTGCCGGGCCCCCACACTTGGGCATGGGAGCGGGGGCTGGAGCCGATTTAGGCCTTTCGGGCCCCGACGACGACCCGCTCGAGCCCCTCGAAGTCCTTCATGACTCGGACCGAGGCGGGTTCCATGAGCGGATGGGCACGCATCTGGTCGGCGACGGTGGCGGCCGTGGCGGCGGCGGTTTCGAGTACGAGGAGGCCGCGATGGACGAGGTGGGCCGGGGCCTGCTGGATGAGGGGCATGAGGATGTTCAGGCCGTCGGGGCCGCCGCGGAGAGCGATCTCGGGCTCGAAGTCGCGGACGTTCTTATCGACGGCGGCGGGGTCGTTCCACTCGCTGTCGGGGATGTAGGGCGGGTTGGACACGATGTAGTGCAGCTGGGCCCCGGCGCCGGCGGGGTGGTCGATGATCGGGGCCATGAGGTCGCCCTGGACGAACTCGATCCGGCCGTCGAGGGTGTGGCGGTCGGCGTTCTTGCGGGCGAGGGCGAGGGCGTCGGGGGAGATGTCCGAGGCGATGGCGGTGGCTTTGGAGAGCTGCTTGAGCAAGGAGATCGCGATCGCGCCCGAGCCGGTGCAGACGTCGGCGATCTTGACGCCCTCGCCGGTCTTGCCGCCGAAGCCCGGCTCGGCCCGGGCGTGGAGGAGGACCTGTTCGACGACGGTCTCGGTGCTGGGGCGGGGGATGAGCACGGCGGGGGAGACGTGCAGCGGCACGCCGAAGAACCATGCCTCGCCGACGAGATACTGCACCGGCTCGTGCTTGAGGGCGCGGGCGACCAGATCGCGGAGCTTGTCGCGCTCCAGCGGCGAGGCGGGGCGATCGGCCTCCATATAGAGCCGGAGGCGGTCGGAGCCTGTCACGTGGGCCATCAGGAGCTCGGCCATGAGGCGGGGGGAGTCGAGGCCTTTTTTGGTAAAGGCGTCGGACATCCAGGCGAGAAGCTCGCGGGTGGTCCAGATCTTGGGGTTGGCGGGTTCGGCGCTCATCCGTGAGCAAGGGTACGGCGGTGTGTGCGGGAGGAGGGGGTCGGAGGGCGTGGGGCGGACGTCCGTGTTCGCTCCGGGGGAGACTCGGGCGAGGAGATGAGGATGGGATGAAGCTAGGCCGACGAGGAAGGGGCACGACCTTCAGACAGGACGGACGCCGACGGCGATCACGATCGGTCACTTCCCATCAAACCAGCTCTCGGCCCACCCCACATCCACCTTCAGCGGCACGCTCAGCGTCATCGCGGTCTCCATGATCTGCCGGATGTTCGCCGCGGCTGTCTCGGCGTGCTCGCGCGGGCACTCGAAGACGAGTTCGTCGTGTATCTGCAGGAGCATGAGGACGCGATGCGGGTGTCCCGGTGCCGGGGTGTCGAGGTGCCGAGTCCGCGGCAGGCTCTCGCCCTGGGCACCTTGCCACCGTGACAGGTCGTCACCTTTCGCATGCAGATCCACCATCGCCAGCTTGATCAGGTCCGCCGCGGAGCCTTGGACGACGGAGTTGATGGCGGCCCGCTCGGCGGCGCTGCGCCGGCTCGGGATGCCCGACTCGATCTCGGTGATCGGGCGTCGGCGGCCGAGCATCGTCTGCACGTATCCGAAGCGGGTGGCCTGCTCGACGCACTCCTGCAGGAACGTTGTGATCCCGGCGAAGCGCTTCTTGTAGCCCGAGATGATGGCTTCGGCGTCGGCGCTAGAGATGCCCAGGCGACGGCCCAGGCCGAAGGGCGTGACGCCGTAGACGATGCCGAAGTTGACCATTTTGGCCGCGGAACGCTGGGCCTTGGTGACGGCTTCGAGCGGCACGCCGTTGATCTGGGCCGCGACGGCGGTGTGGATGTCCTGGCCCTCGTGGAACGCGTCGATGAGGGCGCGGTCCTTGGCCAGGTGGGCGAGAAGGCGGAGCTCGATCTGCGAGTAGTCGGCGCTGATGAGCACGTGGCCCGGCTTGGCGACAAACGCCTTGCGGATGTCGCGCCCGATGTCGGTGCGGATCGGGATGTTCTGGAGGTTCGGATCGCTGGATGCCAGCCGCCCCGTCGCGGCGACGGTCTGGTTGAACGAGCAGTGGATCCGCTCGCCCAGTCCCGCGGGCACGCGCGGATCGGCGGGGTCGTAGATCTCCTCGGCGAGGGCTTCGAGATACGTGTTGACGAGCTTGGTCAGCTCGCGGTGCTCGACGATGAGCCTGGGGATCGGGTTGTCGATCGATGGGTCTTCGGCGAGGGCTTCGAGAACCTCGGCGTCGGTCGAGTAGCCGGTCTTGTTCTTCTTGATCGGCTTGATTCCGAAGCCCGGGTCGGCCGCGTCGGTGGGCTTGTTGAAGAGCACGGCGGCGAGCTGCTTGGGCGAGTCGGGGTTGAAGGGCCGCCGCAGGTGGTCCTCGGCGTAGTCGACGAGCTGGGTGCGCAGTGAGTCGATGCGGATCTGCAGGCGAGAGCGCTGCCGGTCGAGCTCGTGCTTGTCGACGCGGATGCCGTTCCACTCGAGCTCGGCGAGCACCTCGACCAGCGGCATCTCGACGTGCGTGAACAGCGGCTTCAGGCCCATCGCCTCGAGCTGCGGCTGCATGATCGCCCGCAGCTGGAGCGCAACGTCGGCGTCTTCGGCGGCGTAGGGCGCGGCGTGCTCCAGGGGAACCATGTCGAAGGTGATCTGGTCCTTGCCGCGGCCGATGAGGTCCTTGATCGAGATGTTCGTCCGGCCCAGCAGCGCGAGCGCCAGCGCGTCGAGCCCGTGACTGGAACGCTCGGGGTCGATGAGGTACGACGCGATCATGGAATCAAACGCCGTCGCGCACGGGAGCCGCGACGAGACGGCTGGTCCGAGCGTCGTACACGCCCCGGTGCTCGAAGTTGTTGCGAATCCCGCCAGCCGAACGCCCGCGCGGCGGAGCACAACCAGGTCGAACTTGAGGTTGTGTCCGCACTTGGGCTTGAACGGGTCTTCGAGCACCGGGCGGAGCGCATCGATCACGGTTCGCTCGTCGAGATGGTCGCCCGGCCGCGGCGAGCGGACGGGGATGTAGACGCCGGTGCCGATCTTCGTCGACAGGCACACCCCGGCAAGCGCGTCGCGGATCGGATACAGGCCGGTGGTCTCGGTGTCGACGGCGACGCACTGGGCTTCGCGAAGCTCCTCGATGAGGTCGCTCAGCTCGCGCTCGGACGTGATCGCGCGATACTCGCCGGACTGGGGCGCTCTGACCGCGGCCAGACTCGTGCTCGCAGCGCCGGCGGCGGGCGCGTCGAAGAGGCCGGGCGAGAACAGGCCGCCGGCGGGCTCGGGCTTGCGCGGCTTCGATGGGGCGGGCGTGACGCCCGTCTTGGACGTGGCGGCGCTCACCAACCCACCATGAGCGGCGGCGGCACGGGCTTCGGCGGCGGGCGGTAAGCCCGCTGCACGGGAAGCCAGCAGCGCCTGCGCCTCGTCCTGGTAACGATTGAACCCCAGTTCCTTCAGCACCGGGAGCAATGCGTCGAGCCTGATGGCGTCGGCGCTGGCCGCCGCGAGGTCGAGGCCGATTTCCAGATCGTGGTGCAGCGTGACAAGCCGCCGGCTCAGCGGCAGCTTGTCCGCCGCGGCACGGATGTTCTCCAGCCGCTTGCCATTGATCTTCGAATCGGGCTTGAGCGCCTCGGCGACGACACCATCGAGGCTGCCGTACTCGGCGATGAGCTGTGCCGCGGTTTTGGGTCCCACGCCCTCGACGCCCGGCACGTTGTCGGATGTGTCGCCCATGAGCGCCAGGTAGTCGATGACCTGCGCCGGCGTCAGGCCCGTGTCGGCCCGGAGCGTGGCCGCCGTGATGACCTCTTCGTTGTGGATGTCGAAGAGCTCGACGGGCGCGGCGTGCTCCGAGCCATCGTCGAGGAGCTGTTTGAGGTCCTTGTCCTTGGAGATGATCCGCACGCGGAGGTCCGGGCGGGCTCGGCGCAGCGTGGTGACGAGCGTCGCGATCACGTCGTCGGCCTCGTACCCCTCGGCCCCGATCACCGGCACGCCGAGGGCTTCGAGCGTCCGCAGACACCGCTGCACCTGCACGCCCAGGTCCTCCGGCGGCGGCGGTCGGTTGGCCTTGTATTCCGGGTAAAGTCGGGAACGGAACGTTCCCCGGTCGCCCGAGACGTCGAGGGCAACGGCAATGTAGTCGGCCCTCCCGCCGCCGTGCCCGATCTTCCCCTGCCCGCGGAGCAGCCGCAGGAGCATGCCGAGGAAACCGAAGGACATGTTCGTCGGCTCCTTGGTGACCGGCGAGGACATGGGCGTGCGGATGGCGTGGTAGGCCCGGAAGAACTGGGCGTAACCATCGATGAGGTAGAGCGTGGG
>JBBQRT010000099.1:0-7486 GCA_038214505.1 Phycisphaerales bacterium | reverse complement strand
ACGAACCTCATCGCGCTCTACAAGGCCCTTGGCGGCGGCTGGGAGGGCGTGCAGGGCATCGAGTACCGGGAGCTGGACCGGCTGATCCCCCAGCCGGGCAAGGATCTCAAGACCCCGCCGCCGTCGTCGCACCTTACGGCCGACGAGCCCCGGCGCCCCGAAGAACGGTGAGCCCGCGGCAACCTCCGGCCTGGGCCCGAGCGCCGCGCGGTCCGGCGGTACACTGGGCCGATGCTTAAGCCCTTGCGCCGCCGCTGGTGGTTCCGACTTCTGCTGATGGTCCTCCTGGTGTACGCCGGCTGGTGCGCCGCGCTGCTGTACTTCCAGACCCAGCTGATCTTCCCGGGCGCTTACAACCGCAACAGCGCGGCCATCGCATCGCCCGACGAGCCCGTTACAACCATCCAGGGGGTCGCGGTCTGGCACGCCGGCCCGAGGCTCGACACCGAGCCGCCAGCCCGCGTTCCCGGCGTCGCGCTGGTGTTCCACGGCAACGACGACACCTCGTCCAACACCGTGAAGCGATATGCCGAGTCCAGGCTGCTCGCCCGTGCCGGCTGGGCCGTGCTCGCGCCCGAGTACCCCGGCTTCGCAGGCCGTCCGGGCACGCCGTCGCAGCGGCAGATCGTGCAGGAGAGCGCCGCCATCGCCCGCTGGGTCAGGCAGCGCGTCGGCCCGGAAGTCCCGATCATCTATGTCGGCTATTCCCTCGGCGGCGGGGTCGCGGCGGCCGTCGCCCAGTCAGAACCCCCCGCGGGGCTGATCCTGCGCAGCACCTTCACGGCCATCTCCGACTATTCCTGGCAGTTCGGCGTCCCGCCCCTGCTCGTGCTCCACCCGTTCAACAACCGCGCGGCCCTGGCCCGGGCCGCGTACCCGGTTCTTCTCACTCACGGCACGCGCGACCAGATCGTCCCCCTCGCCCACGGCCGGGCGCTGTCGAGGATCCCCGCCCGCATTGACTACGCCGAGTTCGAGGGCGACCACTTCCGCTACGCCGACGAGCGGGGCTACGCCGTGATGGTTGATCGCTGGCTGAGCACAAACTTTCCCGCCCGTACCGACGGGCCGGCTTCCCCTGACAAAACCCCGTGACGCGGCGTTCCGGGCGTTCCGGGCGTTCCCCCGGGCGAAGGGGCGGGCGGCCTCGGCTAAACTGACTGCTTATGCCCAGCACCGTCCACCCCATGGCCCCGGTCTATTCCAGCGTGCTCGACATGATCGGTAACACGCCGATGCTCGAGCTCCGCCGGCTCGATACCGGCCCGTGCCGGCTCTTCGGCAAGATGGAGCTGGCCAACCCCGCGGGCTCGATCAAGGATCGCATCGGCCTCTCGATGATCGAGGCCGCCGAGCGGGACGGACGGCTAAACCCGAAGGCGGACCCGCGGCCAACCATCATCGAGGCGACGGCCGGCAACACGGGCCTGGCCCTCGCGCTGGTGGGCAAGCAGCGCGGCTACGGCATCACGTTCGTCATGCCCGACAAGATGTCTCAGGAGAAGATCCAGCACCTCAAGGCCATGGGCGCGACGGTCATCCTGACCCGCTCCGACGTCGAGCGCGGCCACCCCGAGTATTACCAGGACGTCGCCGCCGCGCTGGCGAAGAGGACCCCGAACTCCCTCTACGTCAACCAGTTCGGCAACCCCGACAATACCAAGGCCCACTACGACCACACCGGGCCGGAG
Organism: Phycisphaerales bacterium; assembly: GCA_038214505.1. Taxonomy (GTDB): domain Bacteria; phylum Planctomycetota; class Phycisphaerae; order Phycisphaerales; family UBA1924; genus UBA4658. Next base: position 5,795 of record JBBQRT010000099.1, on the reverse strand, counting down.
ATCTGGCGTCAGCTCGAACCGCTGGGCGGCGTCGACGCGTTCGTCTGCGGCGTGGGCTCGGGCGGCACGCTCTCGGGCGTGGGCAGGTATCTTCGCGAGAAGAACCCGAGCGTCAAGCTCGTGCTGGCCGACCCCGTCGGTTCGATCCTCGCGCCGCTCATCAACGAGAACAAGAAGGTCAAGCCCGGCTCGTGGCTCGTCGAGGGCATGGGCGAGGACTTCATACCCGACATATGCGACCTTGATCTGGTCAGCGAGGCGGTCGCGGTCTCCGATGCCGAGGCGTTCCACGCCGCCCGCGAGCTCCTGGCCCGCGAGGGCATCCTGGCCGGTTCGTCGACGGGCTGCATTCTGTCGGGCGCGCTGACATTCTGTCGGCGGCAGCCCAAGCCCGCCGGCGGCCGCCCGATGAATGTCGTCACGCTCATCTGCGACTCGGGCGCGAAGTACCTCTCCAAGATGTTCAACGACTTCTGGATGCTCGACAACGGGTTCATCAAACGCGACGCCACCAACGACCTCCGCGATCTCATCGCCCGCCGCCACGACCTCAACGAGGACTACACCCTCACCCCCACCGACCCGATCCGCAACGTCATCAAGCGCATGGGCCTCTACGGCGTCTCGCAGATGGTCGTGATCGAAGACGAAGGCCGGGGGGGAAAGGTCGTCGGCATCGTCGACGAGGGCGACATCCTGCTGGCCATCAGCCACGACTCCGGCGCCGCCGGGCAGGGGGGCACGCTCGACAAGCCCGTCAGCGACTTCATGACCCGCCGCCTCGAGACCGTTCGCCCCGAGACGCCCGTCGATGCCCTCATGCCCATCTTCCGCGCCGACCGCGTCGCCATCGTCACCGAGAAGGACGGCACCTTTTACGGCCTGATCACCAAGCTCGACATGATCCACTATCTCCGCACCCGCCTGCCCCGCTGAGCTTACACCATGGCCCACAACTCCCACGCCCATCCCCAGAGCCCGCTCCACACCGACACCCTGGTCATCCACGCCGGCCAGCGGCCAGAGCCCGTGACCGGGGCCGTTATGCCGCCGATCTTCACCTCCTCGACCTATGCACAGCGCTCCCCCGGCGAGCACACGGGCTTCGAGTATTCCCGCTCGCACAATCCGACCCGCTATGCGCTCGAACGCATGGTCGCCCGCCTCGAAGGCTCCACCCTCACCGAGACTCAGGACACAACCTTCGGCGGCTTCGCCTTCGCATCGGGCCTCGCCGCCATGGACTGCGTGCTCGAGCTGCTGACCGCGGGCGACCACGTCGTGTGCATGGACGACGTCTACGGCGGGACCAACCGCCAGCTCCAGCGTGTCAAGGCCCGCTCTCAAGGCCTCCAGGTCGCCTTCGCCGACCTCACCGATCCGGCCAATCTCGCGAAGGCCATGACGCCCCGGACCAGCCTCGTCTGGCTCGAGACGCCGACCAACCCGATGCTCAAGCTCGTGGACCTCGCCGCTGTGAACAAGGCCGCCAAGGCGATCAACCCCGGGTGCCTGGTCGTCTGCGACAACACCTTCTGCTCGCCTGTCAACCAGAGCCCGCTTTCCTTCGGCGTCGACATCGTGCACCACAGCGCGACCAAGTATCTCGGCGGCCACTCCGATGTCGTCGGCGGCGTGCTCGTCACCGGCAGCCACGAGCTCGCCCAGAGGCTCCGCTTCCACCAGAACGCCGTGGGCGCCGTCATGGGCCCGTTCGACGCCTACCTCGTCCTCCGCGGCATCAAGACCCTCGCCCTCCGCATGCAGCGTCACAACGAGAGCGGCCTGAAGATCGCCCGCTGGCTCGAATCACGGGCAAACGGCGGAGCGGGCGGCAGCGGTGGGGGGGATGGGGGGGATGGGGGGGTCGAGCGCGTCATCTACCCCGGCCTCGCCTCCCACCCGCAGCACGAGCTCGCCAAGCGCCAGATGAGAGGCTTCGGCGGCATGATCACCTTCTTCGTTTCCGGCGGCATCGATCAGGCCCGGCGGTTCCTCGAAAACACCCGCCTGTTCACCCTCGCCGAGAGCCTCGGCGGCGTCGAGAGCCTCATCGAGCACCCCGCCATCATGACCCACGCCAGCGTTCCTCCCGCCATGCGTGCCGAGCTGGGGATTTCCGACACGCTCGTCCGGCTCAGCGTCGGCATCGAGCACGTCGACGACCTGATCGCCGACTTGCAGAATGCGTTGAACGCCTGCCGGTCGGACGTTGCGGTCCGGAGCTGAGAACACAGCGGGCGTCCGAACTGATCGGACGCCCGCTTCCAAGTGACTTGTGTTCGACCCGCCGAACTTAACGGCGACGACGACGCGCCGCGAGGAGCCCGCTACCCAGGAGCAGCCCAGCCGCGCCCGGCGCGGGGACGAGCTGGCCGCGGATCTCTCCGGGGCCGTTCAGGCTCGTGTGCACATTGATGTAGAACTTGCCGTCGTAGAGCCCCTGCACGTCCGCCGGCAGGATGCTGATGGTCCCGATGAAGCTGCCCGCGGACGCGCTCGGGTTCCAGCCCGCGAGGTTGTCAAGGCCGTACTTCACGCCCGCGCTCTGCGTAAACGACGCGGGGGCGGCCGAGGTGGTCGGCCCGTGGATATGGCCCACGGTTGCGTTGCCGGTGAGGTTGGAGAAGCCGTTGGCCGAGCCCCAGCCGACGTTGATCGTGAGCTGGTTGGTCGCGGCGTTGAAGAAGATGCCCTGCCCGATCTCTCCGCCCGAGCCGAACGTCCCGTTCACCGTGAAGTTCTCGTTGCCCGCCAGGAGGCCACTGCCCGCACGACCGATGAGGTCAAACTGGATGATCTGAGCGCCCGCCTGCCCCGCCGCGGCGGTCAGCAGCGAGGCCGAAGCGACGAGACCGACACGCACCGCACGCATGGACAACTTCATGGATTTCTCCTGAACAGAGAGTTCGACAAGGACAACAGCGAAGCCCGACGCCGGTGCTTCGAGAGAGATTCATCTCAAAATACCATGTCGCCCTACAAGCGGGAAATGGCAAACTTCGGATTGCGGCGAACAATCTGCGAAGATTCTTGACGCTCGTTCGCCCCGACCCCCCCCGCCCGACCCCCAGCATTCGATCCCTCGGGCCGATTGCGCGTGGAATCGGGCAGCGAGCAGGAATCAGGCCAACTGCGTCGGCAGCAAGCGCCGGACCTCGGCCTCCACACTCGCCGCCGTCTGATCCGCGTCGACCCTGACCCGGCGGAGGTGCTCCTTGCCGTCCAGCATCACGATGTGGGCCTCGACAACCTTCCCCGCTCCGGCGCTGCGGACATGCACCGCCCCGTGCACCGGCGTCGGCGGCGTGGGCTTGCCGGTGGTCAGAAACTTCTTCAGGTCGTCCAGGGTGCCCGCCGTCGCCCGCAGATGAGCCGCCTCGTCTGTCGCCGCGTCCCACGGCACCTCGCCGAAGAGCCGAACGACCGAGTCGCGGCCCAGGAACGCCAGAAAGTTCCCCGCCTTGGGCCCCCGGGTGTTGTCGAGCAGAACGCGGTAGAAGGCCAGGAACGCCGACGGTTGATCGATCGGCGAAAGCCGCGCGGCGTCGAACACCGCCGACTGGATCGCCTCGCCGTTCCACTCGCACTTGGAAAGTCGCCCGCTCAGCACGCGGCAGAACGCCCGCTGCGTGGCGCTCAACTCCTTGGCCCCTATCGGCGGCGTGGTCTGCAGCGTCAGCCGCTCCTCGGGGAGCGACAGGTTGGCGATGAAGAACTTCGCCGCGTGGATCCGCCGGTCGAGGTGGGACCGCTCGATCGGCGACAGGGCCGAGCCCTTGATCCGGGCAAACTCGGCGTAGATATCAAGGTGGGGCATCTGCACAAGCGCGAGCACGAGCTGGAACTCGGAGTCGAAGAACGCCCCCGCCTCCGCGGGATCCTTCTCGTGCACCACGCTCAGGAGGTACGACGTCTTCTCCGCCGCCGGATACTTCTCGTCGGTAAAGGTCTTGAGGTGCGAGCGGTCCAGCTCGTTGAACAGCTTGACGAGCGATTCTTCGGTGGGCTCGAAGTTCGCCTGGCTCTTGGGCCGCGTCCGGATCATCAAGTACCGCAGAACTTCCGGCGGCAGAAAGTCCGCCATCTCCCGGGCCGTCACGCCAAGACCCTTCGACGAGCTCATTTTCCGCCCGCCGATCAGGATGAAGCCGTAGGGGATGTTCAGCGGGGCTTCCCGCCCGTAGAGGGCCTTAAGGCAGTGAGCCGCCACGTCCCGCGAGCCGCCCTTGGTGTTGTGGTCTTCACCCGCGCCCTCGACGGTTACCGGAAACGTCGCCCACTTCGCCACCCATTCGAGCTTCCACGGCAGCTTGCCCTTGCCGTCGAGCGCCGAGACCTTCCCCCGGTTCCCGCAGCCCTTGGCCCACTCGACCAGGTCCGTCCGGCAGTGATACTCGACGGTGTGGGCCGCCGCGTCGTAGTTCGTGCACTCAACTGTCCCGATCCGCCCGCACTTCTCGCAGATGGCCTGGAACGGCAGCCAGCCCCTGGGCCGGTCGGCGTTCGAGACTTGCTTGTAGATCTCCCGCACCCGCTCGGCCGAGCTCAGGATGCGGTCGATCGCCCCGTTGAACTGCCCCGAGCGATAGATATCGCGCATGCGATAAAACTCGCAGCCGCCCTCGCCGCCGACCCCGAGGTCCTTGAACACCGACCAGAAGTCGGTAATGAAGTGATCGGCCATGTCCGTCGCCGTCGATCCCGGCGGCGCCGGCGTGTTGCACAGGGGCTGGCCGAGGTACTGCTGAAAATGCTCCTTCATCCCATGCGGCAGCTCGTCGACCGGGTCGTAGTCGTCGCACCCGAAGCGATACCTGACGCTTACGCCCTTGGCTTTGAGAGCCCGGTACACCGCGTCGTGGATGAGCACGCCGCGGAGCGAGCCGACGTGGGCCCGGCCCGAGGGCGTCTTGGAGTCGTTGATGATGTGCACGCCGCCGCCGCCATACGTCCCGGCGGGGGGCATCGGGTGCGTCTCGAGCTGCTGAAGGATCTCTTCGGTCCAGTGCATGGGGCGAGGGTAGGGGGGGGAGGGGAAGTGACGGAGTGGCGGAGTGCCACGCCGTGCCCGCGTCTAGGCGTGTGAAGCCGATCGAGCCGAAGACGCGGATGGACTCAAGCGCCGTCCTGGCTGAAAGGCCGAAGGCGGGAGCCGGGAGGCCGTGGCCGGACCCGTGCCACCGAAGTCGTCTTGCTTTGAAGATGCCTTCGGTGCGTGCGGCGCGGGCCGCGAGATCGACGCCGAACGCACCGAAGTCGATCCCAGAGCGGATCGACTTCGGTGGCACGAGTTCAGCGCCACCGGCCGAGGCAGCGGTGGGGTGTGGTAGCACCATCTCGCACGCTGTGTTACCTGGACCGTGGCGGGGCACGGACCAGTCTCGCTGCCGCGAATGCGGATTCCCATGAGGCCCGTGCGGTGGACGGGCTGATCGACTCACCGCACTCAGGACAGCGGCCTGATTCCGACTTCTCCTCAAGCTCATAGCAGCAGTTGGTGCAGAGCGGTGAGTCGCTGGACGCCGCTCGCTTCATCACCGTCCAGAAGCGCCAGATGCCGGCACCCCATCCCAACCACCCGAGGGCGGCTGGCAGCAAGAACGGTCTGACACCCCAGCGACCGAGTATTGAACCGCGTGACACCTCAAGACTAGCGAGGGCCATCATGACGATCGTGGTCACGACCATCATCAGCAGTCCGAGTCGGAATGCTCGGAGCGGAGTCCGCAGTACGCGGGGCCACCGCTTCAAACTCCAGAAAAGAAGGGGTTTGAGCGGCCTGATCATCTTCA
>JBBQRT010000098.1:0-7550 GCA_038214505.1 Phycisphaerales bacterium | reverse complement strand
CCCCCCCCCCCCCCCGCCTGTCGAACCCATTGCCCCAAAACGAGCACCGCCCGCCGAAGATCGGCGGGCGGTGCGAAGCGTTGAACTCAGATCTGCGGCGAGCCGCGGATCAGTCGCGCCAGAGCTGGGCCGTGATGGTGGTCGAAGCCACCGTCACCTGCGACCAGGGACGCAGGTACATGTCCACGCCCGTGGAGAGGGTGGTGCCCGCCGTCACGTTGGCAGCATCGGTCTCGGTCACGAAGAGGTTGTCCGGCGCGACGCGGGAGTTGCTCAGCGACGCGATCGGATTCTGCGTGGCGTAGGTCACGGAGTCGGGGTTCGGCTTGGTCTCGAAGACCACGCGGCCGTCGTTGTAGCCAACGTTGCCCTCCCACGTCGTGCGGCCGCCGTGGATGAGCAGGGTCTGCGAGCCGGTGCCGAAGGCATCGGCGGTCAGAGCCCAGCGGCCGGAGGTCGGGTAGGCCGCGGCGTCGTTGGCGGCGTAGGTCGGGCCGCGGTTGGCGAACACGGCCTCGGTCGAGGAATACGTGTCGCTCCAGTACTTGCGGCGGTTGCCGAAGGCGAAGATCGAGGCGTAGGAGTTGTTGCCGACGCCCGAGGGACTCGAGGTCGTCCGCTGCAGCTCCTGCGTCATCGGGGTGGCCTTGAAGGCCGGGTCCCACAGCGCGCTGGCCGCGGTCACGGCGCTGGTCGGGCTGTTGTACTGGTAGTTGCTGAACAGCTGCACGGCGCCGGTGTTGCTCTCGGCGGGGGAGATCAGGAGCTCGGGGCTGATGTTGCCGTTGAAGATGAGCAGCGAGAGCATGTGCGACAGGCGGTTGCGGGGCTCGCCAACGGGGTCGGGCGTCGTCCCGGAGGCCGCTGCCGTGTCGATCACGCTGGGGAGGGGATACTGGCTGTTGTTGTTGCTGGCCCAGACGACCAGCGACTGGACCACGCCGCGGACCTGCGTGGAGTCCTTGAGCTGACGGGCGCTCTGGCGAGCCTTGCCCAGGGCCGGGAGCAGGATGCCCACCAGCAGGGCGATGATCGCGATGACGACCAGGAGCTCGATCAGGGTGAATGCACGAGTCTTCTTCATGGGACAATACTCCAAAAGGTGAAACCCAAACATGGCTTGCATCTGAGCGCGGCCCGCCCCGCCTCCCGGCCGCGCCCACTTCAGGACGCACACCGGAGTCGATCAGCGAATCCATCACTCACAGTTCCGGTAGAACGCCGGCCAATCGCGGCCTCGACGCACACCGGCTTGTCGGGCCCCGAACGCCCATAGGACGCCCGGCAGACACCGACGCATATCCGTTCCCGACTCCCGCGGCGGCCCGTTCGGCAAGCGTCCATTGAACGCCTGCCTCCCATCGCCACGGTTCGCGGCCCGTGTTCCGCCGCCTGCTATGTCGCAAGCGCCCGGAGCCGCCAAGGCCGAACCGATCAAGACGCTGCCCACTCTGGGTCGGCACGGGGCGGGGCTCAGCAAGCCCAAGGCCCCGCTCGCCTTGAGCGGGTCGTCTCACCAGGATGTCGGGTGTGCGGCTTGGCTCTTCGGCCAATGATGTTCGGTGGATGGTAAGTTCCACCAATCAGTACGAGGACCGACGGGTATCCGAAGCGCCGATTCACACACCCAGATTCTGCACGTGCAGCAGACACGATACATCCTCCGGTACGACTGTCAAACCGGGCGGGATGCCCCGGCCCCGACAATCTTCACTTTTTGTTTCCCGACCACGAACCACATACACCACCCGGCCACGGGACTCGTCAAACCGGGCAACTTCCGCGCTAGGTCACCCAGCTCAACGGTCTCCCGCGTCTCCCGCGGTTGCTTCTTCGGCCGCCGCTGGCACCCTTCGGCCGAGCCGAGGTACGCTGTATCGATGTCCACACCGCCCGACCCAACTACTGCCGCACAATCGACAGCCCTTGCGTCCCCAGAAGCCGCCTTGGCCGCGTTGGGCCTGACGCTGCCGGCCCCGGCCGCCCCGGTCGCCGCGTATATCCCGACGCGCCGCTCGGGCAACCTGCTGTATGTCTCGGGCCAGATCCCGATCCGCGACGGCGTCCTGCTCGCCACCGGCACCGTCCCGAGCCAGGTGGATCTGCAATCCGCCCGTCTCTGCGCCCTGCAGTGCACGCTCAACGCCCTGGCCGCCGCACGCGCCGCGCTTGGCTCGCTGGACCGCATCCGCCAGGTCGTCCGCATCGGCTGCTTCGTCGCCTCCGACCCCGGCTTCGGCGACCAGCACAAGGTCGCCAATGCCTCCAGCGAGCTGCTGCAGCAGGTCTTCGGCGAGGCGGGCCGTCACGCCCGGGCCTCGGTGGGCTCGAGCGCCCTGCCGCTGAACGTCCCAGTCGAGATCGAGTTCTTGTTCGAGGTCGAGTGACGCCGGCGACTCGCGGCCGCGGCTCACCCGTTCGGGAACGCCTTCTTGTAGTCGTCGGAGAACTTCTTGAGCCCGCTGTCGGTCAGCGGGTGGCTCAGCATCCCCTTGATCACGCTCAGCGGCACCGTCGCCACGTCCGACCCCGCCAGCGCACAATCGACCATGTGCTTCTGGTGCCGCACGCTCGCGGCCAGGATCTTGGTCGTGAACCCGTAGTTGTCGTAGATGGTGCGGATCTTCTCGATCAGTTCCATCCCGTCCTCGGCCACGTCGTCGAGCCGCCCGATGAACGGGCTGACCAGGAACGCGCCCGCCTTGGCCACCAGCATCGCCTGCAGCGGCTGGAACACGAGCGTCATGTTGGTCTTCACGCCCTGTTCTGAAAGGGCCTTGCACGCCTTGAGCCCGTCCATCGTCGTGGGCAGCTTGACCACGATGTTGGGCGCGATCTTCAGGTGCGCCTCGGCCTCCTTCATCATCCCGGCGTACTCCAGCGAGACCACCTCGGCCGACACGGGCCCCTTGACGATCTCGCAGATCTCCGCCAGCCGCTTGGCGTAGGTCAGCCCCGGGACCGCGCCCGAGCCGGACATCTCCTTGGCGATCAGCGACGGGTTGGTCGTCACGCCATCGAGAACGCCCAGGGCGTGGGCTTCTTTGATTTCCGACAAGCTGGCGGTATCGATGTACAGGTCCATGGGGCGGTCTCCGGGGCGTTGTGGCGGGGGAGGCGGTGTGAGGCCGCCGGCGGAAACAGGATACACCAACGCCCCGCGCCGCGTGCGCCGACACGCCGGGCGACCACCCTTCAAACGCACGACCGGGCCGCGATGGGCCCGGTCGTGGATCGCTTTCAAGATGTCTAGCCCGCCTCGGTTTACCGCTTCGCCTCGGCCGGGGCCTGGGCAAACTGCCGCGCCCGCTCGCCGGGGAACTGCTTGATCCCCGTCTGGTTGGGCGTCTTGCCCGTGCCCCTGTCGGTGGGGCTCTTCTCGGGAATAACGTAGTCCTTGTTGGGCAAGGTCCTGGTGTGGGCCATCGCCGCGTCGGCGCAGGCGAGCATCGTGGTGTCGGCGTGCTCGTAGCCGGCCCGGAAGAACTCCATGATCTCGAGCTCCGCGAGGTCGAAGAAGTGGACCGCGGCCGCCTTGTCGCGCTGGAACTCCGTGTCCCCCCGCCCGTTGCCGGCGTGGGCCCGCAGATCGCTGTCGAGCTTGCTGAGCGTGCAGGCATAGGCGTGCATCAGCATCGCCGCCTGGCCCATCCGGGCCTGGACGCACTGCCGGTCCAAGATCTTCGCGTCGTGCTGCTTGCTCAGGGCCTTGAACTGGTACGTGTGCTCGCGCACCAAACGGCACAGCCGGTCGGCATAGGGCTGGAGCTCGGTCGACACCTTCGTGATCCGCGGCAGGGCACGGCGCACGCCCAGGAACACCTCGAGCCCCAGCGGGATGGCCCGCTTCATGATCGCCGGCCGCAGCGAGTTCTTGACGGCCTTGGAGAGGAAGCCGCCCAGCGACTCGCCGTCTTCCTTCATGAGCGACTGCTTGACGCCCAGCATCATCTCGGCCAGCTGCTTGCCGCCGTAGCCGAAGATGAACGACCACATCAGGTCGTTGGAGCCCTCGACAATCAGGTTGATCCGCGAGTCGCGGAAGATCCGCTCGACCTCGTTCTCGACCATGTAGCTCTCGCCGCCCATGATCTGCATGCCGTCGTTGACGACCCGCCAGCCGTACTCGGAGCAGAACGTCTTGCACACGGCCGTCTCGACCATGATGTCGTCGTCCTTGCGGTCGAGCATCCCGGTGGTCATGTAGAGCGTCGCGTCCATCGCGTAGTCGTAAGCGGCCATGCGGGCGATGCGCCACCGCACCAGCTCCTTGTCCGCCAGGGGCTTGCCGAACTGGAACCGCGTCATGCCCCACTTGGTCGCCTGATCCCGCACCTTCCGGGCCCCGCCGAGCATCCCGGCGCTCAGCGTGCAGCGGCCGTAGTTCAGGCACGTGAGCGCCATCTGCAGGCCGCGGCCCTCCTTGCCTAGGAGATGCGACTTGTGCACGCGCACCTTGTTGAACCTGATCCGGGCCTGCCAGGTCCCCCGGATGCCGCACTTGCTGCGGTTCATCTGGAAGATGTCCACCCCCTCCATCCACGGGTGCATGACCAGCGCCGAGATCTTGCCCGCCGGGCCCTGCGAAGCGTCGCGGCACATGACCGTGAAGAGCCCCGCGATCGCCCCCGACGTCGCCCACTTCTTCTCGCCCGAGACGATGTAGTAATCCCCGTCGCGCTCGAAGACCGTCTCCTGCCCGCCCGCGTCGCAGCCGACGTTGGGCTCGGATAGACAGAACGCGCTCACCCAGTCCTTGGCCAGGTGCGGCAGCCACTGCTTCTTCTGCTCCTCGTTGCCGAAGAGCATCAGGGCCTTGCAGCCGATCGACTGGTGGGCGCTGACCAGCACCGCCGTCGACCCGCACGAGAAGCCGATCCGCTCGAGCACCCGGTTGTACGACGTGATGCCCATGCCCAGCCCGCCGAACTCCTTGGGGATGGTCATCCCGAGGACCCCGAGCGCGAACAGCTTGTCGATCACCCAGCGCGGGATCTCCTGCTCCTGATCGATCTGGATGCTCGGGTGCTCGTTCCGGAGATAATCGTCCACGCGAGCCAAGAGCTGGTCGCACTCGGCCGTTTCCCGGGCGTCGGTCGTCGGATACGGGAAGTAAAAGTCTTCCTTCATGTTCCCCCAGAACATGTTCTTCACGGGCCCCATCTTCGTGGGTTCGACCCCCATCCATTCCTCGGCCTGCTCGAGAAGCTTCTTGTCCTCGGCGGAGATGCCCTTGAGATTCTTGAGGTCGGCCATGGGGAGGGGTGTCCTTCGAAGGCTGGGTCGGAATAGGGGAGAGTGCTCGGGGTCGAGTCATTCTAGGGGTTTGCGCGTCGAGCGGGATGCGGGCTCGGCAATGTCCCGGGGATATTCGGGGGACAGCAATGAGGCGATGCAAGGACGAGAAGACCCCTCTCGCTCCCCGTGGGGCGGGCGCTGCACCCGCCGTCCCCCGACGCGTGGCCGCCCCAAACCAAAGCCCGGCAGCCAACCACAAAGGCACGGAGACATCGACCCAATCCAGAGAAGGCCCGGGCGCGAGCCTGGTGCTTGGGGTGAACCGATCGACGCGAAGCAAGCGAAGCAAAGACCCGAAGGCCGCGAACAGGACGAAGCCCCAACCCCCATCCCCATCCCCACCCCCCATCCCCTCCCGCCTCCTATTCGTGTCCTTCGGCCTCCCCTTCGGTTCCTTCGCGTTCAAACGGTCAACCCCAAGCAACACATCCCCGCGCGCCCTTTCCCCGCTTTCCCCCCCGTCCACCCCTCCACCCCTCCCCGCTCCCCCCTCCCCGCTTCCCGCCGCGCAAGACAACACCCGGCCGCAAAGCCGGGCGTTGAGCAGTGTTGGGTTCTCTGGGCCTTGGGCTTGAACGCCGAGACGCCTAACCGCGGGCAAAGGCAAGAGCAAGCGGGTTGAAGGCCGCCAACCCTCGGCCCATCCCGCTCTCTGCCTCTCTCCCACTCCTCCCGACTCTGCGTCCCCCGTCCCCGCGTTCCATCCCCCACCCCCCCCCCAACCCACCAATCAAGCCGCCAGCTTCATCCCCGAAGCCGGCGCCGCAACGCTCGTGGCGATCACCCCCGGCGGCCCGCCCGCGACGGACCCGAACTGGATGTTGAACGCCTTGCTGTCGGGGCCGCGGACGGGGCCGCGGGTCGGGGTGATGACGTAGGTGACGCGGTCGACGCCCAGGGGGAGGGTGGTGTCGGTGAACATCTTCTTGCGGTCGGCGGTGCCGAGGTTGACGGGGACGCCGGTGCCGCCGTTGATGAGGCGGCCCACGAGGTAGGACACGCCCGAGACGCCCTTGGGCTGGGTGACCTTGAACTTGAGGGTGATCGAGCCGCTGGTGTTGACGGTCGCGGTGAAGGTCTCGGGGGGGACGGGCTCGGGGGCGGGGCCCGGGGGCGCGTCGGGTGAGATCTCGGCGAGCTTGTAGACCGAGACGTTGCCCGAACTCTCGGCGAAGCCCTTGATGATGCTGATGTAGGCGGCGGCGAGCGCGCGGAAGGCGGCGACGGCGTCGGCCTGCTCGAGGGTCGCGCCCTTGGAGGCCGAGCGGGCCTGGTCGGCGGCCTGGACGGTGGTGGACAGGGCCTCGGCCAGGGTGGTGAAGGCCTGGATCTGCGGCTCGCTGAGGCCGATGGCGGCGCCCGCCTGCTGCCAGGCGTTGGTCCGGGTGTTGGCCCAGGCGACCAGGTCGGGGATCTTGTTCGGAAGGTTCGCGGTCATATCTTGGAGACTCCGTGCATCGACGGCCCGCCCTCACGTCCTGGGAGAACACACCCCCCACCCGTCCCGCACCTGCGGGACGATGAAACGTGGGGCGACACGCCGGGCGGCTGCCGGGCATCGCAACCATCGACGAGAGGGAGGCGGCACTTCAATACGCTGTTGGATTCGCGTACGCAATGACTAGCAATATCACGAACCGACGCCGCCGTCGTCCTCAGTTTCTGGCTCGGGATCGGGCTCGGCGTGCAGCCGAGGTGAGTAGTCGTACTTCCAGTCACCATCGAGGGCGGGCGAATCCTCCGCCCATGCCGTCCGCTTGGTGACCGGGGCGAGCTTCGGCGCGGTGTACACGAATCGCAGGTCATACTGCGCGTACAAGGTCTCGAAGAACCGATCGAAGCGCAGAGGGCTGTCAGGCTCGGGGAACGGCGGAAACAACTGTCCAGCCAACCGGCCGCGCGGCTCGATCAGCGCCATTCCGACCGCCTCGTACCGCGTCGTCGCTGCCCGCACATCGTCGCGACCGGCCAGCCGCGCGAGAACGTCGTGATACCGCCGCAGCGAATCGACGACCATCCCATCCTTCACGGCAACGTCATTCGGCCTGACACCGTCCCCCGCAGGCGTGGCCGTCAGCACGTGCAGGAACCCATAGACCAGAGCAGGGTACGAGATGTGCAGGTTCGTGCAGTCCCCGACCGCCTCCTCCATTCTGTTCGTCAGGTTGCGGAACGCTCCGAGCGTTCCCTTCATTGAAACGGCGATGACGGGACCAACACCGTCCTTGACGACCACCACATCGACGGACTTG
>JBBQRT010000097.1:0-7601 GCA_038214505.1 Phycisphaerales bacterium | reverse complement strand
AGAGATATTCGGCCCCGCCGGCCTTGGAGCCCACGCCGGACATGGCGAAGCCGCCGAAGGGCTGGCGGGCGACGAGTGCGCCGGTGATGCCGCGGTTGAGGTAGAGGTTGCCGACGCGGAACTCTCGCTTGGCCTGCTGGAGGTGGCTGGGGGTGCGGCTGAAGACGCCGCCGGTGAGCTTGTAGACGCTGGCGTTAGCGATATTGAGCGCGTCGTCGAAGCTCGATGCGTGCATGACGGCCAGGACGGGGCCGAAGATCTCTTCGCGAGCGATGGTGTGGTTGACGTTCACACCGGAGAAGATGTGGGGGGCGACGTAGTGGAGTGTGCGGGAGGCGGCATTTATCTGCCAGCCCGGGCCGGGTCCTGCGCCGGGCGGGGGCGTCATGGCGAGTTCGAGGCGGCAGCCCTCGTCCTTGGCCCTCTCAATCATGCCGACAATCTTGGCCTGGGCGTCGGCATCGATGACGGGGCCGATGTCGGTGCCGGGCAGGGCCGGGTCGCCGATGACCAGGGCCTTCGTGGCTTCCACGAGGCGCTGGATGACGTGCGTGATGGCCGGACCGGAGGGGCCCTGGGCGTCGACGACAATCAGACGGGAGGCGGCGGAGCACTTCTGGCCCTGGAACCCGAAGGCGGATTGGCGGATGGCGAGCACGGCCTCGTCGAGGTCGGCGGAGGCATCGATGATGATGGCGTTCTTGCCGCCCATCTCGCAGATGACGCGCTTGATGTGCGTGAGGCTGGCGGGATTGGCAGATGGGAGGCCCGCCCCACCGGGGGAGAAAGGGCTGGGGGGCGCGGCGCCGCTGAGGATGTCCAGGCCGACATCGCGGGAGCCGGTGAAGGCGATGACGGCGACCTCGGAATGGCGGACGAGGGCGGCACCGGTGCTCTCGCCCGGGGCGGGGCAGAAGTGCAGCACGCCGCGGGGGATGCCGGCCTGAAGCAGGATCTCGTGCATGAGCCGGGCGATACCGGGGGTCTGCTCGGCGGGCTTGACGACGGCGGTGTTGCCGGCGGCAAGCGCGGCGACGGTCATGCCGGTGCAGATGGCCAGCGGAAAGTTCCACGGGCTGATGATGACGCACACGCCGCGGGGCTGGTGCCAGAGCTCGTCGAGCTCGCCGATGAAGCGGCCCAGTCGCTGCGGCGCAAAGAGGCGTGCGGACTCGCGGGCGTAATACTCGCAGAAGTCGATGGCCTCGCAGGTGTCGGCGTCGGCCTCGCGCCAGGTCTTGCCGGCCTCTTTGATCATGACGCCCGAGAGCTCGTCGCGGCGGTGGCGCATGAGCGCGGCGGCCTTGACGAGGATGCCCGAACGCCTGATCGGGTCTTCGTCGCGCCAGGCGGGGAACGCCGCGGCGGCCTGGGCCACCATGGCGGCGCCCTGCTCGGGCGAGCGGTCGTTGGCGACGGAAGGCACGCTCGCGGCGGCGACAGCACGGGCGAAGGCATCGCGGACATCGCGCCTTGAGAAGTCGCGGAAGGGCTCGTTGACGAACGCCCGGCCGTCGCCGACGCCGGGGACGGCGACGCTGAGAGCGTGGCGCTCTGGCGCGATGGCTAGGAGATCGGGCTTGTCGTCAGAGTGGTTGACGTGCGGGCTGGCCAGGAGCTTGCCGGCGTCGGCGTTGTCAAGGAAGCCGGCCTTGAGCCAGGATTCGTTGGACGTGTTCTCCAGCAGTCGCCGGACGAGGTAGGCCATGCCCGGGATCATCTCGCCGACGGGGACATACTCGCGGATGCGGAGGCCCATCTGGGCGGCGGCGTGCTTGAGCTGGTCGGCCATGCCGTGGAGCATCTGGAGTTCGAGCGCGGCGTGGGGCAGGCCGCGCTGCTCGCAGGCGGCGAGGGCGTACGCGATCGACCGGACGTTGTGCGAGCCAAGCGCGAGCTTGACGCCGCCCTCGGAGGCGGCGCGGGGGGCGCAATCGAGGAAGATGTCGGTCATGCGCTCGAAGCAGGCGTCGGTCTGGCGCTTGGTGCTCCAGACTGGGCAGGGCCAGCCCATCTGCTCGGCGTGGATGACCTGATAGTCCCAGTACGCGCCCTTCACGAGCCGGACAGTGACCTGCTTGTTCTTGGCCTTGGCCCAGGCGCAGATGCGGCGGGCGTCGTCCTCGCCCGAGCGGAGATAGGCCTGCATCGCGAGGCCGGCCTCAAAGTCGACGGCCTCGACGCAGCGCTGGAAGAGTTCGATGGTCAGGTCTTTGAGAGCGAACTGCTCCATGTCGAAGTTGACGAACACGCCCTTGGCCTTCGCCGCCTGAAGGACGGGGAGCAATCGCTTCATGAGCTCGCGGATCGAGCCCTCGGTGTCGATGGGGTCGACGCGGACCGAGAGCGAGCTGATCTTGATCGAGACGTTGGTGCGGGGGATGGGGCCGAGGTGGTCGGACTCGAGGCGCGGGTTTGGCGTCCAAGACGCGACGGCGGCGGGGAGGTTGTTGATCAGGTCGAGGTACTTGGCCTGATACTGGTCGGCCTCGGCGTCGGAGACGCATGCCTCGCCCAGGAGGTCGACGGAGAAGGCGATGCCGCGCTTCCAATAGTCGGCGAGGTTGGGCAGGGCGGAGCGGGCGTCCGTGCCCGCGATGAACTTGCCGGCCATGCCCTCGATCTGCTTGCTCATGGTGGAGACGAACAGGCCCTTGGCCAGCCCGCCGGCGGCGATGCCCGCGGCGATGGGGCCCGGGGCCGTCACGCCGGGCTGGGAGAGATAGTCCTTGAGCACGTTGAACTTGTCGTCGGTGCTGCGGAGGACGGGAAAGGCGTCGACGTAGCGGAACATCTGGACCTTGAAGTTGGGGTCCTTCATGGACCACTCCATGAGCCAGTCGGAGTAGAACTTCGCCGAGAGCAGACCGGATTTGTGGCCGCGGGAGAGGTCGAGCATCTGACGGCCGACCTCCTGAACCCTCGGCTCGACATCGGCGCCGGCGTGAGCCGGTGAGCGGGTGGGATTGAGAGCAGAAAGCGGGACCGAGACGGGGGGCTTGGGCTTGCGAGAGAAGATCGCCATGGACGAGGAGGCTCCGGGAGAGCGGGCGGGAACGGCTGGAGTTTAGAAGTCGCGCGCGGGGTGGGTGCGGAGTGCGTTCGACGGCGCGGGCGTGGGCGATGAACCAGTGAAAACCAGAGGCGAGTCGTGGGCGGATCGAACGCGACGGCCCGAAACTCTCGAACGGGAGCTTCGGGCCGGAAATCAGAGCACGCCGAGGAAGCGGAGGACACCAGAGAAGAAGTCTGGCTCGAAACCAAGCGTTCCTCTGGCTTCCTCCGATCGCTCTGGTTCCTCCGCGTTCGGCCCTCTCTTCAAGCTCTACGCGACCTCGCGTTCAATGATGCCCGCCTCTCGCCCGGTGGCATAGAGCCGACGATGACGGCTGATAGGATCTGGCCGACCATGACGATCGTCCCCGAGCGACCCGCTGTGCATCCCCCCGCTCTCGCGCCCGGTGGCGGCGCAGTACTGACCATCGGCGCGTTTGATGGCGTGCACGTGGGACACCAAGCCCTGATCCACACGGCCCGGGCGGTTGCCCGCGAGCGGGGCGCCGGGCGGGTGGTGGCACTGGTGTTTGATCCGAGTCCGGCGGTGCTGCTCGCGCCGATGAACGTGCCGTCACGGCTGACGAGCTTTGAGCGGCGGCGGGAGCTGCTGCTCGCAGCGGGGGCCGACGAGGTGGTCCGGCTGGAGCCGACGCCCGAGCTCTTGGGGCTGGAGGCCGAAACATTCATCCGCCGGTGCGTTGAGCAGTACCGGCCGGTGGCGTTCGTCGAGGGGCCGGACTTTCACTTCGGCCGCAAGCGCGGCGGCGACGTTGAGACGCTCGGGCGGCTCGGCGCGGCGATGGGGTTTGCGGTGCGGGTCGTCGAGCCGGTCGAGGTTGCGCTGACCAACGATCAGCTCGTGCCGGCGCGGAGCACGGTGGTGCGAGAGCTCTTGGGGCTCGGCCGCGTGCGCGATGCTGCGGCGGTGCTCGGGCGTTTCTACGAGGTCGAGGGCACGGTGGTCCGGGGCGACCAGCGCGGGCGGACGATCGGCTATCCGACGGCCAACGTGGCGTCGGAGTGCCTAGCGCCGGGCGACGGGGTGTATGCGGGGCGGGCGACGCTGCCGGACGGGCGCGTGCTCGGGGCCGCGATCAGCGTGGGGACCAAGCCGACGTTCGGCGTCAATCAGCGGGCCGTCGAGGCGTTCCTGCTGCGGCCGGATCTCGGGGATGGCTCCGGGGCAGCCGCGTGGTCACCGATCGAGGGTTTGAGCGAGTACGGCTGGCCGATCCGGCTGGAGTTCATCGGCTGGGTGCGGGAGCAGGTGAAGTTCGGCGGCCTGCCCGCCCTGCTCGCGCAGATGGGGCGGGACATCGAGCAGGTGCGGCGGATGGTTGACGAGGCGGCAGATGGGACGGCGGCGACGGGCGGGACGGTTGTGCCAGCTGTAAACCACCGGCGCGAGCCGAGGGAGGCGATCGCGTGACTGACGGGCCCAGCGCAGCGTCGAAGGCTTGGACATCGTCGTCGAGCGTCGAGGACATCGCGGCGGCGCTATCGGCGTCATCGGTGCGGTCGGTCGTCGTCGTGACGCACGCCAAGCCCGACGGGGACGCGATCGGCTCCAGCCTGAGCGTGGCCCGGGCCCTTGCCCGGATCGGCAAGAGTGTTCAGATCTGGGTCGCGGGGCCGGTGCCGAGGTGGGCCGCAGGGGTGCTCGGGAATGGCACTCCGGTTGCGCTTCGCGAGTTTACGCCCGGCGCGGCGGCAAAGCCTGTCGACGGCGAGCCGGTCGGCAACGCGGATATGTGCGTCGTGGTGGACACGGGGTCCTGGAGCCAGCTTGCGGAGCTGCGGCCGTGGCTCGAGGGGCGGGCGGCGAGCACGGTGCTGCTTGACCACCATCTCAACGGCGACGTTGCGGTGGCGGCGCGGCGGGTCGTGCGGCCCGAGTGCGCTTCGGCGACGCAGGTCGTCGCGCCGCTGTGCGCCCGATTGCTTGGCGTTGCGGCGGCGGCGCTGCCGGGAGACGTGGCCGAGCCGCTGTATCTGGGGCTGGCGACGGACACGGGGTGGTTCCGGTATTCGAGCGTGACGCCCGAGACGCTGCGGCTGGCGGCGGACCTCCTGCAGGCCGGCGTTGATCACACGCGGCTGTATGCGCTCATCGAGCAGCAGGACGCGCCCTCGCGCTGGGCTCTGCTCGGTCGGGCCCTGACGAGCCTGCGGCTGCACGAGCGCGGACAGATCGCCACCATGCGGCTGAGCGACCGCGACTTCATCGAGACGGGGGCGACCCGCAACGACACGGGCGGCTTCGCCGACATGGTGCTGACGGTCGAGACCGTCCGCGTGTCGTGCGTGCTGGTCGAGAATCCGCGGTCCGCCGACCAGCCCGGCAAGGACGCGCTGACAAAGATCTCGCTGCGATCAAAGCCCGGGATGCGCGCGATCGACATGAACCAGGCGGCCCAGATCGTCGGCGGCGGCGGGCACGCACGGGCGGCGGGAGCCAAGTCCAGCGAAGGGCTTGATGGGGCGGAGAAGGTGCTGCTCGAAGCGCTTGGTAAGGTGTGGGTCGAGTGATCGGCGGAGCTTCTCCGCCTCCTCTCCCCCCGAATCTCCCGCTCGCGAGCGATGAGGCTACGAAAGCACAGCGGCCCCGGGCAAAGCGCCCGGGGCCGTTGATGATTCATGCAAAGTCTGACCCGAAGCCTCAGTCCTCGGACTTCTTCTTCTTGGACCCGCCCTTGGCCTTGGGGGCGTCGTCGCCCGCGGGTTCGGGCTTCTCGGCCTTGGCCTTCTTGGGCTTGGCGTCGGCGGCCGGGGCCTCCGCGCCCATGGCCTTGTTGAACTCCTCGACGCTCATCTCGGCGACCTTCGCCTTGGAGAGGATCGCGTCGAGGGTCTTGTGCTCGCGGATCTGCTGGAAGACGGTGCCGACCTGGTTGCGCGAGATGATCTCCTGGCGGAGCTTCTCGGGCCGCTCGCCGCGGCTGAAGGCCATCTGGGCGATCCGGTTGTTCATCTCGGCCTCGGAGACCTTGATGTCGAGCTTCTCGGCGGCCTTGTCGAGCGCAAAGAACAGCTTGAGCTCGCGGGCCGCGGCATCCGCGGTGCCCGAGCGGAGGTTGGCGAGGTTCTCCTCGATGGCCTGGGGATCGGTGCCGCGGTACATGAGCTCCATGCGGGCACGCTCGAGGTTGCGGGCGCTCTGAAGAGCGGTCAGCCGCTCGGGCAGGGTCATGGCCGTCGAGTCCAGAAGGTGCTTGGCGACCTGGTTGCGCATCGCGGTGACCTGGTCGACCTGCACGCGCTGCTCGATCCGCGCCTTGACGGCCTCGCGGACCTGCTCGGGGCTCTCCATGCCGTAGCGGGCCGCGACGTCCTCGACGCTTGCGGGGATGATGCGGTCGGCCCGCTTGATGGAGAACGAGATGACCACGTCCTTGCCGCGGACGGCCTCGTTCTCGTGCTGCTCGGGGCCGACGGTCTTGACCGTAAGCGACTTGCCGATCTCGGGCTTGCCGATCTGCGTGGAGAAGTCCTCGACGACGACGCCCAGGATCATGCCCTTGCCGTCCTTGTCGGCGGTCGGGACCTGGATGACCGCGTCGTTGATGTCCAGGATGACCTTGCCGTCCTCGGACTTCATCACCGCGTGCCCGGTGAGATAGTCGCCGGGCTCGACGGTGTCGCGGGCCTCGAGCGCGCCCTCGTTGAGGCGGAGCCGCTCGACCTCGGTGTCGATCATGGCGGCGGTGGTCTGGATGAGGGGCTTCTTGACCTCGATCCCGTCGAGCTCGGGCAGCTCGAACTCGGGCGAGACTTCCAGCTCGACCTCGAAGAACAGCGGCTTGCCGTCCTCGATATCGACGCCGGTGAGCGTGTCGCTGGTCGGGTCGCCGACGACGCGGAGCTTGTGCTCCTCGATGGCCTTCTGATAGGCCGTGGCGACCAGCTGGTTCTTGGCCTCGCGGCGGACCGTCGAGCCGAACTTCCGCTCGACAAGCCGCTTGGGGGCCCGGCCCTTGCGGAAGCCCGGCAGCTCGGCCTCGACCAGCAGCGTGTCGATGCTGTTGCCCAGCTGCTCGGCGACGGTCGCGGCGGGAATCTCGATGCTGAGCTTCTTCAGGCACGGCCCGATGTCGGTGACGGAAACCTTGTTGGGACGCTCTTGGGTGGCGTTGTCGGCCATGGTGCAAAACCTCCGGGGTCCAGAGCCCGCGACCCCCCTCCCCCCTCCCCGGCGGCCCAACAGGGACCGCCCGAGCCGTCGCAGACTCACCGCCCGATGTGTGGATGAGGGGGTGAGGGTAGGCATGGGGGAAGCGACGGAGGCACGGAGGGACAGAGGCACAGAGGTGGGGAGGGGCCCCGGGGAGGTGCCGTGGTGGCGAGAGGGCGAGGTGTCAAAGGGAGGATCAGGCGGCCGCTGAAACCTTCTTCCCCTTGCCACCTCGACACCTTGTCCTCTCGACACCTTGTCCACCCGACACCTTGTCGCCCGTCCCCAACGTCCCAAGAAAAACCGCGATCCGGCGGCGTCAGGGGCATCGAACCCGGCGGCACACCGAGCAACGCCCGCTCAGAGCAGACGC
>JBBQRT010000096.1:0-7745 GCA_038214505.1 Phycisphaerales bacterium | reverse complement strand
GTGTGGGCCTCGGCCACCTCGAAGTTATAGGTGGTAAGCGAGCCTTGCCCACCCGCTGGCGGCCCACGAGGAGCCGTCAGGCTCACGACCCGAGCGGACCCGCCGCGGGCAAGCACAAGTTCATCGCCGACCTCAAGCTCGCCCATCGGCACGAATGCCGCCTTACCGTCAACCCAGAACGGGTGTTCTGGCGTCCCGGTAACGGACTCGATCTCCCCCGTGCTGGCGATCCAGGTGACAGACAGAACACTCGCCGGGTGAGTCGGTGCCCTCAGCCGCACCGGCGATCGCCGTGCCGCACGCTATCACCCGACCATCCCGCTGCGGCAGGCACCCGCGATCACCATCGGCCCCGAAGGCGAAATAACCGAAGCAATGCCGCGCTGATCACGGCGTTCACAGGCTTTGCAGCGGCAAACGGCGTCCGAGTCTCAACCACGACGGGTGCACTGCTGATTGCGTGTGCTGCCGACGTCGGTCGGCCCGGGAGCCGCATCGACCGTCGGGGAGGTCCGGCCCGTCGACAGCGGGCGGCACATCTCCACCCCTCGATCCCCCCTCATCCCCCCAAAGGCCTGCATGCGATGGCCGGTGCGAACATCATCCAAACGAGACGGTTCCCTGTATCGCTCCGTCCAGACCCGATGCGTCAACCGGCCGCCGACATCGCGTTACAACCATGGCCCTCTGCGCTCGCCGCGGCGGGGCGACCGAAAGGCGGTGCATCATGAACGGCGTCTCCCCCACCACCCTCGTGATCCTCGGTTGCCTGGCCCTCGCTCATCCGGCCGCCCCCGCCCGCGCCGACGAGCCCGACCGCACCGCCAGCACGCTTTCCAAGCCCCGCCCGCCGCAGCCCAAGCCCGAAAGCGCCCCCGCCGCCCAACAAACGACGGCCGAGCGCCAGCCCCGTGGTCAGAACACCCCAGGCGGACAGCGGGGCGACCGCGGCCAGCCGCGCCCGACCCCGCCACCTCCCGCCGCCAGCCCGGCACCCCCCGGCCGCGCGACATACGTGCAGCCGCCGCGCGACACCACGCCCGACCGCACCCGCTCGGGCCTGGTCGTCCGGCCGGGCCGCGACGACCGTCGCCCCGACTCGGACCGCCGCGACCGCGACCGTTCTGATCGGGACCGCTACGACCGGGACCGCTACGACCGGGATCGCTACGACCGCAACGACCGCGCCCGCTGGGACCGCGACCGCTTCGATCACGACGGCTGGCACGATCGCTCCTGGCGCTACGACACCCGCGTCCAGGGCCCGCTCTACGTCTTCCCCTCCGCCGACGCGCTCGATTCGCCCCTGCTGTACTCGACCCCCGGCCCCTCGCCCCTGAGCTATTCCTACCCCCAGGAGGGCATCGGCAACTACTCGAACCCCTTCGAGTACAACCGCGGCTCCGGCGGCGTGATCCTCCAGGATCAAGTCATCTACGAGCACTCGCGCCCGAGCCTGTCGTGGCTCGAGACGACGCCCACCGTGATCGTTTCGCCCCCCGTCTCCCGAACGCCGGCGGTGCTGATCCTGCCCGGGCCATCTGCATCGGCCCCGCCCCCGGCCGCCGACTCGGCGGGCGTGGAAGGCTGGCGGGCCGATCAGCGCCTGCTGTCGCAGATCAACACGCGGTACGACGTGAGCAATGATTTCGGCATCGCCGTCCGGGCCGCCATCGAGGGCGAGTATTCGGCCTCCATCGCCGCCATGCGTCGTGCCGCGGCCGTCAACCCCGACGCCATTGTCCGCCCCGGCTCAACCGTCCGTCGAACCCTCCGCGACGACGACACCAAGGCCCAGCAGACCCGCTACGCACTCGCCGTCTTCCGCTCGCCCCCCGGGCGCGTGGTGAGCGACGCCGACGCCGCGTTCATGACGGCGGCCCTGGCCGGCGCCCTTGGCGAAACCACCTCGGCCCGCTCCAGCGTGCTGTCGGCCCTGAGCGCCGGCGATGGGCAGAACAGCACCGTCCTGCTCAACCACGCGCTCTCGCAGGCCGACCAGCCCCCCCCAAGCCCCTGGCAGGCCGGCACGCCGCTGCGCTAAAGCCGTACCACGACCTTTCCTGCTCAGAGGAAAGGTCGTGCGACTTGATGTGCGGTGTCGAGGCCGACCCGTGCGACGTTCGCCGAACTCGCCTCACGTGGGCAAAATGCCCTTCAGCCACGGCATCGCTCGAACCAGCGGGTGCTCCGGCTTCATGATCGGGCCCATGCCCATCGGGTTGTCCATCGGCGCCGGCGGGCGGCTCGGCCCCGGCACGGCCCGGTCGGACGCGATCTTGACCATGCCCCCCTCGATGGCCCCGCCCGGCTCGACGCGGATGCTCGGGGCCGACAGGTCGCCCTTGATCGTTGCCCCGGGCCCAACATAGATCAGCGACCGCGAGATGATCCCGCCGACGCCAACCTCGAGCCGGCCGTAGACCTCGACGCCCGCCGAGGCCTCGACGTGCGAGGCGACCAGCTCGGCGTTCTTTCGCACGACCACCTTGCCACAGGTCTGCACCTTGCCGGTCCAGACGGTGTTCTTGATGATCACGTCGTCGAGCGCAACGCGCTTGAAGCACCACGGGCACGAGATGCTCATGGCCCGCGAGGGCACGTCAAAGAGCTTCCGGCAGTGGTAGCAGCGGACGGTGCGCGGGCCCTGGGGTTGGCTGCTGGTTCCGGGGAGCATGCGCCTCGGGCCGTTCGTGTGGCCGATGCAACGCCTTCGGCCCGTGCCGCCGGGCAAGCGATGAAGGGACCGGGGCGTGCGCTCCCGATCCCTGGTCCGCGCGTTCCCCCGCGCCGCGGGCAGCCGTGGCCCGCGGGCGGAAGGGGAACGTTTCAGTGCTCGCCGTTGGTCGACTCGACCGGGCGGCGGTTCATGCCCGTGAGGCGGGCCTCGAGGCCGGCGAGCGTGGATTCGAGCTCGGTGCGGCCGTTCTGCACGGGCGCTCCGTTCTGCACGGGGCGGGGGCCCGTCGAGGCCTTGGTGCCCTTGAGCGCATCGGCGCCCACGCGGCAGTTGCCCACGAATGTCGCGCCCTCGGCAACGACCAGCGTGGCGGCAACGATATCGCCGATCACGCGGGCCTTGGAGTTCAGCTGCACCCGCTCGCGGGCCGTCACGTCGCCCTCGATCAGGCCGTCGACGATCACCGTCGTGCCCTCGACCGCGGCCTTGCAGGCGGCGCCCTCGCCGATCTGCACCTCGCCCTTGGCGATCACGCGGCCCTCGAACGTGCCCAGGATCCGGGCCGTCGAGTCAAAGACCATCTCGCCCTTGATGTGCGTGTCCGGGCCGATGACGGTGGTTGTGCGGTTGGGCGACTGGTTGGCGCTATTCTGGAACTCGGGCATGGGAACGTCCTTTCTGCTCGTGATTCGGGAGGGCGTGTCCGCGCAAGGCGACCGCCGTCCCGGCCGGGGCTGGTCTGCCCGACGGGGGTGGATCTTCGATATCAACAACCCACGCTCGGCTCCGCCAAGCCCCCGGCCCGCCCCGGGCAAGCTG
Organism: Phycisphaerales bacterium; assembly: GCA_038214505.1. Lineage (GTDB taxonomy): Bacteria > Planctomycetota > Phycisphaerae > Phycisphaerales > UBA1924 > UBA4658. The sequence goes on along the minus strand of JBBQRT010000096.1, from coordinate 4,246 downwards.
CCCGGGCCGTTCGTCCTGGCCGACGCTCCGCGCCGATGTGCCAAGCCGAGGCCGTCTCCCAGACCCCCGAATCCGGCGAGAAGCCGGCGACAAGGGTGTGGACAGGGGTTCATCGTCCAAGAACCCGTGCGACTTTGAGTTTCCAGACCATCTGACGAAGAAATATCGGTCGTGGACCTCCCTCTCCCCTCCCGCCCCCTGTCCCGCGGAGGAAAGGGGACTCGACCTGTCCTCTCGGATTCCTCACCCCCCACCCCTCCACCACGGTACAACTCTCGCCTGACACGCCCAACCACCGGAGCCCAGCCCAATGCCCCGTTACCGCGTTGCGCTCGCCGCCACGCTGCTCACAATCTCGGCCCAAGCCACCGGCGCCCAAGCCACCGGCGTCCAAGCCCCGGCGACCGCCCCCGAGCAGGCCGCCCCCATCGCCGCCCCAGAGCCCCCCGTCCGTATCGCCGTCTCGCGTCGCTCGCTGGCCCGCGAGTATCTCGCGCTCGAGCGTGCCGCCATCGATGCCCAGGGCCGCGCGAGCGACGAGCAGAACGCCGAGGCCAACCGAGTCTTCGACCGCGCCACCCGCTCCTTCTTCCGCGGCGATTATCCCGAGGCCATCCGCGCCATCCGCCGCGCCCGCGCCATCCTTCAAGGCCAGAGCCCCGACGCCCGCCCCGGCGAAGAGCTCGAGTTCCTCCCCGATCGCCTCTATCTCAGCCTCGATCAGCACACCCCGCTGACCATCGCCTATCGCCGCCTCTATGCCCCGGTGCCCGCCATCGATCCGGCCCCCGCCGAAGGCCTCATCACGCTCCGCTGCGGCGACCGTCCGCTCACCGCCACCTTCACACCCGCGTCCGATGGTTCGACCCGCACGCTCCGTTTCGACCCCCCCGACCTCCGCCCCGGCGACTGCCGCCCGGTCGCCTCGATCGCGGCCGTCGGCTTTACCGCCGAGCTCCCGGTCATCCGCATCACGCCGGTCTCGCTCTCGAAACGCAAGGCCGCCCTGCTGGCCCGGCTCGAAGCACTTCCCGCCGCCCCCGGCCTCGGCTTGGCCATGATGACCTGCCGGGCCCGCGTTGATCTGCTCACCGAAACCCCCATCGACACCGTCTCGGCGACCTTCATGCTCGACCTGTCCCGCCTCGCCGACGACGCCGATGCCGAACTCACGGCCCTCGAAGCCGGGCGCGATCCGTATGCGGGCCGAAGCGGCGACCTCTGGTGCGTCTTTGATCTCGCCGGCGTCGCCACGCCCATGCGGCTGATCGTCCCAGACACCCTGCTCAACGGTCCTAAACCCCTCATCATCGCCGTCCACGGCGCGGGCGGCGACGAGAACCTCTTCGCCGAGGGCTACGGCGGCGGCATCATCCAGCGCTTGGCCAATCAGCACCGTGTGATCGTCGCGTGCCCGGCCGCCGGGCTCATGGCCCCAAACCCCGGCTATCTCGACGCGATCCTTAAGAGCGTGAAGACCTGGCACGACATCGATCCGGCCCGCGTCCACCTCATCGGCCACTCCCTGGGCGGCGGGATCGTCTCGGCGTGGGCCAAGGCCCGCCCGACCGAGATCGCCGGGGTCGTCTCCATCGCCGGCATCGGCTCCTTCGCCGGTGCCGAGCGGCTGCCCCGCGTGCTCGCCGTCGCGGGCGAGCTGGACCCCCTGGTCACCTCTAGCCGCACCCGAGAGCAGGCCCAGATCGCCCGCCGCCAGGGCTTGGACGTCGAGTACCGCCAGATCGACCACTTCGGCCACACGCTGGTCGTGGGTCGCGTGCTGCCCGAGGCGTTCGATTGGCTGCTGAATAAGGCGGCGGAGTAGCCGGACGGAGCGCGCCGCGAGCCCCGTTCGGCCGCCGCGATCACTTTCCTCCGCCCAAGACCCCGGATACACTCTCCCCCACGTCATGCTCCGAAAGGATCCTGACGATTGACATCCCGCGGGCTTGTAGCTCAGGTGGCTAGAGCGCACCCCTGATAAGGGTGAGGTCGTTGGTTCGACTCCAACCAGGCCCATTGACGCGTTTCGCGTGACGATCCAGCGCCGCTTGCCGACGCTGCACGACTGTTCGAGCGGAGTTTCCGGGGTCCCGGGTGCTCCGCTCGGTGTGTTTTTGTTCCGGCGGCAAACCAAGTACCATCCGATCCACCATGGCCCAGATCGTCCTCACCGGCGTGCACAAGAAGTACCCCTCTGGCTTCCACGCCGTCAAGGGCGTAGACCTCTTGATCGCCGACGGCGAGTTCCTCGTCCTGCTCGGCCCGTCGGGCTGCGGGAAGTCGACCACGCTCCGAATGATCGCGGGACTCGAGGACACGACAGAGGGCTCGATCGCCATCGGCGACCGCGTCGTCAACGACGTGCACCCCAAGGACCGCGACATCGCGATGGTCTTCCAGAACTACGCGCTCTATCCGCACATGAGCGTCCGCGAGAATATGGCCTTCGCCCTCAAGCTCCGCAAGCTCCCCAAGGCCGAGATCAAGCAGCGCGTCGACCAGGCCGCCGGCATGCTCGGGCTCGAGCTCCTGCTCGACCGCAAGCCCGCGGCCCTCTCGGGCGGGCAGCGGCAGCGCGTCGCCCTCGGCCGCGCCATCGTCCGCGAGCCCAAGGCCTTCCTCTTCGACGAGCCCCTCTCCAACCTCGACGCAAAGCTCCGCACCTCGACCCGCGGCGAGATCAAGGCCCTGCACCAGCGCCTCAAGACCACCACCGTCTACGTCACCCACGACCAGGAAGAGGCCATGACCCTGGGCGACCGCATCGCCGTGCTGGCCAACGGCGTCGTGCAGCAGAACGCCCCGCCGCTGGAGGTCTACCAGCACCCCGTCAACCGCTTCGTCGCCGGCTTCATCGGTACACCCGCTATGAACTTCCTCGACGGCCGCATCGTCGCCGACGGGCCGAACCTCGCGTTTGTCGAAGGAGCTCAGGGCGAGGGCCTCCGCGTGCCGCTCGAAGGCCCGATTGCCCAGGTCGCCCGGGCCCGCGCGGGGGCCGAGATCGTTCTGGGCGTCCGGCCCCAGGGCCTGAGGATCGGCGACGCGGGCAACGCCGGAGCCGCCAGCCTGCCCGTCGAGCTCGTCGAGCCGCTGGGCGAACAGATGGACGTCACGCTCCGCTCGCCCGCGGGCGTCAAGCTCGTCGCCCGCGTGCCCGCCGCCACGCTCGCGGCGGGGACCAAGGCCCCGGTGTTGATCGACCCGTCCCGGGTTCACCTCTTCGAGCCCGGCGAGTTCGGCGCGGCCCTGACGACCCGCTGAACCGGCGTCGGAACATCCAAGCCGACCAGAAACACAGCGGCCCCGCTCGGATGAGCGGGGCCGCGTGCGTTTGCAGGGATCAATATCGAGCTCGGTTCAGCCCAAGCCGACGAACGGCTTGAGCCGAAGCCGACGAACGGCTTTAGCTGCAGCCGACGAACCACGCGGAGAGGAACTGGAAGATGTCGCTCACGTCGCGGGTGCCGGTGCCATCGCCGCCGACATCGGAGAAGGGGCTGTTGGCGAACCAGGCGGAGAGGAAGGCGAAGATGTCGGCCACGTCCTTAGCGCCCGACTTGTTGAAGTCCGCGTAGCAGCAGCCCGTGTTGACGGCCGACTGGCCGGTGCAGGAAGTGACGGCGGGTTCGAGCACGCGGATGCCGACGCCGGCGGGGGCGGTGCAGTCGTTGAAGGACGCCACGAGTGTGCACGTCACGCCGCGGCAGCAGACCAGCGAGGTCGGAGCAACGCACGGGTTGGGGGTGCAGACGCCCGCGGCGGTCCAGGTCTGGCCCGCGCCCGAGCACTGGGTCTGGAAGGTGATCGTGCACACCGCGCCGGTGCAGCACGAGCCCGAGGCCGGGCAGGCCGGGGCCGGCGGGCAGACGGTCACGCCAGCGGTGAACAGGCCGGTCGCGCACTGGGCCGAGAGCCCGATGGTGCACGCGCCGGTGCTGGCGATGCAGCAGGAACCGATGACGCACGGGTTGGGCGCGCAAGAGCCGCCCGCGGTCCAGCCGCCGACGGCGGCACTGCCGCAGAACTGCCGGGGCAGGAACGTGCACGAGCCGTCTGCCGTGTTGCAGCAGGCGCCCGAGGGGCAGGCCGCGCCGGGGGTGCCGGCCGTGCCACCGACCTTGGTCGAGGTGCAGACGTTGGCGGGAAGCAGGGCGCAGTTGCCGTCGGGCAGGGTGCAGGGCCCGGGCTGGACGACGGAGAAGAAGTAGACGGCCTTCTGGGCCGCGTCGGAGACACCCAG
>JBBQRT010000095.1:0-8125 GCA_038214505.1 Phycisphaerales bacterium | reverse complement strand
GGATCGCGATTACGGGCCTCCCATGTGCCCGTGCCGCCGGCCGTCGGGCGATAAAACTCGCCGAAGCCGCCGCCGAAACCGGGGTGGACGAAGCGGATCTGGTTGCCCCAGGGATCGCGGACGTCGAGCGTCTGCACGGGGTCGGCGGCGCTGTTCGAGCGCGTCGGTGCTCCTTGGCGGGTCGCGAGGATGGCGAAGCTGGCGTTGATGGGGGTCGTCGCGGGTGTGATTGCGGAGGCGTCGCGAATTTCGGCCTGACGCACGAGCGTGCCGCGACGCTGCGTCGAGCCGGAGGGCTCCTCTTTATCCGAGAACTCGCCGGGGATCTGCCCCACGGCCGACCGCACACCCTCGACCTGATTCACCGCGGCCAGGAAGAGGCCCACCGACGGCTCGGCGGCCTCCGACAGCTCACGGCTCGGGGCCGTGTCAATCCGGCCGTCGAAGATCGCAAACTCCGAGCCCGTTGCGTCGGCAAAGCGAGTCGGCACCCGCCCACCCTCCCGCTCCGCCGCCAGCGTGTCAAGCGTCGCGTCCAGCGTCCGAAGGATCGACTCCGTCTGGCTCCGCCGCCCGCCCTCGGTCACACGACCCAGGACCACCACCGACACCGCGGCCAGGATCGCGATGATTCCCAGGACGACGACGACCTCGATGAGCGTGAAGCCGCCTTGGGCGGCTCGCGGTTTGGGATGGGTGGGGGTGAGGGAAAGTGCGGCCGGTAAAGAAAGTCCGGGCCGGCGGGTGGAGCTCTTCATGACGCGACCTCGCAAGAATGATCCGTTGATTGATCGCCAGCCTGAGCATCCCCCGACGCCGAATGCCGTTCCCGAACCGGGGCCTCGGGCCGACGTTCAAGGGTACGCCCTTCCCGCGACCGCCCTGCGGCCGGCCGGTACGAAGCCTGCCGCAAAGCCCATACGCTCCGGGGCGATGCAGGGATGCCCGGCAAGTGGCCGCGGGGGTGCATCTTCGGGGGGGAGCAGACGCGAATCGCCTGGACTTCATGCGGATCTCACCCCGGATTGCCCTTTCCTGAGCTCTGACCCCCCCACCTGCCCGCCCCCCCTCCCACCGTGCGACGCACCCCAAGCGAACTTCTGAGCATTTGCATCCGCCGCGGCGTGCCGGTCGGGGTCGTCGCCGTTGCCCTCGGGCTCGGCGGCTGCACGACGTTTACCGGGGCCGATCCGCGCCGGTCGTTGCTTGTTCCCGCGGCAGCGCTGGCTCAGGGGGAATGGCCGGCGCGGAAGACCAGCGAGCTGGACGCAGTCGTGGCCCGCACGCCCAAGGAGATCACCGAGCTGGTGCCGGAGACCCCAGAGCCCGAGCCCGCAGCGGCCGCCGGGTCGGACCAAAGCGGCCGGTCGGCGGATCTGAAAAAGACGGCAGGCACGGCGGCCGCGGCAGCGACCGAACGGGCCGGCACGGCACCCGTGACGCTTTCGCTGCGGCGTGCGCCCACGCGCGTGGCGTACACCGGGCGGCACGGTCAGGGCATCATCCGCGTCTTGGAACGCGGCGACCGCGACAGCCCGCGTCGGTGGATCCGGTTTGTTTCCTACTCGACGCTCGAGCATCCGCTCACCGACACGCGGCTGGAGCGCAGGGCCCAGATGAGCCGCAAGTGGTGGGAGCAGTATCTCCAGTCGCGCGGCGTCACGGGCCTGCGGCTGAACGACCCGGACATCCTGAAGATGACCTACGAGGGCACGGGCATCGGCATCGAGCCGCCGACGCCGGGGACGACACCGCGGGGCACGATTGTGCACATGGCGGGGCTCGGGTCGTACGCCTACGAGCTCCCCATCATTCAAGAGCTCAAGGATCGCGGGTGGTGGGTGCTGCGGGTGTCGACGCCGCGGGTGTGGTGGTTCGAGGCGCGGCGGTTCATGATCCCCTCGGGCGACCGCGTGCCGGAGGTGGCCCGGTCGCTGGCGAAGGAGATCGACGATCTGCTCGCCGAGTCGGCGTACGCGGCCGAAGGTGCGATCGACTATCTCGCCCGGCAGCGACCGGAGATCCCGCTGAGCCCGATGGTCATGGTCGGCTGCTCGGCCGGGGCGCTGGCGACGCCGGCGGTCGTCGCGCGGATGCCCGGGAAGTTCGACGCGGTGGTCCTGGTCGGCGGCGGGGCGAACCTGCTGGAGATCTCGCAGCGGAGCGATCTCACCACCGCGGGGATTTCACTGGCCTGGCCCGAGAATCAGCCGCGGCCGGACTGGCGGAATCGGCTGTTCGCCGAGTATCTCAAGTTCTCGAAGCTCGACCCCTACGCGACGGCCCCGGTCATCCGCGACAAGCCCGTGCTGATGGTCCATGCCAACCTCGACTCGACGGTGCCGGCCGACAACGGCTGGCTGCTGTGGGATCGGCTCGGGCGGCCGGACCGCTATGTCCACGTCGTCGGGCACCGGACGCTGTTCCTGACGCTCTACACGCAGTCGCGCCGGATCGCGGACTGGATCGATGCGCAGTCGCCGCGGGCGTCCGGGGCCGCGGCAAGCCCGCTGCGCTAGATCCCGCGGCGGCGGGGCGCGATCAGTCCCGCGACCAATCAACCACGACGACCTCCGCGGCCCGATCGGCCCCGGTGCCGGTCTGCGCATGGGTCCACGCCGCGGCGCACTCCGGGCAGACAACGCACCCGTCCGACGCCGGCTCGATGGCCGAGAGGTCGTATCCGCAGGCCGGGCAGCGGTGCCGTGCGAGCATGGCCCGGCGCATCCGGCCCGGGAGCGTGCCTCCCAAGCCCAGTACGCCCCGGCTGGTGGCCAGCGTCAGCGTCATAAGCGGCACGGCGACGGGGGAGAAGATCAGCAGACCGAGGCCCGTAGAAAGATCTTCGGTGATGAGCCGGGTGAGGATACCGAGCACGCCGCAGGCGCCCAGGAACGCGAGGAACGGGCCCGTAAAGACCACGCGGCGGGCAAGGCGGGGCAGGCGGGCCGGCGTCACGGGGCCGAGCGACCGCCGCCAGCGACGCACGCTCTCGAGCATGCCCGCGTGCGACAGCCGCACCGGCGCGCCCCGATCATCCTGTGTTCGGACATTCAGCACAAGAACCCCTGATCGGCCCGGCATCCCGCGGTTCTTTTCTCCGCCCGGGCCCGGGTCGATGCACCCGGGCGGTCATGAAACAGTACACTCTCCCGCGCCGGCTCTTCGAAGTCCCAAGGGCCGGCGGCAACACCCCGCACATCGAAGGACGCCAGACATGCTTCGCTCCCTTGCCCTGTTCGTCGCCATGCTCATCCCGAGCTTGGCCCACGCGAAGATCGTCACCCAGAAGATTGAGTACAAGGACGGGGAGACGGTCCTCGAGGGATTCCTCGCCTACGACGACACGAAGGACGAAACCCAGAAGCGTCCGGGGGTGCTCGTCTGCCACGAGTGGTGGGGCGGCGGCGGCTCCAACGACTATGCCCAGGCACGCGCGATCAAGCTCGCCGAGCTCGGCTACGTCGCCTTCTCGCTCGATATGTACGGCAAGGGCCGCAACACCTCGGACCCCAAGCAGGCCGGCGCATGGGCCGGCGAGGTCATGGGCACGCCGGGCCTGCTGCAGCGCCGCGCCGCCGCGGGCCTCAAGGTCCTCGTCAAGCAGCCGCGGGTAGATCCGAAGCGGCTGGCCGCGATCGGCTACTGCATGGGCGGCACGGTGGCGCTCGAGCTAGCCCGCTCGGGCCTTCCGCACACGGGGGAGCTCAGGGCGATTGTGGCGTTCCATGCCAGCACGGTCGCCGCCAAGGGCTCGGATATGGAGATTGCCAAGGCGAACGGAAACATCAAGGGTTCGGTGCTGGTCTGCCACGGCGCGATCGACGACTTTGTCAAGCTTGGCGAGCTGGAGACATTTCAGAAGCAGATGGAGGCCGCAAAGGTCGACTATCAGGTCGTGCACTACGCCGGGGCCGTGCACGCGTTCACAAACCCCAAGGCCGACGACTACAAACTGCCGAGCGTCGGGTACAACCAGACCGCCGACCGGCGGAGCTTCGAGCACATGCAGCGGCTGTTCGTCGAACGCTTGAACTGAGACGCTTTGGTGGAGCGGTTCGGGATCCGCCGCGACGCTCCCCCTCCCGCCTGCCGATCGATCGTGAGATGCTCGGTCTCTCTACGCTCGTGCTCCCGGAGCCAACTCATGCGCATCGCCTCTTTCGCCCCGCTCGCTCTCGCCCTCCTCGCTGCCCCGGTCGGCGCCCAGTCGATCGCGACCTTGTGGACCAACAACTGCATCTCCTGCCATGGCGAAGACGGCCGCGGCGGCGGCGCGGGCACGCAATCGCTGCTGGACGAGCAGCATCGCGACTGGCTCCGCACCGCCGAGTCGGATCGCAAGTTCTTCAAGGCCATTCGCGAAGGCCACGAGGGCACCGCCATGCCCGGCTTCAAGGAGACCCTGTCCGACAAGCAGACCTATGGCCTGGTCGTCCACATCCGCGAGCTGCAGGAGCGGGCCCGCAAGCGCTCGGTCAAGGCGCCGCGGCCGGATAGCGCCGGCGTCGTCACCACCCAGCACCACGCATACCGCGTTGAGGACGTCGAGACCAAGGGCCTCGACGTCCCTTGGGGCATCGGCTTTATCCCACAGGGAACCCTGATCACCAATCGCCCCGGCACGATGGTGCTGGTCCGCCAAGGCAAGCCCACGATCAGCATCACCGGCCTGCCGAAGGTCTATGAGAACGGCCAAGGCGGCCTCATGGACGTCATTGCCCACCCGGAGTACGCGAGCAATGGCTGGGTGTACATCTCCTATTCGGCCTCCAATCCCGACGCTCCCAAGGGCTCGGGCATGACCCACATCGTGCGCGGCAAGCTCAAGTTCGAGGCCGAGACCATCGCTTGGACCGACCAGCAGATCCTTTGGGCCCCCAAGCCCGAGCACTTCCAGAACGGCGGCGTGCACTTCGGCAACCGCATCGTCTTCGACCCCGCCGGCGTCGTCACCGAGGGGCCCGACAAGGGCAAACGCCGAATCTTCTTCGGGCTCGGCGAGCGCGGGCGTGCGGAACTCGCCCAGGACATGGGCCGCCCCAACGGCAAGATCTACCGCCTCAACGACGACGGCACCCTTCCGGAGGGCAACCCGTTTGCCTCGGGCGAAGCAGCCGCCAGGACTCCCTATCCGGCGATCTGGTCCTTGGGCCACCGAAACCCGCAGGGGCTGGTCTTCGACCTCAAAGGCAACCTCTGGGACACCGAGCACGGCCCCCGAGGCGGCGACGAGCTCAACCTCATCCTCAAGGGGCGGAACTACGGCTGGCCCGTCGTCGCATTCAGCATCAACTACAACGGCTCTACCCTCGAAACGCCCTGGCCCGAGCTCGAAGGGGCCCAGGACAAAGATATTGCTCAACCGACACTCGTCTGGACTCCCTCCATCGCCGCCTGCGGTCTCGCCTGCGTTACCGGCAACGCCTTCCCCAACTGGAGCGGCGACCTGCTCGCCGGCGGGCTGGCCGGCCAGGTCGTTGAACGTCTGCGAATCAAGGACGGGGTCGTCACCGAGCGCGAGGAGATCGTCCGCGGCACGGGCCGCGTCCGCGATGTGAAGACCGCCCCCGACGGCACGATCTACATCGCCCTCAACGATCCCGACAAGGTCGTGCGGCTCATCCCGGCGGGCGAGAGCAAACGCTGAGCCCAACGCCGTTGCTCACGTTGACGGGCCCGCCCGGGCTTGATATCGTATCGACGATCATCAATACCAAAGGATACCCATGGGCAACCTCGGCAAAGTTCTCGCGGCTCCCGGCCAGTTCAGCATCAACTACGGACAGGCCCTGCTCAAGGACCTCGAACAAGACAACTTCGCGCGGCACCCGCTCATCGACGGCAAACGCATCGCCACTAACCACCCCGCCTGGGTCTACGGCCACCTGGCCATCTATTCGTCGACGATGTGCGGCATGCTGGGCATCGACGTAGGCCCAACAGCCAGGCCCGACGGCTGGGACGAGCTGTTCAAGAACGGCACGGAGTGTCGCGACGACCCCGCCAACACGATCTATCCCGCGATGAACGCGCTCACGAGCCATTTCATGAACGGCTACAAGCACGTGATTGCCCACCTGCCCGAGGTGAGCGACGATGTGCTGCTCAAGCCCAACCCCGCTGGCGGGCGCTTCACCGAAATGCTCCCGACGGTCGGCAACGCGGTCGCGTTCCTCGTCATCGGGCACCCGCAGATGCACCTTGGCCAGGCCTCGACTTGGCGTCGCACGTTCGGCCTTGGTCCGGCCATGTGATTCGGCGTCGAGGGTGCGCCGAGCGTTCACGTCGCGTTCAGGTGTCTTGAACGAGTTGACAACTCCGGCGGTTTGGGTTGTCCTGCCACTGCAAGCGATCGCGGCCGCCCGGCCCCGGTCGCTTGCTCTCGGAAACGCCCACGACTCTCTACACCGGCCCGTCTGCCGTCGCGTGTGCTCCTATCGCGGCGAGCCTGCTTCTCCTGGGCCTTCCGGCGTGTCGCAAGGAGCAGCCGGCGGCCGCACCTCCGCCGCCGGCAGACGTGACGGTGCAAACGGTCGTCACCCGGACGGTGCCGGTGAGCTACAGGTTCGTCGCCGTCACCGAGGCGAGCAAGGTCGTGGGGATCCGGGCCCGCGTGCAGGGCTTTCTCGAGTCGCGGCACTTCGAGGAGGGCGGGCTCGTCGACGAGGGCGAGCTGCTCTATACGATCGATCCGCGGCCGTTCCAAGCCGATCTAAAGATCGCCAAGGCTCAACTCACGCGGGGGCCGGCCCGCCAGCAAAGCGCCTCGCGGCAGGTCGCTCGGCTCGCTGAACTGGCCCAGCAGAACGCCGCGAGCCCGAAGGAACTTGATGACTGGCAGCTCGAGAAGCTTTAGGCTCGCGCCGACGTCCGCTTGGCCGAGGCGAATGTTGCGCTGGCCGATCTGAACGTTTCGTATACTCGGATTCTCGCCCCCATGCGCGGCCGGATCGCCCGCACCAACAAGGAGCCGGGCGCGCTGGTCGATGCGGGGTCCCCTCACCGGCGAGATGTATTGGCAGTTCGCCGTCACTATCGCCGTCTCGGTCGCCATCTCGGGCTTCGTGGCCCTCACGCTCTCGCCGGCCCTGTGCCGCCTGCTGCTCAAGCCCCACGGCTCCAAGAAGGGGCGTGTCGAGCGCGTGCTCGACACGGTGCTGTTCAACTGGTTCAACCGGGCCTTCAACGCCGTCACCGCCGGCTACACAGCCTCGGTCCGCGTGTTCATCCGCGGTGCCGTCGTCGGGCTGTTGCTCTTCGCCGCCATGCTCTATGGCACGTGGCACCTGTTCCAGAAGGTCCCTTCCGGCTTCGTGCCCGACGAGGACCAGGGACACATCATCACCGTCATCTATCTCCCCGACGGCGCCTCCATGGACCGGACCGACAAGGTCGTCCGCGATGTCGAGAAGTTCTATCTCGATCCGTCCCTGTCGCACATGGTCGAGCACACCGTCACGCTCGCGGGCCTTGATCTCTTCGCAGGCAGCGTCAACTCGACCTCGGCCGCCGTCGTCTTCACGAGCCTCGAGCCCTGGGCCGAGCGCAAGGACGCGGGCGAGTCGGCCCAGGCCCTCATCGGCCGTGCGTGGCAGACCTTCGGCCCGCGGACCGACGCGCTCATGATCGCTGTCAATCGGCCGTCTATCCAAGGGCTGGGTCAGCGTGCCGGCTTCGAGATGCAGATGCAGGCCCGGGCCGGGCGGGACGTTCGAACCCTCGTCGCGACCGTCGAAAAGTTCACCAAGGACCTTTCGGCCCTGCCCTCGGTCGGCTCGGCCCAGACCACCGTGCGCGTGCTCCAGCCGCAGCTCTATGTTGACCTCGACCGCGACCGGGCCAAGACCGCGGGCGTGCCCATCACCAAGGTCTTCGACGCCCTCCAGACCTACCGGGGTGCCCTCTATGTGAATGACTTCGACAAGTTCGGCCGCGTCTGGCGCGTCCAGCTCCAGGCCGAGCCGGAGTTCCGCGCCTCGCCCGAGGCCCTCACCAAGATCCATACCCGCAACACCGCCGGCGACATGGTCCCCGTCTCCGGTCTGGTCTCCACCCGCTTCCAAGTCAGCCCCAACATCGTCTCCCGTTTCAATGGCTATTTGAGCGTCCAGGTCTCCGGCAC
>JBBQRT010000094.1:0-8504 GCA_038214505.1 Phycisphaerales bacterium | reverse complement strand
GACTACTTGCCGACGCAGAAGGTTGCGAAGACCCGGCCGATGACGTCGTCGGGCGTCACGGCCCCGGCCAGCTCGCCCAGAAGGTCCAGCGCCGCCCGGAGCTCGCCGGCGACGAGCTCGACCCGCTCGATCGCCCGCGCCGAGCACTGAGCCTCCAGCATCACTACGGCTGACCCCAGCCGCTCCCGGGCCAGAGCGAGCACACGCCGGTGCCGAGCAACGAGCCACGTTGCGGAGCGATCGGGCGCACCCTCGACCGCGTCGGCGATGGCTCGGGCCAAGGGACCGAGGTTCCAGCCGTCGATCGCGCAGACGGCCAAGCTTTGACTGATCTGGCTCACCGGGTCGCCCACGGGCAGATCGGCCTTGGTGCGCACGCGGATCATCGACGGTTGGCCTCCGATGCCAAGGTCAAATCGTCCCGATGGGTCGCACAGGATGACCACGCGGGCCCGCGCGATGCGATCGATGGCCGCCTGCTGGGCCAGCGCATCGATCCGGCCGGCGCGGGCCAGCCCGGCGTCGAGCCCGGCCAGGTCCACCAGCATCACCCGCGGCCCGTCGGCGACCAGCCGCCAGAGATCCAGTGCTTCGACAATCGCGTCCCGCGTCGTTCCCGGCAGTTCCGACACGACCGACCGGCGGCGGCCCAGCAGCGCGTTGAACAGCGTCGACTTGCCGGCATTCGGAGCCCCGGCCAGCACGACCTCGGCCAGATCGCCCGTCGCCTCCGAGCCGGCGACGCTGCCAAGTACGGCGTCGATTGCAGTAATCAGGTTGCTGATCCGTGCCCGCAGCGGTCCGGGTCCGATGGGCACCACGTCCTCCTGATCGGTGAAGTCGATGCCCGCCTCCACGAGCGCCAGAAGCCCGGCGGCGTCGTCGGCCCATGCCCGGGCCCGCTGGCCCCATCGGCCGCTGAGCAGCTCGGCCGCCGCCATGAGCTGTTCGTCGGTGCGGGCCGCGATGGTCGCCGCCACGCCCTCGGCCTGGGCAAGCGAGAGCCGGCCGCCCAGATACGCCCGTGCGGAGAACTCCCCCGGCCCGGCCTCGCGGACGCCGGCCTCCCGCAGCAACCGCGCGATGACCCGGTCGATCAGCAGCGGGTTGCCCGGCAGGACAACCTCCGCCGAGTCCTCGCCCGTGTACGACCGCGGGCCGTCGAACCGCAGCAAGAGGCACGGGACACCTAAGCCCGGGGCGAGCCACAGCCGCGTCGCGACGACTCGCCCGGGCCCCTCGGGGACAGTCTCAAACAGCCGGCCGCAGAGCCCCCGGACGCCCGGTCCGCTGAGGCGGACGAGGGCCCGCGCCGAGCGTCCCGGCCCGGTGGCGAGCGCGACGATGTCGGTGCCCGGGGGATTCACGCCGTGGCGCTCAGCACACGCTCGACTCCGCGGCGGATGGCCGTCCACGCCGCGGCCGGTGACTTGTTGACCGTCAGCCACGGGCCCGAGAGCAGCACGCCCGTGACACCCGGGAGGGCGAAGAGCGCCTCGCCGAGCGCATCGCCCTCGGCATCGACGGCGTGGCGGAACGAGCGGATGGGCTCGGGCAGGGGCCTGTCGAGGATGACTTTGAGGGCGTTGGGGTTGGGCGTCTGCTGAAACTTGACGACGCGATAGCTCATGCGCGAGTTTAGCTAAGCTGGCCCGCGCGGCCGATCGTGATCAAGAAGTGGTGCGTCCGTCCCGGTGCTGGCCGGTACAATGCCCGCAGCCTGCGGTTCCCCGGGCCTGCCAGAGTTTCTCGGCGTGTTCTGACCGTCGGGCCGCGGCCTGACCGATGACGCCACGTAGTCGCGGCGGCGTATGTTGGTCAGGCGCGGGGGGTGGGGGAATCCGGCGGGCGTCATGTTCGACAAGGTTGCCAGACTGCTCGAACGCCTGCACGCCTATTCGGCGTGGCAGGTCGCGCTCGAACTGGCGATCATCTGGGTCGTCGTGTACGCGGTCATCCGCTTCGTGCAGGGCACGCGGGCCGCGGGAGCGCTCAAGGGCACGCTGCTCTTGCTGCTGCTGGCGACGCTGGTGGTGCGGATCCTCGGGACGCCCGAGGAGTTTCAGCGGCTGAAGTTCCTGTACGACAACTTCCTGACGCTCCTGGCCGTCACGCTGATCGTCGTGTTCCAGCCCGAGCTGCGACGCGGGCTCATCCGCCTGGGCGAGGCCCCGCTGCTCAGGCGCTCGAGCGTGGCCCAGACGGGCGTGGTCGACGCCATCGCCGAGGCCTGCGGCTACCTCAGCCGGGCCCGCTTCGGCGCGATCATCGTCATCGAGCGGCAGACGCCCCTCAAGGGTCTTGTCGAAGGCGGCACGCCGATCCACGGGCAGGTCACCGCCCGGCTGCTGCAGACGATCTTCTTCCCGGGCTCGGCGCTGCACGACCTGGCCGTGGTCGTCCAGGGCGATCAGATCAAGGGCGCCGGCGTCCAGCTCCCGCTGGCCGACCCCGACGAGATGCCCGACCCGACGCTGGGCTCGCGGCACCGGGCGGCGGTCGGGCTCAGCAGGGAGTGCGACGCGCTGGTCGTGGTCGTCAGCGAGGAGACCGGCAACATTTCCATCGCGGAGCGCGGCCAACTGGACCAGAACCTCGGGGTCGACCGCCTCCGGACGCAGCTCATCGAGCGGCTGTCGCGCGGCGGCGTGCTGGCGGGATTCGGGGCCGCCCCGTCGGCCAGCGCCGCCCACGATCCCAACGCCGAGAGCGTCCACGCCCACGAACTGTCCGACCCGCGCGACTGAGCCGAGCCCGCACCCATGCCCTCACCCCTTGCCCAGCGCGTCAAGACCCTCGCCCTCACGACCATCGTCGCGGGGCTGGTGTGGCTTTTCGCCGAGGGGGAGAGCCTGGCGACGCGCACGCTGGAGGTGCAGGTCGAGTTCCCGCTGGACCCGGAGTCGGACCTGGTCATCCGCCCCGACGATCCGAACTTCACGGGCACGGCCCGTGTCCGGTTGGAGGCCACGGCCCGAAATCTCGACGCCGCCGCCGCCAGCGTCGGCGGGCGGGTCCGGCTTGCGCCCGGCACGCCCGGCGTGCCGACGGACCCGAAGGAGAAGGTTGTCGATCTCCGCGAGGCGATCGGCGCGATCAAGGAGCTGCGCGGGCTGGGCTCGAGCATCGCGGATGTCACACCTCGGAGTATCGTGGTGAACGTCGTCCGGATGGTCAAGCGCGAGCTGCCGGTGGTTGTCGAGGTGCCGCGAGGGGCAGACCAGGTCGCGCTCGACGGCGACCCGGTCGCGTCGCCGGCAACCGTGTCGGTCCGCATGTCCGAGTCGGTGTCGGCCCAGCTGCCCGAGCGGGCCGCGATGGCAGCAGTCATCGCGGAGGCGGACCTGCGTCGCCTGCGGGCCGACGGGCCGCAGACGATTACGGTCGCGCTCCGCCTGCCCAAAGAGCTCTCGAGCGTGGGCGAGCCGGTGCTCGTGAGCCCCGAGCAGGTCACCGTGACCCTGCGCCTTCGGAACAAGGTCGAAACGCTTACGCTCCCGACCGTGCCGGTGTGGTTCAGCCTCCCACCGACCGAGGACGCAGGCAAGTGGACCATCACGGTGCTCGACAAGTTCCTCACCGACGTTCAGCTCTCGGGCCCGTCGGACGCGATCGCCCGCCTCCGCGCCGCCGGCGGGGCAGCGGGAGTGAAGGCGACGCTGGAGCTCTCCAGCGACGACTTGGCCCGGGCCGCCGCGACGCCCGACGCAAGCACCCCCGCCGGCGGGGGCGGGGGTGTCGCGAGTGCCGGGGCAAGCGGGGTTGGGAGCGGCATCATCAGCCGCCCGGTCGGATTCTCTGGGCTTCCTGCCGGCGTGACCGTCGTCAACCCTGGCGTGCCGGTGCGTGTGCGAGTGGCGGGGGCGTCGCGGCCGTGAGCCGCCGGCTCATGGGCAGCCGGCGAACCACGCGCTGAGGAACGCGAAGATGTCCGACACGTCCCGCGTGCCGGAGTTGTCGAAGTCCGACCCCGGACCATTGGCGAACCAAGCCGAGAGGAACGCGAAGATGTCCGAGACGTCGCGCGTGCCGGAGTTGTCGAAGTCGGCGGGGCAGGCCGGGGGCGTCGTGGAGGGGGGGATTCGGACCAGGGCCGTGGGGGTCGCGAAGGCTGGCGTGACGTTGATGTCGGTGCCCGAGAGCTCGCCGTCGCGCAGATTGATTAGGCCCCAGACGGTCCGATCGTCGGTCAGCCAGAAGGCCGTCGTGTCGTTGCCGCTGCCGCTGACGAAACTGAGGGTGTTGCTGCCCCGGCCGATGAAGGCGGCGTCGTCGAACTGGCCGTTGCCATCCAGGTCGATCGGATCGCCCTCGCGGAACACGACGGTCGTCCCGTTGAGCACGGCGACCTCGTTGCGGCCCGGCTCGATGGCGTTCGTGTTGCCCATGACGAGGTAGTCGCCGTTGCGGTTGATGGCGACGGCGTAGAACGTGTCACCCCAGAGCTCGGTGCTGCCCGGGGTGATCGGGTCGCCGGTCCTGGCGACCAGCGAGTTTTCGCGCACGGCCCAGTCCGGGGCCGCCGCCCCGGTCCCGCTGCTGTCGCGGCCCCGGGCGATCCACCGGCCGTTGGCGGTCATCTGGTTTTGAGAGACCGCCCCGAGCGTGGGCCCGCCGGGCGAGACGCTCTGGCCGGCCTGGAGCACGACGGTGCCGGAGCGGACCAACACGGCCTGGGCCGGGGTGCCGCCGTTGATGAACGCGGTGCCGCTGGCGATCCACGCTGAGTTCGACGGGGTGGTGTAGAACGAGTTGGCGTCGATCGTGCTCCAGACCGCCGAGCCCGAGCCGCCGAGCCCGATCAGCGAGCCGACGCCCGCCTGCTGGAAGCCCACGCGGTCGTAGGCGAGCACGGGGCGACGCAACGAGGAGAGGTTGCTCGGCGAGGTGTCGTGCGACCCGACGCGCAGGTCGCTGAGCAGGTGGAACGAGCCGGCGGAGTTGCCCACCGTCTCGTCGCCCGAAATGTTGGGAGCCAGATCGATGAGGCCGGTATAGGGGTCCGTCTGCTTGACGGGCACAGTGAGATTCGTGCCATCCCACACCACCGCCCGCATGGCGGCAGGGGACGAAACCGAACTGGTGCCGACGAAGTTCTGGACCGTGCGGGCCCGGACGCCCAGCACATAGCGGTTCTGGTCGTCGAAGCGGCCCAGGCCGCTCTGGAAGAAGTCAATGAAGCCGTCGTTGACCCCGCTGCCGATTGGCGCGGGCTGGCCCTCCTGAAACTTTACGCCGCCGACGTTTAGCAGCGAGCCGGTGGTGCCCTGTCCGGCGATGACCGCGAGGTCGCGACGGTCGTTCTGCGTCGTGCGGGCCTGGACGAACCAGCGAGAGCCGTCGGGCGAGACGACCAGCCGCTCGATCCCGCGGAACTCGGCCGCCTCGGGCTGGCCGGCGAAGTCGACAGCACCGGGCACGGTCGCCGTCGGATGTCCGGTCTTCTTGGAATAGATCACCTGAACGGCTGCGAGGCTTCCCGTGGCGGAAAGCGCCGCTCCGGCCGCGGCAGAGAGGGCCGCGACCCGCCCGAAACGACGAACCGAACCCAGCGACGACGTGCGTTGATCCATATTGAACTCCTCGAGTGCTCGTCCGACCATCCCGCCCCGCGACACGCTACCGGCCGCCGGCCTCGCCGGTTGGCGACGGTTGGCGACGGAAGTGATACGCGGTGTATGCACCACTGACAGGCTACTTCAACAATCTCATCGCACAACCCGGGAAGGTCCGTAAGCAGGCATACTCGAACATATGGGGATTCCCCGGCAGCTCTTCGTGCTGGGTGAACGCGGCCGGGTTGAGGAAGCGAAGGCAAAAACGACGCCCCCCGCCGGAAGGCTGGCGGGGGGGCGTGGATGAGGTCGGTAGGTTGCTGGGGTTGGCTTAGGTGCAGCCAACGAACCAGGCGGAGAGGAACTGGAAGATGTCCGACACGTCACGCGTACCCGTGCCGTCGCCGCCGACGTCGCTGAAGGGCGAGTTGGCAAACCAGGCGGAGAGGAATGCGAAGATGTCGGCGACGTCCTTGACGCCCGACTTGTTGAAGTCCGCGTAGCAGCAGCCGGCGTTGATGGCCGACTGGCCGGCGCAGGTCGTGCCGGTGACGGTGCGGATGCCCACGCCCGCAGGGGCGGTGCAGTCAACGGCCGCGATCACGGCGCAGGTCACGCCGCGGCAGCAGACGACGTTGCTGACGACCGGGGTGCCGGTGGCGGTAATGGTGTAGGTGCCGCCGAAGGGGGCCGTGCCCCATGCGGCGAGGCGGACGAGATAGGTCTGGCCCTGGGTAAGAGCGATGGGGGCGATGACGGAGGCGAGGCCGCTGCCGACGGGAGTGATGCCGTCGCAGGTGTCGTCGTCGCAGGCGAGCTCGGAGCCGAAGGCGATGCAGGTGCCGTCAAACACCGAGAGGACGGTGTCGAACGAGGTGCCGCAGGCCGTGAAGCCGTAGACATCGCTCGCGGGGGCGGTGAAGGAGAACCACACGGCCTTGCCGAAGGTCGTGCCGGAGGTGAAGTAGCAGGAGCCTGCCGGGCCCTCGAAGCCGTCGCCGGTGGCCTGGGTGTTGGCGCCGGTGACGGCGACGTTGAGCTGCAGGGCGATGGCGCCGGTGCACTCGTCGTTGGCCGGGGGCGGGGGCTGGGGGCAGGGGTTGGGAACGCAGACATTGCCGCTGGTCCAGGTGCTGGGAGAGGCGCACGCGGCCGCAACGGTGATGGTGCATCCGCCAGAGGCGGGGTTGCAGCACGAGCCCGAAGCGGGGCAGGGGCTAGGGGAGCAGACCGAGTTGTCGCCCTGGTAGGTGGCGAAAGTGCCGCAGCCAGCGGCGCCGGTCGTGGAGATGCTGCAGGCGCCGGTGGTGTTGTTACAGCAGGCGCCGGCGGTGACGGGGTTGATGCTCAGGCTGAAGGTGCCCACATCGCCGAGGAACGCGCCGGCGCGGATGTAGAGGGGAGCGCCGGCGGTGCCGGTGACGGTGATGGTCGTCGGGTCGCCGGGGAAGGGCTGGGCGACGCAGGCGATGCCGGGCTGGTTGGCGTCGAGCGTGGCGGGACAGGTGTCGAAGGCGGCCAAGGCCAGAGCGTCATCGGTGATCAGCGTGGGCGTCGCGGTGACGCTGTAGAAGCCGGAGGCGGCGGGCGTGAAGACGAACCACACGTCGACATTGGTGCCCGAGCAGGTCGTCACGTCCGAGCCGGTAGCGGCGGAGATCAGGCCGGCGACAGGGGTACCGATCGTGACCACCGTGCCGGGACACTCGTCGTTGGACGGGGGCGGGGGCTGGGGGCAGGGGTTCGGGACGCAGGAGGTCACGCCGTCCTGATAGGTGAGGCCAGGGGCGCAGCCAGCAGCGCCCGAGGTGGAGATCGTGCACGCGCCGGAAGTTATGTTGCAGCAAGCGCCCACGGTGATGCTGAAGATGTTCAGCGGGAAGGTGCCGCTGGCGACGAAGGTGCTGTAGTTCGTGACGAGGATCCGCACGGACTGACCGGCGGTGAGGTTTACCTGAACCTCGGACGCCGCTGCGAAGAGGCCGGGGGCATCATCATCGCAGGCGAGTTCGATCCCGCCGCAGCCGTCGGTGACGCTGAGGACGGTGTCCAGCGGCCCGCCGCGGGTATCGATCTGATAGCTGCCGGTGGTTGCGGGGGTGAAGGCGAACCACACGCCGTTGACGGTGCCGGCGACGCAGGACTGCACCTCGTCAAAGCCGGTAGTGCCGCCGCCGGTGGAACCGGTGAAGGCCGGCGAGCCGGTGGTCACGACCTGAGCGGCCGTGCACTCGTCGTTGGCCGGGGCCGGGGGCTGGGGGCAGGGGTTGGGTGTGCAGACCGCGCCGGGCCCGGCGGTGAAGACGTTGGGCGAGGCACAGGCCGTAGAGCCCGTCAGCGTGCAAGCGCCCGTGGTGGGGTTGCAGCAGGTGCCCACGCAGGGGTTGGGCGAGCAGGTCGTCGCATCACCCTGGAAGACGCGCGGGGAAGCGCAGGCTGTCTGGCTCTGGAGCTGGCAGGTTCCTGCGGCCACATCGCAGCAGGCACCGAACGAGCCGGTGGTGATGTCGAGGCGGAATGGACCGCCGGCACCAGTTCCCCAGCGGGCGACGCGGATGATGTAAGTCACGCCGGCCGAGAGGGGCGCGGCCGCGACTGTGGACGGGCCGACGCCGCCGGTGCAGGCGTCGTCGTTGCAGAGCCCGGCGATGAGGGTGCTGCCGTCCGCAGGGCAGGCGGTGTGCACGGAGACGACGGTGTCCAGCGTGCCGGAGAACGAGTTGCACGTCGTGATGGTATAGGCCGCGCTATCGACGGGGGTGAAGCTGTAGAACACGTCGCGGGAGGACGTGGCGCAGACCGCCGGGGTGATGGCCGTCGTCGGGCCGGCGAGCGCGAGGCTGCCGGTGGCGCTGGCGTTGACGGGCAGCGCGGTGGCCGGAATCACCTGAGCGCCGGCGCACAGGTCGTTGGCCGGGGGCTGCGGGCAGGGGTTGGGCGAGCAGAGGG
>JBBQRT010000093.1:0-8949 GCA_038214505.1 Phycisphaerales bacterium | reverse complement strand
CCGTCCTTTGGCCTTCACCCCCCCCCCCCCCCCTCGCCCAGCAGACCCCCACCCCCGCCACCACCACCCCCTCCACCCCCCACGCCCCCCCCGCCCCCCGCGGGCGACCGCACCACGCCGACCAGCACCCGGCTGAGCTCGCCCGGGAGGTTGTGTACCAGCACGCCCTCGAGCCCGAGCGTGCGGTCCGTGGCCCCGATGCCGCGGCGCTCGACGACGCGGATGGCCGCCCAGGGATCGACCCCGGGGCTCAAGAGCGGGCGGATCATCGTGTCCCCGCCCATCGAGCCCGCGGGCAACGCGCCGGCCCAGCGCACCTCGACCTCCTTGGCCGTCGCGCGGGCCGGGAAGGCGACCACGTCGGGCTGGTTGGCCGCTACCGAATAGCCGCGGGCGTCGGGGAACGCGGTGATCGCCGTCGACGCGGAGGTCGAGGTGATGAACATCTCCCACGCCGAGACCAGGTTGCGGCCGTCGGCGGCCGCGACCGCGACCCGCTGCTCGCCGTAGCGGGGCAGGAAGAGACTGAGGAAGGCGACGGCGGTCTGGCTGGTCTGCCCGTAGACGCTGTCGACGATCGTCAGGTGCCGCCCTTGCACGCGGCGGATCTTCAGGAGGTTGGCCCCGCTCCAGGCGATGCCCGTGAAGACCGCGGCGACCCCGAGGAACGCGACCCACGCGTGCTGCTTCAGGCCCCGGCGCCCTAGGGCGTAGTAGCCAACCGGCCCGGCGAGCATCCAGTAGACCGCGAAGACCACGAGCGCCAGGAGCAGCCCGGTGAAGGTCTGCCCGCGGTTGGCGATCGCCTCGCCCACGAAGCCGTCGAGATCGACGGGGGCGACCTGGGCCGTGAACTCGGGCGTCCGCGCGGCTGTCGAGAGCCCCGACGGGTCCTTGCCCTGGCGCCGCGCATCGAGCTCGGCGGGCGGGAGCAGGATGATGCGCTTGCCCAGCACCCGGTTCCAGAAGGCCTGGGCCTGCACGCCCCCGGCCACGGCCCCGAGCTTGCTGCTCGCGACGTCGATGCCCACCAGCGTGACCGCGCCCGTGCCCACCTGCCGCCGCAGCGCGACGATCTCGCCCTCGGGCCCGGCCATGATGGGCGTGACCTCGAGCGTGCTGGCGTTCGCGTCGACGGTGAACGTCTGCACGACGGCGTCGGCGGGCAGCCGGACGCGCCGGTCGCCGGTGATGAGCGATCGATAGGCGTTGAGGTCGACGCTCTCGCTGCGCTGAACCGTCGCCGCGGGCATGATGTCCGCGAGCGGGTTGCTCGCAGCGCCGAGCCAGCCCTGGGCGACGGGCGGCAGAACGACCACCAGGTGCCCGCCGCGCCGCACCCACTCCCGCAGCGCCTCGGCCTGGGCATCGCGCAGGGTGCCGGGCTGCTCGGTCGGGCCCCCGCCGGTCCACACGATCGCCTCGAAGGCCGCAAGCCCCATCCAGCGGTCCGGCAGGGCCTGGGGCGTCAGCCCGCCGACGATCTCCGTCACCTCGTGGCCCGTGACGGCGTAGCGCTCGTTGCCCGGGCGGGTCCAGCCGTACTGCTCGAGCCCGGCCGTGCGGGCCCCGATCACGCCGATGAGCCCGCTGCTCTCGTCAACGATCGCGCGCGGGTCCGGGCGGTAGAGCATCGTGCCCAGCACGCGGCCGGAGCGGAACATCTGCCGCTCGCCCCCCACGCCCCCCGCAGCCCCCACGCCCCCCCCGCCCGCGGCGCCCCCCGCCGCCGTCCCGAGCGCCTCGGCCTCGGTCGCGGTGATGCGGAACTCGCGGGCCCGGTTGGCGTCAAACGGCAGGCGCAGGTAGAGCCAGGCGGAGCTCCGCGTCCCGGGGTTCGAGACGATCGTCCGCTCCATGATCGCCGTGTCGCCGTCGTTGTCCTCGTAGGCCAGGCGGATCATGACGTTGCGGGGCCGGGTCGCCTGGTCGTCGACCTCGATCTCCACGCCCGTCCACGACCCCGGCCGCGGGCGACCGCCCACGCCCAGCGTCCGCACGTTGAGCCGCACCTCGCTGGCGATGCCCGGAGCCGCCTGAGCCGCCGGCGCGGGCGGCGTCGCGTCCTCGTCGGGCTGGGCCCGAGAATCTGCGGCACACACGGCAAGGGCGATCACCCCCGCACCAAACCACCTCAAGAAAGTTCTCACGGCCTCGATTGTAACCGACATCGAGTCGCCCCGGAGAAACGCCGATCCACCCCCCATGACCGGTTTCCCGATCCCCTTCGCACTGGCCATGCTCGCCGTCGCCGCGGCCGCCGTCATCGCCATCCTGCACACCCTGTCCGAGCGCATCAAGCACGAACGCGACGTGCACGAGCTCCGCCTCCGCGTCCACGATGTCCGCACGGCCTACGCCCAGCGCCTGGCCGACCTCGCCGCCCGCGAGCACGGCGGCGTCGAGGAGGCTCCGTCCGAACACCGCCAGGCCGCCTGACCGCAACGCGACGAGAGCATCAAGGCTTGTCGGCCGCGGGAACACCCTCCGGCCCCTGACCCGCCGCGAGCGCATCCAGGCTCTTGATCGTCTCGGCGACGCACAGCAGCACCATCGCCGACGCGTCCACCGGCTGGCCGAAATCCCACGGCGCGGCCCGGATGCCCCCGACCGCAGGGCCCGCATTGGCATACGCCCAGGCCGATACGTCGTCGACCTGAAGCTGCCTGAGCAGACGAAGCGCCCGCATCAGCCGCACCGTCTCGCGGGCCCGCTCGCCCGGCTCGGTCAGCGACGGCTCTCGCAGCATCGTCGCCGCGAACACCTGCGGACGCGCCGAGTGCCAGGTCGGATACGGCGCGACCGTCCCGCCGGCGACCCCGGCCGTGAAAACGATCCCGCCCACCATATCCAGCGTGTCCGGCCCCGCATCGCCCAGCGAGAGCTGGTGCTGCCAGAGCTGCTCCCGCATCTGCCGCAGCGCCACGCCCGCCGGCACATCGGCCAGCCGCCGACGATCGCGCAGCTCGAGCTCGGCGAGACCCAGCCAGGGCATCTGGGCGATCGGCGACGCCGCCGGGTCCGCGTACCGCTCCCGCAGAAGCCCGTCGAGCGCTCCAAGCTCGGCCCCGCTCAGGTCGTCAAGGGCCCGCAGCGCGGCCCACACCGGCACCGCCTTAAGGGCTGGCGGAAACGCCTCCAGCGCCAATGCCCGCTCCAGCGGCGTGGGCCTGCCGCCCGGCCCGCCAGTACTCTGAAAACCGAGCGCTCGCCGCAGCGCCGCGCGGATCGCCGAGACATGCTCGCTCGGAATCGGCCCGTTTGCACCGATGGCACACGCCGCCACCGCCGCGGCCGCCGGCTCGGTGAAGGCGAGACCGGCGTCGACCAATCGCCCGATCGCGACGACATCGGTCGTCGCGATGCCGCCCGGTGTCCGCACCGCCGCGCTCCGGCTCAGGGCCAGCACCACGAGGGCCCGCTCTGTTTGCGATACATCCGCCCCGCCGACCGCCCTGCCAGGCGACGCGCCGTCCGCTAGCCCGGCCGCTCGGACAAGAAACCCGGCCAGGCCGTCGGCCATCTCCACCAGCTCGGCCCGCGTCATCACCGCGCCCGGGGGTACAAGCCGCGAGCCGCGGTACAGCACCGCCGGTGGCGTTCCCATCGGCCCCTGCACGGCGTGGCTGACGCGAAAGCTATATAGCCGCACCGCACGCTCGGCGCGGAGCTTTGCCGGGCTCTCCAAGGCCGCCGCCGGCCCACCCTCCCCGATTGCCCGCGCCGCCGCCATTGCCATCGCGCGGCTGGGCACCAAAAGGGAGCCCGCCGCGCCGCTGGCGAGCATCACCGACGGGTACACCGTCTCAACTTTGCCCGACTCCCGCCCGGCCTCGCCGACGATCCTCGCCGCCACGCCGTCGAGCCCGGGGGAGACCACTCGATCAACCTCCGCCCACGCCGCCGATTCGACGCGCGCGAAGTCTCCGGCCAGCTCCAGGCTGATCGACAGGCGCGATGCCGCGGCCCGCGTCCGCTCCTCGCGAAGCGCGTCGTTGGCGACACCAAGCCTGGTGAACGCTCGCTCCATCGCCTGCGCCGTCGCGCGCCGAACGACGTCGCCATCGGGCGCGTTCAGAGCCGGGCCCTGCGCCTCGCCGCGGCCGACGATCATGCCCTCGGCGCGGAGAACCACCAGCGCTCCGACGGCCGGCGTCGACGCGTTGGCGTCGAGTACGGGCTGCGCCGGCACATCCCACGCGCGGACCCACCGCTCGACCTGCGCCAGCGCCGCGAGCGTCTGATCGGTGTCGGGCACCGTCGAGGCCGCCTGACCCCGCGCTTGGCCCGCGAACACTCCGGTTATCAGGACCATCGTCGCCAGCAGCACACCCAACCCGGTGGCCCGCCGAGCGTGGCGAGAAGACAACACGCAACACGCGTGATGTTTCCGTGCAACGCGTTCAAGTTGTGGCACACTCATGATGCAGCGCTCTCGGACCCCAGAACGCGTCTGGCGCTCAATCACGGAGGCATGTCGGCCGGGACGGACCCCGCCCCCCCCCAGCGGGGGGCGTTGGCACATCGCTTGTTCTGTGTCTAAGCACACAACTGGAGAATGGACCATGGTGCTCGCCCTGACCCTCATGACCGACCATCGCAAGAAACTGATGCTCCTGACCCTGCTGAGCTTCGTGTCGCTCTGCTGATAGGTCCCGCCGGCCCCCGCCGCCCGGGAGCCGCGTGACGCTCGCTATTCCCTCTGTCCGCGTGCCGGTCAGCCGCGGACGGAGGCGTCCGGATTCAGAATAGACAACCCGATCCCATCTGTTCACTCGCGTCCGGTGCGCGGGAGCCGAGTCCGGTGTTTCCGGCTCCCTGGAGGCTCGCACCGGGCGTGGTGTTTTTGCAGGCCCGATTTGCGGAAGCGGCGGTCGATTCCGCACCATGAGAAAAGGCCCCCCGCCGGAGCGGGGGGCCTTCAAGGTGAGGCGAGATCGGTAGGAATCAGATCGAGATCTTGTCGGTGCCCATCGCGCCGTGATCGTCCATGCCGCCGCGCTTGGGCGACTTCTTGCCCGTGCGCTCGGCCTTCTCCTCGCGCGGCGCGTCGGCGCCCGAGGCGTCGCCCCACTGGGCCCGCTTGAGCGAGAGGCCGATCTTGCGGTCGTCGATATCGACGCGGAGGATCTTCACGTCGACCTCGTCGCCGGGCTTGACCACGTCCTGCGGGTTCTCGACCTTGTGGTCGGCCAGCTCGGAGATGTGAAGAAGGCCCTCGAGATCGTTCTCGAGCTCGACGAACACGCCGAAGTTGGTGATCTTGGTGACTTTGCCGCGGACGACCATGCCGGGCTTGTAGGCGTCGGGGATGGCGTGCAGCCACGGGTCCTCGGTGAGCTGCTTGAGGCCCAGCGCGACGCGCTGCTTCTCCTGGTCAACATCCAGCACGACGCAGCGGAGCACGTCGCCCTTCTTGAACACCTCGTTGGGGTGCGTGACCTTCTTGGTCCAGGAGATGTCGCTGACGTGCAGCAGGCCGTCGATGCCCGGCTCGATCTCGACAAACGCGCCGTAGTTGGCGAGGTTCCGGACCTGGCCCTCGATGACGGTGCCCTTGGGATACTTCTCGCCCACGAGCTCCCAGGGATTGACCTCGATCTGCTTCATGCCGAGGCTGATTTCCTGCTTGTCCTTGTTGATGTCAAGGACCACGACCTCGACGGGGTTGCCCGGCTGCACGAGCTCCGACGGGTGATTGACGCGCCGCGTCCAGGACATCTCGGAGATGTGGACCAGGCCCTCGATGCCCGGCTCGAGCCGGACAAAGGCGCCGTAGGACATGATGTTGACCACCTCGCCCTTGACGCGCGAGCCGACGGGATACTTCTTCTCGATCTCCTCCCACGGGGAGATCTCCTTCTGCTTGAGGCCCAGCGCGATCTTTTCCTTCTCGCGGTCGATGTTGAGGACCTTGACCTCGATCTTCTGGCCCATCTTGAGCATGTCCGAGGGGTGGTTGATCCGGCCCCAGGACATGTCGGTGATGTGCAGCAGGCCGTCGATCCCGCCCAGGTCGACGAACGCGCCGAAGTCGGCGATGTTCTTGACCTCGCCGTTGATGATCATGCCCTCCTTGAGGGTGTCCATCAGGCGCTTCTTGGCGCTCTCTCGCTCCTCCTCGATGAGCTTGCGGCGGGAGATGACGATGTTGCGGCGCTCGGTGTCGATCTTGAGCACCGCGGCCCGCACGTCGCGACCGATGTAGTCGCCGATCTCGCCGGGGCGGCGCACATCGACCTGCGACGCGGGCAGGAACACCGGCACGCCGATGTCCACCAGCAGGCCACCCTTGATCTTCCGCATCACGCGGCCCTCGACCACGTCGCCCTCGCGGGTCGTGTCGATCAGGCGCTGCCAGTTGAGCATCCGGTCGGCCTTGCGCTTGCTCAGCTCGATCATGCCCGTCGCGTCGTCGATCCGCTCGAAGAGCACCTGCACCTTATCGCCGACCTTCATGTCGTCGGCGTTGTTCTCGAACTCCTCGCGCGGGATCAGGCCCTCGGACTTGAGGCCCACGTCCACAACGACGAAGTCATCACCGGCGAAGCCGATGCAGCGTCCATCAAGGATGGAGCCGGGCGTGAACTGCCCGATCTGCTTGCTCAGCAGCGTCTCCATGTCCCCGCCCGCCACGATCTGGCCG
The DNA here is from genome assembly GCA_038214505.1 of Phycisphaerales bacterium. GTDB lineage: Bacteria > Planctomycetota > Phycisphaerae > Phycisphaerales > UBA1924 > UBA4658. The sequence continues at coordinate 2,303 of JBBQRT010000093.1, read as the reverse complement.
TAGGCGGTCGAGAGCATGGCCGTCGCGTCGGTGTCGTCGATTCCGAGGGATGCGATGAGGTTCTGGTCAATCATAAATGGAAGCTTCGGCCCCAGGACACGTCTCTGCCAGCCCGCGGGGCCCGCGGGAAAACTGTCCAGCCATCGATCACGCCCGATCCACCCGGCAGGATCAGCATTCGGCTCGGGAGCTCGCCGGAGACACTCGCGTTCTCCGCGCCCACGCGCGTCGGCCAACCTGTCGTGTGCTTGAGGGGGTGAGGGTGCCCCGAAGGGGCGGCTGGAGGATAAGTTGCTCGCCGCTCCCGCAACACGCGGAAGAACTTCGGCGCCCGGAGCGACCGGGAAACGATTATTGACACTCCGGCGGCCCGGGGCCACTCCCGCCACCCCAAACCCCCCGCCGTGCTGGCCCCCACCAACACCCTCACGCCTCGGTCGGGCCCTTCTCGCCCCCGGCCCACCGGTCCAGCTCGGCCAGGATCGTCGGCAGTTGGGAACCAAACGCGCCTCGCGCCATGACCGCGTGCGCACCCGAACGTTTCGCCTCGTTCAAACCGTCCAGGTCTACGTGGGGCCCGAAGACCACGATGCGCACCCCCGCCCGCGATGCATCGCCCGCAAGCCGACGGACCATCTCAAGCCCGACCGGTCCGGCCTCAAGGTCGATCACGAGCGATCGCACCGGGGAGTCCACCAGTCTTGCCTCGAGCATCTCCAGCGTTCGCACCGGACGGCAGGGCAGCCCCAGGGCATCAGCGGTGCCCTTGATTTTGCTGGCCCACAAGAGATCCGCAGCACAATAGAGTATCATGAAGGCCCCGCTTGTCCGTGCCGGCGCAACGATGCGTCGCGGCAAGCCTAGAGGCCGCAGGGTCATCGATTTCGCGAGCACACATTTATGCCCAACTCTTCCGTCACCTCGCCCGGGAGCACCCGCACGTCCTCACGCCGCGAGCTCTTCAAGAGCCCCGTGTTCGACGAGGTCGGCCTCCCGCGCGACCCCGACAACCTCTACCTCCAGACCGTCGACACCATGCTCACGGCCGCCGAGATGATGGAGCTCCCCCACGAGATCCAGCTCATCCTCGCCCAGCCCAAGAACGAGATCATGGTCCACTTCCCCGTCCGCATGGACGACGGAACCTTCAAGCTCTTCAAGGGCTACCGCGTCCAGCACAACAACGCCATCGGCCCGTACAAGGGCGGCCTCCGCTTCCACCCAGACGTCCACCTCGACGATGTCAAGTCCCTCGCGTTCCTCATGACCATGAAGACCTCCCTGGTCCGCGTGCCCTTCGGCGGCGGCAAGGGCGGCATCAAGGTCGATCCCCGCAAGCACTCCATGGGCGAGATGGAACGCATCGTCCGCCGCTTCACGACAGCCATCGCCCACCAGATCGGGCCCGACTACGACATCCCCGCCCCCGATGTCGGCTCCAACGCCCAGCACATGGCCTGGATCGCCGACACGTTCACCTTCCTCTCGGAAATGGGCGGGCACCAGCCCGAGGCCGTCATCACCGGCAAGCCCGTCGAGTACGGCGGCTCGTTGGGCCGCGAGAAGGCCACCGGCCAGGGCCTCGTCGACGTGCTCGTCGAGCTCGCCCCCGAGCTGGGCATCGCCGTCAAGGGCATGACCTTCAGCCTCATCGGCTACGGCAACGTCGGCTCGTGGACCGGCCGCATCCTCGGTTCCATGGGCGCCAAGCTCCTCACCGTGATGGACCACACCGGCGCGATCCGCAACGACAACGGTCTGGACGCCGAGACCCTCGCGTCTCACGTCGCCAAGAACGGCGGCGTCGCCGGCTTCTCCGGCTCCGAAAAGATCTCCACCGAAGAGTTCTACAAGACCAAGGTCGATGCCTTCATCCCCGCCGCCCTCGAGCAGATGGTCAAGGAGCCCGAGGCCCGCTGGATCAACGCCAAGGTCCTCGTCGAGGGCGCCAACGCCCCCACCACGCCCGCTGGCGACCGCGTCCTCACCGAGCGCGGCATCGAGGTCATCCCCGCCATCCTCGCAAACGCCGGCGGCGTGACCGTCTCTTACTTCGAGTGGGTCCAGAACAAGTCCTGCGTGACCTGGGACGCCGCCGAGGTCGACCAGTCGCTCAACCGCCACATGGTGTCGGCGGCCCGGCGGACCACCAACGCCCGCAAGAAGTTCAACTGCGATATGCGGACCGCCGCCTATATCGCGGCTCTCGAGAACATCGGCAAGGTCTACCAGGTCCGCGGCATCTTCCCCTGACCGGGGCATCGCCCGCAACCAAACGCCACCCACGGCTCCGGACCACACCC
>JBBQRT010000092.1:0-8950 GCA_038214505.1 Phycisphaerales bacterium | reverse complement strand
TGATCCCCCGGCTACGCGATCCGAGAATGAACCTTCGTACCACCTTCGGGAAGATCGTTGCCAAGGCGGGGGTAGCGACTTGGCCCCGGCTGTTCCAGAATCTGAGGGCATCATGCGCCACCGATTGGGTAGAGCGGTTCCCCGCCCACGTCGTCGCGGGGTGGCTGGGGCATAGCCCGATGATCGCGGCCCAACACTACCTGCAAACCCGGGACGCCCACTTCGACCTTGCGGCGGGTGTTGGGGGGGTCGGCGCGGCGGCAGCAAATCCGGCAACATACACCCGCCCAAGCGGTCCCAAGGCGTCCGAACCAAAAACACAAAACCCCCAGAATCCTGCGGATTTGGTGGGGGTTGGTGCCGGGTGTGAACCCGTGAAAACCGGAACAATGACCCCATGGGGATTCGAACCCCAGTTTCTAGGATGAGAACCTAGCGTCCTAGACCGGGCTAGACGATGGGGCCGTCTAACGCGGGAATCTAGGCGCAGGGATTGGCGGATTCAACCCGCACTTGGGGCGTGATGGCTTGTGCGAGCCCTCAGACCGAATCAGGTCCCGGCGTCGGCGGCGGCGTTCGGCGTTGCGTTCCGAGGTCGTCGTATGCGATGCTCGATCGCCGGCGAGATCACCCCGCCGCGATCGAAACCAAGGCTCCGCCGGAGCGAACTTCAGGCCGGAGGCGGCACTCGCGTGTGGGGAAGCATCCCCGCTCGGGCATCCGCCGCCGGACATTGACGGTCGGACTCTCAACACTTCACCCGCCCGGACGCCGGGGACCCGCCGGCATGGCGTCGGGGTCCATCGGCCGCTCCGGGCACTGGATACGTGCCCATGATTCATCACGACGGCGGTCGGCAGCAAGTGGATAACCAGACCCCTGCGCCAATGGTGCGGACGCTCGGCCAGCTCCGCACTTCGGGCTACCGGCCGCGATCGGTCAAGCAGGAACTTCGCGAGCACGCGATGGCGCGGGTTGCGGAAGGTGGGGGGCTGTTTCCCGGGATCGTGGGGTATGAAGAGAGCGTCGAGCCGCAGATCGCCGCGGCGGTCCTTTCAGGGCACGACCTCCTGCTGCTGGGCCTGCGCGGGCAGGCCAAGACGCGGATGCTCCGGGCCATGGTCGGGCTGCTTGATGAGTGGATGCCGGTGATCGACGACCCCTTGGTCGAACTGCGCGACGATCCGATGATGCCCCGAACGTCGGCGGGCCGCCGAATTGTGGCGGAGCGCGGCGTAGAGACGCCGGTGCGGTGGGTGCACCGCCGCGAGCGGTACATCGAGAAGCTGGCGACGCCGGACGTGACGATCGCGGACCTGATCGGGGAGATCGATCTGGTGAAGTATGCCCAGGGGCGGGCGATGTCCGACGAGGCGACGATGCACTTCGGGCTGATCCCGCGCGCCAGCCGCGGGCTGTTTGTGATCAACGAGCTGCCCGACCTCTCGCCGCGGATCCAGGTGGGACTGTTCAACGTGCTGGAGGAGCGGGACGTGCAGATCCGCGGGTACAGCGTGCGGCTGGACCTTGACGTGTGCCTGATGTTCAGCGCGAATCCCGAGGACTACACCAATCGCGGGCGGATCGTCACGCCGCTGAAGGACCGGATCGGCAGCGTGGTGCGGACGCACTATCCGTCGGACAACAAGGAGGCGATGCGGATCACGCGGGAGAACGCGTTCGTGTCCCGCGGCTCGGGCCTGAGCGACCACCAGCCTCGGCCGGCGGCCAAGCGCGCTGCACCGGGCACCGGATCGGTGCCCGGGGCCGTCACGCCGGTGCCCGAGGTGATCGTGCCGCCGATCATGCACGAGATCATCGAGGAGGCGATCCGGCTTGCCAGAAAGAGCCCGCACATCAACCAGGCGTCGGGCGTGAGCGTTCGGGCGTCGATCGCGGCGCTCGAGAACGTCGTTTCGGGTGCAGAGATGCGGGGGCTGAAGACCGGCGAGGCCCGCGTGGCGGTGCGGGCGTGCGACCTGGCGATGGTCGTCCCGGCGCTCCGCGGCAAGATCGAGCTCATGCTCGCCGAGGACGCGGGGAGCACCAAGGACGGCAAGACGACCGAGGATCGCCTGATCGAGGCGCTCGTCGGCGAGGGGATCAAGAGCCTCTTGGCCAAGCGGCTGAACCTCGACGCGCTCAGCGACGTGGCGGACGCGTTCAAGGGCGGACTGAAGCTCGACGTGGGCGACTCGACGAGCGCGGCCGACGCCGTGGCGAGCTTCAAGCTCGTCGAAGGGCTGACGCAGGCGATGGCCGACCTGGGCAAGAAGCTGGAGATGGACACCAAGGACGAGCAGACGCGAGCGTGCCTGGGCGAGCTTGTGCTTGAGTATTTGTACGTGAACAACCGCCTGAGCAAGCGGGCCGGGGCGTATACGCGTTGAACAGGGTATATTGATGCAAGTCGATTCCCGAGTCCCCTGCCAAACCGACCCGCCCGCTCCTGGAGGTCTTCCATGCCCAAGCCCGCCCCCGCCTTCGCCTCCCAGCGCGGCGACGCCCCCCTGGCCCCATTTACCCTCGACCGCCGCGACGTCGGCCCGCGGGATTTGGCGATCGACGTGCTCTTCTGCGGCGTCTGCCACTCGGATTTGCATACGGCTCGGGGGGAATGGCCCGGGATCACATTCCCCGTCGTGCCGGGCCACGAGGTTGTCGGGCGCGTCTCCAAGGTCGGTGGTCAGGTGAAGAACTTCAAGGTCGGGGAGCTGGCCGCGGTCGGTTGCATGGTGGACTCGTGCCAAGACTGCCCCAACTGCCGCGGCGACGTCGAGCAGTATTGCGACAGCGGTCCGGTGTTCACGTACAACAGTCCCGACAAGCACTTCCCCGGCAAGATGACCTATGGCGGGTACTCCAAGCAGATCGTCGTTGATGATCGCTTCGTGCTCCGGGTGAGCGAGAAGCTCGATCCGGCGGCCGCCGCGCCGCTCCTGTGCGCCGGCATCACGCTCTGGTCGCCGTTGCGGCACTGGGGCGCGGGCCCGGGCAAAAAGGTGGGCATCGTGGGCTTGGGGGGCCTCGGGCACATGGGCGTGAAGCTCAGTCACGCGCTGCGGGCCCACACGGTGCTGTTTACGACTTCGCCGGGCAAGGTCGAGGACGGCAAGCGGCTGGGCGCCGACGAGGTCGTGATCTCCAAGGACGAAAAGCAAATGGCCGCCCACACGGCGAGCTTCGACCTGATCATCAACACCGTCAGCGCGAGCCACAACCTGGACCAGTTCACCAACCTGCTCAAGCGTGACGGGACGCTGGTGCTTGTGGGCGCGCCCGAGCATCCCCACCCCTCGCCGACGATCTGGCCGCTGCTGATGAAGCGGCGGAGCATCGCCGGCTCGGCGATCGGCGGGATCAAGGAAACGCAGGAGATGCTCGACTTCTGCGCCAAGCATGGCATCGTCAGCGACATCGAGCTCATCCCGATCCAGAAAATCAACGAGGCCTACGAGCGCATGCTCAAGAGCGATGTGAAGTACCGGTTCGTGATCGACATGGCCTCGCTGAACGCCTGACCGGCATGGGGTCGCCGCGCGGCAACCCTTGGCCCGGGCTTTAGGGGAGCGGGGGGCCGTTGGGGCCGGAGGGCGGCCGGGCAAGGCAAAGGCGGGGAAAGTGAAGTTCACCGAGGTCCGTGACGGCGTGGGCCCTCGCTCGCGAGAGCCGCGCGACCGCTCACGCTTTCACGCGCTCTGGGCCGATACCGTTCTGCGTCCTCCGCCCTTGAAACCCGCTTGCCCGGCCCCCCTCCCTCGCGAGAGGCGGCCGCCCGTTGCGCACCCAAACATGTCCCACACTCACCTCACCCCCCAGCAGCGTCAGACGCCCATGCCCGTCTCGGGCAAGCACATCTACATGATCGGCATCGGCGGGTGCGGGATGTCCGGTCTGGCGCGGATGCTGCGGACCCGCGGCGGGCTGATCTCCGGCTCGGATTCCAGCCGCGGCGTGTATACCCAGGCACTCGAGGCCGAGGGTGTCGAGGTCTCGTACGACCAGGCCCGGGCGAGTCTGCCCGAGGCGTGCGAGCTGATCGTGGCGTCGGCGGCGATCAAGCCCGACCACCCGCAAATCCTGGAGGCCGAGCGCCGCGGGATCGCGTGGATGAGCTACGCCGAGGCCCTCGGCTGGGCCATGGTCGGCATGACCGGCGTCTGCGTTGCCGGCACCCACGGCAAGAGCACAACAACGGCGATGCTCGGCTATGTCATGGGCCAGACGGGCCTTGATCCCAACGTCATCGTCGGGGCCAACTGCCCGCAGTTCGGCGGCACCGGCTTCCGCCTGGGCTCGCGGGTGATTCCCGAGGGCGGGCTCAAGGGCTCGCCGGGGCTGCTGGTCGTCGAGGCGTGCGAGTTCAACCGCTCGTTCCACAACTACTCGCCGCTGATCGCGGTGATCAACTCGGTCGAGGCGGATCATCTGGACGTGTTCGGCTCGCTGGACGAGGTGATCAAGGCGTTCCACGAGTTCGCCAAGCTGCTGCCGAGCAGGGAGCAGGGGGGCGTCCTGCTCATCGCCGAACAGGGAGCCCACCGGCGCGAGGTGACGGCGGGCCTTGCCTGCGACGTGCAGACCATCGGCTGGTCGCCCAGCGCCGACTGGTCGGTCAAGTATGACACCCAGACGCGGCGCACCGGCCTGATCCGCAAGGGCGAGGGCTTGGTGGCGGCGTGGGTGACGGCCCTCCCGGGCGACCACAACGCGATGAACTCGGCAACGGCGTGCGTTTTGGCGATCCTGGCCGGGGCCGACCCCGACAAGGCGGCCGTCGCGCTCGGGCAGTTCACGGGTATCGAGCGGCGGATGCAGTTCCTGGGCGAGCGGGTTATTGCGGCCGGGCGTCCGACCGTCCGCGTCTACGACGACTACGGGCACCACCCCACCGAGGTCGAGACGACGCTGCGGGCCATGCGGGCCTTCGAGCATCCCGAGACACGCGGCGGGCGGTTGATCTGCGTCTTCCAGCCCCACCAGCACTCGCGGACGCGGCACCTGCTCGAGGAGTTCGCCAGCGCCTTCAGCGCGGCCGATATGGTCATCGTGCCGCACATCTACTTTGTTCGCGACTCAATCGAGGAGAAGAGCAAGGTGACGGCCAGCGACCTGGTCGACCGGCTCCGCCAGCGGAATGTGCAGGCCATGCACCTGTACCCGTTCGAGGCGATCATCGAGCAGCTCGAGATCGTCTGCCGTCCGGGCGACCTCCTGATCGTCATGGGGGCCGGTCCGGTCGACGAGGTCGCGCGGGGCTTTTTGGCCGCGGGAGCCGGGGCGGGGGCGGGGGGGGATCCGGTGCCGAGCGTTTCGAACGTGCACACGACCGCGGGGTCCGTTCCTACAGGGTCGTACAGCGCATGAACGCCGTTGTGACCGACGTGAACATTCAGACAAGCGTCCCCATCCCCACCTGGTTCGGCATCGGCGGCGGGGCCGACCGGCTATGCCGCCCGAACGGCGTCGAACAGCTCAGGTCGTGCCTGAATGCAGACCCCTCGCTGGTCGTGCTGGGCGACGGCGCGAATCTTCTGGTCGACGACGACGGCGTGAGGGAGCTGGTGGTCGTGCTCGACGACCCGGCGTTCAAGGCCGTTCAGTGGGACTACGCCGGTGCCGGGGGCATGGTCCATGTCGGCGCCGGGGCGAACCTGCCGCGGCTGATCAACGACGCCGTCCGCCGCGGGCTGGGCGGGATCGAGGGCCTGGGCGGCATCCCGGCAAGCATCGGCGGGGCCGTGCGGATGAACGCGGGCGGGGCGTTCGGGCAGATCGCCGACGTGGTCGCCCGGGTGCACGGGCTGGATCGCGGGGGGCGGAGCGTGACGCTGGAGCGTGACGAGATCGACTTCGGGTACCGCCGGTCGGGCCTCGACGCGCTCATCATCACGGCCGTCGAGCTCGAGCTGCACGACGAGGACCCCGCGGCGCTCCGAACTCGATTGAAGGAAGTCATGGACTACAAGGCCAAGAGCCAGCCCATGGGCGAGCGGTCGGCCGGCTGCGTCTTCAAGAACCCGACGCTCACGAGCGACCTGCCGGGCATCGGGCCCAAGGGCGAGCGCGTCAGCGCGGGCATGCTCATCGACAAGGCCGGGTGCAAGGGCCTGGCCGTCGGCGGGGCGAGCGTGAGCCACAGGCATGGGAACTTCATCGTCACCGACCCGCGCACCGCCAAGGCCAGAAACGTCATCGAGCTCATGGACGCCGTCACGAAGCGCGTCACCGACGCCTTCGGCGTGACGCTCGCGCCCGAGGTCGTCGTGTGGCGGCGCTCGCAGCCCTGAGACGGCCCCGGCCTCGTTTATCCCCTGATCTTCCCCCGCGTCCGGCTGTTCCTGCGAGTCTGTGTCGCTGTCGGCCTCCCGCCAATCGAGCATCCCATGCCCCCCTCCATCCTCGTCCTCGGCGGCGGCCCAGACGCCGAGCGCGACGTTTCCATCAAGTCCGCCCACTTCATCAGCCTCGCCCTCCGCGAGGCCGGACTCGTCGCGCACAATCAGACCATCGACCGGCTGAACATCGACCAGCTCCGGGCCCTGCCCGGCGAGGTGATCTTCCCTGCGCTCCACGGCGGGTGGGGCGAGGGCGGGCCGCTGCAGGACCTTCTCGACGCCGATGGCCGCCCGTTCGTAGGCTCGATGTCGCTCGCCGCGCGGCACGCGATGGACAAGATCGCCACCAAGTTCACCGCCAGGAGCCTGGACATCCCCACGCCCGAGGTTCGATTGCTGGACGTGCGCGACACCGTCTGCCCGCTGTCACTGCCGGTCATCATCAAGCCCGTGCACGAGGGATCGACGGTCGGGCTCTTTGTCTGCTCAACCCCTGATGACTGGGCCCGGGCCCGCGCACGCATCGACGAGCAGCGGGCCTCGGGCGTCGACGAGCGGGTATACATGATCGAGCCGTGCGTGCAGCGGCCCGGAGGCCGCAAGGCCCGCGAGCTCACCGTCGGCATCATCGACGGCCGACCGCTGCCGGTCATCGAGATCACGCCCGCCGAAGGGCTCTACGACTACGAGGCCAAGTACACCCGCAACGACACGGCCTATCTCGTCGAGCCCCGCCTGCCGCCGGGCGTCACCGAGCGCATCCAGCGGCAGACCGTCGAGCTCGCCCGCACCATGGGCGTGCGGCACCTGGCCCGTGCCGACTTCATGCTCGACGCCGACAACGACGCGCCCGGCAGCGAGAGCGCTACGGCCTGGTTCCTTGAGATCAACACGCTCCCGGGGTTCACCGATCACTCGCTCGTGCCCATGGCGGCCCGGCACGCGGGCGTGCCGATGCCCGCGCTCTGCAAGCGGCTGGTCGAGATGGCCGTGCGCGATCACGCCGCCTGAGCGGCGTTCGCGGATCGGGTCAGGGCGTGATGACGTACTGCGTGGGCGCGAGCGTCTGGTCCACGGCCTTGAGGTGCTTCTCGTAGCCCGCGCGGCCCATGAGGCCGAAGGTCGCCTGCTTGCCGGTCTCGACGGCGGGCTGGTCGTAGGTGTCGATGTTGAGCATCAGGCCGGTGTACGCCGTGACCATCTCCCACAAGTAGATGAACTGCCCGACGTGCCGGGCGTCGAGCCGGGGAAAGCGGATCGTGAAGTTCGGCCGCTGGCTCTCGACAAGCGCATACTCGGTCGCCCGCTTCTCGGCCGTGAGCAGGCGGGCCATGGACTGGCCCTCGAGATACTTGATCGCGTCGACGTTCAGGCCGGTCGGAATCTTGATATCCGTCGCGCCCGCGCCGCCGGGCATGTGGGCGAAGCCGTCCTCGGCCAGCTCCATGAACCCGATGACCTTGTCGTTGGGGCCCTCGCGATAGAGCTGGACCTGCGAGTGCTGGTCGGTGGTGCCCAAAGCCTTGATGGGCGTGAAGCCGGCGAAGACGGTCTCGCCGCGGAGGCTGGTCTTCTTGCCCAGGCTCTCGGCCCAGAGCTGGCGGTACCAGTCGGCGAGCAGGTACATGGCGTTGCAATAGGGCATCAGGACGTGGTTGACCTTGCCCTTGTGCTCGCCGAGTTCGGTGAGGATGTACGCGAGCATCGCGGCCGGGTTGGTGTGGATGTCCTCGCGTGAGCAGGGGCCGTCCATGTCGGTGGCGCCGTCCAGCAGCGCGTCGATGTCGATCCCGCACATGGCGGCGGAGAACAGGCCCACCGGCGAGAGCACGCTGAAGCGACCGCCCACGCCGTCGGGGACCGGCAGGGTCGTGTACCCCTCGGCATTGCAGATCGACCGCATCGTGCCCTTGGCCGGGTCCGTGACAGCGACGACGTGCTCGGCGCCCTTGCGGCCCTTCTGTTTGAGCAGGTCGCGGATGACCATGAACTGGGCCGCCGTCTCGGCCGTCTCGCCCGACTTGGAGATCACGTTGAAGAGCGTCTTCTCGAGCGTCGGATCGACGCTCAGCACGTAGTTCAGCACCGATCCGAAGTACGCCGGGTCAACGTTGTCGACCACGAACACCCGCGGCCCGTTCCGCTTGCCCGGGCCCGTGCCGCGGGGCAGCAGGTTGTAGGTGCCGGGGTTGAGGGACGACTGGAGCGCGATGTTGCCCAGGGCCGATCCGCCGATGCCCATGACCACCAGATTCTCGAAGCGTCCGGCGTTGGCCTTAACGTAGGCGTGGATCGCCTTGGTGTGCTCGCCCCGCATGGGGTTCTCGTGCAGGCCGCGCCACCGCTCCCAGTTGGTGTTTTTGCTGCTGGTGAGCTTCCGAGTGAGCTGCACGATGGCCGAGGCGGCCTCGGCGCCGGGCGCGAGCAGGTCGGGGTCCAAGCCGTGGGAACCGACGCGGGTGGAGAGGCAGTTGGCGTAGTCGAGGGTGAGCATGTCCGGAGGGTATCCACGCACCCCGCGCCGTCGGTCGGGGTCCGTCCCCGCTCCGGAGGGGAGATCGAGGAAGCGATCCGAGCGGGCGGCAGACGCCCGCCCCCGCCCCCCCCGGGAT
>JBBQRT010000091.1:0-9046 GCA_038214505.1 Phycisphaerales bacterium | reverse complement strand
GGTGGGGGGGGGGGGGGCGGGGGGGCCGGGGGCGCTGGGCGTTCCTGGGGGGCCTGGGGGCCGGGGGGGGGGGGGGGGGGGTCGGGGCGTGGCAGGAGTGTTGGCCTGCGGGGCGGTGTCGGGCTTGGCCGTCAGTTCGGGGAGGTTCATGGCGACGCGGACGGCGTCGGTGAGGTCGCTGCCGTCGGGGGCCACGGTGATGGGGCGGGCGAGGAAGTCCTCGACCAGGCGGCGGGGGTCGGTGGCGAGCATGGCACCGGATTTCTGGCTGATGACGTGGGTATAGCCACGCTGGGCGGCGACGAGCTTGGCCTGGGCGGCGATCTTCGTGTAGGCGTCGATGAACTGGGAGCTGACGAGCTTGGTGTAGTCGGCGGCCATGGCTTCGCGCTGGGTGTTGAACTCCTGGCGCTTGGCCTCGAAGGCCTGGAACTTCTGCTGGCCGGCGGCCTGGGCGGCGGGGTCCTGGGGGTTGATCGCCTGGAGCTCGGCCTGGAGGCGCTGAAGCTCGGTTTGGGCGGGCTCGAGAAGGGCGGTGATGCGGGCCTCTTCGCTCTTGCGGGCCGGGGCGTAGGTGTCGGAGTCGACAAGTTTCTCGACCAGGGCGTAGACGTCGCAGGTGGCGAGGCGAGTGGTTGGGATGCTGGGAGTGGGGGCGGGCTGGGTGGCGATCGCGGTCGGCGCGAGGGCCGGGAGGCCTCTGGAGGCACCGACAAGGGCGAGAGCGAGCAGGCCATAGACGATGAGGCGTTCGGAGGTGCGCATGGTGAAACAGGGTATCCCGGCGGGGGCTAGCCTTGCGAACGTGAGGCTGAGCGAGGGGGGCTGGGGCAACTTGAAGACGACCACACCATGCGCGATCAACGACTCGACAAGCTGGCCAGCGTCCTTGTGAACTACTCGACGAGGGTCAAGCCGGGCGACCTGGTGTGCATCAACTCGGAGTCGGTGGCGATGCCACTGATCGAGGCGGTGTTCGAGGCGGTCGTCCGGGCGGGGGGACATCCGTTCTGGGTGCCCAAGAGCGAGACGCTGCAAGAGCTGATGCTGACGCGGGGTTCGGAGGCGCAGCTGACGCACGTGAACCCGCTGGACCTTGACCGGGTGCAGAAGATTGATGTGCACATCGGGATCTGGGCCGATGTGAACACAAAGTTTCTGGGGGCGGTGGACCCGAAGCGCGTGGGGATGCAGCAGTCGGCCCGCAAGCCGACGTTCAAGGTGTTCATGCAGCGGGCGGCGCTGCAGGCGGAGGGAAAGCCGGGGGGTCTGCGGTGGGTCGGGACGCTGTTTCCGACCGAGGGCTCGGCGCAGGATGCGGACCGGAGCCTGCGGGCGTACGAGGAGTTTGTTTTCGGCGCGGGCCTGCTCGACGAGGCTGATCCGGTGGCGGCGTGGGCCCGGGTGTTCGAGCGGCAGGACAAGGTCCGGGCGTACTTGCAGGGGAGGCAGGAGCTGCGGTTCAGCGTCGCGCCCCACGGCGGGCACGACGGGACAGATCTGCGCGTGGACGTCTCGAAGGCCACGTGGGTCAACTGCGGCGGGCACGAGAACTTTCCCGACGGCGAGGTCTTCGCCGGGCCCACGCTGCCGAGCAAGCTGGGCGGGGCGGGCGGTTTCGGGGTCGAGGGGCACGTGAACTACACGTTCCCGGCGGTATACAACGGCCGCGAGGTCGAGGGCGTGCGGCTGGCGTTCAAAGGCGGGCGGGTGGTCGAGGCCTCCGCGAAGAAGAACGAGGCGTTTCTAATCAGCATGCTCGATCAGGACGCGGGGGCTCGAAACCTCGGAGAGATCGCCATCGGGACGAACTACTCGATCAAAGAGTTTTCTCGCAACACATTGTTTGACGAGAAGATCGGCGGGACGTTTCACGCCGCGGTCGGCGCTGGGTATCCGGAGAGCGGGAACAGCAACGAATCCGGCTTGCACTGGGACATGGTGTGCGACCTGCGGAAGTCGGCGACCTGTCCTGGAGGGACGATCGCGGCCGATGGGGAAGTGTTCCATCGGGACGGAGCGTTTGTGGGCGGGGAAGGGTGGCCGGGGAACGGGAAGTGACACGAATCGACGATGAAGCTCCGGCGTCTTGGGTACCTCGACGGTCCCCCGACGGGTTTCCTCTCGCTGGCTGAGCTACCACGAGTTCTCTGCGCGAGTTGCAACGATGATTCGTATGAGGGGAGTGGTTGGGGGTGGTGGGGGTGAGGGGTGGACGGATGATCTCCACCGGTGGGTCGAGGTGAACAGGAGCCAAGGCCGGAACCGCCGAGGACCGGCGGGGTATCCGAATGCGAGCGGCGATGATGCCTCGGCTACATGAGCGCGATGGGGTCGATGTCGATCGCCGTGTGGGCGTCCGAGACGAGCAGACCCTGGGTTCGAAGTTCGGCCAAGAGAGACTGGATCACCAAGCGGGCGGGGGAAGTGATCAGGAGTTCCTGGCGGTGGAAGCCGCCAATGCGGCTGACGGGGCACGGGGCCGGACCGATGATGCTCGTCGTGCGGGCAACGGCCTCGTCGCGGCGAGAGAGCGCCTCGCGGAGGGCGGCGGCGATCTTCTGGGCGTGATCCGTGGCCTTTGTGAAGTCCTCATCGCGGCAGACGATGCGGGCCATGCGGGAGGCCGGCGGCAGGCCGGCTTGGCGGCGCGTGAGCAGCTCCTCGGCGGCGAAGGTCTCGAAGTCGTGGTTGGCGGCGTGGACGATCGAGGGGGCCGAGGGATCCATTGTTTGGACGACGACGCGCCCGGGGAGCCCGCCGCGGCCGGCGCGGCCCGCGACCTGGGCGACGAGCTGAAAGGTTCGTTCGGCGGCGCGGAAGTCGGGGAGGCTCAGGGCCGAGTCGGCGTTGATGACGCCCACAAGGCGGACATTGGGAAAGTCGAGGCCCTTGGCGATCATCTGCGTGCCGACCAGCAGCCGCAGCTCGCCGGCCGCGAAGCGGGAGAGCGTGTCGAAGTAGTCTTTGGCCGAGCCCATGGTGTCGCCGTCGACGCGGGCCATGGCGGGGGGCAGAATCCAGGCCTCGGGGGAGGGCTCGCTGGCCAGGCCGATATCGATGGCGGGCACGGTTCCGGCGGTGCGGGGGTCGCCGCCCAAGAGGTGGGCGAACTTCTGCGCGAGCTCCTGCTCGATGCGCTGGGTGCCGAGGCCCAGGGCGATGGTGCGGGCGGTGCAGAGCGGGCAGGCCTCGGGGAGGAGTTTCTGGGCCAGGCAATGGTGGCATCGGACCACGCCCTTTCGTGGATGGCTGCCGGCGATGACGCGGTGCTGGACCATCTTGGCGTCGCAGTCGTCGCAGACCATGACCCAGCCGCAGGTGGCGACGGGGCAGGCGATGTACGACGAGTAGCCGCGGCGGTTGAGCAGGAGGAGGACCTGACCTGTTGCGTCGTCTTCGAGGGTGTCGGCGATGGCCCTTTCGAGCGTGGGGCCGAGCAGGTGGAGATGGGCGTTCTGGGTGCGGGTGAGGTGACGGCGGAGCTTGCGTTCCTCGGCGAGGTCGACGATCTCGACCTTCGGAAGCACGGCGTGGCCGATGCGGGACTTGAGCTGCCACAGGATGTACTTCGGGGCCGGGCTGGTTGGAACAGCGACCGTCAGGGAGCGGGCCGGTTCGGGAGGGGGCGGCGACGTGCCCGTTTCGTCACGGTCTAGGGTCTGGTCGAGCGCGGGTGGCAACCTAGTCGCTCCCTGACGGTCGCGATTCGGATCGATGCCGGTGGCATTGACCCATGACTCGAGGCTCGGGGTGGCGGAGCCGAGGATGATGGGGCAGCCGGACATCTGGGCTCGCTTGATGGCGACATCGCGGCCGTGATAGCGGGGGAGCTGATCCTGCTTGTAGTCGCCGGCGTGTTCTTCATCGACGACCACCAGGCCGATGTTCTCGAGCGGTGCGAAGATAGCCGAGCGTGCGCCGACGACCACGCGCGCGGCGCCGCTGCCGGCGCGGGCCCATTCCTTGTGCCGTTGAGAGTTTGAAAGTCCCGAGTGAAGGACGGCAACGCCGACGCCCCTGAAACGCTCGACGAAGCGGCCGGCCGTCTGCGGCGTCAGCGAGATCTCCGGCACCAGGACGATGGCGGAGCGGCCCTCTTCAAGAACGCGCTGGAGCACGCGGAGATAGACCTCGGTCTTGCCAGCGCCGGTGATGCCGTGGAGCAGGTGGACGTGGAAGGCATCCAGGACACCAGCGATGCCGTCGACGACGCGGGACTGCTCGGGCGTGAGGGTGGGGAGGCCGGGGAGCTGGCCGAGATACCCGGCGGTTTCGACGCCGCGGTCGGTGGGGACGCCGCCGGTGGCGCGGACGTCGTCGACGGAGCTTTCGGCGAGCAGCCCGAGCTTGACCAGGCGGTTGACGGGGCCGAGCGTGCGGGACTGGATGCGGGCGGCGAGCTCGTCGTGGCTCAGGGGGAAGGCGTCGCGCTCGATCGCGGCGATGCGGTTCCAGGCGTCACGCGTCTGCGGCGGGAGCTTGAGCTCGGCGGCGAGCTCGGCCTCGCGGGCGGCGTCGACGCGGGCGATGAGCCGGAGGGTCCTCAGACCGGTGCGGTGCTTGACGGCGGCCGGGAGCATGGCGGCCAAAACCATGCCCAGCGGGCAGACGTAGTACGACGACATCCAGCGGGCGAGCTCGACCAAGTCGGGCGTGAGGCCGGTGCCGGTGTCGCGGGAGATGGGCTTGACGCGGTGGGCGGGGAACTCGCCCAGGAGTTCCGGGCCGCCGGCGGCGATGACGATGCCGGCGGTCATGGAATCGCCGCGGCCCAAGGGGACCTCGACGCGGCGGCCGACTTCGAGGGGCGTGGGAGAGGCGTAGGTGAGGCCCGCGCTCGAGGCGTCGCCGCGGCCGGTGTCGACGCCGCGCTCGACGGCGACGCGGACATAATGCGCAGCGACACCGGCGAGGTTGTCCGAGCCTGACGCAGAGGGCGGCGGCGAGGTGGGGAAAAGAGAGGACATCGTCTGAACCGGTATGGTACAGACGAGGGGGCCGGGGACCGGGTTCGCGGCGCGAGGGCGCGGAAGAGCGGCGGTCAGTTGGCGGCGACAACGACGGTCTGCTGCATGCCGAGCTTGCCGCGGGCGTCGGCGGCGGCTTGGCGGGTGGGGAACACGCCGACTTTGACGGCGAAGGTCTTGCGGCCGCTGGCGATGGTGGGGACGACGCGGGGCGTGCCGTAGCCGAAGCGGACGGCGGAGGTCTGGAGCTGGCGGGCCCGGGCCTGGGCGTTGGCCTGGCTCGAGAAGACGCCGGCCTGAACGGCGAAGGGCCCCGGCTCGCTCATGGCGGCGGCGGTCTGCTTGACATCCGGGCTCTGGGCCTCGGCGACGGCGGCCTTGTACTGCTGGATGGCTTGGCCGTGCTGCCCCATGGCCGAGAGGGCGTTGCCCGCGCGGACGCCGGCGCGGGCGGCGTCGTCGCCCTCGAGCTTGGTCGCGGCGCTCTTGAAGAGCGTGGCGGCGTAGGCCTGCTGGCCCTGGGCCTGAGCAATCTGGCCCAGGCAGGCCTCGGCGCGGCCGGAGATCTGCGGGTCCTTGGAGATGGTCAGGGGCGCGAGGTGCTTGCGGGCGCCGTCGAAATCGCCCAATGCGTGGGCCGAGCAGCCGGCGGTGAGCTGGGCCACCTCGCGATTGCGGCCCTTGGCCTTGGGGATCGCGGCCTCGGCCGACTCCCGGGCCTCGCGGAAGCGGCGGGCCTGGTAGAGGGCGACGAAGTCGGCGTTGTTGATGACCGGGCCCGCGGCGACCTCGGGCGTGGCGGCGGGGGAGTTCTTCTTGCAGCCCCCAAGCGGGACGGCCATTGCGACCGCGAGGAGGCCCACCAGCAGCGAGGGGCGGGTGCGGGGGGGGCTCGGGATGAAAGCGGATGGCTTGATCGGGATGCGGCGCATGCGGCGTCCTTGCAGAGAGGCGGTCGGGGTCGGTACCGTATCGGCCACAGATGGTTGCCGGGCCCAGTTCCGGATTCCGCATTTCGATTCTGGTCGTTTCCCCTCGTCCCCGGCAACCTGCCTTCCCCGCGATTACCCGCCCTTGCCCCCTTAAAACTCGCCCGAGGCTCAATCCCGCTCATGTCTATCCACTGGCCCATCGTCCGTTCCCTGCTCTCCCGCCCGCGTCACCCGTTCATCGTTGATGACCAGCGGACGTATCGGGGTGTCGAGATCGTTGTCGCCGCCATGCACGCGGCGGAGGCGATCGCCCGCGCGGGGAGCAGCCAGGCGGTGGGGATCCTGCTGCCCGCGGGCGGCGGGTTCCCGATCGCGGCCCTCGGGGCGTGGTTCCTGGGGCGGACGGTCGTGCCGCTGAACTTCTTGCTCAAGAAGGACGAGCTGCAGTATGTCGTCGACGACTGCGGCTGCGACACGATCGTTTCCGCCGGGGCGATGCTCGACTACATGGGCGACAACGCCCCGAGCCTGCCCGGCGGCAAGCCGATGCTGCGGCTTGACCAGATCGAGTTCCGCTCGATGCCCGACATCCGCTGGCCCGCGCGGGTGGACGACGAGGATGAGTCCACGCCGCCGGGGGTGATCCTGTACACCTCGGGAACATCCGGGCGGCCCAAGGGCGTGATGCTCAGCCACGCCAACATCCAGGCCAACGCGCGGCAGGTCATGCGGCACGTCAAGCTCACGCGCGACGACGTGATGCTCGGCGTCCTGCCGCAGTTTCACTCCTTCGGGCTGACGGTGCTGACGCTCATGCCGCTGACCTACGGCATGAAGACGGTGAACACGGCGCGGTTCTCGGTGGCGAAGGTGCTGGACCTTTTGACGACGCACCGGCCCACGATCTTTGTCGGCATCCCGTCGATGTACAACCTGTTCCTGCACGCCAAGAGCGCGAGGGCGGAGCATTTCTCGAGCCTGCGGTACGTGGTGTCGGGCGGCGAGCCCCTGCCGCGGGCGGTGTTCAACGGTTTTCGGGAGCGGTTTAACGTCACGATCAACGAGGGCTACGGCCTGACGGAGACCTCGCCGGTGACCAACTGGTGCCGGCCCAGCGAGTGCCGCGAGGGCTCGGTGGGGCCGGCCCTGCCGCAGGTCGACCAGCGGATCGTGGAGATCGAGACCGGCGCGTTCCTGCCGCCGGGCAAGGACGGCGAGGTGCGGATGAAGGGTCCGAACGTGATGCGGGGCTACTACAACAAGCCCGAGGAGACGGCGGCGGTGTTCGACAACCAGGGCTACTTCAAGACCGGCGACATCGGGCAGCTCGACGGCGACGGCCACCTCTACATCACCGGCCGCCTGAAAGAGATGCTGATCGTCGGCGGCGAGAACGTCTTCCCGCGCGAGATCGAGGAGGTGCTCAACACCCACCCGCAGGTCCACGCCTCGGGCGTCGTGGGCAAGCAGGACACCATGCGCGGCGAGGTGCCGGTGGCGTTCGTGGAGCTCAAGGAGGGCGTCGAGGCCGCGGCGTTCAGCGAGCGCGAGGCGATCGGGTTCTGTCGCCAGCGGCTGGCGGGCTACAAGGCCCCCGACGAGGTGCGAGTGACCGGCGGCCCGGGAACCCTGCCGCGGAACCCGACGGGGAAGGTGATGCGGCGGGAGCTCAAGAAGATGGTGTGAAGGCGGAAGGGATCGAGGGATCGAGGCATCAAGGGATCAAGGGGAAGACAAGGAAGAGAAGGCAAGGGAGCCCCGAGCGCAAGCTCGGGAGTCATCAAGGAGAAGTCAAGGGAGCCCCGAGCGCAAGCTCGGGAGTCACAAGGGGGTAGCCAACCACCGAGACACCCAGACACCGAGCCCGAGCCGGAGCCGGAGGAAAAGGGCCAAGACGCTGTTGGCCGTCGATGACAAGACAACTCCGTCGCCGCTCCTCTCGCACCCGTTGCCACGTCCGCTTCAACCGCCGGTAGACCTCTCAGTGCCACCGCCCCGGAAGAACTCCCGCTTTGGCCGCCGCGTCGCGAAGTGGGCGGCGACGTTTGCGACGGCGGCGCTCTTGGCCGCGTGGGCGCTGAGCGGGTGGTGGTTTGTCGAGTGGGCCTGGGGGGGCAACTCCGCGACGCGGGTGATGCTGGTCGCCGGGTGCGTCGAGGTTTCTGCGGTCAGCGGTCCCGGCGTGCCCGGTCAATCGTTCGGCCCGCCTGTCCCGCCGCCGCCATTTCCCGGCATGGCATCCGCCGTCTCGCGGCCGTCGATCAGGGTGCGCTCGCCGTTCTGGTACTGGCAGGCCGCGCCCTTCACCCTCGGTGGTCAGTCGCCCGGCTCGCGACCTGTCCCGTTCTGGCCGTACTCCGCCTGGGAGTCCCTGATCGTCCTTTCGCTGCCGTGGCCCATCGTGCTTCTCGGCGCCGTCACCACAGTCTTCTGGATCCAAGACTCCCGCGCCGCGCGCCGAGCCCGCGTGGGCCGATGCCGCAGTTGCCGCTACGACCGCACCGGCCTCCCCGGGTCGGCCCCGTGCCCGGAGTGCGGATCACCCCTCCCGCCCCCTCCCGCCCCCTCCCGCCCCCTCCCGCCCCCGCCCCGCCCCCGCCCCGCCGCCGCCCCGGACGGGCCCACGCTGTAGCCACGGGTGAAGCAAGGCCGCCCCGTGCCCAGTCGACCCCTCGGGGGTGGGGGGTGGGGGGCCGCCCAGCCCGCCTGGGGGGGGAAGGCGCTTCCTTCTCCTGTCTTCTCTCAGCCGCCCGGCCCAACCAACCCACCCCCATCCCCTCCCCCCGACTCCGGGCCCACGCGCACCCCGCCCAAGCACACAAACGCCCCTGGCGGGCCGCAGGGAGGGGTTTTCGTGTCGCGGGGTGTTGCCGCCGGGCCGCGGGGTGGGGTTTTTGTGCCTTGCGAAATCGTTTTTGTGCCCACAAAAACTCCATCTGTGCCCCGAGAAATGGTTTTTGTGCCTCGCGAAATCGTTTTTGTGCCTCGCGAAATGGTTTTTGTGCCCTGAGAGATCGTTTTTGGGCCTTCAAAAACTCCATCTGTGCCCCAAGAAATCGTTTATGTGCCTTGCGAAATCGTTTCTGTGCCCCGAGAAATCATTTTTGAGCCCACACAAATGGCTCATTCGGCCCGGGGGGAAGG
>JBBQRT010000090.1:0-9165 GCA_038214505.1 Phycisphaerales bacterium | reverse complement strand
GCCGCGATTTACGCCGGCGGCGTGGCTCATCGTCCTCGTCCCGCTGGGGCTGGTCGTCCGCGCCGTGTTCGTACCGGCGATCGGTGAGCATCTGGGCAACCTGCTCTGGGGGGCCATGTGGGTTGCGGCGGTCTGGCTGGTTTGGCCGAGGTGGCCCCTGATCCGGACGGCCGCGGCGGCGCTTCTGATTGTCTGGGGAATCGAGCTGTTCCAGCTCACCGGCATCCCGGCGGCCGCCACCCAGGGATGGCCGATGTTGCGATGGCTGCTGGGGACGACCTTCGCGATCTACGACCTGATCGGGAACGGAGTCGGGGTGGTCGCGGGTGCATTCGCGATACGGCAGGTCAGTGGTAAGCGGTAACATTCGCGAACTACCGACACATTTTCAACACCCTTCCAGACCACGAACACCGGCCTAGACTCTCCCGTATGTACGGGGTGAACATCCATCCAGAATCATCCATTCGGGACGGCCTGACCAGCGGGCCGCTGTGCGGGCGAGGGGCACAGCTCAACCCAAGTAACCGCTTTCAAGACCTGCGGCTGGACGTCCTGGGCGAGCACCTTGACGAGGTGCTCGCCGAGAAGCCCGATGGCACGCAGGTCAAGACCCTGGTCTACCGCGACAAGTCCAGGTCGATCATCAATCCGGTCGACTCGCCCGACCTGCCCATGAAGTGGACCGTCAATCCGTACCGCGGGTGCGAGCACGGGTGCGTGTATTGCTACGCCCGCCCGGGGCACGAGTATCTTGGCTTGTCGGTGGGCGCGGACTTCGAGACCAAGATCATCGCCAAGACCGACGCACCGCGGCTGCTGCGCGAGGCGCTGCTCCGGCCAAGGTGGGCGGGAGAGGGGCTGATGTTCTCGGGAGTCACGGACTGCTATCAACCCGTCGAGAGCACGCTGAAGATCACGCGCGGGTGCTTGGAGGTCTGCGCCGAGTTGGCCCAGCCGGTGACGATCGTGACCAAGAGCCGGCTGGTGCTTCGCGACCTCGACCTGCTCAAGGAGCTGAACCGGCACGCCGCGGTGCACGTGGCGCTGAGCGTGACAAGCGTGAACGCGGAGCTCTCGGCCAAGCTCGAGCCGCGGGCGAGCGCGCCGGCCGAGCGGCTCAAGACCGTCAGGCGGCTGGCGGACGCGGGGATCCCGGTGTGGGTTATGGTCGCGCCGATCATCCCGGGGCTGAACGAGGCCGAGATGCCGGCGATCCTGCGCCGGGCCGCGGACGCGGGGGCCAGCGGGGCCGGGTACGTGCTCCTGCGCCTGCCCCATCAGGTCAAAGACGTGTTCATCGATTGGCTGTACCGCGAGTTCCCCGATCGGGCCCGGCGGGTGGAGAACCTGATCCGCGACACGCGCGACGGCGACCTTTACAACGCGAGCCCGCACACGCGGATGGTGGGCACGGGAGCGAGGGCCAAGCAGATCGGCGACATGTTCCGGCTCTTCCGCGAGCGGTCCGGGCTGAACAAGCCGTGGACGCCGTGCTCGAGCGAGGAGTTTCTGCGCCGCAAACAGGAGCGGGCGAGCAACGGGCAGTTGACGCTGTTCAACTGATAGCGGCGTTCGTTCACGGGCTCAGCCGGCCAGTCGGTCTTCGCCGAGGTCGATGCCCAGGGCCTTCATCTTCTTGTACAGGGTCGTCCGGTTGATCTTCAGGTCGTCGGCGGTCTTCTGGCGGTTGAGACCGTTGGCCTTGAGGGCTTTCATGATGATGCGGCGCTCGGGGTCGCGGAGAGCGTCTTCGAGGGCCGTGGGCGACCAGGGAGTGTCGTCGGCGGCGGCGTCGGATGCCGCCGCAGGCCGGACCAGCCGGAGGTTGTCGCCGGGGACGAACAGCCCCGTGTTGCTCAGGACGAAATCGGGTAGGGCCTCGACGCCGATGGTGGCCGAGCGGGAGAGCACGGCGGCCCGCTCGACGAGGTTCTCAAGCTCGCGCACATTGCCCGGGAACGAGTATCGGCGGAGCGCGTCCATGGCCTCGGGTGTGAAGCCGACAATCTCGCGGCCGAGCGCCGCGGCGTGCTTGGCCAGGAAGTGGCTCGCGAGCACGGGGATATCGCTCAGACGGTCGCGCAGCGGGGGCAGGCCGATGGTGACCACGTTGATGCGGTAGTAGAGATCCTGGCGGAACTCGCCGGAGGCGACGAGCTGCTCCAGGGGCTTGTTCGTGGCCAGAACCACGCGGACATCGGCCTCGATGGTCTGGGTCGAGCCCACGGCCTCGAAGCGTTTCTCCTGCAGCACGCGGAGGAGCTTGAGCTGCATCGCGGGCGAGGCGGAGTTGATCTCGTCGAGGAAGATGGTGCCGCCGTCGGCGGCGAGGAAGCGGCCGATCTTGTCGGCGTAGGCCCCGGTGAACGCGCCCTTGGCGTGGCCGAAGAGCTCGCTCTCGAGCAGCGTCTCGGGGATCGAGCCGCAGGAGAGCTGGACGAAGGGCTTGTCGCGCCGCGGGGAGCGCTGGTGGATGGCCTGGGCGATGAGGCTCTTGCCCACGCCGCTCTCGCCGGTCATCAGGACGGTGGTCTTGCTCGACGCGACGGCCTCGATGAGCTCGTAGATTTTGATCATGCGGTGGTCGGAGCCGACGATCTTGTCGAGGCCGTAGCGATCGCTCAGGCGGCCCTTGAGCGTGGCGTTCTCGGCCAATAGCTGGTGCTGGCGGAGGGCCCGCTGGAGCGCGAGATTGAGCTCGGTGTCGACCACGGGCTTGGTTAGATAGTCGACGGCGCCGGCGCGGACGGCCTCGACGGCCGACTCGATCGTGCCGTAGCCGGTGAGCATGAGCACCGCCGTCGTCGGGAACTCCTTGGTGATCCGCGGGAGGAGCTCGAGGCCCGACATGCCGGGCATCGAGACGTCGGAGATCGCGACGGCGAACGGCCGCGCGGCCCCGGCGGCGGCAAGGGCCTCGAGGCCCTCGTGCGCGTTGAACACCGTCGCGGTCTGAAATCCCTCCTGCGAGAGATAATCCGACAGGCTCTCGGCGGCGATGGGATCGTCGTCGATCACCAGGATCCGCGCCGGCTCTTGAACTTTGCTCGCCATCGTGCCTCGTGCCCCCGGAATCGCCGTGCCTCATCGGACTTCCAACATCGATCCGCCCAAGGCCCTCAACCGGCCATCGCCCGCGGCCTGACCGCGCCCGGCGCGGGATACGCGGCGCTCAGGACCGCGCCGGCTCGACCGGTGGTCGCGTCGCGCGGGCGGGCCCGGAGCTCGATGGTGCCGCCCAGCCGCGTGAGGATGTCGCGCGAGAGGGAGAGGCCGATGCCCGAGCCCCCGGGCTTGGTCGAGAACCCCGGCGTGAAGGGCCCGGCGGGGTCGGTCCGCGGCGGACCGACGCCGTCGTCGATGATCTCGATGTGGACGGTGCTGGGGGACGAGTTGCGGCCCGCGGGCTCGGCCCATGCGCGGACGTGCACTTGGCCGCGGGCGGCGCCCTCGCGGTCGCCGGCGGCCCGGATGGACTCGATGGCGTTCTTCACGCCGTTGGTGATGACCGAGTAGATTGGGCCCGCGACCACGTCGTTGAGCTCGGGGGCCACGTCGCAGTCGATGGCGATGCCGGAGTCTTCGGCGAGGGGCGCCATGACGTCTACGCCGTGGCGGACGGCGTCGGCGACGCTGGAGCATGCCCCGAAGCCCACGCGCATGCCGCCAAGGCCGCCCTCGGCGAGGCCGATCATCGACTGGCGGACCAGATCGGCCATCTGCAGCATGGCGGCGGTGACGGTGTCGAGCTGGCGGGCGACCTGGTCCGGGCACGAGGGGTGTCCGGGATCGAGCGAGCGGCGGGCCAACCCCACGACGCGCATAGAGCCGTCGAGCAGGCTCGAGAGCTCGTGCACGAGAGTGGTCAGCCGCGAGGCGACGAACGAGCCGTCGACCGGATCAACGCCCCCGATCGGCGGGCGGGCGACCGTCCGGCGGAGGATCGGGACGCCCGGGGGCGTCTTCTTCTGATCCGGCTTGGCCTGCGACGGGTCGGGGCGGTCTGGAGGGGTCGGCTGCATCGTGGCCGAGATCGACGCGGGGCGGGACGCACTGAAGCGCACGTTGCCAAAACGCCACATGTTGCGGAACTGTCCGTGTTGCATGCCGGCAACGCACCCGGTGGCGGGGAGCGCGCGGCGCAGCCGGATCGAGAGGGCGATCTGGCTGCGCCGCGCTCACCCGGAAGACGGGACCAGGCGTTGCAATGCTCAGATCAGCCCGACTGCGCTGGCATCGCGATCGCTGAGCATCGCGCCGTCGGAGCGGGGCTTGACGGTGCCGTCGCGTTTCCAGGACCGCTCGCAGCGCGGCTCGGCCCGAAGGTCGACGATCCGAGCCTCGCCCAGAGCGCTGTCGAGCGTGACGCGGGAGACGCCCAGAAGATCGGCGATGTCGACTGCGTCGAACCGGCCCAGCACGCCGTCGGGGTCGGGGAGGGCGACGCCCGCGTCGAGCGGGTTGTCGACGCCCAGGCCCGACTTGGCCTTCTCGAGCGAGCGGCTGGCCTCCTCGACGCTCCGGATGACGGCGGGCCAGTCGGGGCTAGCCTGAGCGTCGAAGGGCTGCATGAACTCGAGGGTGTGTACGCACAACCCCTGGTCCTTGGCGTCGACCTTGTGCAGCGAGCGATACGCCTCGTCGGCGGTGTGGCAGAGGATCGGGGCCAACAGCCGGCACAGAGCGTCGGTGAGCGACCAGAGCGTCGCCTGCGTCTGACGACGCCGGGGCGAGTCGGGCTTGTCGCAGTACAGCCGGTCCTTCGCGGCGGCGAGGTAGACCGAGCTGAGCGTCTGGGAGCAGAAGCGGTAGAGCGACTCCTGCGCCGAGCGGAAGTCGTACTGCTCGTAGGCCTTGCGCACCGCGGCGGCCGCCAGATCAAACTCGGCGAGCACCCAGGCGTCGAGGCTCGTGGGTGCGAGCCGGGAGCCCGGGCCGGCGGGGGTGTAATCGTCGAGATTCGAGAGCATGAAGCGCAGCGTGTTCCGCACCTTGCGATAGCTCTCGCCGGCGAGGTTGAAGAACTCCATGTCGACCTTCACGTCGTTCTCGTAGCTGAGCGACGCGACCCACCAGCGGCAGACGTCGGCGCCGTGGTCCTTGAGCAGGTCCTCGACCTTGATGTCGTTGCCCAGGCTCTTGCTCATCTTCTTGCCGAGCTTGTCGACCATGAAGCCGTGGGTGAGCAGGGTCTTGAAGGGCGGGCGGCCGGTGGCCCCGAGGGACGGGAGCAGCGAGAGCTGGAACCAGCCGCGGTGCTGGTCGGAGCCTTCGAGATAGAGATCGGCGGGAAAGCCCAGGCCGCGCTCGCGCATGCACGAGTTCCAGCTCGAGCCCGACTCGAACCACACGTCCAGGATGTCGTTGCCCTTCTTCAGTGTCGCGGCGACGGCGTCGCGCTCCGAAAGAACCGGGAAGATCACGCGGGCGACCGGGTCGGGGTCGGCGGCGGGGTCGTAGTACCTGAGCAGCTCCGCCGGCGCGGCGCTGAACCACGCGTCGGAGCCCTTCTCGCGGACGAGGCGTGCGACAGCGCGGACGGAGTGGGCCGTAAGGAGCACGGCACCGCTGGGCGTCTCGAAAGCGGGTATGGGCAGGCCCCAGGCCCGCTGGCGCGAGATGCACCAATCGGGGCGGGACTCGAGCATGCCGCGCATGCGGTTGCGGCCCCACTCGGGAACGAACCGGACGCGGGCGTCGTCGCCGGGCGCGAGGTGGCGGTCGCCCGGCTCGCGGACGGCGCTCAGAGCCATGGCGCGGAGGTTCACGTCGGGTCGCGCCGCGGGCCCTCGAAAAGCCGAGTGGTGCGGCCCGTCGACGGCAACGAACCACTGCTCGGTGCAGCGGAAGATGACGGGTGTCTTGGAGCGCCAGTCGTGGGGATAGGAATGGGTGAACGTGAAGTCGAAGAACAGGTGGCCCGAGTCGCGGAGCCACTCGGCGACCTTGGCGTTGGCGTCAAAGACGCTCAGGCCGCGGAGCCATTCGGGCGCGGACTCGTCGTAGGTCCCGTCGCCCTTGACGGGGGAATAGACGGGCAGGCCCTCGCGGAGCCCGGTCTGGTAGTCCTCGGTGCCGTGCCCCGGTGCGGTGTGGACAAGGCCCGTGCCGTCTGCGGTGGTGACGTATTCGGCGGCGACGATGGACCAGAGCTTCATCGGGTCGCATCGGCGCCCCAGGCCGCAGGCGGGCGGGTTGCTGACGAAGGGGTGGTTGTACCGCAGGCCCAGGAGCTTGTCGCCGGTGGTTTTGGCGATAACGATCACCTGCTCGGCCTTGGCCATGCGAGTGACCTTCTCGACCAGGTCGGCGGCCATGACGCTCACGTTGCCGTCGACGAAGACCAGGGCGTATTCGACGCGCGGGTTGACGGCCACGCCGACGTTCGCCGGCAGGGTCCAGGGCGTGGTGGTCCAGATCATGAATGTCGGACGGACGTGGGGGCGGACGCCCGGGCGGGCCTTCGGGGCGCTCTCGCGGGACTTCTCGTCGGCGTTGTCTGCGCCGTCGGTGTCGTCATCCTCGTCCTCGGCGTCCTCTGGCTCGGCACCCAGGCCGAAGGCACCATAGACGGCATCGGGGCTCTCGGCCTCGAAGTCGACATAGACGCTCAGGTCCTGGCGGTCTTCATACTCAAGCTCGGCCTCGGCGAGGGCCGTCTGGTTGGCGATCGACCAGTGCACCGGCTTGAGTGCGCGGTAGACCAGGCCCTGCTCCAGGAGGTCCGCGAGAACCTCGAGCGTCGCGCCCTCGAAGCGCGGGGCCATCGTGAGGTATGGGTCGGCGTAGTCGGCGAGCGTCAGCAGGCGTTCCATCTGGACGGCCTGGAGCTTGACGAACTTCTCGGCGTACTTCTGGCACTCCTTGCGGACGATGGTCTTGCGCTGGTCGTCGGGAAGGGTGGCGAGTTTGGCCATCTTGCCGGCCTCGACAAGCTCCTGCATGACCTTGTGCTCGATGGGCAGGCCGTGGCAGTCCCAGCCGGGGACGTAGGGGCAATCCTTGCCCGACATGGTCTGCGACCGGACGACCAGATCTTTAAGGACCTTGTTCATCAGGTGGCCCATGTGGATGTTGCCATTGGCGTATGGAGGGCCGTCGTGGAAGACGAAGCGGGCCTTCCCGGCGCGGGCCTCCCGCACGACGCCGTAGAGCCCACCCCCCTTGCCGCCCAGGGCCTGCCAGCGCTTCAGACTGGCCGGCTCGTTCTGCACGAGGTTGGCCTTCATCGGGAAGCTGGTTTTGGGGAGGTTGAGCGTGTCCTTGTACGACCTTGGCTCGGGGGCAGGAACGGGAGGCGTCGGCGTGGGCTGGGTGGACATGGCGGGGCTTTCGGCAGGGCGTCAGGCCGGCGGCAGGCTGGCGGGAGGGGCCGGGGGATGGGCGGGGATGGTACGGGAGGCGGATCGCGCGCCCACGGAGTGTGGCCGCGGTGCGGGGCCGCGGGGGCGAAGGGACGACAGGGCCCCGCCTGGGGGCTTGGGCGTCGCTGGGCTGTCGGGATCCGACACGCGCGGCGAGCCTCAAACCCCGGGGCGGGGCGAGGGAATTCGGCGATAGATGGTCGGGGATGGCAAAATCGATGAAGTATAGGTGCCTTCTCGCAAGCGGTTCGAACCGGGGGTCTGGGGACGCGATGATCCAGTGCTGGGTGTACCACGGCTCGCCCGCCGACGCCTTTGGCCCAAGTCGGCGTGGAGTTGGCAGCTCGCGGGCTTGCGCCACGGCGCCCTCTCGACCCGCGCCCGAGTCGATCCCAGGGCGGATCGGTCTCGGTGGCATGACTTCACCGCTACCAGCTTTCTACATCATGCACACTCCCGTAACCGATCCCGGTCACCTCGGGTACACAAACACTGTTCCGAATGCATACGTGTCCCGCCGCCGGCGCGGGCAGTTTCCATGCCAAAAACAGGTGTCTCGGAGAATTTATCACTTCCCGCCCATGTCCGGAATGCACGCATTATTTACCAGCGCTCTCGGCGAGTTCTGGCCGGGCTCACTTGCAGACCGATCGACATCCATGTACATTGTCACTCAACCGCGACGCGGCCGGCACGCGCTGGCCCGGGACGCGGGTTTGGGGAATCAGGAGCCTCACATGATGCGGCGACTTATCGGGACAGTGCGGTCCGCCTGCGCGGCGGCGGTCGGTGTCGGGGGGGGGCAGGGGTGACGGCCACAGCCCTCGCCCAGCAGGTTTACTACGGTGACCTGACGTATGCGGAGAACCTGGAGGTTCGCCAGTGGTCTAAGCATTACTGGTCTCGCGTGGAGGCGCCCACCACTTCGCCCGGCACCGGATTCGCCTTCACCAGCCCCCTGCTGAACAGCCACCTGTTCAACCCTGTGCGCTCCGGCCGCCCGACCCTTGAGGCCCTCGACCTGATCTCCACCGAGGCGTGCGATGGTGCGTACAACCCAGAGTATCTAAACTCGGCCCAGTTTGACGACTACCGGCTCGCGCTCCGCGACCTGATGCTCTACGGCGAGATCACCACCGAACTCGGCACGCCGGAGAACTGGTATCACGAGCTGCTGATCCTCGCCGCCGATCCCGACCTGGGGTGGCTGGTGTTCGACGAGGCGAACCAGGTCATTCTCATCGACCTGCCGCTCGCGGAGGTCAGCGGGCTCGCGTACGATGCCTCGCTGGAGTTCAACGTCGGCACCCAGAGCCAGCAGATCATCGCGACGATGATTGCCGCGGGGCAGCACTGGCGGAACCAGTGCATTGACGTGCCGCAGTGGCGGGCGCTGATTACGGGAGAGACGAGCACGGCGGCGTAGTTTGCGGAGAAGGCGAATACTTACCTCGAGCTCAGTGGCTCGCAAGGCTACTATCCCGAGCTTGTGCACGCGCAGTTCGGCGTGTTCGGCGAGCTCCCCATTGTGATGGCACGCCTCTCGGACTGCTACGTCCTACTCGACACGACGAACGGCAACGTATCGGGGCCCTTCACGACTACGTCCGTGCTTGACGCCCGCAGACTTCTCCAACTGCACACCTCCGCGTACCAGGCGGGCAGCTCTTTCAAGTATTATTGGTTATACGGGTGCAAGCTCGACGTAGTGGAGGCTCCTGTCCTTCAAGACTGCCCTGTTCGCTGCCCCGGTGCCGCACGCGTTTGTCCGCGTAGCTACTTGCCCGACTGCGTGGCC
>JBBQRT010000089.1:0-10341 GCA_038214505.1 Phycisphaerales bacterium | reverse complement strand
GCCGCCTCCGCGTCGCGCCACTCCTCGGTCCCCGCGACGCCGTCGCGAGTCACGTAGAAGAGCATCGGCGTGATCGGGTATGGCATGCGGCGGTAGTCCTGGTCAACGCGGCTGCGAAGGCGGGCCAGGAACTGCTGCGGGTTGCCCGTCATGGCGATGAACATGTCGCGTGCCGGGGTGGCGACGAAGAAGTCGCCCCCGAGCTGCGGGCTTAGCCGCCGGTGCAGGCTCGTCAGCAGCAGCCGGGCGGCGTCGTACCCGTCCTGCTCGCTGACCAGCGCGGCCTTGCCGCCCTCGCGGCTCTCGACCAGCTGCACGCTCAGCTCCGGGGCGTACTGGTCGAGGTTCCGCCGGGCGATGTCGTCGAGCTCGTCGGCGCACACGCCCCAGCGGACCATCTGCTCGGCCGTCACGCTGACGGTCATGTGCGGCAGGTCCATCACGAACACAACCACCGTGCCGTTGACGAACGGGACATACGCCACCTGCTCGCGGGCCAGGTGGTTGAAGATGCTCTCGGGCTGGATCCGCGGCATGATCCGGGACCTGGCGAAATCAAAGCTCGCCCCTGACATGACCAGCGACTCATCGCTGAAAAGATGCTCGAGGTAGTGCTCGACGATCTCCAAGCCTCGCTCGGGGTCGCGATTGACCAGCCTGGCCAGGTTGTCCAGATCGAGCCGACGCCCGTTGACGATCATCTCGCGCGGGCCCGTAAGCTGGACCGACTGCTCCGGCTGCAGGCGGCGCAGCATGGCGGCGACCTGCTCGGCGAAGGCTTCGGGTTCCAGCGGCATTCGGGCCATGATCATCCTCACTACTTGTCCCGGCCCCCGGGCGCGGGCTCGTGGTCGTGTTTCAGGTCGGCCTTCACGCCGGGCGCCGGCGTCGAGCCGCACGGGGTAGTCGGCGTTGCGACTTCTGGAATCGGTCAGTTGCTCCGGCAACTCCACTTGGGCCGCGCATTCCCGTTGTGCGTCTTACCGAGGGTTCTCCCGAAGGTCGGTGGTCGGTGACAACGGCCCCGAATCCGGTAGCGATACGCGCTGTTCCCCCCGGCGGGGCGCAGCAGATCCTGACCATTCGGCCCTGGAAGGGAAAGGTTCGGAGGCGGGGCTTGGCGGTCTTTGCGCGGGGCGCTATATTGACGGTCTTGGCGGGACGCTGTGTCCCTGGCCTTGGGTCGCGGGGGCGAATCGTTCAGCAACGGAGATCCGAGCCGTGACCGAGCAGGAAATTGAAGCAAAGGTGATCGAGATTGTCGCGAACCAGATGGGCGCAGACAAGGCGAACATCACCCGCAACACCTCGTTCGTCGAAGATCTCAACGCCGACAGCCTCGACACTGTCGAGCTGGTGATGGAACTCGAGGACGAGTTCGAGACCTCCATCCCCGACGAGCAGGCGGAAAAGATCAAGACCGTCGGCCAGGCGATCGAGTTCATCAAGACCGCCGTCGGAAACAACTGAGGCGTCGGGCACATGCCCGGCATCTCAATCAGACACTGCCCGAGCGGGGCGGCCCCAACAGGCCGCCTCCTTTTCCCTCTCCGGCACCCTCATGCACAACCCCAGGCACAAGCACCGCGTCGTCGTCACGGGCATGGGCGCGATCACCAACCTTGGTCACTCGGCCAAGGTGACCTGGGAAGCGATGCGCGAGGGGCGCAGCGGGATCCACGCCTTCCACGGTGCCGAGTTCGACAAGTACGAGGGCAAGTGGGCCGTCAAGATCGCCGGCCAGATCGAGAACTGGGCCCCGGGGCCCTGGATCGACCACCGCGAGGCCCGCCGGACCGACCGCTTCGCCCTCCTGGGCATGGGCGCAGCCGTCGAGGCCGTCGCACACGCTGGTATCGACTTCAAAGCCTTGGACCCCGAACGCTGCGGCGTGGTCGTCGGTTCGGGCGTGGGCGGGATCGCGACCATCGAGGACGGCGTTTACACCATGCGGGACCGCGGACCCGACCGCCTGAGCCCCTTCACTGTCCCCCGCCTCATGGTCAACGCCTGCACGGGCAACATCTCCATCCTCTACGGCCTGCAGGGCCCCTCGACCGCCCACGCCACCGCCTGCGCCTCCAGCGGCCACTCGATCGGCGAGGCCATGGAGTGCCTCCGCACCGGCAAGGCCGACGTGATGATCGCCGGCGGGGCCGAGGCCGCCGTCAGCCCGCTGTGCGTCGGGGCTTTCATGACTATGAGAGCTCTCAGCACCCGCAATGCCGAGCCGACCAAGGCCAGCCGCCCGTTCGACGCCGACCGCGACGGCTTCGTGCTCGCCGAGGGCGCGGGCATGCTCGTGCTCGAGACCGAGGAACACGCCAAAGCACGAGGCGCGACCATCCTCGCCGAGCTGGTCGGGCACGCCAACAGCTCGGATGGCACGCACATTACCGCTCCCGATCCCCAGGGCCGCGGGGCCGCTCGCTCCATGCAATGGGCCCTCAAGGACGCGGGCCTGAACACCGACCAGATCGACTACATCAACGCCCACGGCACGTCAACCCCGCTGGGCGACAAGGCCGAGGTCGAGGCCGTCCTGAGCGTCTTCGGCGACCACGCCCGCCTGAGCAAGGCCGGTGCGGGCCCGTCGCGGCTGATGATGAGCTCGACCAAGAGCATGCACGGCCACGGCCTCGGGGCCTCGGGCGCCATCGAGATGGTCGCCTGCGTCCACGCCGTCAAGGACGGCATCATCGCCCCGACCATCAACCTCGACAACCCCGCCCCCGGGCGCGACGAGCAGGGCAAGCTCCTGCCAGCCTTCGATGTCGACCTGGTGCCCAATCACGCCCGCGAACGCCGCATCACGCACGCGATGAACAACACCTTCGGCTTCGGCGGGCACAACGTCACGCTGATCGTCGGCCGCTACCAGTAACATCGCGCGTCTGGGCGGTTCTCCCTCATCACCCATTGCCAAGCCTGGATCGCGTTCCGAGGCGGTGATCTGCTACGCCCGCTCCCGCGGCCGATGCGCCCCAAAAGACGCCACGCCCGAGGCGTGAAGCTCGGGCGTGGCGTCGAAGGAGATCGATCATTCATCGGGGCGGCGGAAGAGTGCTTGGTAGGGCCGCCCGTCGAGGAGATGTTCGCAGCCCGCGGGCCTGCGGTGCCATCGGGTATAAGATTCTCGCACGATGGTCCCGCGGATCCGCCTGTTCAGGCGGCCTTGGACTTGGGGGTTCGCCGGACGCGACCGACGGTCCGCTGGTTGACCGCGGCCCGGCGCTGCGGCTCCTCGATGAGGGTGAGGGCCATTTCCAGCGGGCTGGTGGCCCACAGATCGGCGCCCATCTCTTCGGCGAGGCCCTCGGCCCGGTTGAAGACCCCGCCGCCGACGGCGATCTGGGTGCCGTTACTGGCGCCGATCTCGCGGAGCTGGTCGATCAGGGTGCGGACATCCGGCAGGTCGGCCGGGGCCGAGCAAAACATCATGAGGACACTGGGCTTGTCGTTGTTGACGCGGCTCATGATCTCGTCGGCCGCGACGCCCGAGCCGCCGAAGAAGACGGTGTAACCGCTTGCCTCGAGCAGGTCGACGCTCATCTGGGCCCCGAGCTCCTCGTTCTCGCTGGGCCCGCAGAAGGCCAGGACGGTCTTGCCGTTCTTCCGGCCAAAGTCCATGCGGGCGGCGTTCTGATCCACCAGGACGCGGAGGAGCCGCGTGGCCATGTGGTGGCTCATGCGGGTGAGCTGGTCGGCCCGGTATAGCCGCTCGAGCTGCTGGTGGACGGGCCAGAAGAGGTCGGTGATGAGCTCTGCGGGCCCGCCGACGGCCTTCTGGGCCTGCTGGATGAATGTTCTGGCCGCCGGGCGGTCGCCCGTGATCAGGATCTCAAAGAATCGTTCGACAAGGGCTTCAACGTGCATGGTCCGGACTCCCGGAAAGAGTGGTCGCTGTCCGTGGCGTCGCGAGCTCCGTCGCGTCTTCCACTTCCGCCGTCACGAGTTGCCCGGAGGGCCTCTTGCCCGTCCGCGTCGATCCGTCGACACTCCTGCCATCGGATGAGGCAGCCGCCCAAGGCTGAATGTTGCCAACGCCTTTCTTGAGCAGGAAAGGTGATCGGACTGAGCGCAAGTTGTGACGTTCGGCCCCCAAAGTGGGAGACCGGAGGCTTACCCGGGCACGAACGCCCGGTAACACGTGCAGATGCCCAGGCTCAGGGAACGGTGCTGGATGTCGACGAAGCCCGCCGCCGACAACATGGCGGACATCTGCTCGGGGCTCATGAAGGTCTGCACGCTTTTGGGCAAGTACTTGTACGCACCGGACTTATCTCCGGCGATCAGGGTGGCCGTCACGGGCATGATCCGGCGGCAGTACAGAGCGTTGAACCACCGGACGGGCGGGAACCGGGGCTCGGCAAACTCGAGGACGACCAGCCGGCCGCCGGGGCGCAAGACCCGCCGAAACTCAAGGGCGGCCCGGCTTGGCTCAAGGACGTTCCGGATGCCGAAAGCGATCGACACCACATCAACGCTCCCGTCGGCGATCGGCAGTTCTTGCGCGTCTCCCTGGATGTAGGCGATCCGGGCGGTGTTCCAGTTCGCCGGCCTAGTCCCCGCTTTGTGGCCGGCGACCTCGAGCATTTCGTACGTGAAATCAAGCCCGATCACGCTTGCAGCCCCGGCGCGGGCGAACGCTTCGCTCAGGTCGCCCGTGCCGCAGGCCACGTCCAGCACCGCGTCGGTCGGCTTCAATCCGCTCCATCGCACGGCGAACCGCCGCCACGCCTGATCTTGCCACAGCGAATGCACCCGGTTGTTCAGGTCGTAGCTCTTGGCGATCGCCGCGAACATGCGCCGGACACGCTCGGGCTTGTCCGAACGCACGTGCGGGCTCTGCGCCAGGTCGGCGTCGCTCCACGCGGGCGCGGCGGCGGGCCGGCTTTGGGGGGCCGAAGACGGGCTCAGCGGGGCCTCGGGTCCGGTCAAGTGCATTTCCTTCAGGCAGCGGCGGACGGCCACGACTGTAGAATGGACCCGAGGTCCCCGATCGCACGCGGGGCCGACAAGGACCCGCTCATGACCACCCGCCCGGCCACCGTCCGCACCCGCTCCCGCACACTCGTCTTCGCTGCCCTTGGATTGTCGATGCTCGCTTCGGCGTTTCCGCTCTCGGGCTGCTCGACGAACCCGACCACCGGCCGTTCGCAGCTGGACCTTGTCGGCGATTCGGCCGCCACCAAGCTTGGGATCGAGGCGGCCCCGCAGCTTGTCCAGGAGTTCGGCGGCGAGGTGCCCAGCGCCGACCTCCGCAACTACATCACCGAGGTTGGCAATCGCCTCAAAGACCAGACCGAGGTCGACGGGCCCAATCGCCAGTGGCGATTCTACCTGCTGGATTCGGACGTCATCAACGCCTTCGCACTGCCGGGCGAACAGATCTTCGTGTCCCGCGGCCTGGTCGACGAAATGACCAACGAGGCCCAGCTCGCGGGCGTTCTCGGGCACGAGATCGGGCACGTGATGGCCAAGCACTCCACCGAGCGGATGAGCCAGGGCACGCTGGCCCAAATCGGCGTGGGCATCGCCGGGATCTTCGGCGGGGGCTCGCAGGCCGGACAGCTCGCCGTCCAGGGCGGCCAGCTGTTCGTCGGCGGCACGCTCATGAAGTTCAGCCGCGACCAGGAGAGCGAGGCCGACAGCCTCGGCATGCGGTACATGTCCAAGGCCGGGTACAACCCTCGGGGCCAGCTGGAACTCATGCAGATCCTCGAGCGCGAGTCGGGCAGCGGCTCGACGCCCGAGATCCTCGCCACCCACCCGCTCCCCCAAACACGCATCGACCGGGTGAGCAAGGAGCTGCAGACGACCTATGCCGCCACGCAGAGCGGGCCGCAGGCGCAGAACTTCCAGTTCTACCCCGAGCGGTTCCAGCAGCGGTATTTGGCGATCGCACGCACCGTCCCGGTGAAGCACACGCCCAAGGCCCGGGGTGCGATCGACGCGAACGGGCGCACACGTCTGCTCGCCGCCGTGTCGTTCGAAGACCCGATGACCTGGTGCTCGGTCTGCCAGTTCAACGCGGCGCACGCCGGTGGACACAACTAACGCCGATTGCCCCCGATCAGAACCGCGCCCGTCAGGAAGCGGGTTCGACACGCGTCGACGCCAGCCTGTTTCGCGTCGCCGGGTACCGCGTCTCAACCACCCGCCGGACTGCTCTCAAACTCCGGCACGCGACCATCGCCCTGTTCATACTGCGTGTAATGCACCGCCCGTGAATAGCCACGATCCGTCCATATCCACCTCGTACTGCCGTGGCGCGACCATACCTTGGCTTCAGGCTCGACCAGGCCGGCTTCCCGCAGCCGACGCGTACTCCATGATTTCAGAGAGGTCATCACGAGGTCTGGAGCGACGTGGGCGGACACGACCGCGTGCACGTGATTGGTGCGGACGTTGAGTGCCGCCAGAACCCATCGATTGTGCGAACAGACCTGCTGGATGGTCCGGTCCACGACGGCGCGGGCGCGGTCGTCAAGTTCACTGGGTGGGGCGGCCATCGAGCGCTCATACTCCGAGCACCGCGCGTCGGGTGGAAGGACCGGCGTGCCATACTGATTGTGCGTGCGGTCGACCGCACCTCGGTCGTCGCCGTGCAGCCATGTGGCGTACGTTCGGAAGGTGATGAAGTACGCGAGTGGATCGACGCCTCCCATTCCCGAAGGATACCGAACGGACGATGCTGACGGGTGGACGGGCATGGCTGAGTTGGGTGGACGCGGGGTGTGAAAGAGTTGGCTGGCGATGAGAAAGCCCGCTTCCTGACGGGCGCGGTTCGGATCGAACAGGCGGCAATCAGGCCAAAAAACAGCCAACACCTCAGGGAGGTGTTGGCCGTGGGAGTTTGCACTTCCTGTTCGGGCTTCGCCGGTGAGCGTTGACCGTGAGGTCAGGCTACGGGCGTGCTCCGTCGAGCCGCCGGGATTACCGGCAAAGCCCCTTGAAACAGTCAATAGTCACTGGACAACCTCCTTTACAAGAGAGCCCTGCCAACCGACACCGGGGGACATCTCCCGATCGCTGGCGTGTGTATCCGCAAGCCGTCACTCGCGGCTCATCGCCCGGACAAGCGCCTGGTACCGAGGCCCTATCCGGTCGTCGTCGCCCTTGGCCGCTGCCTGCCCCCGGGTTCTCCGAGGGCGTCCTTCGGCCGCAAACGACGATGCAATCAGTATCGCCTACAGAGCGGGCGATACCACAGCAATTTACGCCCGGCGGCCAATCTGGTTCGCTCCCAGGCCGGATTTCCGGTCCAAGAACGCGGCGCACATCCTCACGGACGGCAAACGCGGCGCATTTTGCGGCCATTCGGCCGCGACCGCGGGGTGCCACGGACGGCGACGCCGCGGCTCACTCCTCGAGCTTGTCGAAAGCGCCCTTGGCGGCCTCGTGGTCGAGATACTTCTGGAAGTCCGACATCTTGTAGGAGATGAAGCAGAACGCGTGGTGGATGGTGAGCCACTCGAGGTCGGTCAGATCCTCGCCCATCTCCTTGCGGAGGCGGTTGAGCTCGGCCAGCAGCTTCTCGGCTTTGATGCTCGTCATGGGCGATGGTAGTCGGGCTCGCTTCAAGCCCCGAACTCTCGCCCGGCCGCGGAACCGGTGCCAAAACGAAATCCGCCGCTCTAGTTTTCACCAAAGCGGCGGGAAGCGCGAGGAAAAGAGAGTAATCGTTACTCTCTCGCAAAGAGTCCCGATCCCTCGGCGCGACACTCGTGAACCCGGGCCGCCGCGTCGGTGCTTCCGACCAGCGATTCACCTCGACCGACCTCGACCTCACGGCACGCCGCCCGCGAACGCGCGCAGCAGTCCACCGACGACATCGGAGGGACGCCCGGGCAATGCTCCCGGCCGGGTCCGAACTTCCAGATTGTGTGGGGGGGGTATCTCTCTCCGCCCACCGGGGCCACTATCGGCGGCCCGCGAAATCGAGCATACCCGATGCTCAAGGGTTTGCAAGGTTCCCGACCGTGAACATGCACATCCAGGGCCAAGCCGGGTCAAGCTCGGAAACCTTGGCAACTTGGGTAATCACCTCGCCGTCTTGTTACGTCCCGGGTATCAGGCCCGGGGTCCGCGGTGGCCGAAGCGGACATGCAGCACCCGGGCCGGGGCAGTGGCCGACAGACTCACGCTGGCCATCGCGGCGGGCACCAACAGTGTCCGGCCGCGGGAGACGGGTGCCGTTGCTCCCAGGCTTGTCTGTCCCTCAACGCCGATGAGCACGCCCGGCCCGTCGAGCCTCGTCGCGACGCCCGGCAGGATGCGGTGCTCGGTGACAGTGAAGTCATCCGTCTTCACCAGTTCGGCCGACGTCTCGCCGTCGCCCAGCCGTCGCGGCTCGGGCGGCTCGTCGCTCAGGCAACTGGCCAGCCCCTGCTCGATGTGCATCTCGCGGCCCCGGCGGCCCCAGTCGAAGAGGCGATAGGTTGTGTCGCTGGGCGTCTGCACCTCGGCGACCAGCACGCCCGCGCCAAGCGCGTGGACCGTGCCGCTGGGCAGGTTGAACATCGTGCCCGGCTCGGCGGGAAGCCGGCGCATGGCCTCTGCAACCCCCGGGTCGCCCGCGCGGCAGAGGGCCGCGAACGCCGCGGGCGTCACGCCGGGGGCCAGCCCGATGTACACCGACGCGCCCGGCGCGGCGTCGAGCACGTACCAGCACTCGGACTTGAGGTGGGCTCCCGGGTTCGCCGCCGCGTAGGCCGGCGAGGGGTGGACCTGCACGCTCAGATGCTCCGACGCGTCGAGAAACTTGATCAGCAGCGGAAACTCGGCGTCGGGCGTGAGCAGGCGACGGGGGAGCAGCGCGTCGCCGAGGATCGCGATGGCCTCGTGCAGGGTCTTGCCGAGCAACGGTCCGTCGCAGATGACCGAGCGGAAGGATTCGCCGCCGGCGCCGGAGGCGCTGGTGGCGGACATGTCGGCGATCTCCCAGCTCTCGCCGTAGCGAGCGTCGGGCTTGGGGAGCATCTTGCCCAGCGACGCAAGGCGGCGGCCGCCCCAGACTTTTTCAAGCAGGACAGGGACGAAGGACATGGGGGTGAGCGGGGTCTGTGTGTCGGGCATGGAACCGATACTCGAGTCGGGCCGACGGAGTGCGAATGGGTGGGGCGGGGCGGGGCGGGGTCAGACGTTGAACAGGAAGTGGCACACGTCCGCGTCCTGCATCACATAGCCCTTGCCCTCGATGCGCATGCGGCCGCCGTCCTTGATGGCCTTCTCGCTCTTGAACTCTTCGAGGTCCTTCACGGAGTAAATCTCGGCGCGGATGAAGCCGCGCTCGAAGTCGGTGTGGATCACCCCCGCCGCCTGCGGGGCCGTCGCACCCACGGGCACGGTCCACGCCCGGACTTCCTTCTCGCCGGCGGTGTAGTAGCTCTGGAGGCCGAGCAGGTGATACGCCGCGCGGGCCAGGGCGTTGAGGGCCGGCTCGTCCATGCCAAGGCTCTGGAGCATCTCGAGGCGATCGGCGTCGGAGAGCTCGGAGAGTTCGCTCTCGATGCGTGCGCACACGGGCACGACGTCCTGCTCGGGGTCGCCGCCGTGGGCCTTGACGTACTCGCGGGTCTTGGTCGCCAGGGAACCGCGGCCGTGGGGGTCCGAGTCGGGGACGTTGGCGACGTAGAGCATGGGCTTGGCGGAGATCATGCCCAGGCCCCTGAGGGCCTTCTGCTGCTCGGGATCGTCGAACTTCAGGCCGCGGATCGGCCTGGCATCGTCGAGAAGCGGCTTGACCTTCTTCAGCACCTCGAAGCGTGCCACGTCTTCCTTGTTCTGGCTCTTGGCGGCACGCTCGGCCTTGGCGAGCGAGTTCTCGACGGTCTGGAGGTCGGCGAGGATGAGCTCGGCGTTGATGGTGTCCATGTCGCGGATGGGGTCGACGTTGCCGTCGACGTGGGTGACATCCTCGCCGCCAGGAGCCTTCTCGAAGCAGCGGACCACCTGAACGATGGCATCGACCTCGCGAATATGGCTCAGAAACTTGTTGCCAAGGCCCGCGCCGGTGGATGCGCCGCGGACAATGCCGGCGATGTCGACCAGGCGGAGCATCGCCGGGATGACCTTCTGCGTCTTGATGAACGACTGGATGATCTCGAGGCGGGCGTCGGGAATCGGCACCACGCCGACGTTGGGCTCGATGGTGGCGAAGGGGTAGTTCGCCGCGAGCGCCCCCGCCTTGGTCAGGGCATTGAACAGCGTGCTCTTGCCGACGTTGGGCAGACCGACGATTCCGGCTTCCATGGGCGTGGACTTCCTGCAAGCCGCGGGCCCCGGGGGCGGGCACGCGGCGATAAACGGCGTGTGGGGGACAATGATAGGGCCGTG
>JBBQRT010000088.1:0-10432 GCA_038214505.1 Phycisphaerales bacterium | reverse complement strand
GGGTTGAGGAAGTGGGTTTCCTGCACGGGGACGATGTGAGTGAGGATCTGTTGCAGGACACCGGCGGGGGAGCCCATGGCATCGACTTCGGCGATGACCTTCTTGTCGTAGCACTCCAGCACGGGGAACGTTTCGCGCTCGTAGACCTGCCAGCGCCGCTGGATGACGTCGACCTGGGCGTCGTCGGCGCGGTTCTCCTTCAGCGCCCGTCGCTGCAGGCGTTCGATCATGCGGTTCTTGTCGGGACACATCAGGTGGACGACCTTGAGCACCTTGATGTGCTTCTTCATCATGACGGCCTGGGCGGGGTTGCGCGGGATTCCGTCCAGCACGAGGATGTCGACGGCGGGCTTGTAGATCGAGAGGATGGTCTGGGCGTGGATATTCTGGTGCCACATCTGCACGGTGACGTCGTCGGGGACGAGCTCGCCGCGGGTGGAATACTCGCGGAAGATCCTGCCGAGCTTGGAGTTCATGTCCATCGAGCGGAAGATGTCGCCGCAGGAGACGTGGAAGAAACCGGGGATCTGCCCGATGATCTTGCCCTGTGTGCCCTTGCCGGCGCCGGGGGCACCGAAGAGCAGGATCGTCTGGTAGCGTGGGGGCATGGGTGGCTCGTGTCTGCGGGGCGTGAGCGCCTGCGGGCGGGGCGCATTGGGACGTTGGCCGGGGTGCGGCCCGCACACGGTAAACCGGGTCTTCGGTTCGAGCAACCCCGGGCCAACACGGGTTGGGCCGGGGGGCCGCGGAATCGGGCGTGCGGGCGGGAGTTCTCGGTCCGGGTGCCGGCTTGAACCGGTCGGCCCAAAACGGCCGCGGCCCGGGAGAATGTCTCCCGGGCCGCATGGCGGAACTGGCTGGACTTGGGGGGCGGGTTGGCTGGATTACTTCTTCGTTCCGGCCTCGCCCTCCTTGAGGGCCTTGACGAGCGCGGCGGGCATGGGGCGATACTCGAGGAACTCCATGGTGTTGCTTGCGCGGCCCTGGGACATGCCGCGGAGGGAGGTGGTGTAGCCGAACATCTCGCTGAGGGGGACCTCGCAAGTGATGAGCTTGACGGGGTCGCGATCCTCGGTGTCGATGATCATGCCGCGGCGGGAGGAGATGTCGCCGGTGACGTTGCCGACGTAGTCGTTGGGGACGGTCACGACGACCTTCATGATGGGCTCGAGCAGGGTCGGGCCGGCGCGACCGACGGCTTCCTGGAGGGCGATGCGGCCGGCCTGCTCGAAGGCGATCTGGGAGGAGTCGACGGCGTGGAAGGAGCCGTAGGTGAGCGTGGCCTTGATGTTGATGAGGGGGAAGCCGGCGAAGACGCCGGACTTGGCGGCCTGGCGAAGGCCGTACTCGATGGAGGGGACGAACTCCTTGGGGACCACGCCGCCAACGATGGCGTTCTCGAAGGCGACGTTGTCGTCGAAGTCGAGCTCCTCCTCGGCGGCCTGTGCGGCGGTGAAGGGCTCGAGGCTGATGACGGCGTCGCCGAACTGGCCGCGGCCGCCGGACTGCTTCCTGAACAGGCCGCGAACGTCCTCGACCTTCTTGGTGATGGCCTCGCGGTAGCTGACCTTGGGCTTGCCGACGTTGACGTTGATCTTCATGTCGCGGACGAGCTTGTTCTTGATGATCTCAAGGTGGAGCTCGCCCATGCCGGCGATGATGGTCTCGCCGGTTTCCTCGTTGAAGTTCGAGCGGAAGCTCGGGTCCTCGCGGCGGATGACGCCTAGGGCCTCGGAGAGCTTGCGCTTATCGTCCTGGGTCTTGGGCTCGATCGACATGGCAATGACCGGCTCGGGGAAGAACATGCGCTCGAGCAGGATCTGCTCGTCGGGGTCGCAGAGGGTATCGCCGGTGAAGGAGTCCTTGATGCCGACGACGGCGACGATATTGCCCGCCGTGACGACCTCCAGGGGGATGCGGTTCTGGGCGTGCATCTCGAAGATACGCGACGCGATCTCTCGCTTGCCGTTGCCGGGGTTGACCAGGCGGGAGCCGGGCGTGAGCCTGCCGGAGTAGACGCGCATGTAGGTGAGGTCGCCGTGCTTGTCGTTGACGACCTTGAAGACCAGGGCGGAGAAGGGGGCGGCCTCGTCGTGGGGCCGGGTGAGCTTGATGTCCTTGTCGCGCGGGTCGGTGCCCTCGACGTCGGGCTTCTCGTTGGGGTTGGGGAGATACTCGACGACGGCGTCGAGGAGACGCTGGATGCCGATGTTGCGGAGGGCGGCGCCGCAAAGCACGGGGTAGCAGCGGCGGCTGACGGTGCCGCCGCGGAGCGCCTTCTTCATCTCGGCGACGCCCAGCGAGTTCTCGTCGGCGAGGAACTTGTCCATGAGCGCCTCGTCGAGCTCGGCGATCTTCTCGACCATGACCTTGCGCCAGTTCTGGACGTTCTCGAGCATGTCCTCGGGGACGTCGCGCTCGATAACGTTCTCGCCCTTCTCGCCCTCGAAGAAGTAGGCCCGCATGGTCATGAGGTCGATCACGCCCTTGTGGTCGTGCCCCAGGCCGATGGGATACTGGATCGGGATTCCGTTGGCACCCAGGCGGGTCTTGATGGTGGCGAAGGAGAAGTCGAAGCTGGCGCCGATCTTGTCCATCTTGTTGATGAAGCACATGCGCGGCACCTTGTAGCGGTCGGCCTGGCGCCAGACGGTCTCGGACTGGGCCTCGACGCCTTCCTTGCCGTCAAAGACAGCGACAGCGCCGTCGAGCACGCGGAGCGAGCGCTCAACCTCGATGGTGAAGTCGACGTGGCCCGGCGTGTCGATCAGGTTGCACTTGTATTCCTTGCCCTCGTGGGTCCAGGGGCAGGTGGTGGCGGCGGACTGGATGGTGATGCCGCGCTCCTGCTCTTCCTGAAGAAAGTCCATGGTCGCGGTGCCCTCGTGGACCTCGCCGATCTTGTAGTTCTTGCCGGTGTAGTAGAGGATGCGCTCCGAGACGGTGGTCTTGCCGGCGTCGATATGGGCGCAGATGCCGAAGTTGCGGATGTACGACAGGTCGGTGGCCATGGGGTCGGGTCCTTCGTGGGCTCGTGTCGAGCCGGTGTGGTCTGGGGCGAGTGGGGGGCGGTGGTTGTTGCGCCTGGAGAGGGACGCGGAGAGGGAGGGGAAGTTCTGAATGTCGCGTCGGGTGACGGACAGCCGCCGGGCTTGATCGCTCGGTCGCTGAGCAGTCGCGGACCGGGGGGCGGCGGGTTGTTTGGGGAAAGGGCGACGAGAAGGCGGTGCGGCGGGGGTGTGGTTACCGCGCCTCGTCGTCGGGATCGTCGCTGGAGCTGTCGCTCGACATGGTCGCGGACTCGCTTCGCGAAAAGTGCTCTCCGCGGCCTGGCAGACCTCCTCGGTCCGGGCGCGAACAAGCCTCCAACCGTAGCGGGAAAGCGGTGTTCGGTCAAGGCTGCTTGGGCGGGGGAGGGGGGGCGGGTGCTGATGACACGACCCGAGCGATCTCCGAACGGTCGGCGTCGGAAAGGCCTTTCACGGCGGCATCCAGACGCTGGAGCTTGTCGAGTTCGAGGCAGCGCCGTGCCCAAGTTGTGGCCGCGGCGGGGTCGTTGAGCAGCCGGGCGAGGCGGTAAGCCTTAAGGGCGTGCTCGAGGTTGTAGGGGTCGCGGGAAAGGGCGGCGGCATGGAGGGCGATCGCGGTGCGGATGTCGCTTGAGTCGTCGAACATGGACGCCCGACGCTCGTGGAGGTTGGCGGCCCATCGGAAGTCGGGGGCCCGGAGCGTGGGGGCGGCGAGGGATCGATCGGACGGGTCAACGCTGAAGGTCGCGATCGCGCGGGCGGCGGACGCGCGGGCCTGATCGGGCCGGCCGAGCATGGCGAGGATGTCGGCTTCGCGCATAATGAGCCGAGACGCTTCTCGCAGCGGACGGCGGTCGCTGGGCTGGAGCTCAAAGGCATCAAGAAGGCCGCGGGCGGCGGGTTCGAGCGTGCGGAGCTCGAGTTCCGACATGGCAAGATTGACGGCCGGGGCCGTGGGTTCAACCGGTCGCCCGACAGCCCTCGATAAATCGGCAAGAACCGCCTTGGGCGAGAGGCTCGGGTCGGTGGCGGCGAGTTTGGGATCGCTG
The DNA here is from genome assembly GCA_038214505.1 of Phycisphaerales bacterium. Classification (GTDB taxonomy): domain Bacteria; phylum Planctomycetota; class Phycisphaerae; order Phycisphaerales; family UBA1924; genus UBA4658. The sequence goes on along the minus strand of JBBQRT010000088.1, from coordinate 6,354 downwards.
GAAAGTCGGAGACGCTGGCCGAGGTCGGCGACGGGGGAAACGAACCGCGCGGCATCGGTCAGTCGGCGCTCCCAGCCCAACGCGCCGGCGGCGGCGAAGAGCACGACGAGCGCAAGCGCGGCGGGGAGCCCGGCGGCGAGCAGGGGAGCGGTCGAGTGAACGGCGATGGCCGGATGCGGCGCTGGGTCCGGGGCCGCAGCCAGGCCGATGAGGAGGAGAAAGAGGCCGGCGGACGCGGGGAAGGAGGCGGCGACGTCGATCTGGCCGTGGGCCAGCAGGGCGACGGCACCTGCGGCGAGAGGGAGGCGGAGAAGCCGCGGATCGCGGGCGACACGCAGCACGGCGAAGGTGCCCAGGCACCACGCGGCCAAGCCCAGGATGCGGACGACGATCGCGTCGGGGCTGCGGAGGCCGAGCTCGATGAAGGCCGCGGCGAGTGTGGCGGCCGCGGGGATGGCGAGGGCGAGGCGGGCTTCGTTGCGGGATAGATCAGACGATGCGTCGTTGCTCAAGGGCTTGACGGCGCCGCGGCCGGCGGCGAATCCGGCGAGCAGAAGAAGCGCGATCCACGCGGCGCCCATGAGGCCCAGAGTGGCGAGCCAGTCGTAAACGATGGCGTGGGGGCTTGTGACATCCTCGACGCTGAGGGGTGGCTTTGCGAGGGAATAGGCGGACTGGAAGCCGCTCGGACCGACGCCGACAAGCGGGTGCTCTAGGAAGATGCGGGCGGCGCCTTGGGCGTAGAACCAGCGGAACAGGAGGCTGAGTTCCGAGAGCCGTTCGCCGAGAAGGCCGCGGGCGGCGACGAGGCCCAGGGCGGTGATCACGGCGGCGGGGCCGAGTGCCGGGGCGATTAATCTGGCTGCGGGGGTGGACGCGAAACGCGGGCGAGCGAGAACGGCGAGCACGGCCAGGGCGCTTACGCCCATGGCGAAACTCAGCCAGCCGCCCTTAGCGCCGGCGAGCGCGAGGCAGACGACGCCGGAGGCGGCCAGTGCAACAACGACGGCGACGGACCATCGCGGGGCGGGCGTGCGCCGGAGCGATGCAAGGCCAAGGCCGATCGCGGCGACCCCGAGCCCGGAGACCAGCGTGGCCAGGACGTTGGAAAGCCCGAACCAGCCGGAAGCTTCGGGCTGGGACAGCCGCCGCTCGAAAGCCAATGCGGAGGGCGAGCCCGGGGCCCAACCGTGCGCGGCTAGGAGCTGGGGCTTGCTTGCCTGGAAGTCCGCGACAGTCTGGGCGTGTTCGAGGTAGACCTGATGGAGTGACTTGATAAGCAGCAGAGCGAGGAAGCCCAGCAGGACGGCGCTGATGCTGCGGCGGACAGCGGGCTCGCGGGCGGCGTGAAAGACAGCGACGGCCGCAAAGATGCCGGCCATCCAGGAAAAGCCGATCCGCTGGTCGTGGAGCGAGCCGCCTTCGGAGAAGGCGTGGAAGAGGACGGGCGCGGTGCCGATCGCGGCGAGGCTGAGCACGAGGCCGGACACGCCGCGACTTCGGGCCCGCTGAGCGAGCATGAGCGTCGCTGCGCCCAGGAGCACGAGGGTGTCCAGGAACATCGAGAGGGCAGGACCGATGCTGCTGGTCGGGAGTGGGTAGAGCAGGGGGTCAAGGTCCCACTGCGGCAGCGTGGTGGAGCCGGTGGTGGCGCGCAGGAGAAAGGGGGTGAGAACCAAGAGCGTGCCGAGGATCTCTGTGGCCGTGAGCCGGGGGGCCGCGGATTGTGCGGGCGTGGCGGGCGTGTGCTTGAGGGTCGCCATCGCGTCAGTGCTCCCGCCCGGCGGGGGCTGTTCGCTTGTATTCGTAGAGCGCGATGGTGAGGAGCACGAGCAGGGTCTGCACGCCGACGAGCGCGGCCTGCCAGGCTTCCAGGCGCGGGAGCGAGACGGCGCCGATGCCGGTGATGGCGGTGCAGGCGTAGATGACGAGCACGGCGGCCCGGGGCGAGAGGCCGTGGCCGACGAGCCGGTGAGAGAAGTGCTGCAGGTCGCCCACCAAGGGTGACTTGCCCTGCCAGATACGGATAGCACCGACGGAACAGAAGTCGTAGAGCGGGACGGCGAGGATGATCAGCGGGATCAGGGCGCTGTACCAGGGAGAGGCTGGCGCCTGGACATAGGTGATGCGGACGCTCAGGAATGCGAGCAGGAAGCCGACGACCAGCGAGCCGCCGTCGCCCATGAAGATGCTGGCGCCGCCGGTTGTCGAGCCGTCGGCGAGGCGGCGCCGCGGGCGGAGGGGGAAGTTGAAGACCAGAAACGCCAGCAGCGCGCCGAGCAGGAGCGCGAGCACCCCCGCGACGAACCACTGCGGCGCGGGGGACATAGCGGCAACGGTGAGGAAGAATGCGGCGCACACGGCGGCGACGCCGGCGCTCAGGCCGTCCATGTTGTCCAGAAAGTTAAAGGCGTTGGTGACTATGCCGATCCAGAGGACGGTGATGGCGACGCTCAGCCACGGGCCGCCGACATGGGCGTCGAGCATGGTGAGCAGGCGGGAGTCTGTGAACCAGACGGCGGCGAAGCTCGCGGCGAGCATGACCAGCAGCTTGGGAATCGCGGGCAGGGCCCGGCGGTCGTCGATCAGGCCGACTACGTGAAGCACCAGCAGGCAGCCGAGCAGCGCCAGGCCGGGGCCGGCCTGCTTCGACAATCCCGGCAGGTGCTCACCGAGCGCGGGCAGACTGTCGGCGATGGTCCCGAGCAGGCCGAGCTTGAGGGCCAGGACCCCGGCGAGAAGCGGGATGGCCAGAGCGAGAAAGATCCCGACGCCGCCGGTGTTGGGCACCTTCCGCGGCGGGGCCTTGACCTGGCCGGCGACGCCCGCGCTGTCGAGGGCGTTCAGGCGTCGTCCGAGGGTTCGGGCCAGCAGCGTGGCAGGCACGCCCAAGGCGAAGGCGAGGGGGATCAGGAGCAGGCAGAGCAGGAGCATCGGGGAATCGTTCGCACGCCGCGGGCTTGGCGTGCGTGTTCACCCGGCGACGGCGGCCGCGATCTGGGCCGCCAGGCGGGCGCCATCGTCTTGGTCGAGCTTGCCGGGGGTCCAGTCGAGGCCGAGGCCGCGGCCGTCCGGGGCTTTGGGGATGATGTGGAAATGCACGTGCATGACGGCCTGGTGGGCGGCGTGGCCGTTGTTCTGGAGGATGTTGTACGCGGTAGCGCCGGTGGCCTGCAGGACGGCCCGGCAGAGTCGAGGCAGGACGCGGCCGATCGCGGCGGCGGCGTCGTCGCCGAGCTCGTGGAGGTGGGCCTTGGCCTCCTTGGGGATGACCAGCGTGTGGCCGGGGGAGAGGGGGCCGACGTCGAGAAACGCGAGGACGTGCGGGTCGTCATAGACCTTGTGGCACGGGATCTCGCCGCGGATGATCTTGGAGAAGATGGTGTCGGCCATATGGCAAGGCTAACCGGGCTGGCGGCTGTCGGCAGAACGCCCGGGCGGCGGCCCCTAAACTTCGGACAATGCCCGAGCCCGACACGGTGATTGATACGACCCCGCGGCCGGCCCGCACGCCGATCCGGCGGCTGCCTGCGCTGCTGGTGAATCAGATCGCGGCGGGCGAGGTGGTCGAGCGGCCGTGCAGCGTGGTGAAGGAGCTTGTCGAGAACTCGATCGATGCGAGGGCGGGGCGGATCACGGTGGAGCTCGAGCAGGGGGGGATCGAGCTGATCCGGATCACCGACGACGGGGCGGGCATCCCGCCCGACGAGCTGCCGCTGGCGATCGCGCCGCACGCGACCAGCAAGATCGCGGTGCCAGAGGACCTTGATCGGATCGGGACGATGGGCTTCCGGGGCGAGGCGATCGCCTCGATCGCCAGCGTCTCGCGCCTGAGCATCCGCTCGCGAAGCGCGGGGGAGGCGGGGGCTCACGTGATCGAGGTCGAGGGCGATGCGGCCTCGCCGGCGCGTCCCGCGGCCGGGCCCGGCGGCACGGCGGTCACGGTGCGGAACCTGTTCTTCAACACGCCCGCGCGGCGGAAGTTTCTCCGCACGGCGCAGACGGAGCAGGGCCACTGCGTGGACACGGTCTGCACGCTGGCGATCGCGCACCCGCATATCGCGTTCACGGTGACGACCGACGGGCGGACGGTGCTGGACGTGCCGCCGGGGCAGGGGCCGCGGGACCGGGCGCTGGCGGTGCTTGGGGGCGAGCTGGCCGGGCAGATGATCGAGGCGTCGGCCGACCGGTTCGACGATTCGCGGGGCATCACGCTGTGGGGGCTGATCGGGCTGCCGAGCATCGCGCGGGCGACTCAGAAGGGCCTGTACACGTTCCTCAACGGACGTCCGATCCGCGACCGGACGGTGCAGCACGCGATCAAGGAGGCGTATCGGGGGCTGATCGAGCCCGGGCGGTATCCGACGGCCGTGATCATGATCGAGATGGACCCGGGGAGTGTGGACGTGAACGTGCACCCGGCCAAGACCGAGGTGCGGTTCCGCGACCAGTCGATGGTGCACTCGGTGGTGTTGCGGGCCGTGCGGGACGCGCTGCGTGGGGCAGACCTGACGCCGGCGCTGGAGCACTCGACGCCGTGGCGAGCGTCGGGGGGGGGGACGCCGATGTTCGGGCCCGGACACACCGAGGCGCGGATGCCGGAGGGCGGCTTGCCGCCCGCGGTGCCGGCGTCGTCGTTCGTGGACTACTTCCGGCGTCCGGTGCAGGGGGCCGCGGGACGGTTCGAGTATCAGGCGATCCGGGACGCACTCACGCGGGTGGTGCCGGAGGCGGCGATGGAGCGTGGGACGTTCGGCGGGGCGGCGGACGCTGGATCGGTGTTGGGCCGTGGTGGCAATCTGACAGATGTTGGCGGCCCGGAGAGCGACGGTCGGGCAGGGATAGGCGGCGACGCGGGCGCATCGGCCGGGACCTCGATGCTGCCGATGCCGGAGCCAAAGAGCCGTTTACTGCAGGTCCACAACTCGTACTTGGTGACACAGGACGACCAGGGGCTCCTGATCGTGGATCAGCACGCGCTGCACGAGCGGGTGATGTTCGAGGGGCTGCTTGCGCGGATCACCGGGCGGACCAGCGACGGGCAGGACACGGGGCACGCGGGTCGGAATCTGGAGTCGCAGGCGCTGCTGACGCCGGTACCCGTGCCGGTGTCGCGCGGGGCAGCGGCGAAGCTCGACGAGCTTCGGCCGCTGCTTGAGCGCATCGGCATATCGGCCGGACTGTTGTCGCCCGAGTCGGTCGGCGTGCAGGCGTTTCCCAGTTTTCTTCTGGACCGGGGCGTGGAGCCCTACGAGTTCGTCAAGGAGCTTCTCGAGGCGGCGGACGCGGAGGGTTTCGTGCCGGCGGGGGAGCAGACGCTGCACGAGGTGCTGGACATGATGGCGTGCAAGGCGGCCGTGAAGGCGGGGGACCGGCTCAGCGACCGAGAGCTGGGCGATCTGATGAAGCTCCGCGAGGTCGTCGAACGCTCGAGCAACTGCCCGCACGGGCGGCCGACAACGATCCGGCTGTCGATCAAGGAGCTGGAGAAGCGGTTCGGTCGTTGACGGGCTCGGACGGACCTGCGAGCGTGAGGGCGTAGAGAGCGATGGGGGCCTTGCCGGAGTGGCGGAAGACGGCCGTGGTGGGGCGGAGGGTGAGCGTGAACCCGGCGCGAGTCAGGCGGTCGATCGGGGAGCCGGGGCGGAGTTCGTCGCCGATGCTGGCGGGGACCAGCAGGAGCGCTTCGCCCGTGTCGCGTATGCGCTGCGAGAGCTCGTCGAGCGTGATCGCCGGTCCGCCGGACATGCCGATGTTCACCCGCAGTCCGCCGACCGGCACGATTCGGCGACCAAGATAAGATTCGAGCCCGGGGCTTGCGAACTCGAAGCTGTAGAGCGCGGACGTGTCCAGACCGGGCATGGCGCGGAGCTCGAGAGCGAGATCACGGGATGAGAGCTCCGGGTAGAAGCGGCCGCGTCCGGCGGCGTAGTACCAGCTCTGCCCGAGCGCCAGCGCCACGACAGTGGCCGCGACGATCCATGCCGGCATGCGGCGTGCCGGATGCGCGGCCAGAAGCGACACGAGCGTGAGGCCTCCCAGGAGCGCGATGGCGGGCCATACCGGAGTGAGGTAGCGGTTCACGCCCTTGCCCAAAAGGCTGAACGCGCAGAAGTTCAGCCCTATCCACGCGACAAGCGTCCACCACCCGGCGGGCAACCGCGGGCGGTCGCGGACGAGCCACAACACGCCAAAGATCGCCAGCCACGAACCCGCGCCCACGCCGATGAGGCAGGCCCAAAGGTTGTTCAGCGGGGCCGAAGCGACCAGGACCCGGAGGTTGTCGTCGATCTCCTGGCCCAGCAGCGACCGCGCCTCGGCGGGGCCGATGAGCCGCGAAACGCCGATGCGCCA
>JBBQRT010000087.1:0-10756 GCA_038214505.1 Phycisphaerales bacterium | reverse complement strand
CCTGATCAGCTTTAACGCCGCCAGCCCCGGCACGATCACCACGATCGGCCCCGTCTCGGGCCCGGGCATCTCCGTCCCCGATATCCGCGGCATCGACTTCCGCCCCGCCACGTCCCAGCTCTATCTCCTTCAAGGCCCCGCCGGCGGCAACCCCGACCGTCTGTACGTCGTCGACACCTTCAGCGGCAACTCGACACTCGTCGCCAACACGTCCGCCCCGATCGTCGGCTCGCCCCTGGGCTTCGATTTCAACCCCGTCGTCGACCTGGCCCGCGTGGTCACTAGCGCGACCAACAACTACCGCGTCAATCCCAACACCGGGGCCGTCACCGTCGACACCGCCGCCGACTTCTCGCCCTCGGGCAACGCGCCGTTCATCACCGGCTCTGCGTACACCAACTCCATCTTCGGCGGGTCCGTCCCGGCCGGCACGACGCTCTACAACGTCGACTCCCGCAACTCCACGCTCACGATCCAGAACCCTGCCAACGCCGGAACAAACACCCTGGTCGGCAATCTCGGCATCGACCTCACTGGCGTCGACGCCGGCTTCGACATCTTCTTCAGCGGCACCACCAACACCGGCTTCATCTCCGCGAACCCTGCCGCCGCCGGCATCTCCACCTTCTACACCATCAACCTCAACACCGGCGCCGCGACCAGCGTCGGCACGATCGGCGGCGGCGTCGCCGTTCGCGACTTTGCCGTCATCCCCGCGCCCAGCGCGATGGCCCTGGCCAGCCTGGGCCTGCTCATGGCCGCCCGTGCCCGCAGACGCTAAGTAGCGTTATCTCAAGTTTTCTGGTGGCCGCGCCGGTGAGTAGGGCATCGCAAAGATGCCCCTCACCGGCGAGGTGCGCTTTGCCGAGACCACAAGCCGCGTCTTGACGCCCAGCACCGGCACGCTCAGGCCCAGCGCCGACAGCTCGTGCCCGACGATCACCGGCTCGAACCGCAGCACGACGCCGTCGTTGCCCGGGTGGTTGGGGTCGTAGATCCGAACGTCAACCGTGCCCGCACCGCCCTGCCCCCGCGCGGCGGCGAAGGCCAGCACCTGATGATTGTCCCACACCGCGCCCCGGCGCGAGGCACCCCGGTGCTCGCCGCCGCGATTGACCAGAACCAGCCCCACAGGCACGCCGCGTCCCGCGTCGAGCCCAGCGATGATCGTCGAGAGTTCGCCCAGCGAGAGGGCCATCGTGCCGCCCGAGGAGTCGTCCGAATAGCCCATCCAGCGGCTGAACCGCGCGGCCTGGGCCATGCCCTCGCCGAGCGAATCCATCTGCCGTTGCGAGAGAAAGGTGAAGAGCGGTTCGGGCCTGCGCGGGGCATCGGCCCGCGTGGGGATGGGCCGTCCCGCGAGATAGAGGTCAGCCGCGGCGGCGCTCATGCCGCCGCAGATGCCGTAGCTCGACGGGCCGAAGCCGCGCACCTCGATGCCAGCGATGGCCACAGGCGAGCCCTCGAAGCTATTGACGAACGAGAAGCCGTGCTTAGAGGGACGAAAATCGGCAAAGGATCGCGTCGTCGCGGGCCCCGCAACCGGCCCGGTCCCGGCCGCTGCGCCAAGTGTCAGCCCGGCGGCGATCAGCAAGGCGACGGTGTGCCTCATCACGGCGGCTCCTCCTGGCGTGGCGACGCGAATGTGCATCAGCCGATCGCGAAAAGGTACGCCAGCACCGCGATGCTCGCGACGGTGGTCCAGGGAAGCCGCATGATCGTGTCTCAAGCGGGCGATCAGTGGGCGGGGCGAGTCGGGGAAGACGGCCGCCCGGCGCTCAGGCCGGGCGACTTCGTAAGAGCTGGCTCGGGCAGGCGTCGCTGGCGCTCTCGCAGAACAGCGTGCAGTTCGCCCGGCCCGAGGCTGCGGGGCGCGAGCGAGCCGACCGCGAAACCGCCCGCCAGCACAGCTCGCTCTACTCAAACCGTATCGGCCACGCCCAGGGAGCCCTGGTCCAAGGCCTCGCGGGCGAGGCCCGGCCCCTGCCCGAAGACTACTCCGAGCCGCGCCGCGGCCAAGAACGGGCCCACCTCTCGCTCCAGTTCGGCGCAGGTGCGGGCACGCAGAGCCGCGGAGGGCCCACTCGAGCCGGCGGCTAGATCCCGACGGGCCCCCTCGGGAGTTTGAGCTTGGTCGTCAGATCATGGCTCTGGACATCAGCGCCGACAGCCGCATGGTCGCGGCCGCCGGCGAGGGCGGCGCGATCCGCGTCTGGGACGCTGCGGCCCGCGCGCTGCTCAGCCAGCCCAGGGGCCAGCTCGGCCCGGTGCCGTGCGTCGCGTTCACGCCCGGTGGCTCGCGTCTGGCAACGGCCGCGGTTGATCGGAAGGTCTGCGTCTGGCTGCTGGAAACCGGGGAAGAGATCCCGTCTCTGCAGCCCGCCGAGACCTTGGGCGTCTTGGCCCTGAACGTCACCCCCGACGGCAAATCCATCCTCACCGGCGAGATGACCGGACGCGTCCGCCTGTGGGAGTCGGCCGCGCCCCGGCCCTGAATGCCCGTCAGTGCGGTACGCTGTAAGTCAGCGGCCCGGCCGGCCCCAGCGGCAGTCCTGCCAGGAACCACAGCACCAGGAACGCCGTCCACACCACGAAGTACACCAGCGAGTAGGGCGCCATCAACGCGATCTGCGTCCCTAGCCCCGCCCCGGGCTTGTACTTCTGCAGCACCGCCAGAACGATCAACGCGTAGCTGTTCAGCGGTGTGATCGTGTTCACTACGCTGTCGCCGATCCGATATCCCGCCATCATCAGCTCGGGGCTCACCCCGACGAACATGAACATCGGGATGAAGATCGGCGCCATCACCGCGAACTTGCTCATCAGCCCGCTCATAGCGAAGTCGCCCGCGACCACCAGCGCCACAAACGCCACGATCAGCACCGGCACCGGCAAGTCCGTAGACACCAGCAGTTGCCCGCCCGAATAGGCCAGCATCCGGTCCAGCTGCGTGTACTTGAAGTACTCGACAAACTGGCCCAGGAAGAACGCGATGACCAGCACCGGAACCACGGCCTTCACGCCGTGATACAGCGCATCGACCAGGTCCCTCTGCGAACGCAGCGTCCCCACGGCGCGCCCGTAGACCACCCCGGGGATCAGGAAGCACAGGAACATCATCGGCACGATCGCGTGCGACCAGCGCGGGCCCGCGGGCTCGAGCGCCCGCACCCCGGCCGCGTCGCCCGTCAGCACCGCCCGCGGGCCGGTGAGCATCAGTTGCCCGCTCGCCAGCGTCGGCTGCCCCGGCCCGTTCAGCGGCCAGCCGGGCACGAACATCATCGCGGCGAACACGCCCAGCACGCCCAGCAACGCAACGCCCGCCAGCATCAACCCCTTCTTCTCCAACCCGCTCAGGCGCATCTCTTCGAGCGTCGCGTGCGACCCGCCCACGATCGTCGGGTCCTTCATGAGCCGCGGCTCGATAAAGCGGTCCGTCAGCACCCAGCCGGCCAGCGAGAGCACCACGACCGACGCGGCCTTGAAGTACCAGTTGCTCGTCACCTCCACGGTCTTCAGCGGGTCGATGATCTGGGCCGCCTGCATCGCCTGGGCCGACATGAACGTGTCCGTCGCGTTCAGGCTGAAGCCCGCGCAGAAGCCGCCCGCAACCCCGCTGAACGCCGCCGCCAGGCCCGCCACCGGCGAGCGCCCGACGGCTGCATAGAGCGCGGCGGCCAGCGGCGGCAGGATGATGTACCCGGCGTCGGACGCCAGCGCCGAGTTCGCCCCCACCATAATGATGATCGGCGTCAGCAGCGGCTTGGGCGAGATCATCGCCAGCCCCCGCATCGCCACGCCAAACAGCCCCAGCTTCTCCGCCAGCCCGATCCCCAGCATCGACACGAACACGAGCCCGAGCGCCGGCAGCGTCGTGAAGTTCCGCACCATCGACGAGATCATCCAGTACACCCCGTCGCTCGTCAAGAGCGTCCGCGGCTGGATCGGATCGCCCTTGTTCACCAGCGTCACCTGCGGCCGCCCGTCGTCGCGGAGCTTGGGCACCATCACCGGCTTGCCGTCCGGCCCGGCGACGGGTTGCCCCGCCCCGTCGAGCTTCTCGACGAGGGCCGCCTTGGGCTGCACCGGCTGGACCGACCACCCCGCCGCGCTGCCGATGGCCGCGACGAAGACCACCAGCCCCGCGAAGAGCGCGAACAGAATTGCGGGCTCCGGGATACGGTTGCCGATGCGCTCGATCAGGTCGAGCACGCCGCCCGGACGCTCGGGGTCGGCGGGAACGCTGGATTTGCTCTGGGAAGTCATGCGCTGTTCAATCTCCCTCATGATTTCGACGGATGAGATCCCCGGTGCTTGAGGATCGCCTGCATCTCCGCCGCCAGCTCCCGCAGGCGGCGTTCGGACGTGTCCAGGTTCTCGCGCCTGGAGCGCTCGACCTCCTGGACCTCTTGATAGTTGTTCAGCACCGCGCCGACAATCAGGTTGATGAGCAGAAAAGTGCTCACGATGATCCAAGAGACGTGGTACGCCGTCGCCTTCCACTGCCAGGCCGCCCCCTCAGCGGCGTACCGCAGGTCCGACCAGTTGTCCCCCGTCAGCACGCGGAAGAGCGTGAACATCGCCTCGTGCAGCGTGGCGTATTCCTTCAGATGCGGCGAGAACAGCTTCACCCCGATCACCGCATAGATGTAGAGGATGATCCCGGCCAGCAGCGAGATGTACTTCATGCTCACCAGGCTCTTGGCCAGCACGGTCACGATGAGCCGAAGCTCCGGCAGCGACCGCACCAGCCGGAACACCCGCAGAACCCGGAGCACGCGGGCCACCACCGCCAGCGGGCCCGCCTCGGGCAGAAAGCTCCCGGCGACCACCACCAGGTCGAACACGTTCCATCCGTCGCGAAAGAACGCCGGGAGCGTCCGCGTCCCCGTTGCGACCACCAGCTTGAGCAGAAGTTCGGCCACAAAGATCCAGAGGCAGACGCTCAGCGCCCACGCGATCCATGCCGACGGCTCGTAGGTCTGCCAGCCTACAAGCACCGCATTGACGATGATCGTCAGCAGCACCAGGCCCTGGAAAAGTCCGGACTCGATGAATCTCAAAAGCACGCCCATCGCGCGGGTTCTCCGTTGCCCACAGGCAATCGGCCAATCAAAGCCCCCCACAACAGCGGAGCCGCAGGTGTGGAATTGGGAACCTCATGTCCCGGCGCTCAAGGGTGACAAGCGCTCAATCCATGCGGCGCCCGTGGCCACAAGCCTCGCCTCGTCGATGGCATCGCGGGCATAGGCGTCGCAGCCGCCTTCGAGCTGCTTTCAGCGGTCCTCGCTCATGACTTGGGCCGTCAGGGTGATCTTCCCAAGTCGCAAGCCAGGGGCCGGTAGCGCTCTTGCCAGCGCGCCGCCGTCAACCAGGTGTTCGACCTCGGGGCTAAGAGGACCAGGCAGCAGAGTTTGCCTGCCCGGATGTGGCCCGCCGAGCCGCGTGATCGGGCCCGGGAGCGTCGCGTCTCCCGTCGCCGCCGCGCGTTCCGCAGCGTTCCTGAGCGCCGGGTCCACGTCAGCATCGTCCTGCGGCCCGCCCTCCCTCGGCTCCAGCGCCCTGTGCTGGGCCACCTCCTCGCGGTTTGCCGGGCACGTCCCGCCGAACTCCCGGGCCGTTCGACAAAGCATCGGCTGCGCTTCGCGTTCTCTCACAGCACGCCGCTAACCCGTGCCGCAAACTCGAACCTCTCCCCTCGGGCCGTCATCCCGCACCCGAGATCTCCGGCGGCATTCCGCCGCTCGAACTCTTTCCAAATGAGCTGCCCGTTGGTCAGCAGCACGGGCCGGGTCGTCCGCAGCCCACCGGCCGGTTCCGCGATCCGTCGCTCGGGTTCGAGCGTGCGCTCGTTCCCCTCGTGCTGCAGATTCGGTCGCCGCTCACGTTCGCGCGGGGCGACAGGCAGCCGAATTGCCCCCGGTCACAAACCGTTCCCAAGTCGAACCCGCACGCCACGCGTCGACGCAAAAACTTCGAAGCCCTGGCGACTGCTTCCGCTCCACCTCTCTCGGTGGGGCGATAACGGGATTCCTCCAATGATTGCCCGCGGCGAGACCGAGCCCGGCACATACCGCCCTTAACTCCATGAAAAACTCTTTAGACAGATTGGTTATCGAGGAAACGTCCTCTAAGACCTTCGATACCAACAGGTACTACGGTCATACCGTTCATCCGACACCGTCGGGGAACCTTGCTTTATCCGGGTCTTTCTCTGATTCGCGGAACGTTGCGGCGAGGAACCCAGCCCGTGCGCACCATCATGAGCCAGAACAGGTTCGGGTCCGATGATTCCCACGGACGCTCCGTGGATGCTTTCCCCATGCCGCAGAACCTCCCAAACCAACTCCTGTCGCCGGGTCGTTTCAGCAGCAATGCCCTCTTGACACCGGACCGCCGGTCAGTGCAATCCGACACTTTGCTCATGGACAAACGAGCGTTCATCCAAGTCATCGGCGGGATCTCCCACGACCTGAGCAACCTGCTCATGGCCCTCCGCGTCCACCTCAGCCTCGCGCACCCGCCGCAAAGCGCCAAGCCCGACGCCGACTCCCGCGCCCACACAGAGGGTTTGCACCTCGCGACCCAGCGTCTGCAGCGCCTCATCGACGCCCTCCATGCCCTGGGCGATGAAGGTACCGGCAGCATCGACCTTTCCACCTGGTGGGCCCAGACCTCCAGCCTGCTCGCCAAGGTTCTGCCACGCGGCGTCGAGCTCGTCGTCGACATCGACCCCGCGCTCCCACGCGTCCGCGGCGACCGGGGCGAGTTGACCCGCCGCGCCTTCGACGAGCTTCATCGCCTAGGCGAGCAGCTCGCGGCCACCGGCCCCGGCTCCGTGCCGTCGACCGCGTCCAACCTCGGCCGTATCCGCGTCGTGGCCAAGCCCGCGCCCGACGCGAGCACGATCGAACTTCTGATTTTTTCCGAGGCCAGCCCGGCCGCGAGCCTGGCGGTCCTGCCCGTCTCCCCGCCGACGCCCGTCGAGAGCGAGCCATGTCGCGCGGTCGTGACCCTCGCCAGCGAACGCTCCGCGGCCATCGTCCGATTCATGCTCATCACCACTCTCGCCCCAGGCTCATCGGTCGTGGCGGGCATCGCCCCGGACGGGGCCGATATGTGGGTTGTCGAGCCCGGGCCCGGCCGGCTCATGGCGGCACAGAAATGGCGCTCGGCTACGCCCGCAGGTCGCTTGGTCCTGGTCGGCGATCCCGGCGACGACGAACGCGCCGCATGGACCAGAATCGGCTCGCTTTCACTGACCCGAGCCGACCAGCTCGACGTCATACGCGAACTTGTCTCTAGAAATCCGCCCGCCCGCAGCCCCGAGCCCGCCCGCGGCCTCGGATCACCAGCGGGTTGGGTCGCGGCCATCGGTGGGGGGAGTGCCGGTCGTGAGGGGGAGATTGGCGGGCGTGTCGGGGAGGATGGGGCGGGAGGCGTGAACACTTGAACGGGGACAAACCAATGACAACGACGACAACCGACCTTTCGATCGATCGACCTCGGGCCATGCCGCACACGCGCCGGGAGCCCGCCACTTGGACCGCCGACTCGCCCGTCGGCGGCCGCGGCACAGTCCGCGTGCTCTGCGTCGACGACCACGCCATGCTCCTCGAAGGCCTCAAGGCCTTGCTCGCCACACGCCCCGACGGCGAGTCGATCTCGCTCATCGGCGGGCTTTCGAGCGCCGAGGGGCTCTTCGACGCCGTCCAGCAGGGCAACCCCGACGTGGTCGTCATGGACATCGAGATGCCCGGTCCCGACGCCTTCGAGGTCGCCGACCGGCTCCGCCACCAGCGCCCGGAGCTCAAGGTCGTCTTCCTCAGCGGCCACATCCGCGATGGCTACATCGCCTCGGCCTACAACTGCGGCGCCTCGGGGTACTTCGCCAAAAGCGATGACCTCCAGGATGTCATCTCCGGTCTCAAGGAAGTCGCCCGCGCCCCCCAGGGTGCCTTCATCATGAGCCCCAAGGTCCGCGAGCGCGTCCGGCCCTCCGATAACGGCTTCGCCCGCGCCGGCGGCATGCCCGCATCGGCGAGCGCGCCCAACACGCCCCTGAGCCAGCTCACCGCCCGAGAGGTCGAGGTGCTTCGCCTCATCGGCAAGGGCCTGAGCCGAACCCAGATCGCCGCCGAGCTCTCGCGTAGCCCCAAGACCATCGATGGTCACCAGGACCGCATGATGAAGAAGCTCGGCATCGCCACCCGCGCCGACCTCCTCCGATTCGCCATCCGCGAGGGCCTGGCCGAGGCCTGAGTCCCTGTGCGGGACCCGTCCGCTCGGCCTCGCGCCGAGCGGCACACCCCGGACGCCGCGCGCCAACGATGGGCCCATGACCGAGACCTTCGAGCTGCTCGCCACCTGCGCCTTCGGGCTCGAAGCCGTCGTCGCCCGTGAGCTCGACGCCCTCGGCTACCATGCCAAGCCCATCGGCACCGGCCGCGTGCTCTTTAGCGGCGACGACCGTGCGATTGTCGACGCCAACCTCTGGCTCCGCAGCGCCGACCGCGTACTGGTCCGTCTCGCCACGCTCGCGGTCGGTGCCGGAGACCCCGGCTTCGACGCGCTCTTCGAGGGCACCAAGGCGATCGAGTGGGAACGCTGGATCGCCCCCGGTGCCGCGTTCCCCGTCGCTGGCCGGGCCGTCCGCTCGGCCATCAACAGCGAGCCGGCGCTGCAGCGCACTGTCAAGCGTGCCATCGTCGACCGGCTCCGCAAGGCCCACGCCGTCTCGGGCGTCCTCCCCGAGCACGGCCCGCCCGTCGCCATTGAAGTCTCGCTGCTCAACGACGTCGCCACGCTCACTATCGACACCTCCGGCGTAGGCCTCCACAAGCGCGGCTACCGCGAGGGAGCCTTCGGCGAGGCCGCGCTCAAGGAGACCCTCGCCGCCGGGCTCGTGCTGCTGAGCGTCTGGCGTCCCGGCCGCCCCTTGGTGGATCCCTTCTGCGGCTCGGGCACCATCGCCATCGAGGCCGCCATGCTCGCCCGCAACATCGCCCCCGGCCTGCACCGCGGCTTCGACGCCGAACGCTGGACCGCCACCCAATCCCGCGGCGTCGACGGGATGCTCATCGACCCGAAAACTTGGGCCGACGCCCGCGCCGACGCCCGCGATGCCCTCGACCCCAAACGCCTCCGCCCCGTCATCCACGCCTCTGACATCTCCGACACCGCCCTCAAACTGGCCCGCCAGAACGCCCGCGATGCCGGTGTCGACGCCGATATCCACTTTGTCAAGCGCGACTTCGCCGACCTCGCCAGCACCGCCGACTTCGGCGTGATCATCACCAATCCGCCCTACGGCGTCCGCATCGGCGAAGAGCAGGAGGTCGAACGCCTCTACCGCCTCATGCCCCTGGTCCTCCGCAAGCTTCCCACCTGGAGCTTCCACATCCTCACCGCCCGCCTCGACCTCGAGCTGCTTCTGGGCCAGCCCTCGACGCGCCGCCGCAAGATCTACAACTCACGCATCGAGTGCGCGTACTTCTCGTTCCTCGGCCCCAAACGGCCGGCCCCGTCGTCCGGTGCCCACGACCGCACCGAGGACCACGCCGCCGAGCCCGCGCACGCCGACCCCGTCGATGGTGATCCGATCGACGCCGATCCGCTCGAGGCCGACGCTCTCGGCACCGATGTCTCCGCCGTCCCCGACGCTCGCGCCGTCCTTCCGCCGACCACCGACGACGACGTCGGCACCGACAACCCCGCCTTCCACCCCGCCCCGCCAATGGTTCGCCCGGAGCGGACCACCGCCGAGCCCCGCACCCCCCCCCGCCCCGTCGCCCCCGTCTTCGGCGGCCTCCGCGAGCGCGACCTCCGCGAGGCCGGCGACTTCGGCCGCTGCCTTGCCAACACCCTCCGCCACCTCCGCAAGTACCCGTCCCGCGGCGTCACCTGCTACCGCGTGTACGAACGCGACGTCCCCGACGTCCCGCTGATCGTCGACCGCTACGAGGACCGCTACCACGCCGCAGAGCACGAACGCGAGCACAGCCGCACCGTTGCCCAGCAGGCCGACTGGTTCGACCTCATGCGCCGCACCATCGCCCAGACCGCCGGCGTGCCCGTCGAGCACGTGTTCATGAAAGAGAAGCACCGCCAGCGCGGTCTGAGCCAGCACGAACGTCTCTCCACAAGCAGCGAAACCCGCATTGTCCACGAGGGCGGCCTGGGCTTCGAGATCAACCTCACCGACTACATCGACACCGGCCTGTTCCTCGACCACCGCCTCACCCGCCAGATGGTCCGCGACCAGAGCGCCGGCAAACGCCTGCTCAATCTCTTCTGTTACACCGGCAGCTTCACCGTCTACGCCGCCGCCGGCGGGGCCGCCGCCACCACCAGCGTCGACCTCTCGAACACCTACCTCGACTGGGCCAAGCGAAACCTGACCATCAATCGCCTTCAGGACGGCCCGCACGAACTCATCAAGTCCGACGTGCTCGCATTCCTGGGAGCCCAGCGGCGCGGCCCCGGCGGCAACTACGACCTGGCCGTCATCGATCCGCCGACCTTCTCTAACAGCACCTCCACCGACCAGGACTGGGACGTGCAGTACCGCCACGTCGAACTGCTCTCGCTGGTCGCCCCGCTCATGAGCCCCGACGGCGTGGTCTACTTCTCAACCAACTTCCGCCGCTTCAAGCTCGACCACCCGGGCGTGACCGCCGCCGGGTTCGAAATCCGAGACCTGTCAGCCCGAACCGTGCCACCCGAGTATCGAAATCGCAGAATTCATCAGTGCTGG
>JBBQRT010000086.1:0-10928 GCA_038214505.1 Phycisphaerales bacterium | reverse complement strand
TGGTCCCAGCGATGGTGCCGCCGTTCACGATGGGTACGCCGTTCTTCCGCCACTGGTAGGTGAGCGTGTTGCCGAAGCCGTTAGCGGCGACGGTGAGGGCGGCGTTCTGGCCGGCTGGGACGACCAGACCCACGAGCTGCTGGATGATGACGGGCGGCGGGAAGCCGGTCGTGTTAAGGAGCACCGAAACGTTGTTGCCGTTGAAGTTCGTCACGGCCAGGTCGGGCCGGCCGTCGGCGTTGAAGTCGCCCACCGCGACGGAGATCGGGCTGCCGCCCGCGTTGTAGTTGACCGCCGCGGCGAAGGAGACCGGGCACTGGGCCAGCGCGGGCATGGCCACGCCAAGGACGACCAATGGCAGAACCAGCAGGCAAGCGAGGTGGGCGATGAACGAACGTGGCATGGGTGTCTCCTGAGCATTGATCGGCGAGTCCTGCCGACCGGCTCCGCCGGTGTTCGCTTCGCTTGCCATCCGCGGGACTTGATACATTGCCGCAACTGCCGTGTTCATGCTCTGCCTCCGGTGTTCAATGCTTGTAACGCTCGTACCCATGACCCGCTCCCATTCCGGCCCGGCCTGATCGCGTGACTTCATACTTTCGCGTCGAGCGGTCCCGTCGTCCCGTGAAACTCATATGGCCTTGCGACAGTTCCCGACGACTTCGCCGAGCACACTCACCGATGTGCGACAAACTCGGCTTCCGACTTGCAAAATCCTGACGGCCGTTTACCACGCCGCGCGAACGCCCCCGCGTTCCGCCACCGCCAACGGCCGAGTGTACCACGGGGAGTCCCGGAGGTGCAAGGGTTTTTCGGCCATGCGGGCTCGAAAGACTTGCCGGACATGCCGGGTGGGATTTGGACAGGCTCTGGTTGGGTCTGGATCGTCGTTTGAGTTGGCGGCGTGGTCGGGGTGAGGGGGAACGGAGATAGCCGGGCGTGCTCCGTCGCTTCCTGCTCTCGTGCCCTCAGCAGCTTGAGGCTGCGCCTCAAGCGGTCCTTTCCCACTGAGCGGGAGAGGCAGGGGGTGTGGGGAAGGTGCTTCTTGGAATCTTCACACCTCGACACCTTCACACCTCGACACCTCCCCCGAATCACCGCTCCTCCTGCTCCACCATCCAGATAATCTCCGGCTTGCCGTCGGGTGCAACCTTTGAGCAGTCGATGTGCAGGGCGAAGAAGCCGGGGCGGGAGCCGCTGCGGCCGGGCTCGTAGGTTTCTTCGTGCCGCCGGATCATGGGCCAGATGATGCGGCGGTCGGTCTCGGGCAGGGGCAGGCCCTCGATCTGCTCGGGGTGGAACCACTCGAGCGTGCCCTCGCGGATCTGGGTCCGGGTGACCTCGACGGTGCCCAGGACGCGGTAGTAGAACATGAGCCAGTGGCTTCGGCTGCCGCCGCCGTTGTCGAAGGATTTTTCGCTGATCAGGCCGCCCAGGTGCAGGAGGTCGATGGGGACGTGGATGCCGGCCTCTTCTTCGATCTCTCGCTGGGCGCACTGGGCGGGGGATTCGCCGGTGTGCATGTCGAGCTTGCCGCCGATGGGGGAGCAGAGGCCCTTGTTGGGCTCTTTGTTCCGGCGGAGCAGCAGGATGCGGCCGTCGCGGTCGCGGAGGTCGCACAGGCAGGCGAGCTTGTAGGGAGTCCCGAGCAGGTCTGGGCCGAGCGGGACGAGCGGCGCGGGGGGGGTGGCCATGGCGGGAGGACCATAGGGCAAGCGCCGCGGCGCGAGCCCGCCGCCGCCGGTGGGCGGCTCGCGGTTCCCACCTGCCCGGGCCGGGCCACCTACACTCTCGACCCTCGGTTTCCCACCTGGAGTCCCGCGCTTGATGCTCGCAACGCTCGCCATCTCGGCCAATCAGATCTATGGCGGCCTAGCCACCACGGTCTTCCTGCTCGTCTGCGTCTTGCTGGTCCTGACGATCCTTATTCAGAAGCCCCAGGGCGGCGGGCTGTCGGGGGCCTTCGGCTCCAGCGCTGGCTCGGGCCAGACGGCCTTCGGCGCCAAGACCGGCGACGCGCTGACGGTGTTGACCATCACCGTGTTCGTGGCCTATATCGGCTTGGCGATCGGGCTGAACTTTTTGCAGCGCCCCGTCAAGATCGACCCCAACGCGCCGCTGATTCAGGCCGTGCCGGGGACGGACACCGGCGGCAACAGCGGGACCCCGATGCCGGCCACGGGTGACACGTCGACGGGCTCGCCGTTCCCGGCGGTGAACACGCCGGTCGCGCCGGCCGTGCCGGCCGTGACGCCCGCGCCAGCCGCCGCGCCGGAGTCGGGCACGCCGATCGCGCCGGCACCGGCAGGCACACCGGCACCGGCTCTCACGCCGGACCCGGCACCGGCGCCCGCCCCGGCACCGGCGCCCGCTCCGGAGCAGTGAGTCGAAGACCTCGGGTCGACTGACGGCGATGCCCGTGCCGGTCGTCCAACGCCTCCCGCAAGGCCCGATCGATCGGTGTCCGAGGACACCCCGGCTCGTCCCGGGCCGAAGGAGACGGGTCGCCCGGGTACACTGGCGGCCCTGGCTTTTTGCGCCGATGCCGCCGGTCGCCCGCGGCCGCGGGCTGATCGATGCTTTTTTAGGCAGGCTTCCGCAGCCAGGTTCAGCAAGGAGTTTCCCGCTTGATCCGCAGCATGACCGGCTTTGGTGAGGCCTCGGCAACGGTGGGCGATGCCCACTTCTACCTCGAGGTGCGTTCGCTCAACAGCAAGTATTTCAAGGCCGTCATCCGACTGCCCGACGAGTTCCAGGTCCTCGAGGCCGAGCTCGAGACCCAGCTCCGCCATCGCCTTAACCGCGGCTCGGTGTTCATGAGCATCCACTACTCCGACGTTTCGGGCTCGGCCGCCCACACGATCAACGAGCGGGCCCTCTCCAAGTACATCGAGCAGCTCTCGAACCTGCCGCAGGCCAAGAGCGGCCAAGTCAAGATCGAGATCGCCCCGCTGCTGCAGCTGCCGGGCGTGATCCAGCCCCCCGCCGACGAGGAGGAACGGCTGACGGCCGGCCGCAAGCACCTGCTGACGCTGCTCGAGACCGCGTGCCAGCGGCTGACGGAGATGCGCGAGCGCGAGGGGCAGTATCTCCGCAACGATCTTTTGATACACCAGAAGGTGATCGTCGACAAGCTCAAGCTCATCGCGTCGCGCTCGCCGACGGTGATGGTCGAGTACGAGAAGCGGCTTCGGTCGCGGATCGATCAGATGATCAAGGACATGGGCGTTCGCGTCGAGGCGGTGGACATCGTGCGCGAGCTGGCGATCTGCGCCGAGCGGACGGATATCGCCGAGGAGATCGCGCGTCTGAGCGGCCACATGGACCAGTTCGAGCAGATGCTCACCGAGCAGGAGTTCAAGCCCATCGGCCGGACGATGGACTTCCTGACCCAGGAGATGCTTCGCGAGGCCAACACGATCGCGAGCAAGTGCAACGACGCGGAGATCAGCCGCTGGGTGGTTGAGGTGAAGGGCTCGATCGACCGGATCAAGGAGCAGGTGCAGAACGTGGAGTAAAGTCGTCAAGGCGCCCGCAGGTTTTCAAGCCGATTGCCGATGGCGGCAGGCTGAACTCTATACTTGGTTTTTTCCGCACTCGGTGCATGGCGTTGCTGCGCTGCGTAGACCTAGACGTGGATGCCCACAATGACGACACAGTCCTCTGCGAATGCGTCTGTGCTCCCGCGTCTGAAAGAACATCGCGTTGGCCGCAAGCCAGCTCAGATTTGCGGCCAAGCCGATGACTGCGTTGAGGATCAGGCCAGGCCACCAGATCACGATCTGAGGATTCGTCGTCGGCATCCGCATCATGTCCAGGAACCCGAGTGTTCCTTGCGGTGGCGCTGGACTGATGGCCCGAGTGCCGACCATTCTGAATGGCCAACCGTACATCCACTCGTGCAAGTGTGACCCTCGCTGCAGCCCTTGCCCAGCGACGGGAGGCACTGTACTGACACTCCAACAGATTGGATCTAAAGCCGATCCGAAAGCATGAAAAAGGCTGAGAGACAGAGGCAGAGAGTTTTGATTGGGCGATGTCCGCTCGCAGACGGCGACCACCCGCGTCCAACCGAACCCGGATCGGACGACTCTCCTCCAATGCTCAGACCCGGGCTGCTGGACTGAACGTCCGTACACCGAGAAATGCGAAGACTCGATGCTCCGCCGGTACGCATGAGCCGCGACAACAAATACAGTCATCGCCACCGCCCAAATGCTCATTGGCCAGACTAAACGACGGTAGGGAGGCATGTTCTGTCACCTGGGCGGTGTGCAGCGTGGGGTCTGCACTGGCCAAGTCGGTCCACCTCCCGGGGCTGCGCCTGGAACGGTCGGGATCGTCGGACTCCACGGATTCGTTACCCAGTCATCTTTCTTTGGCGTGCATGGCACGGGGGGCGCGTCGCCCGCGTTTCCAGACAGGCAGCAGCCCTCTACGCTCGTAACGGATCTGTACAAGTATCCAATTGAGACAGTTGGCGGCCTGACGCATATGTTCGACGTCATCGTAGTCGAACGCTGGAGCGTGGCGCAGTTACGAAAGAAGCACGTCTCGGCAACAGACGAAATCCCGAACGGAGATTGAGTAGTCCGCCTCTCTGTTGTCCAGTTGCCGCACACCTCAAGGCCGTACGCTTGAGGCGGCCAAGTCCAGATCAGCAGACAGCGGTTACCGAATCCCGGCACGTCTTGCTGTCCGGGAGGATCGGCGGGCATGCTTGATACCACCGCAGCCGCCGCAAGTTCCTTGGCTTGCTCAGATCCGTCCGTGTTCAGATACACATCAAATGCCAATGCAATCTGAGAAAGCGTCAAATCACGGCTCAGTGTACCGGGCTCGCTGACATTCTCGATCGGCACTGAAGCCGCTTTATACCCGTACGCTTCCAGATACCGGACGACAACCTCTCGAAACTCACCTTGTGGGAGGATGCCTTGAAGGGGGTCTCCACTCAGGATGCCTTTGATGAATGCCTCAGCATCTTCGGCGGGCTCCGCGAGCTTGATGTCAAAGTCCGTCGCCACTTCCCACAGCCAGTCCTCGCAGTCGCTAATGGCGTACTCAACCTTGACGGCCTTGATCGCCTCTGGGAGCGTTCCCGAATTCCAACTCTTTGCCGACCATTCAGACCCGCTCGGCAGCCGCTGGAAGAGCACAACATCGAGGGTTTGACCGATAGACTGCGACTGATCCCGGAGTGCGGCGATAGCACGCACGGCCGCAGGCTGACCGGATTCTCGGGCCGAATAAACCGGCTTGTAGAGCCAATCACCTTGTCGGATGCTCATCTCGCCAACGTGATTCGAAGCCGCCATAGCCTGCGGACAGAGCAAGGCCAAAGTGAACAAGAGCCCTACCAAGAGGATCACCAGGCGGGCAGGCGGGCAGGCGGGCAGGCGGGCAGGCGGGTCATCTGTTGAACTCCCCAGTGTGTCGAGAATGTTCCGCATCCATGCAAGGGTTATCGGCTCATGCTGAAAGTACCTCGGCAGCGGCTAAATGCAACATGAATAGACAGGATTTTTTCAGATCTCGCAGGCTTGATGCTTCTAGAACATCAACGGCCGGTCGCTGTTCTGTTCGAGCTCGTCCCATCGGGCGTAGAGCTTGACGACCCGCGCGACCTCGGCCATGGTGCGTTCGGGGCTCAGGTCGTACAGGATGTGGACGTGGTCCTCGACGCCGCCGATGGCGATGGGTTGGCACCGGAGCTCGTTGAGCACGCCGCCGATGTATGCGTGGACGCGTGGGAGGAGAGTGGTCGGAATGAGCGGCTCGGGGTTGCGCGTCGCGGAGGTCATGTGGATCGGAACGCGGGTGTACGTGTCGCCCATCGCTGATAGTGTACCAAAGCGCTCTTTCGCCCGCTCCGCGGGCTTGAGGGCAAGAGGAGAGCGGACATGGGGTCGGCCCGGCTGACCCGGGGCTGATGCCCCGGGCTACGGATCTGTCGCCCGCTCCGCGGGCTGGGAGGCGGGTCGTCGGTTGGCGAACGGCGTGCCGCTCACTTCAACTTGCCCTCCAGCTCCTCCCACCTCGCATACAGCCGCGCCACCTCGGCCTGCGTGTTCTCGAAGTCCTTGCAGGCCTGGGTCATCTCGACCCGGTCGTTCATGACTCGGGGGTCGTTCATCCTCGTCTCGGCGCGGGCGAGGGCGGATTCGGCTTGTTCGATCTTGGCTTGGATTCCGTCGTATTCGCGCTGCTCGTTGTAGCCGAGCTTCTTCTTTGTGGGGGCGGGGGCGGCGGTGCTGGCGGCGGGCGACTCGGGCTTGGGCTTCGCGGCGGGAGCGGCGCGGGCGGCGAGGCTTCTGGACTGGGCGGCGAGGGCCTGCTCGAGGCTGGCGACGGTGCCGCTGCCGCCGTGGCCGTCGAGCCAGAGGACTTCCTGGGCGAGGCGGTCGAGCATGGCGCGGTCGTGGGTGACGAGGATGAGGCCGCCGGGGAAGTCTTCGAGGGCCTCTTCGAGGACCTCGAGGGTGGGGATGTCGAGGTCGTTGGTGGGCTCGTCGAGGACGAGGACGTCGGCGGGCTCGAGCATGATGCGGGCGATGTGGACGCGGGCGAGCTCGCCGCCGGAGAGGGCGCCGACGGGCTGGAGCAACTGATCGTCGCGGAAGAGGAACCGGCGGCTCCACGCCGTGATGTGCATCGCCTGGCCGCGGAAGCGGACCTGGTCCGAGACCGGGCAGAGGGCCTCGCCGAGCATCATCGCCGGGTCGAAGTCCTGCCGGTATTGACTGAACACAACGATCCGCGGCGGGGGCTCGGAATATTTGACACTCCCGCCGTCGGGCTGGAGCTCGCCGGTCAGGACTTTGAGCAGCGTCGTCTTGCCCGATCCGTTGGGGCCAAGCAAGCCCAGGCAATCGCCCGCGCCGAGCTCGAGATCCACGCCGGAGAAGAGCGTCCGGGACTTGCCGCTTGCGGCTTGAGCATCCGTGCCGCCGACGGGCACGGCCTTGCCCACGCCGATGGCTTCGATGAACTTCCGCGTCTTGCGGCCGCTGGAGGAGAAGTCGACGCCCGCCCCGCCCGCGCCGGCCGCGACGTTTCGGCGCTTGAGCTCTGCGAGCTCGTCCATCCGCCCATAGCTGTCGTCGATGCGGCTCTTGGACTTGGTCCGGCGGGCCTTGGCCCCGCGGTGCAGCCATGCGAGGTCTTTGCGCACCTGGCCCGCCAGCGCCTGCTCGGCCCGGGCCTGGCCCGCCAGAAACTCCTCCTTGCGGCGGAGAAACTCGGAATAGTTTCCCTCGGTGCTCAGCGTGCCCTCGGGATACGCGCTCGAAAGCTCGACGACGCGGGTCGCGACGTTCTCAAGGAACTCGCGGTCGTGGGTGACGAACACCGACGCGAACGACCGCCGCCCGGCGCCGGGGATGGGCCGGGTGAGCAGTTCTTCCAGCCAGCCGATGGCGTCGAGGTCGAGGTGGTTGGTCGGCTCGTCGAGCATGAGCAGGTCGGGCTCGCCGCCGACGCTGGCCAGGGCACGGGCGATGCTCAATCGCTTTCGCCAGCCGCCCGAGAGCGTCCCGGCCATAGCGGCGGCGTGGTGCTCGTCGAAGCCGACGCGGGAGAGGATCCCCTCGGCGACGACCTCGGCCTCGTGAAGATCGTGAACGCCCGCGCCCAGGCCGCCGGCCATTGCGGCGTCGGTAACGATCTGGCGAGATAGTGCTTCGGGATCAAAGACGTCGGCCTGCGGCACGTACACGGCGCGGAGGCCCTTGGCGGGCGTGATGGTGCCCTCGTCGGGCCCGCCGCCGGTCTGGCGGGTGTCGATCCCGGCCAGGAGCTTGAGCAGGGTGCTCTTTCCCGCACCGTTCGGGCCGATGAGCCCGACGCGTTCGCCCTCGTCGATCGAGAGGCGGATGCCGGAGAACAGCCGCTTGAGGCCGTGGGACTTGGCGATGGACTGGGCGGACAGGAGCATGTGGCCCGAGCGTATGTCGCGGCGGGAGCGCCGGCCCGTGCATCGTGCCCGTCGGGATGGTCGATGACCCGTGTTTCATGCTGGTTCCACCCGTCTGCACCGGCGGGGTCCGGAAGGTTTAGCGGTTTCCTCCTTTTACCCAGGACGCACTATGCCCGCCAGCCCCAGGCCCATCGACCAGCAGGTCATCGTCATCACCGGCGCATCCAGCGGCATCGGCCTGCGGACGGCGCAGCTCGCCGTCGAGCGCGGGGCGCGGGTGGTCATCGCCGCGCGCAGCGACGAGACGCTCGACCAGATCGCCGCGGACCTGTCGTCGGGGTGCGATGAGCGACGGGCGATCGCCGTCGAGTGCGATGTGGCCGACCGGGCCCAGGTGCAGCGGGTCGCCAACGAGGCCATGCGCGTCTTCGGGCGGATCGACACGTGGGTGAACAACGCCGGCATCTCGATCTACGGCCGGCTCGACGAGGTCAGCGAGGAAGACAGCCGCCGGCTCTTTGACACGAACTTCTGGGGGCTTGTCAACGGATCGCTGGTCGCCCTGCCGTTCCTCAAGCAGTCGCAGGGCGTGCTCATCAACGTGGGCAGCGAGGTCTCCGAGGCCGTCGCGCCGCTGCTGGGGATGTACGCGGCCAGCAAGCACGCCGTCAAGGGCTTCAACGATGCCCTCCGCCTCGAGATCGAGGAGATCGACAACGCCCCCGTCTCGATCGTGCTCATCCAGCCCACGTCGACGGACACGCCCTTCCCCCAGCACGCCCGCAACTACATGGACAAGGACGCCAAGCTCCCGGATCCCCAGCAGGAGCCCGACAAGGTTGCCGAGGCGATCCTGGACGCGGCGATCAAACCGCAGCGGGCCGTGAAGGTCGGCGTGATGGCCTCGCTGAACGTCGCGGTCGCGAAGTTCCTGCCGGGGCTTGGCGACAAGCTGGCGGCGGGCCGCGTCGACGACGAGCAGGCGGACCGCCCGGCCCAGGACCCCGCGGGGGCTCTGCACCGGCCCAGCGAGGAATCGCGGAGTGTCGGGCAGGTGCACGGACTGCCGGGACGCGACAAGGACAGGAGGTAATCGACTACGACAGCGGCGGGCAGTGGCCGATGCCCGGGTCGGTGATGGCCGCCGGAGATGGGTCCGGGGGCGTCGTGGCTGAACCGGGGTTTGTCACGCCGCCCGGTGACAACCTTGGCATTGCTGGATGAGGTGCGGAAGCCGGCGACGGGCGGGAGAGTCCATCGCGGCGCGGGTGTATCCTTGGCGTTCACCGACCATCGACCCTGCCCGGAGCCGCGCCGCCCATGTCGCACAACAAATCCGCCAGCGCTAGCCCGAACGACTTCATCCTGCCGGACCTGGGCGAGGGCGTGGCCGAGGCAGAGCTCATCAAGTGGCGCGTGACCGTCGGCCAGACCGTCGCCGAGCACGACATCCTGGCGGACATGGAGACCGACAAGGCCGTTGTCGAAGTGCCCAGCCCCCGGCCCGGCGTGATCGCGGGCCTGCACGGCAAGGAGGGCGAGATCCTCAAGGTCGGCCAGCCGCTGGTGAGCTATGCCCCGGCGGCCGGGTCCGCCACGACCACCGCTCCGGCCGCCAAGGCCCCGGCGAGCAATGGCTCGCACGCGGTCGCGGGCAAATCAACGACGCCGTCCCCGGTCGCCCCCCCCACTCACACCCCCACCCCCTCGCCCGCTGCTCGCGCCGCCGCTCCGGCCGCCGAGCGCGAGGACGAGGGCACGGTCGTGGGCAAGATGGGCGGTGCTCTCGCGGGCATCACGGCGGCCCCGGGCAAGGCTCTCGCCACGCCAGCGGTGCGTCGGCTGGCCCGAGACATGGGCGTGGACATCGATCGCGTGATGGGCACCGGCATCGGCGGGCGCGTGCTTGAGAAGGACGTGCGGGCCGGGGGCAACGGCCACGCCGACGTGGCGCCGATGGACCGTGAAGAGCCGCACTCCTCGGTCGTAACCGATGCGCCGGTGCGGGTCATGCCGCCGATCCGAACTTCCGACTCGGAGAGCCGGGGGACCCAGGCCGCCCAGCCGGCCCGGCGAGAGGTCCCGAGCTTCCCCGCGGGCAGCGAGTCGGTCCGCGTGCCGTTCCGTGGCGTCCGCAGGACGATCGCCAATCGTCTGCGCGAGAGCATCAACCAGGCCGTCCACTTCAACGTGATGGACGAGGCGGATGTCTCGACGCTCGACGGGCTGCGCAAGAAGCTCGCCGCGGCGAGCGGCGAGAAGCTGAGCTTCCTGCCGTTTGTCGCCAGCGCCGTCTGCCGGGTGCTGACGCGGGCCGAGTTCCGGGCCCTGAACGCGACGGTGGACGAGAAGCCCTCGGATCCGAACTACGAGGCGGCGATCGTTCAGCACCGGGCGGTCCACCTGGGCATCGCGACGGATACCGATTCGGGGCTGATGGTTCCGGTCATCCGAGACTGCGACGCCCTGGGCGTGCTGGAGGTCTCCCGCCACATCGCCCACGTCGCCGAGAGCGCCCGCTCGCGGTCGGCCGGGCGCGACATGCTCATGGGCTCGACGTTCACGATCTCCAACGTGGGCAGCCACGCGGGCCGGTTCGCCACGCCGATCATCAACTATCCCGAGGCGGCGATCCTTGCCGTCGGTCGGGCACGCCCGGCCCCGGTCGTCCGCGGCGGGGGCATCTTCGTGGGCAACCTGCTCCCGCTGAGCCTCGCTTGCGATCATCGCGTCGTCGACGGCGCGACGGCGGCCCTGGCCCTGGCCGAGATCATCAAGCTGCTGCAAGACCCCGAGAGCCTGCTCGGGCCTGCTCGGGGCTGATCCGCGTGGGCAACTCGCCGGGTCGATGGATCGACAAGCACCTGACGCCGCGATTTACGCCGGCGGCGTGGCTCATCGTCCTCGTCCCGCTGGGGCTGGTCGTCCGCGCCGTGTTCGTACCGGCGATCGGTGAGCATCTGGGCAACCTGCTCTGGGGGGCCATGTGGGTTGCGGCGGTCTGGCTGGT
>JBBQRT010000085.1:0-11131 GCA_038214505.1 Phycisphaerales bacterium | reverse complement strand
TTCACAACTGCCTCCTTGCCGCCATGTGACGGCCATGACACATCGTGCCGCTGATCGGCAACCCTGGGATTTCTCTATCGACTATCGACGCGGCGACTGACGCCGTTCCAATGCTTGCTGACCAACCTTTTTGGCCTCCCCTTGAACCGGTGAGCTTGCCGCTCATCAGCCAAAAGAAGCCCGCTCGCGTCCCGACGTCGGCAATAACGCCCGGCGTGGAAACCGCCCACTATCACCATAATGCAAGATTCACGTGCCGCCAATTGACTCGCCGTGAAGACCGAAATTCACGCGATCGACGCATAGGCGGCCCGATCGCTCGGGGTTTTCATGTATCCCCGAAGTTGCCCGGGTTAACAGCCGGGTGGCCGGCCGAAGAAGCACTGCAGGCACACGAAGACGTCGCCGATCGTGAACGATCCGTTGCCGTCAAAGTCGGCCCGGGGCTCTCGGGCAAACCAGGCGGCGAGGAACGCGAATATGTCGTCCACCCGCAACAGGCCATTGCGGTCGAAGTCGCATGCGCACGCGCCCACCCGCGAGATTGTCAGCACACCAGACCCGCCGGTCCCGAATCGAGATCCGATGCGGATCAGGTATGTCTGGCCCGCGACGGCGGGGAAGCTCGTGCGGGCCTGGGGCGTGACGGCCATCGGGTCTTCGGGGCAAACCGCGTTGTCGTTGCATGCGACCACGGCGTACACGCCCGTCGGGCAGCCCGCGGCGGCCGTGGAGACGGTCAGGGCGGTATCGAATGATGCGCCGCAGGTGGAGACGGTGACGGTGCCCGAGGCGATGGCGGTGTAGCGATACCAGACGTCGGCGCTGAGCAGATTGAACCCCAAGGCCGAGGCGCACACGCCGTCGACGAACGCCGAGTCGGTCGTGGCGGCGAAGGTCTCGAACACGTACGCGCCCTCGCCGACGCTGGCGGCCGTTGAGCACGTGTCGTTGGGCGGCTGGGTGATGGCGGCCGAGAGGGTGAACGCGCCCTGAGTCCCGGACTTGCCCGCGATCCGCACCAGATAGGTCTGTCCTGCCAGCAGCCGAGCGACGATGCGCGAGCGACCGGCGGGGCAGGCCGGGGCGTCGTCGTTGCAGATCACGGGGCTCATCGAGCAGGACTCGAAGAGGCCGAGCACGGTGTCGGGCTCCGCCGCGGTGCAGGTGTCGAGGCGGTAGAAAGCGGTTTGGGTGGGGGTGATGGAGAACCAGACATCCGGGCCGTCGATGCCCAGGCACGGCGATGCGGTGTCGCCTGTGGCACCGGCGGTCGTGCCGACGATCGCATCGCCGGGGGTGATAGTCGTGGGGCTGGTACACAGGTCGTTTGGCGGGGATGCGGGATCGACGCGGAGGCGGAACGAGCCGCCGGCGGTTGAGGCGATGCGGAGCACGCGGAGGCGATAGGTCGCGCCGGCCTCAAGAAAAGCCGTCAGGCCGGGGGCGGCCTGATTGGGGGCGCACTGGTCGGGCTGGATGGTGGTGCAGGCGAGCTGCTGGGTAAAGGAGCAGCCGGTGGTGAGGCTCAGGGACAGGGGGCCGGGAGAGCCGCAGGTTGAGAAGCGGTAAAAACGGGTGACGCTTGGCGTGAAGGCATACCAGATGTCGGCGGCGTCGGGCTGGGCGCAGCCGGGGAAACCGGTGCCGCTGGCGCTGGTGGTGGTGGAGGCGACCTCGATGCTCTGGGCGAGCGTGACGGGGGAGGTGCAGACGTCGCCGCGGGCCGGCGCGCGGGTCGCGGCGAGCGTGAACGGCCCGGCGTCGCCGTTGAAGCCCGCGACCCGGATGCGGTAGCCGACGCCGGCGGACAGGTTGAGCAAGAGGCCGGCGCCCTGAAGACTGGGGCCGCAGAACGAGCCGGTGACATCAGCGCAGGCGAGCTGGGAGCCGGAGCAGCCCGAGAAGATGGCGAGCGTGGTCGAGAGGGCCGAGCCGCAGGTATTGACCTCGTAGGCGCCGGTGGTCGGGGGCGTGAAGGCGAACCAGACGTCGCGGGTGTCGGCGGGGCCGCAGGAAGAGAGGTCGATGCCGGTGGCGCCCAGGGTGCTTGAGGAAACGGGCACGCCCTCGGAGATGACGTTGGCGGCGGAGCACTGGTCGTTGATGGGTGCAGCCGGATTCACACTCAGGATGTAGTTGCCGAAGGCGGCGGGGCTGCCCAGGCCGGCGACGCGGATCAGATACGTGTTGCCGGCCGTGAGCGTGGCGGCGAGGGTCGAGCCGGAGCCCGAAACGCAGGATGACGATGCCGACGAGCACGCCAGCACGGCCGAGCCGGGAAAGGACGGGCAGGCGGAGAAGAGGCTCAGCAGCGGGGCGAAGCTGTCGCAGGCGGTGGTGAAGACGTACTGGCCCGAGGCCGCTGGCGTGAAGCGGTGAAAGGCGTCGAGGCCCGAGACGGCGCAGGGCACGGTCGTCTCGGTGCCCAGCGCGGGGGTGATGCTGCCCGAGACCGGAGCGGCGATCGCGACGGTGGTCGCGCCTTCGCAAAGGTCGCTGGGCTGGGAAGAGTACACGGCGATCGTCGCCGGGCCCGTTGCGCCGCGGGTGCCCGCGAGGCGGAGGCGCTGCGTGCCGGGGTTGGACACGGGGATCGACAGGGCCGCGCCGGCCTGGCCGGGCGAGCAGGGTACCAACATCGCGCCGACGTTGCACTGCAAAGGAACGGCCGACAGGCAACTGCCGTGGGTGCTGAGCACGGGCTGATAGACGGGCGAACAGACCTGGGCGATGTAGACCCCCGCGGCGGTGGCGTTGAAGCTGAACCAGATGTCGGCGGAGTCGAGCGTGGAGCAGCCCGAGGCGCCCGAGCCGAGCGCGCCGCGGGTCGAGACGCTGGCGGGGGCGTTGAGCGCGAGGACGGCGGACGTGCCGCAGATGTCGTTGGCCGGCGAGGGCGAGAGGGGCGCGACTATGCGGAGTGTGTATGTGCCGCCGGGCGTCGAGCCCAAGCTAGCGATGCGGATGAAGTAGGGCTGGCCGGCGACAAGCGGGTAGACGATCACGGCGTCGTCGCCGACCGAATCGTCATCGCAGGCGAGCACCGTGGGCAGCGGCGACGAGCAGCCGCTGAAGAGCGACGCGACGGTGTTGAACGACGAGGTGCCCAGCGAGATGGTGTGGGTGCCGGTGCTGGTGGGAACGAAGCGGTGCCAGACGCTGCGCGAGGTCGCGACGCACAGGCCCGTTGCGCCGTCGCCCAGGGAGCCGGCGCTGTTGCCGGCGTAAGAGCCCGAGCTATCGAGCAGAATCGCCTGGGAGCAGGTGGCTTGGGCGCGGGCGAGGGCGGGGAAACACAGAGCGAGACACGCGGCGAGCAGCAGAAGACACGGGCGGGAGACGGTCACATGGACCTCCGGAATAACGGGGCCACGACGCCTCCGACGAGGCGGGCGGGACCGGGAACAACAGGATGGCCTCGAAGCCGTCGATCAAGGACGGCCCGAAGACCCGCGCTGGGCCCGTGCGGAGGGGCGGTCGGGACGTCGCCGTCGCTCGGAACCGCTCGCCACACGCCGCGCCCAACAAGCCGCGGGGTTTTGGGACGGTATTGAAGCATGTCCGGGCGGATTCGCCAAATGAAAAGCGCCCGGGAAGTCCGTTGTTCTGGACCCGCGGCGGTGAGTTTGGGCACCAGACGCGAAGTTGGGCAATCTTCCGGGCCCTAGACGCGGGGGCCGGAGTTGCCCATCTTCCCAGGCTCATCGGCGTATCGAGCCCGAAGCGGCTCGACGACCTCTGTGATGAAGCGCTCGGTCTGCTCGACGGACCGGCCGACGTACTTCATCGGGTCAAGCAGGCCGTCCCAGTCGAGCTCGGCCTTGAGGGCCGGAGGGTGGAAGGCCGGGTCGGCCCTCAGACGGTCGAGCAGGTCGTTATCGAGGCCTTCCATCTTGACTCGGGTGCCGGCGGCCTGGGCGTGGGCGCGGATGTGCTCGTGGTATGCCTGACGGTCGCCGCCGAGCTTGACGCAGGCCATGAGCAGGTTCTCGGTGGCCATGAAGGGCAGTTCGGCCATGAGGTTCTTGCGGATGGTCGCCTCGTAGACGACCAAGCCCGAGGCGACGTTGTGCATCAGGTCGAGCGCGCCGTCGAGAGCGAGGAAGGCCTCGGGCAGGCTCAGTCGGCGGTTGGACGAGTCGTCGAGGGTGCGCTCGAGCCACTGTGTGGCGGCGGTGTCGTAGGCGTTGCCGACAAGGTTCATGACAAAGCGGGACAGGCCGCAGATCCGCTCGCAGCGCATGGGATTGCGCTTGTAGGGCATGGCCGAGGAGCCGATCTGCT
This sequence comes from Phycisphaerales bacterium, assembly GCA_038214505.1. Lineage (GTDB taxonomy): Bacteria > Planctomycetota > Phycisphaerae > Phycisphaerales > UBA1924 > UBA4658. Next base: position 6,844 of record JBBQRT010000085.1, on the reverse strand, counting down.
TGTCTTCGAAGGGTTCGTCGAGCTCTTTGCGGTTGCAGAGGAGGCGGATATCGGTGGCGATTTTGTGCAGGACGCTGGCAACACTGGCGAGGTCGGCGAGGATGAAGGTGTCGATGACGCGGGGGTAGGTCTGGGTGGTCAGATCAAAGACTTTGTGTCCCGCGGGAATCTCACGCTCGCCGTCCTCGCGCAGTACCTGGTCGCGCGGGCCGCCGCTGAGCCATGACTCCATAAACATCGTCTCGAGGCGATCAACCATGCCCGGCGATCTGTTGAAGAGCTCAAAGAACGAAGCCTGCGTTCCCGTGGCACCCCGGAGCCCTCGGAACGAATGCGTGATGAGCGTGTCCGAGATCCGACAGCGGCACAGGTCAAGATCACTCGCCCAGCCGATCACGCGGCGTCCGATCGTGACGGGCTGGGCGGGCTGGTAATGGGTGAACCCCAGGGTCGGAACGCCTGCGAACTTTATCGCGGCTTGGCCGAGCGCCGCGATGGTCATCGCGAGTTTTCGCCGGATCGTGACGAGTGACTCGTGAAGTGTGTTCAGGTCCGCGTTGCACACCACATCCTGACTGGTCATCCCCAGATGGATGATTCCCTTCGCCTTTGGGCACGAGTCGCCCAGGGCGTGGACGTGGGCCATGACGTCGTGGCGAAGCTCGCGTTCGTACTTCTCGGCGAGCTTGATCTCGTCGTCGGTGATGCCGCCGGGGCGGTTGACGATGGCTCGGAGTTCTTGGATTTGTTCCTTGGTCACCAGCGGGACTGGAGCCGCGGTCCCGGAGGTCCCGCTCCACCCGCCACTCCGCCCGGCGGCCGTCAGCTCGTGCTGCGCCTCGGCTACGGCGAGCCAGATCTTGCGCCAGGTGTTGAACTTGTGGCGCGACGACCAGAGGCGGAGCATCTCCGGGCTGGCGTTGCGGCTGGCCAGGGGGCTGGTGTAGGTGTCGTACGGGGAGGTCGGCTGGCTCATGGTTGATCGGGTGGGAGGCCGGCTTCCGGTGCGGGCGGGTTGGCGTCAAGAGCGGAACAGAGTGCGGAGATCAGGCTGGGAGTGTGGCTCGTGACGATCCGCCAGACGCGATCATGATCGACCTCGTCGTACCGTTGCGCGATGATGTGCCCGGTGGCGACGATGGGCCCCCATTCGACACCCGGCGCGGCCGCGCGGCCTGTTGGAGATACACCCCGGGCCGCTTCTCCGATATCTCGATGCACCGCTCGGCGGCCAAGCGGACAACGAGCTGGGCGGTGATCTGCGCGAGATTGTCGCTGATCCGCGGGGTCATACGCGCAGAGTATATGGGACGCCGTCGGCGGGGCCGTTGCGGAGCCCGCGGTGAAACTCCGCGGCCGGCGCGGGTCCGAGAAGCGGGATGCTCGGGCGGTTTGCTTGCCGCGGGACCGGGCGATTGGGATGTCATGGGCAAGAACGTCGCGGCGCTTTGCCCAGTCACCTCCGCGCGCCGCGGCGGTCGGGAGGCCCCGGTCCATGCCCAGCACGCTCGCCGCGAATCGCCGCCGGATATTGATCGAGGATCTGACGCTCGAGGCGCTCGAGTCCCGGCAGATGCTCGACGCTTCGGGGTCTCTGTTCAGCAACTTCCCGCCGCGGATGACGTGGACCAACTCGGGCGTGGAGATGAGCTCGCCCAGTGCGCGGCTGGACGCGGCGTCGGGATCGAGCATCGGCATGTCGACGTTCGATTCGGTGAGCGACTCGCTGCTGAAGTACGACTTGTTCCGCCAGGACTCGCGGTTCGGCTCGCTGACGGGCCAGGGGTACGCGGCGGTAATCCTGGACACCGGCATCGACCGCGACCACTCGTACTTCGGCGCCGACGGCAACAGCAACGGCATCGCCGACCGCATCGTGTACTCCTACGACTTCGCCGACAACGACGCCGACGCCTCGGACCGCAACGGGCACGGCTCGAATGTCTCGAGCATCGTGGGCTCCTCGAACGCGACGCACCGCGGCATGGCCCCGGGGGTGAATCTCATCCACCTCAAGGTCTTCAAGGACTCGGGCGCGGGCAACTTCTCGTACACCGAGGCCGCGCTGCGGTGGGTCGTAAACAACGTGACCAACTACAACATCGTCAGCGTGAACATGTCGCTGGGCGACACGAGGAACTGGGCCACCAGCCAGCAGCTCTACGGCATCTCCGACGAGATCGCGACGCTGGCGGCCCAGAACGTGATGGTGGTCGCCGCCGCGGGCAACGACTTCGCCCGGTTTGCTTCGGCCCGCGGCCTGGCCTATCCGGCGGCGGACCCGAACGTGATCGCCGTCGGCGCCGTGTACGACCGCAATCTCGGCGGCGGGATCACGTACGCCTCCGGGGCCCGGGCCGATGCGACCGGGGCCGACCGCCTCACGCCCTTCAGCCAGCGCTCCACGAGCATGTACCAGATCTTCGCGCCCGGCGCGCCGATCACCGGGGCCAACCAGTCGGGCGGCACCGTGACGCAGCACGGCACGTCGCAGGCAGCGCCGCACGTCGCGGGCATCGCGGTCCTGGCCCAGCAACTGGCCGATAACGTGCTCGGGCGGCGGCTCTCGCTGGCCGAGATGAAGACGCTTCTGGCATCGACGGGCGACTCGATCGTCGATGGCGACGACGAGGCCGACAACGTGACCAACACCGGCGCGACATTCAAGCGGGTCAACGTCAAGGCCCTGGCCGACGCGATCTTCGAGATGGGCGGGCCCTCGGCGCGGCTGAAGCTTGGCAGCCTCACGCTCCAGCCCGACACCGGGACAGTGGCCTTCGGTGCCGTCGCGGTCGGGGTCTCGGTGAGCCGCACGTTCACCGTCGAGAATCCCGGGAGCGAGAACCTCGAGCTGGGAGACCTGGCGGTTCCTGCGGGCTACCGGATCCTCTCGAACTTCGCCTCAACGACCCTTGCGCCCGGGGCCTCGACGAGCTTCGCCGTCCGGTACGACGCCTCGAACCCTGGCGCGGCCAACGGGACCATCAGCTTCTCGACCAACATCGGCTCGCGCCCGACGTTCTCGATCAACGCCACGGCCAGCGCGACGGCCTTCAGCGCTGTGCTCGACGACGGCTCGGCGGGCTTCACCCTCGGGGGGACCTGGGGGGCGAGCGCGGGCGTGGGCTTCGGGGCCGACCAGCGGTGGAAGGCGGCGGGCACGGGCCTAGGCACGGCGACCTGGGCCTTCAACAACCTGCTGCCCGGGCAGTACCGCGTGAGCGCGACGTATCGCGCGGGACCCACGCTCGCGACGGCGGCGGGCTACACGGTTCTCGACGGGGCCGCCACGACGCTCGGCGCGGGCAGCCTCAGCCAGCGCGTGGCCGCCAACGACCGCTGGGCGAGTTCCGCGTGGTGGGAGGACGTGGCGACCGTGTCGCTCGCCAGCACGTCGCTGCGGGTGCGGCTGAGCGACGCGAGCGCCGGGGGGCCAGTAATCGCCGACGGCATCCGCATCGAGCGCGTCGGCAACCTCGCCGGCGGGCCGGAGGTGTTCGTCTCTACCGTCGCCGGAACCGTGACATCGCTGCTGGCCGACAACACCGGCACGCTCAACCTTGGCTCGGCGGCGTCGGGCGTCGCGCTCCAGCGGGCCTTCACGATCCGCAACGTCGGCGACGCGGACCTGAACATCACCGACTCGATCGCCCTGCCCGCGGGCTTCACCATGCTCACGCCTCCGCCCAGCGAGCCCATCGCCCCGGGGGGCGCGGCGGGCTTCACCGTTCGGCTCAACCCGGGCGTGGCGGCCACCTACGCGGGGACCATCGGCATCCCGACCAACGACGCCGACGAGAGCACCTTCCGCGTCAACGTCACGGCGGTCGTGACGCCGGTGGTCCGCGTGATCAACGACGGGCAGGCTGGCTATTCGCAGCTTGGTACGTGGAGCATCGCCACCTCGGGCGGGCTCGCCGGGTACCGCTTCAAGGCCGCGGGAACGGGCGCGGCGTACGCCCAGTTCAGCTTCACGGGTCTCACGCCCGGGCAGTACCGCTTGAGCGCGACCTGGATCGGCTCGGTCGTGACGCCCAATGCGGCGTATTCAAGCGCGACGACCGTTCGCGTGTTCAACGGCGCTACGGCCCTGAGCCCGTTCACGATCAACCAGCAGACGGCCCCCGACGACCGGCAGGCCAGCGGCGTGTGGTGGGAGGACCTGGGCACGTTCGACATCACCGCCGCCGCCACGACCGTCCGCTTCACGGATCAGGCGACGGGGCGCGTGCTGATCGACGGCGTGCGGCTGGAGCGGCTGGGCAACCTGACCTAGGGCCGAGCCGAGTTGGGCGCAGTCTTAGCCGAAGCTGCGCCCCGTCTCGGGGTCGAGCATCTTCCATTTGGACTGGCGGCACAGCCGCAGGAGCACCGGAAAGCCGAAGTCTTCGTCGGTCATGCTTACCAGCACCTGGCCGACCTCGGGGCCCTCGCCCCGGTTGATGGCCGGGTCGTCCTGCAGGGCGATCTCGCAGACCAGGCCGGGGCCGAAGAGGAGGGCGAGACCGAGGCGCTCACCGTAGCCGTGGGGCCCCGAGCCGTCGGGCGCGAGGTTGCATCGGCTCATGATGTTGCGGACCTCACGCAGGGAGCCCAGGGGGACCATGTGGCCCTGTTCGTCCATGCGGGTGAGGACCACGGTGCGTTTCTTGGCCATCGCGGGAGGGTAGTTCGCCGGGCGGGCCGCCAACGGCACGAGGCCAGCTCGCGATGGGCCGGCCTCGTGAAAATGGCTGGAGAGCGTCGCGACGCCGGTTGGCCGGGCGTCGCTGGCTTAGGGGCAGCCGGCGAACCAGGAGCTGAGGAACGCGAAGATGTCCGACACGTCTCGCGTACCGGAGGCGTCGAAGTCCGAGCCGCGGGCGCTCGAGAACCAGGCGCTGAGGAACGCGAAGATGTCCGAGACGTCGCGGACGCCCGAGCAGTCGAAGTCGGCGGGGCAGAAGGCGGGGCCGATGACGCCCGCGTCGGTGAACCGCTGGGCCAGGATGTCGGCGGCGCCGCTGGCCCCGTCGTTCCACGCGGCGACGAACGCGCCCGGGGCGCTGAGCGGAGCGACGCCCAAGCGGCCCTTGCTGCTGGGCGTTGACGCGATGGTGGCAGCTGGGGTGGCCCAGGCGAAGGTGCCGTCGGGCCTGACGCGGGCGGCCTGGATGATCGTCGGGCCGCTCGCGCCCTGGGACTGGATCCAGGTCGCGAGGGCGTCGGCGCCCAGCGGCTTGGCATCGATGAAGCTGGACTGGAAAGTCGTCGCCGAGATGGTTAATACGTCGATGCCCGCGCCCGCGGCGAAGGTCAGCTGGGTTGTCGCGAGCGCCGGGTCGTGCTCGACACGCGAGACGCCCAGGCCGAACTGGCTCTGGCTGGGGTTGCTCTTCTGGTAGAAGACGGTGTACGAGCCCGGCGCGGTGTAGGCCACGGCGGCCGACAGCCGCAGCTCGGCGGTCGCGGGCGTGGTGGTCACGGCTAGGCCCTCGGCGGGGAAGCGGACGGTGCCGTCGGCGAGCACGTGCTGGACCCGCGCGTCGCGGGCGAAGCCGGTGTTGTACCAGGCCACGATTGCGCCCGCGGCGGCATCATTCACAAGGGCGGGGAAATAGCCGTTCTGGATGCTCCGGTTGCTGCCGGCGGTGGTCGAGGAAGTGAACACGTCGATATAGCCCACGCCGGTGTTCCACTGCGGGGCGTTCGCGGCGTTGAACTTCTGGATGCGGAGACCCTTGGCCGAGGTAATCGCGCTCAGGATGCTGCCGCGAACCCACAGGGCGATGACTTCGCCGGACCCGCCGGGGAGCAGGTCGCTGATGGCCTGATAGCGAGAGGCTTCGGTGACGGTCCAGGTGCCGCCCGCCGGCAGCGTGCCGTCGGCGTTCAGGCGCTGGAAGTTCACGGTCGCGGACGTATTGAACGCGACCACGGCCGACCCATCGTCGAGCCCCGCGATCCGCGGCCCGAGCACGCCGGTCGAGCCGGGCACCGCCACGCCCGCGGCACCCCAGGGCAGCGTGCCGTCGGGCGCGATCTTCTGGGCGATGACGCTGCCGTTGTCGAACGCGGCGTAGGCGTTGCCGGCGGCGTCTACCTTCATGTCGCTGACGAACGTGGCGGTGTTCGTGCGGTTGGCCAGCACGATCCCGCCGGGGAAGACCGGGTAGCCGCAGGCGTCCAGACGCTGGATGACCGGCTTGTAGCCCGTGCCCGCGCTGTTGTCGAAGTAGAACACCCACACGCCGCCGCCGGGGATGGCGCGGATCACGGGCACGTTCTGATCTCCCGCCCCCACGGCGACACCGACGCTCTGGGCCGGGCTGGCCGACCATTGGGCCAGGGCGGGGCACGCCGCGAACCCCGTGATCGCGAGGAGGAACGCGGCACGAACCGAGCGACGCAGACTGGGCCCGACCGACATACGAATCCTCCTGAAAGCGGTGACGTGCGGGGCCTGGGCCGGAATTCCCGGGTTCGGCCGGACCTCGACTATGAACCGTGTAAATGGTCTCGGCCAAGTTTGGCCGGAGATTGGCCCAAGATTGGGTCGGGCGGAGTACGGCCGCCGCGCGGGCTCCGGGCCGGGGGGGCGGGGGGGGGTGGCAGAGCGATCAAGGGATCACCATCGTGGCCGCGGGGAAAGACGCGCTCGCGCGGCGTCCTAGCCGAGGCGATCAGGCGCTCGCTGAGGCGCGGCGTGACGCGGCGATAGGGCTTCTACCGGTCCAGCTCGGCCGCGACGACGTTGATCGAGCCGATGACGGCGACGATGTCGCTGAGCATGTGGCCCTCGGTCATCTTGGCGACGGTGGCGTAGTTCATGAAGCAGGGCGGGCGGACGCGGACGCGCCAGGGG
>JBBQRT010000084.1:0-11694 GCA_038214505.1 Phycisphaerales bacterium | reverse complement strand
GCGGACGCCCGAGGGGGCGCAGATGGCGCTGATCCGCAAGCCCATCCGCCCCAAGCGCAATCCTCTCATCTCGATCCGGCTGGGGCAGGACCGGTACTCGTCGTGGAAGGCGTTTCTGGATGATGCGTATTGGAGCGTGGAACTAAAGTAGAAAATGAAGTCGCGGATGTAATTGTCTAATCAGTCCAAGGGGTGGCGGCAGGAGAGCCAACGGGCAACGATCTCATTATTGACGCTACTCTCGGGCTGTGATGCGGGCAAGCTATTCCACTCTCGCAGGAGCGATTGTGATCCGCCGGTGACCCTAAAGATGGATTCAATCGGGAAGCCCATGGGATCAATCAAAGCGGCTGATTCTTGCGTTTTCCCTTGTTCTGCCAGCTTGACTCTAAGCACTACATGCCCAACTCGAATCGGCCCTGTCGAAGAGGACGACATTGATACATTAAGGAACTCGGCCGACCAGCCCGCCCGTGCCAAAGCTTCGGCCATCACCAAAGCGAGAGAATCGCAATCGAAAATTCCATACCTTAGCGACGTCCAGCGGTCAACAACGCCAACCCCCGAGTTCTGCCAATCTCGCATGCTGTCCTGTAACGCATTGATTCGCAGTTCGACTGTTCTGCTCGGGTCGTCACGCCACCGCGAGAGAACGACCTCGGCATGGTAAGCGATCATCGAAGAATATGTGAACCGACCATTTGGGTCTGAAAGCCGTGCGTCGCGGGCAGCTGCGTCTGCAAGCTCGGCGAAGCGAGCCACGTAAGCATTTTTAAGTATACCAGTCTTAGGAACTTTAGGCGAGCTCTCATCCGTCGATGCAAGAAGCAAGCGACACAGAACGAATACCGATTTCGAGTCCCATTTGTCTAGTTGCCAACGCGCTGTGACATTATCAAACTCTCTTATTGAAGGGAGTTGGATGAAGGGGTCAACGGGGTTCAGAAGTAGGTCATCGTCGAGTGATAGAGGCCACAGTCGCAGAACAGCCTGTTCGTCTTCTTTCAGAAATCGCGAAGTCGAACACTTACGACGGGCTACTAGTTGATCTGACCATCTACCTCGTTTTGATATGATTTCCTCTACATCGTTCACGGCTTGCAGACAAGTGTCGTTTGACCTTCCAGTTGAAACGATAGAGTTTTGCCAACTCGATAGGATAGAACCATCGGACACAAACACTCCGTAGCGTCCATCGGGCCGCTCAATTGCCTTTATAAACTGAAGTGATTGCTGAGCGTCGTTGACATGCCCTCTTGGCAAGTCGAATCTAAGTGTAGAAGTGTCGCCGAGATGCACACTGGTGGGATGCTCGACAAACAATCGATTATTCGAGATCCAAACTAGAGGTGGCCTAGGCTGCTGCGCAATCAGAGTACTGCCTGGGGCAACTAAGCCCCAGGCATGCAGAATTGCAAGGATAGCAGCGCAGTGGGACACAGTATCTCTATCTCTTGGTTCAATAGTACTCAGGCAGTCAGGCAAGGGAAGAATGGCGAAAGTAGACCTTTGATACTTGGGGGAAGGAGAACACTCAGAATCCTGCAAATAAGTTGTGAACCTTCCCGAAGCCCACTTTCAATCTGCCCAAGAGTTCCCTTAACCTTGATATCAACTTCGTGACCAGCGCCAATCTTGCCGATCTGCGGAATAGTGATCTCTGCATCGATACTAGGCTTGATTGTGATCTCAAACTCGATGTCACGCCAGTCATGCGGAGGATTTGGCTGGTCGTCTGCACCGATCAACGCAGAAAAGGTGTCTCCGTAATTTGGATCGATTCGCCACATTTCAGAGTCGAAGAGGGCATTGAGTTCAGAAGTTGACAGCCAACGGCCAATGGTCTTGCAGTATACGGAGACTGAGCTGCCGTCTTCTAGAATGATCGATGGATTGACAGGTGCAGGGGACTCACCGCTTTGCATGGAGACAGAAGACTGAGGTCCCGATGAAGCGGCCAGAGCGAGTGACCACTCCGACGATCTGATTTCAGGCATAACTTTAAAGATATCTTCAAGAATATTCTCAATCGGGACGATACCGTTTGTACTGTCAACCCAAGAGGCTTCCCATACCAAGACATCGTCCCATCTTTCTGATACCTCCACGAGCCCGTCATCAGAACGAACCCATCTAAGTTCCATCAACGTAGTAAAATTTGGTCGGAGAGCAGTGATCCATGCGGCGTCAACGTACGCATCCTGGAGGAGTGTCAGATTGTCCGCTGTGTATGCGACAGTTCCAACCAAATAGTTAGTGTCCAATACGCTCTGGTAGCCCAGTGCAGCATTTCCATTTGTATCAAACCCGGACGGTTGCCCGGAAACGGGAACACCCAGCAAGCTGAGTTGGGCTCGCGCCTGTGTTGCTATCAACGCGCCGAGCGAAACCACAAGGAGGACGAGAAGAGACGGAAATGGCTTGTTGGTTACGGAAATTTCCCCAGTGTTGTGCGCTTGGTACTCAGCCACTGTACTATACGACGAGAGCTCTAGTCGTGCAATGGTTATTCCTGAATCTGGGTAAATTCTCGATCTCTTCATCACACGCGGTTTGGTGCGGAACGTCTAGGTCTTTCCCTGGTTTGGTTTGCGGGACCAGTTGAAAGACAGGCGGGGTCATCCTACCATCAACCGTACGGGTGTCTCTTGAACAAGAAGTCATACCCATGGCCGTCGAACGACTCGTCTCCCCGACCAGCACGCCCGTTCTCGACCCGATCGAGCAGGAGCGGAACTGGTCGCTGCGTCCGCGCCGGATGGCCGAGTACATCGGGCAGCCGCAGCTGATCGAGAAGCTGTCGATCGCGATCCAGGCGGCCCAGGGGCGCGGGGATCCGATGGAGCATGTGCTTTTGCACGGGCCGCCGGGGCTGGGGAAGACGACGCTGGCGCACGTGATCGGGCAGGAGATGGGGACGCGGGTGCACCTGACCAGCGGGCCGGCGCTGACCAAGCCGGGGGACCTGGTGAGCGTGCTGACGCAGCTGGGCGAGCGGGACATTCTGTTCATCGACGAGATCCACCGGCTTCCGATCGCGGTGGAGGAGTTTGTCTATCCGGCGATGGAGGATTTCCGGATCGACGTGCGGGTGGAGGGCGGGATGCACTCGCGGACGGTGCAGGTGGCCGTCAGGCCGTTCACGCTCATCGGGGCGACGACGCGGGCGGGGCTGGTGTCGGGGCCGATGCTGTCGCGGTTCGGGATCCAGCACAGCCTGGCGTACTACGGCGTGGGAGAGCTGGTGACGATCCTGGGGCGGTCGGCGGAGCTTCTGGGGGTGCGGGCCGAGGGCGGGGCGCTCAAGCTGATCGCGGAGCGGTCGCGCGGGACGCCGCGGATCGCGAACCGGCTGCTGCGGCGGGTGCGGGACTTTGCCCAGGTAAAGGGGGACGGGACGCTGACGGCGGCGATGGTCGGCGAGGCGCTCACGCTCGAGGGCGTGGACACGTCGGGGCTCGACGACCTGGACCGCTCGTACATGCGGGTGCTCGGGCGGGTGTATTCGGGCGGGCCGGTGGGGCCCGAGGCGATCGCGGCGACGCTGAATCACGACGTCGGCACGCTGGTCGACATCGTCGAGCCGTATCTCCTGCAGATCGGATTTCTGGCGCGGACCAAGCGCGGGCGGGCCCTGACGAAGGCGGGGGCAGTGCACATCGGGATGCCCGGTGCGGCGGTGGTCGGCGGCGAGCTGTTTGACCCCGAAGAGCGCTAGGACCGACCGGGGCTTGGGCGCTCCAGGGCCTTGCGGCCCGAGGGCAGGTCGAAGCGCTGGGCCGGGTCGGCGGACTTGACGTAGCCGATGCCGCCCATGCGGCCGATGGCCTTGAGCCTGGCCGGATCGGTGTGGAGGCGGGCGTCGATGAGGTCGTCGCGGACGAAGATGTGGACGACGCGGCCGATGACGATGTTGCCGCCCGAGGGTGTGCCGGGGCTGGTGCGGATGACCTGGTGGGTGATGCACTCGAAGGCGATTGGGGACTCGAGGAGCCTGGGCGGGCGGACCTTGAGGCTCGGGGCGGGGTGCAGGCCCGAGAGCTCGAACTCGCTTTGACCGAAGTCCAGGGGCTCGGCGCAAGCGGCCATCTGGTGGGCGAAGTCTTCGGTGGCGACGTTGACGACGAACTCGCCGGTTCCGCCGTCGGCGGCCGGGCTGGCGTTGCGGAGAGAGTCCTTGGGCGTGCCGTCGGGCTTGTTCGCGGGGCAGAAGAGCAGGAGCATGGGGTCGGATCCGACGCCGGTGAAGAAGCTGAAGGGGGCGAGGTTGGGGCGACCATCGGGGGAGAGCGTGGAGACGACGGCGATGGGGCGCGGGACGATGGTGCCGATGAGGAGCTTGTAGCGATCGGGCTGGGACATGCGGGCGGGGTCGAGTTCCATGGGTGAGACTATGGGTGCCCGGCCGGAGGGGGAATGAAAACGCCGCCCGTGATGGGCGGCGCAGGGGGCGGGCGCAGAATCGAGGCCGGCGGTCAGTTGTCGGCCTGACGCCGCTTGGCGGGGTCGCGGCCGTCGAGATACTCGACGCCTAGACGCTTCTCGAGGCTGGTGAGGGAGAAGGGGTCGGAGGTCTCGGAGGAGATACCGATCTCGTCGCGGGCCAGGCGGCCGGTCATGCCGGACTGGAAGGACCGGAACTGCTCGGTGGTCAGGGGCTTGACGGCCGTGATCTGCGACACGACCACGCGGAGCGACTTTTCGATCGCCGAGGCGACGGTGCGGGGCTCGGCGGCGACGGTTTTGAGGTCGGCCATGGGGTCGAGCTTGGCCGCGGCGGCGACGAGGGGTTCGCGGAAGGCCTCGTGGTCGAGCTTGGCGGCCTCGGGGGCCAGGGAGCTCACGCCGCCCTTGGAGACGGTGGCCTTTTGGACGGCGAGAACGCTCGCGGCCTCGCCGGTCGCGCCCGGCTCGGGCTGGGCGATGGCGGCGAGGCCCTCGGCGGCGGCCCTGGTGCGGAGGGCGTCGAGGCGGCCTTTGAGCTGCTCGTAGGCGGCGAGGCGCTTGGTGTTGAACACGACGTCGGCGCGGACCTCGTCGAGCGTGTCGGCGGGGGACTCCTTGCGGGCGTCGAGAACGGTGATGAAGTAGCGGGTGCCGAGGAAGTCGGTCAGCGGGTCGGTCAGCGGGACGCCGACCTGCAGGCCCGTGTCGTTGCGGGAGGTGGCCGAGAGCTCGCGGGCGTTGAGCACAACCCTGGCGAAGGGATCCTGAAGGCTTGCGCGGCGGAGGCTGGCCTGGCCGATGCCGGGGAGGGACTGCAGCTCGCTCTCCTCGAACCAGCGGGTCTCGCGGATGCCGACCTTGGGCGGCGGGAGGCGGATGCCGGTGGTCTCGAAGACGCGGACGATGATCTGAGCGCCGACATCGGCCATGCGGGGACGCTTGGTGGACCAGTCGGCGGGGAGGAAGCGGTACTCGCCGTCGCGTTCGAGCTTGCCGGTGGCGCGGCCGAGCTCGGCGCGGACAGCGTCCTCGGCGGCCTTCATGATGCGATCGGTCTCGGCCTTCCGGACGTCGCCCTCGATCCTGGCGCGGGCGTCGTCGGCGGTGGTGCCCTCGGGCGGCTTGCCGGAGGGGTACTTGCGGAGGAACGCCTCCTGGACCTTCACCGGGTCGACGGTGACGATCTCGGAGATGCCCTGGCGCTCCAAGGCGAGCCACTCGAGCTTGACACGGGGCGGGAGCGTGTAGCCGATGCCGAAATCGCCGGAGTTCTTCTCAACGCCCTTGAAGCGGTCGAAGTGGGCCTGAAGATCGGCGTCGGTGGGCTCGGGGACGCCGGCGATGAAGCGCTCGGCGGGGAAAACGACCATGTCGGCGTCGGCGGAGTCGACGATCTGCTTAACGCCCAGGATGAGGCGGGCGTCGGAGAAGCGGGGGGCCGTCGCGTAGGCCGCGCGCATGCGCATGATGCCGTGGAGGCGGGCCAGGCCGCGGCCGATCTGGTCTTCGGTGAGGCGGACGTCGGCCTGGATGAGCGGGAGCGCCTGCTCCATGTTGCGCTGGAAGGTGGTGGTCATCTGGTCGATCTGGGCCTGCTGCGCGCCGAGGGCGGCGCCGGCGGTCTGGGAGATGAAGGCCGAGAGGGTGGGGATGAAGGTGAGGCCGTCCTCGACGCCGCCGACGAAGCCGCCCTTCTCGGCCTCGCGGACGAGCATGACCCAGTGGTCGGCGTTTTCACCGCCGCCGGTCTCCTGGAGCATGCGGGCGCCCGAGACGCGGTTGTTGGAGGCGCGGTCCATGAGCTGAGTGAGCGCGACGTACTGGCTGTGGTACTGGCGGTACTGCTCCTGGGTGACCTTGGAGCCCGCGACCCGCATGACCTTGCCGCCGATGATGCCGCGCTGCGTGAGGTCCTGGAGGGTGGAGCCGACGAGGAAGGAGATCATCAGCAGGCAGCCGCCGATGACGAGGATGAACGTGTTGTACTTGCGGAGCCACTTGAGCATGGGGGGTCTCTGGAGGAGAGCCAGGGCGCGGAACGGGGCGGGGGCGGGGGACGAGGAGGCCCCGGGTTTAGAGCATCGACGGGTCGGGGCCGGGGCGTGAAAAGAACGGGGGCCGAGAACTCCTGGCCGCGGGGCGACGGGCGATTGGCCCGGGCGTGCGGCAGAGAGCTCCCGGCCCCTTGTTTTTTTAGCGGTAGAACTCGATGATGAGGTTGGCGTTGACGTCGAAGGGGATCTGGTCGCTGGTGGGGAGGGCGACGATCTTGATGGTTAGCTCGCCGGGGTTGAAGTCGATCCAGCCCGGGACCTCGTGGCCCGAGAGGGACTCCATATTCTCGCGGACGATCTTGGAGATCTTGTCCTTGACGGTGATGACGTCGCCGACATCGACCGAGTAGGAAGGGCGGTCGGTCTTGTGGCCGTTGACCTTGACGTGGCCGTGGGCGACGAGCTGGCGGGCGGACCAGATGGTCCGTGCGAGGCCGGCGCGGCGGACGGTGTTGTCGAGGCGACGCTCGAGGAGGCGGAGGAGCATCTCGCCGGTGTTGCCGGGCATGCGGCCGGCTTCCTCGATGTAGCGGCGGAACTGCCGCTCGAGGACGTGGTAGTGGTGGCGGAGCTTCTGCTTCTCGTTGAGGCGGACGCCGTAGTCGCGGAGGCGGCGGCCGCGGAAGCCGTGCATGCCGGGGGGCGTGAGGGCCCGCTTGGAGGTGTGCTTCGGAACGTCCTCGATTGGCGTGCCGATGCGGCGGGAGAGACGGACCTTGGGACCGGTGTAACGAGCCATGACTGAATATCCTTCCGTCTGCCGGGGCCGATGCGTCGTTTCGAATCCCTGAGACAAAGCCGGGAAACGACGGGGCTCCGGAGTGCCAGGAGCCGGTTTGGGCGGCTGGCGATCGTGCGCCGCGGGTCCCGTGTCTACGGGCGCGGCAGGGTGCAGATCCGGGCATCAACAAGATGTCAGGGGGGTGGAATAAGAGGCAGGGTGGGGCGGAGAGTCAACTGGGGGGTAGAGGCACGGAGGGACAGCGGCACGGAGGCACAAAGGAACGTCCTTTGGGCCTCTGTGCCTTGGTCCCTCCGTGCCTTTGCCCACTTTGAGCAAGACGCCGATTCCTGTGCGTGCGGGAATCGGCGTCTTGGTCTACAGGCGGGAACGCGGAGGAACCGGAGGAAGCGGAGAAAACCGGAGTGGGGATCGGGTTTGAACCCAAAGGTCCGTTCTGGTTTTCTCCGCCTCTTGGGTCCCTCCGCGTTCCGATCTTCCTTCGTGGTCTTCGGTCTGCCTTCGTCTTCCTTCGCGTTCAAACGGTTCACCCTCGGTCGCGATCCCCTCGCGATCCGCCGCTTCCAGTCACTGGGTTTATAACGCGAAGGAGACGAAGGAAGACCGAAGGCCGCGAAGCGAGGCTCAGGCGGGAACGCGGAGGAAGCCGGACGGGCGGAGAAAACCGGAGAAGAGCTTTGGATTTGCACCTGAGTTCCCCTCTGGCGTTCACTGGTCGCTCTGCATGCTTTGCGTTACGGCGTCTGGCTCGCTCTTCGCTTTTCACCGCGGCGCGGCCACGCAAGCAGCGGAAGGAGGGACTTTGGAGCAACCGGAAGAGCCGCAGGAAAACCTTGGGTTTAAACCCGGTTGCCTCTCCGGTTTTCTCGGGTCGCTCTGAGTGCTCTGAGTTCGGGCCTCGGTCCCCGATGCCGTGGGTAACACTCTGCAATCCGCCACGCCGCACGCGGCAACGGGTTGCGGACGCCCGCGCCTCCCCCGGGGCAAACCTAGCATCGCTCCGATGCCATTCTCGCTCCCACTGCCCGTGCTCAAGCCGCGATCGATGTCGAAGGTGCAGCCCGGGGCAGGTGGCCGCGGGGGGGGTGGCGGCGAGGGCTACGAAAAGAAAGAGAAGTGCGGCGTGATCGGCATCTGGGGCGGGCCCGAGCCGGCGACGACGGCCTATCTGGGCATGTTCGCCCAGCAGCACCGCGGCCAGGAGTCCGCGGGGATCGCGGTCTCGAACGGGCGGCGGCTGGAGGCGTTCACCGGCATGGGTCTGGTGCCGGAGATCTTCGGCAAGGCCACGCTGCAGCGGCTGGAAGGTCTGGCCAGGCCGGCGAAGGCGGGGGATGGGAGTGTTGGGGGGAACGGGGCGGCGTATGTCAAGGGCTGCGGCGCGATCGCGCACAACCGATACTCCACGGCCGGCGGCTCGACGGCGTGCAACGCCCAGCCGCTGCTGGAGTCGTACATCGGCGGCCAGGTCGCGGTGGCCCACAACGGCAACCTGATCAACGCCAACGTGATGCGGGCGGTGTTCGAGCAGGCAGGGCACCTCTTCCACACCACCAGCGACACCGAGGTGATCATTCACCTGCTGGCCTCGCCACTGCAGCAGCAGGCCAACGACCCGCTCGCCGCGACGCTGCGGCATCTCGAGGGTGCGTACTCGCTGGTGTTCCTGTTCCCCGACCGCATCGAGGCGGCGCGGGACCCGTGGGGCTGGCGGCCGCTGGTGCTCGGGCGGCTGGCCGACGGTCGCCACATGGTGGCCAGCGAGACGGTGGCGCTTGATGTGCTGGGCGCGACGCTCGTGCGCGAGGTCGAGCCCGGGGAGATCGTGACCATCAGCGACGCGGGGGTAAGCACGCGGCGGTTCGCCGACCCGGTGCCGCGGCGGGCCCACTGCATCTTCGAGCATGTGTACTTCGCGAATCCGTCGAGCGTGGTGTTCGGCGAGACCGTGCAGATCGTGCGGGAGCGGCTGGGCGAGCGGCTGGCGTTCGAGGCGCCCGTCGACGCGGACTGCGTGATGCCGATGCCCGACTCGGGTCGCTCGGCGGCGTCGGGCTATGCGAGGGCCAGCGGGCTGGCGTATCGCGAGGGGATCGTGCCCAACCGCTATGTCGGGCGGACGTTCATCAAGCCCAGCCAGAGCGAGCGGAACGCGGCGGTGCGGCTGAAGCTCAACGTGGTCCGCGACATGGTCGCCGGGAAGCGGATCATCATCGTGGACGACTCGATCGTTCGCGGCACGACGACGAAGGTGAAGATGAACCAGCTGCGGGAGGCCGGGGCGAAGGAAATCCACCTGCGGATCTCGTGCCCGCCGATCCGGCACCCGTGCTACTTCGGCGTGGACTTCGCGAGCCGCGACCAGCTGATCGCCCACCAGAAGACCGTCGAAGAGATCCGCGACTATCTCGGGGTCGACAGCCTGCACTTCCTGTCCCTCGAGGGCCTGCTCGGGTGCGTGACCAGCCAGCCCAAGGAACACTACTGCACGGCCTGCTACACCGGCGACTATCGCCTGGACCCGGAGCACCCGGTGACAGAAGAGGTTGCGACGAGCCAGATGCAGATGTTTTGAGTGACGAGGGGACGGAGGCACGGAGGGGGAAGGCGGGCAGGTCTGTCGGGTTCGAGGCGCTCTGCTAAGCAGAATCTTCTTGCTGTACGTCCTTTCTGCCTTCCGACCAGAACGCCGATTCCTGCATGTGCGGGAATTGGGCGGATGCACGGCTACAACCAGAGCCCGCTTCCTGACAGGCGCGGTTCGGATCAAGGCGGGGAACCCGAGCCCGGTTCCTGACGGGCGCGGTTCGGATCAAGGCGGGGAACGCGAGCCCGCTTCCTGACGGGCGCGGTTCGGATCGGGGTGCACCACAACCGGGCAACCGCCCTCGCTCACTGCGGCTGGATCGTCCGTCGATACTTCGGCTCGGGAATGTCCTTGCCCTCGGGCACGCTCATCTCGATGACCACCGCGCTCTTGCGGGCGTCGCGGTTGGCGTCGATGGTGATCACGCCCGTCACGCCCTTGAAGTCCTTGGTCGCCGCCAGCGCGTCGCGGATGGCGCGGCCCTGGGTCCCATTGGCCCGAGTGATGGCGTCGAACAGGATGTTGGCCGCGTCGTAGCCCAGGGCTGCCAGGCTGTCGGGCGTCGACTTGTGGGCCGCCTGATACGCCCTGATGAACGCCTGCACGCCCTCGCCGGGCTGGTCGGGGGCCGAGTGGTTGGTGAAGTACGAGCCCTCGATCGCGTCCTTGGCGATCTCGGCAAGCTGCGAGGAATCCCAGCCGTCGCCGCCCAGCAGCGGCTGGGTCATCCCAAGCTTGCGGACCTGCAGCGCGATGTTGCCAACGTCGGTGTAGTAGCCGGGGATGTAGATCACGTCGGGCTTGGCCGTGCGGATGCTGGTGAGCTGGGCGGTGAAGTCCTGAGCCCCGCGGGTGTAGCTCTGCGTGGTGGCGACGGTGCCGCCCATCCTGCCGAAGTTCTCCGCGAACGCCTCGCCCAGGCCTTTGGAATACGCCTGCGACTGGTCGATCAGCACGGCGGCCGTCTTGGCCTTGAGGTCCTCGCGGGCGAACTTGGCCCCCGCGTATCCCTGGAACGGATCGATATAGCAGACCCGGAAGATGAAGTCGCCCACCTGCGTCACCTTGGGGTTCGTGCTCGAGGGCGAGATCATCGGCACCCCCGCCTCCTGGCACACCGGCCCGCCCACCAAGGACAGGCTGCTGGCCACCTCGCCCAGCACCGCGACCACCTTGTCGCTCTTGACCAGCCGCTCCACGGCCAGCTTGGTCTCGCCCTGATCGCCGCGGGTGTCGTACTCCTTGAGCACGATCTGCCGGCCCAGCACGCCGCCGGCGGCGTTGATCCGCGCGATCGCGAGCCGGATGCCGTGGCTCGTCGACGTGCCGAAGGTCGCCTCCGGTCCGGTCAGCGAGCCGTAGTGCCCGATGGTGATCGTCTTGTCGTCTCCCTGGGCCAAGGCCCCGGGTGCCGCGGGCAGGGCGAGCACGGCGGCGGCGAGCACTCCAAACACAACCCGGCGGGTCAGCGTCAGCATGCGGTCGGTCTCCAGAGGCCCCCACCGTGTCAATATACCGTCAAGCGGCTTCGGAGTGTCGGATGGGGAGCGGCACAAAGGCATAAAGCGACAGAGGTACAAGGGCGCGAACAGGTACGAAGGGCATGCGGAGGGCGCGCGGGGGGCACGCAGGGAGCCTGCCGGAGTCAAGACGGGATCGCCTCGCTCCCGCTCTGTGCCTCCGTGCCTCTGTCCCTTCGTCCTCTAGGCCTCTCTCACGCCCCGTCCAGCGCCGCCCGGATCTTCTGCACCATCTCCTTGCCCTGCGTGTACCCCGATGCCCGCGACCGCTTGATCGCCGTCCACATCGACAAGGGCACAAATGGCACCGTCAGCGGCAGGTACCACATCCACGTGGCCCAGCCT
>JBBQRT010000083.1:0-11842 GCA_038214505.1 Phycisphaerales bacterium | reverse complement strand
ATCCGAGATGGTTATCCGGCCTTGAACACCTTGCGAGTTGCTCCACGAACCGCAAAACCGGCGTGGTAAAACGATTCCACGGGCTTGTAAAACGATTTCGTGGGCCCGAAAAACGGTTTCACGGGACCGAAAAACGATTTCGCGGCACCGAAAAACGGTGTCACGGGCTTGGAAAATGATTTCACGGGACCGTGGAACAGTTTTATCACGTCGATTTTTCGTTCCACCACGCCGTTGTTTCCGCGCCCCACACCGGGAAACGAAACAACCATGTGGTTCGGGAGTTCTGCGGGCCGGTGCTTCGGGCGGCGCATTCGCTGATGCCAGCCCCCCGAAGGCGAAGCCGCTTGTGCGGGCCTCCGGCACCTCCATCCCCAGCAAGACCGAAGGCCCAGCGCGACACGCCGCGCCGACTCTTCGCACCAACGGGGCGACGGGCTGTAACCACGGGTGGAGCGGCGGCGCGGCGACCCCCCGTCGCCCGCCAACGCGGAACCCGTGGAAAGCGTGACGGTTCACGGTCCCGCCCCGGCAGGGGCGTAGGAAGGTGGCGTAGTTATTGCTTCGAACAATTTCGTTTTGTTCATTCAAGATCGCTCGAAGCCTCGGGGTTGTGCCGAGCCACAACCACGCCATCCGCCCGATGGGGCTGCGTACTCCTCCGCCCCTGCCGGGACGGCGTGCGTTTCCGTCACGGCTTCCACGGGTTCCGCGACGCTCAGGGCCGCGTCGCTCCACCTCGGGGGGGCGTGGCTACAGCCCGTCGCCCCGTTGGGGCGAAGAGGCATCATCAGCCGCAGGACTTCGCACGTCTCTACGTGGGCGTGGGCGGGGATGGCGCGGCTCCCGCAGTGTCCGTCACGCGCCGGATCAAGCGGCCCACCGTCAGGCCCTGCACCAGGAGTGAAAAGATCACGACGATGTACGTCAGCGTCAGCAGGAGGCTGCGCGAGTCGTTGGCCGGGAGCGAGAGCGCCATCGCGACCGAGATCCCGCCGCGCAAACCCCCCCACGTGAGCACACGGATCGCCCCGCGCGACTGCGACGTGACGGTCCGCAGCGCCCCGATGATCCCCGCGACACTGACCAGGCGGGCGAGCAGCACGATCGCGATGGCGATGCCTCCGGCCAGCAGCCACTCCCGCCGGATCGGCATCACCAGGAGCTCCAGGCCGATCAGCATGAACAGGATGACGTTGAGGATCTCGTCGATCAGCTCCCAGAAGGTGTCCACGTGCTCGCGGGTCTTGTCGGACATGGCGAACGCGCGGCCGTGATTCCCGATGAAGAGACCCGCGATGACGATCGCGATCGGGGCCGACAGATGAAGCGCATCGGCGAGCGCGTAGAGGCCCATCGCCAGCGCCAGCGTGAGCAGCACCTCGACCTGATAGTTGTCCACCCGCTTGAGCATCCGATAGGTGATGGTGCCGGCCGCGAGCCCCAGCACCAGCGCCCCGCCGACCTCCTTGATCAGCAGCATGGCGACCGTGCCCGTGTCGATCGCCTGGGACTCCGCGCCCGCGTGGGCCTCGCCCATCCCGGCGATCTCGAGCAGCACCAGAAACACCACCACGGCGAGGCCGTCGTTGAACAGAGACTCGCCGCCGATCTGGACTTCCAGCTGCTTGGGCGCGCCGACGGACTTCATGATCCCCAGCACGGCGATCGGATCGGTGGGAGAGATGATCGCTCCGAACAGCAGCGCATGCAGGAACGGAACGGGCACCCCGAGCCAGCCGAGCACGAGCCACGACAGCCCTCCGACAATGAAGGTGGATGTCAGCGTGCCGAACACCGCGAGCAGCAGGATCGTCGGCCACTCGCGGCCGAGGTCCTCGAGCTTCACATGGATGGCCCCGGCGAAGAGCAGGAAGGCGAGCATCCCGTGGAGCACGGTCTGGTCGAAGTCGATCCGCCCGACCAGTCGGGTCGCGTGCTCGCGGAACCCTCCGAGGTAGGGCCCGGCGAGGATCAGCACCAGCGATGCGACCAGGGCTACCAGCATCACGCCCACCGTCGTCGGCAGCTTGATGTACCGGTAGTTGATGTAGCTCGACACGGCCGCGAGCGAGATCAAGATACTGATCAGCGCAAAGAGACTCAATGAACCTCCCGGTAGATTCGGCAGCCGTCCGTCGGCGTCCCGCCGTCGGTGCCCGCGCACATCGACATGTGCTTTGCGACGATAGCTCATCTGTACGCCCATCCTGCCGCGCGACATGACCGTCACCGCCCCCGGCAAGAGCAGCCAGACCGACGCCGAGCACAAGGACAGCGTCAAGAAGAATCCGCACGACCGCGGCGAGTGCTCGCGCGGGCTGCCTGTCCAATCCCCGAGTGGATCCCCCCGAGGCAAACTCGTTACAGATCTGTGCCTCTACCAGCCGCACCAGACTCGCCCGACATGCAGCGGATCACCACACCGCAGCGCTAGCCCGGTTCGATCAGATCGGGGACAGTTCCCGCCGACCCCATCGGTGTGAAGGAGCAACCATTCCCAGAGGACCACATGCGCACACTTCTCTGGATCGCTGCCGCACTGTCGATCGTCGGGTGCGCGGCCAGTTACCACGAGCCGACTCCGCCCGCAGACCATCCGGCGAACCCGTCCGCATCGAGCGCGGCGATACCCGAATCGTCGCGCACGTTGCTCGTCACGGAGCAGTCGGCCGATCGGCCGCCATCGCCCGGCGGCCTTCACAAGGGTCACGGTGCCTCTCCCATCGACGCCTCTCCGCGGCAGCCCGCGGTGCATGAACACACGGCGGCCGAGCCGAGCGACCCCTCCGCATCGGCCACGCTGTATGTGTGCCCGATGCACCCCGAAACTACATCCGGAGAGCCCGATCAACGCTGTCCCAAGTGCGGCATGAAGCTCGTGAAGAAGGACGGCGGTAAGCGACCATGATGCGACGCCGTGGTGCTCTTCTTCTGTCTGTGACGGCGGCGATCATGAGCGGCTGCGCCGCGATGAAGCCCGGCTTGGGCTTCGATGATGCGGGGGGTGTGCGCGAGGGGGTTGCCGATCGCGTGGGGATGAAGGTCCACTGGAACAACGGGTCGACAGAGGACGCCGAGGCCGCCGCCGCGGTGGATGCTCTGCTGTCGCAGCCCCTCTCTGCGGACCAGGCCGTGCAGGTCGCACTGCTGAACAACCGCGAACTTCAGGCAGTCTACGAGGAACTCAACCTCGCGCAAGCGGATGTCGTGCAGGCGGGGCTGCTCCGCAACCCGGTCTTCGGCGGCGAGGTTCGATTCGCCACCAGCGGCGGAGGAACCGCTGTTGTGCTCGACCTCACCCAGGACTTTGTCAGCTTCTTGTACGCACCGCTGCGCAAGGGACGGGCCGAGGCCGCGTTCGAGGCGGCCAAGCTTCGTGTCACCACCGTGGCCGTGGACATGGCCGGTGAGGTGCGTTCGGCGTTCTACCAGTACCAGGCCGCGGAACAAACCCGGGAGATGCGCTCGACGGTGCTGGCGGGAACGCAAGCCTCCCTCGAACTCGCCAAACGGCTTCGCGCCGCCGGCAACAACCGCGAACTGGATGTGCTCAACGAGCAGGACCTGTCCGAGCAGGCGAGAGTCGATCTTGCACTGGCCGAGGAGGACGTGGTTCAGGCACGCGAGCGGCTGAACGCGCTCATGGGGCTCTGGGGGGCGCAGACCCGTTGGCGGGCCGAGGCCATGCTCCCCTCCCTGCCGGGCGAGGACCCCAGCTCCAAGAACTTGGAGCTCCGGGCCATCCAGCAGAGCCTGGAACTTGCCATGGCCCGCCGCGAGATCGAGATCGCGGCAAGGGCGCTGGGCATCGCCAAGCCGTTCGGCTGGCTCACCGACACCGAGGTCGGCGTCGCGGGCGAGCGCGACCTCGACGGATCGTGGTCGGTGGGGCCATCCTTGTCTTTACCCGTTCCGCTGTTCGACCAGGGGCAGGGCGCGGTTGGCAAGGCTCAGGCTCAGCTCCGGCAGGCGAGCGAGCGCTACTACGCCCGCGCCGTGGACGTCCGCTCGCGCGTGCGGGCGGCGCACGGCGTGGTGATCTCCACGCGCGGCCGCGCCCGCTACTACCAGCAGGTCATCCTTCCCCTGCGCCAGCAGATCGTGGAGCAAACGCAGGTTCAGTACAACGGGATGCAGGTGTCCGCGTTCCAGCTGCTCCAAGCCAAGCGGAACCAGGTCGAAGCGGGCGTCGGCTACATCGGAGCGCTCCGCGACTACTGGATCGCGCGTACCAGGCTTGAGCAGTTCCTGGGCGGGCGGCTGACAGACTTCGAGACCGCCAGCCCATCGCTCCCAAGTTCCGAATCGCACGGCGGCCCTGGCGATGCCCCGGGCCGTCCGCTCGAGCACCGCCACAACGCCGCCAAGCCCAGCGCCACTCCCGAGTGATCATCAGCATCGAGAACTCGAACATGAATGAGCCGAATCACCAGTCCAAGTTCCCGGGCAGCGCCTTGACGCGGCGCGACATGCTCGCCACGGGTGCCGTGGCCGGTGGTGCGATCCTGCTGGGCGCCCGTGCAGTCGCTCAACAGGCCCTGCACCCCGACCACCAGCACCCAGCAGCCGAGCCGCTCAGGCCAGACCAAGGGCCCGTCCCACCGGGCGAAGCGTTGAGAGACTACACGCCGGTCGTAGTCCCCAATGGCTGGACCCTCCCGTACAAGGTCGTCGGCGGCGTCAAGGTCTTCCACCTCGTGGTTGAGGAGGTCGAGCACGAGTTTGCGCCGGGCCTGAAGGCAACCTGCTGGGGCTACAACGGCGGCGTACACGGGCCCGTGATCGAGGCCGTCGAGGGCGACCGTGTCCGAATCTTCGTCACCAACAGGCTTGTCGCGCCGACGACCGTCCACTGGCACGGCGTGCTTCTGCCCAGCGGGATGGACGGCGTCGGCGGCCTGTCGCAGAGAGCGATCCAACCGGGAGAGACCTTCGTGTACGAGTTTCCGCTCGTGCAGCATGGCACGCTGATGTACCACAGCCACCACGACGAGATGACGCAGATGGGGCTGGGTCTCACCGGCATGTTCATCATCCACCCGCGACAGCCCAAGGTCCCCAGGCCGGACCGGGACTTTGCCCTCCTGCTGCACGAGTGGCGGATCGAGCCGGGCGCCTCCCGCCCCGACCCCAACGAGATGGTGAACTTCAACGTGCTCACGATCAACGCCAAGTGCTTTCCCGGCACGCGGCCGCTCGTGGTGAAACGGGGCGACCGGGTCCGTATCCGGATCGGCAACCTCGGCGCGATGAGCCACCATCCCATCCACCTGCATGGGTACTCCTTTACCATCACCGCGACGGACGGTGGCGCGATTCCCGAGGCCGGACGCTGGCCCGAGACCACCGTTCTGGTTCCGGTCGGCAGCACCCGCACGATCGAGTTCACGGCCGACAACCCCGGCGACTGGGCCATGCACTGCCACATGACGCACCACGTCATGAACCAGATGGGTGAGGGGCTGCCCAACATGATCGGCGTCGATACGCGGGGCCTGGACACCCAGGTCCGCTCGCTCCTGCCCGAGTACATGTCGATGGGCCAAGCGGGAATGGGCGACATGACCGACATGCAGATGGCCGTTCCAACCAACAGCATCCCGATGGTCGGCGGCATCGGCCCCTACGGCGAGATCACCATGGGCGGGATGTTCACCCTCCTCAAGGTGCGTGAGCATCTCTCGAACTACGACGAAGATCCGGGCTGGTATCAGACCCCCCCAGGCACCCTCGCTTCGCGAGCGACAGATGAGGCGCTGCGGGCGGCGGGCATTGCCGGTGATGGCTCGGGCGCGCCCGGTCCCCCGGAGGGAGCGCTGCGATCCCACAAACTGCCGCCGCCATAACGCGAGCGGAGAA
This sequence comes from Phycisphaerales bacterium, assembly GCA_038214505.1. GTDB lineage: Bacteria > Planctomycetota > Phycisphaerae > Phycisphaerales > UBA1924 > UBA4658. Next base: position 5,980 of record JBBQRT010000083.1, on the reverse strand, counting down.
CGGGCGAAGATCGCCCGTGTCCGAAGAACCTCCGAGTCGCTGACCGATGGCCGTCCGCGCTCTCGCCCGGCCACTGGCCGCCGTCGCCCAGAAGTTTGGGTTGAAAGTCGTCACCCTGAGTCTCGTCGCGAAGTCTCGGCCCGTCTGGAGCTGTGCAGTGACTGTCGGGGCGCGTATCCCGCTCTGCGTTGCCGCCGTCATCACCGGTGGCACGCTCGGCGATGTCACCTCCCCGGTTGCAGGAATGACGACCATGTCGTCGAGCGTCGCCCGCGCGGACCACGCCAAGTACTTGCGCTACGCGGCCCCCTACAACTTCGCGGTGGCTGGGATCGCGGCCATCCTGTTCCTGGTCGTGGGATTCTTCCTGTGAATCCCGCAACCAAGCGAATCTTTCCAACTCGGCATGACGGCCGGCGTATATACCCCGGTGGGGTATACACTTTCTCAGGAGATTCATCATGGATACGACGACCAAGACGAACGAGAACATCACCCTCTCCATCGACGGCATGAGCTGCGGGCAGTGTGTGCAGGCCGTGACGAAGGCCCTGTCGGCGGTTCCCGGGGTGCGGGTCGGGTCGGTGGCGGTCGGGACGGCCGAGATCGAGGCCGAGGACAATTCGGCTGCGGGACAGGCCGTGGCCGCGTTGGAGGCCGCCGGATACCCGGCCCGGGCGACGGCTGGTGGTGCGTCCCCTTCGAGCAGGCCCGCGGGCGGATGCTGCGGCGGAGCCGGCAAGTTGGGCATGGCTTCCGGCGACAGCGATCAGCGGAGCACGTCAAGCGGCGGCTGCTGCGGCTGACCGCGCGTGCATCCACGCAGGAACGAAGGAGCTGATCCGATGGCGGCGTCACGAAAGCGGGAACCGGCAAAGAAGGGCGCGGCGAGTGCGGCAACCGCGGCGTGCGGCTGCGGCCCGGTCTCCGGTTTATTCAGGGAGGTCGGCACGCATGCCGGCGAGCCAGCGGCGGTACTTGACGGCGTCGGGCCGGGTGCCCACGCCGCGGGCGTGGACAACGCGATCAAGGCCGCCAACCTCAAGCATCTGAGGCGGATCGAAGGGCAGGTGCGAGGCCTTGCCGGGATGGTAGAGGAAGACCGCTACTGCGCGGACATCATCGCGCAGGTCTCTGCCGTGCGCGAGTCGCTGCAGACCGTCGCCCGCAACCTCATGCGGAACCACCTGCAGCACTGCGCCGCGAACGCGATGCACGATCAAGGGATGACGCGGGAGGCGATGGTGGATGAGCTGATGGAACTCGTCGTCAAACTGCGCAGATGAACCGACTTGCGCTTGGGACCCAGGATGAGTTGCAACTGCGGATGCCACGAGGACAAGCCCCCGGGCCCCCCCGAGCCGTCCGGCCCCCCGGCCTCGGGATGGAGGCGGCTCGTGCCCCTGATCGTGGGCGTGGCGCTGGTCGGTGCGCTCATCGCGGGGGCGATGCTGAAAGACCGGGGAACGACGACCACGCCCGGAGAGCCGCGGAGTATCAAGACGGGTTCCGCAGCGCGGGGTTGACTCGCCCAAAGACCCGAGAGGACCGCGATGAGCCACGAACACCCGAACGGTGTGGATACGACTTCGACCACAGGTACGACCACCCCGCCCGGAGCGGGCGTCTCCTCTCTCGCCGCTCCGGACGGGCGCGTGGACCTGCCCCTCAAGGGCATGACATGCGCCGCGTGCGCCAACACGATCGAGCGGGCTTTAGGAAAGGCTCGTGGTGTGTCAGCGGCGAGCGTGAACTTCGCCACAAAGACCGCGACGGTGCGATACGACGTCGCGGCGACCTCGCCGGCGATGCTTGTCGACGTGGTCAGCGGCACCGGGTACGAGGCCGTGCTGCCGGAATCGTCGACAGCCTTTCGCCCGCAACAAGCCGGCAGCGGCGACGCCACAAGGGGCATTAGCGCCGAAGAACACGCCGCGATGCCCGCTGGGCATGCGATGGACCAAGGCGAAGACCACTCAGCCCACATGCACGGCAACGCCGACGAGCAGGCGACTCTGGTCCGCAAGGTCATCGTGGGGGCGGCGCTGTCGCTGCCGGTGCTGGTGATCGCGATGTCGCACGGGAAGATCGCGATCTTCAACCATCCCTATATCAACTGGCTCCAGCTCGCCCTCACCCTGCCAGTCGTGGTCTGGTGCGGGGCGCAGTTCTACCGGATGGCGTGGATGGGCCTGAAGCACTTCCGGGCCAACATGGACTCGCTCGTGGCGCTGGGCACCGGCACGGCCTTCCTCTACTCCATCGCGGCGACGATCTGGCCGGGGTTCTTTGCGGCGGCCCAGGGCAGCGCGATGGACGGCATGACGATGGTGCCGGTCTACTACGAGGCCGCGGCGGTCATCATCGTTCTCGTGCTTCTCGGCAAACTCCTCGAGGCCCGCGCCACGGGGAACACCGGCGCGGCGATCCGCCACCTGATCGGATTGCAGGCCAAGGCCGCGCGTGTCGTGCGGGACGGGCAGGAGCGCGACATCCCTGTCGAGCAAGTGCTCGTCGGCGACACGGTCATCGTTCGCCCCGGCGAGAAGATCGCCGTTGACGGCAAGGTCGAGACCGGCGATTCCGCCATCGACGAGTCGATGCTGACGGGCGAGAGCATCCCTGTCGAGAAGAGGCCCGGCGACGCGGTCTTCGGGGCCACCATCAACACAACCGGCGCTCTGACTTTCCGGGCCACGAAGGTCGGCAAGGACACCGCGCTCCAGCAGATTGTCCGCCTGGTTCAGGACGCCCAGGGGAACAAGGCTCCGATCGCCCGCCTGGCGGACACGATCAGCGGCTACTTCACGCCCGTGGTGCTCGGCATCGCGGTCGTCACGTTCGTCGTCTGGTACTTCGTCGCGCCGATCGACACGCGGCTGAGCATGGCGCTGCTCACCTTCGTGTCGGTCCTCATCATCGCGTGCCCCTGCGCACTGGGTCTGGCGACGCCCACCGCGATCATGGTCGGCACCGGCCGCGGGGCCGAGCACGGCATCCTCATCAAGGGCGGCGAGGCGCTCGAGACGGCGCACAAGCTCACCGCCATACTTCTCGACAAGACCGGCACGATCACGCAGGGCAAGCCCGCGTTGACGGACGTGCGAGCGTTGCCCGGCACGACCGAGACCGACCTCGTGCGGCTCGTGGCGTCCGCCGAGCGGCGGAGCGAGCACCCGCTCGCATCCGCGATCGTGGAGGGGGCAAAGACCCGCGGCCTTACGCTCGCGGAACCCGCTGCGTTCAGAGCCATCGTCGGCAATGGCATCGAAGCGACCGTGGACGGACGCGCGGTCCTGGTCGGCAAGCGTGCCCTGCTGGCCGATCGCGGCATCGACACATCGGTGCTCGATGCGCTCGCCGACGAACTCGCCGAAGCGGGCAAAACGCCCATGTACGCCGCGATCGACGGCAGGCCCGCGGGGCTCGTCGCGGTCGCCGACCGCGTGAAGCCCGAGTCGAAGGCGGCCATCGACGAGATGAAGAAGATGGGCCTCCGCGTGGCGATGATCACCGGCGACAACGCCAAGACCGCCGCCGCGGTCGCGCGGGAGGTCGGCATCGCGCCCGACATGGTCTTCGCCGAGGTGCTCCCGGGGAACAAGGCCGACCACGTCCAGCGGCTCCAGGCCCAGGGGCTCGTGGTCGGCATGGTCGGCGATGGCATCAACGATGCACCCGCGCTCGCCCAGGCCGACATCGGCCTCGCCATGGGCACCGGCACGGACGTGGCCATCGAAGCCTCGGACATCACGCTCATCCGCGGCGATCTCCGCTCGGTTCCCGAGGCCATCGCTCTGTCGAAGGCCACCATGCGCACGATTCGGCAGAACCTGTTCTGGGCCTTCGTCTACAACGCGCTTGGAATCCCCATCGCGGCCGGCGTGCTCTACCCGCTGACCGGCTGGCTGCTCTCGCCGATCATCGCCAGCGCCGCGATGGCCCTCTCGAGTGTGTCGGTGGTGCTCAACAGCCTCCGCCTTGCACGGGCCCGCACCGAGCCGTCTCCGCACGCCTTCGAGCCGGCACCCCGCCCCCTTTCCCAGCGCTAAGCCTCGGGCTTCGCCTCCGCGAGCAGGCGCCGCCGTCTTCAAGATTGAGAGAACCGGGCGGCTCCACACCCGTTCAAACCAGCACATACAAAGCCGGCGCCGCGGGCACATCTCTACGCCCGAGCCGGGCCCGCGTTCCAAGAGCCCGCGTCATCGTCGGCCCGCACATACGCCGCGGCGGCCGCGGCGCTCATCACGAACTCTCCGGCCCCGGCCCGCCGAAGCATGGCGCCGATCGACACCATGGGCTCGTCCTCGAGGATGTACCCCGCCGCGGCCGCGGCGAGCGCGCGGCCGATCACGCCGGGCTGGCAGTGGCCGCTGAACATCGCCACGGCGGTCTCCGGCGACTCGGCGGCGAGGCGCGGGATCAGCGCGAACGTGTCGGTGCCGGGCATCTTGACGTCCCGCAGCACTGCCGCCGGGCGTTGCCGCTTCACCGCCGCGGCCGCCGCCTCTCCCTCTCCCGCCGATCCGAGCCGCCGCATCGTGCCGTCGCTCCCGCACCAGCGCCGCATCGCTTCCGCGGCGGGCACATGGTCGTCCGCCATGACCAGCCCGAGGGGTTCCGCCGACGGGTCCATGGATCAGCTCTGCCCCGAGCGTGTCCGGGCTTCGCGGCCCGCCGCCATCAGGGCCTGGCGGAGGTCGCTGGGCGTGGGCATCGCCGACAAGCACACGACCCGGACATCGGCGGCCGGGCCCGGTTTCCCGGGGCCGCCGCCGCCCGGTGACGCGGCCGCTCCCAGCACGACGACGCGGCGCTGGCTGTGCCCGTCGAGATACGCGGCGACCCGGGCCGGATCGGGATCGTCCACGATCCAGAGCGAGGCTTCCGGGACCATGTCCCGCGGCGTGCGTTGCGGCGATACTTCGAGCTGCTCGAGGAAGAGGCACGCCAGCGACGCGGTGCGGGGGTGGCGGATCGAGACCGCCGCGGTCGCCGCGAACAAGGGCGACGAGGTTCTTCGATCCGCCGCCGGCACGACGGGGATGTAGAGGGTGAACGTCGTGCCCTTGCCGGGCGACGACTCCACCAGCACGCGGCCTCCCGCGGCCTCGACGATCCCCTTCACCATGCCCAGCCCCATGCCCGTCGAGATCGCTCGCCCCTTGGTCGAGAAGTACGGCTCGAAGCAGCGGGCCAGCACCGCGGCCGGCATGCCCGGTCCGTCATCGATGACACGCATCCGCACGACTCCGGCGCTCCCGGTCTGGGCCTCGACCTCCGCCGAGATCGCGATGCGCCCCGCCTTCTGCCCGGCCATCGCCTCCCCCGCGTTCTGCACGAGATTGAAGATCGCCTGGGCCAGCAGGTGGGCGGCGACAGGAATGGCGACGCCCGAGGGCATCGAGCACTCCATGCTGATGTGCCGGGGCACGGCGGATCGGAACAGCGCCGTAGTCTGGGAGCACCAATGCCCCAGGTCGGCCACGGGGGCCGAAGCGCCCGTCCGCTTCGGGTCAAGCGCCACCAGCCGCATGCCCGCGGAGACGTTGCTCAGATGCTCGACACCGCGCAGGATCGCCTCGATGTCCGCCCTTCCCTCCTCGCCTTGCACAATGCGGGCCAGCATGTCCAGCCGGGCCCGCATCGGCATGGTGATGTTGGCGATGTCGTGGCCCAGGCCCGCTGCCAGCGTGCCCAGCGCGGCCAGCCGCTCGGCGGCCACCAGCTTGGCGACCGACTCGGCCAGTTCGCCGGTGCGCTGCTCCACGGCGAGCTGAAGGTTCTTGCGGTGGTCCACGAGTTCCTGCTCGGTGGCTTTGCGATCGGTGATGTCCGGGCTGCTGCCCACCATGCCCAGAAACTCTCCGGAGTCCGAGAAGCGGGGGAGGGCGTGGGACTCGAGCCATCGCCACTGCCCGGCCAAGCTATGCACACGCACCTCGGCGTGGAAGGGGCGGCGCTCGCGCACGCAGGCGCT
>JBBQRT010000082.1:0-12132 GCA_038214505.1 Phycisphaerales bacterium | reverse complement strand
CGACGGTGATCACCGCGCTGCAGCGCCTGCAGCGCCAGCTCGAGGCCGACGAGCCCGTCGAGGCCCCGGGCGCACCCGAGGCCCGGACGCTGGCCGTGCTCGTGCGTCAGCTCGGCGCATCGGTGCAGGGGGGCCCGCGCTGAGCCCTCGTGCCGGGGCGCTCTTCAGCGCCCCAGCACCAGGGCCGCGACGACCAGCAGGGCCTGCACCGCGCACAGACCGACGTTCGCCAGCCAGAACGCGGGCTTGCGCGTCTTGTGGCGGAGCACAAGCATGGCCGCCAGGCCGCCGGGTGCTCCAAGGAGGCCCGAGAGCAGGTAGAGCGTCGCCTCGGGCACGCGCCGGCCGCCCAGCCGGGCCCGCAGCTTGTCGTACGCGAACACGCCGAAGGTGATCAGCGAGCCCATCGCGATCGCGAGGATGAGCAGCGCCGCGATCATTCGTCGCTGCTGCGCTTCGCCGGCGGGACGAGCGTGGTGTAGTTCACTTTCACGTACTTGGCCACGCTCTGGGCCGCCGTCTTGGCCGCGTCCTTGGAGTTGCCGAATATGCCCGCGATGGGCCCGTCGGAGACAATGCGTCCCAGCGGCTGGCCGGTTGGCCCGAGGAACGCGACCTCGACGCCCACGGCCCCGTCGCCCAGCCCATAAAACGGCGAGCCGAGCAGGTTGAGCAGCCCCGAGCCGATCCGCACGGGCGTGTTGCCGCGGGTGAGCAGGATGAAGCGATAGGCGATGGTCAGGTCGGCCTGATCGACCACCGGCAGCGCGGGCTTGTCGTCGGCCAGGGCCTCGACAAGCTCGCCGCGGAAGTGTTCGCGCAGCTCGGCCGGGACCTCCTGGGCCGGTTCGGCCGACTGGGCCTCACGGATCGCCACCGCCCGGTGGTTGATCGCCGGCTGCTGGCCGACCATCGGCGGCGCATCGAGCACGTACGTGCGGCTGGGCGTGCAGGCGGCCAGCGCAAGCGCCGGCAGCGGCAGAGCCAGCAGGCTCGGCGAGGCGAGGACCGGACGACGAAGGATCGATGGGAGGGTCACTCCGGAGGCTACTCCTTAGGGGAGCAAGCCGAGATGCCGACCGGGCACCCGCGATGACGCCCGAGCCCGAAGAACCGGACCCGGCCCCGGCCGCCCCGGTGCTGGTTCAGGGCGTCGGACAGCCGGCAAACCAGGCGGAGAGGAACGCGAAGATGTCCGATACGTCCCGCGTCCCGCTCTGGTCGAAGTCCGAGCCCGGTCCCGCGGAAAACCATGCGGAGAGAAACGCGAAGATGTCCGACACGTCGCGCGTCCCGCTCTGGTCGAAGTCGGCCCGGCAGGCCAGCGGCGCGAGCGTGAGCTGCAGGCGGACGATCGCCTCGCCCAGCGTCGTGCCCACGGCGTTCCGCGCCGAAACGTTCATGACCAGCTCGCCCGCGTCGTTGAGATACGCGGAGCCCTGCCCGATTTCCTGCTTGAAGGACGCGATGAACGCGTTGTCGTTCGCCTGGCCATCGGCGTTGGCATCGATCGGGTCGCCCGCCCGCGCGACCACGGTCGTGCCGTTGAGCACGACCGCGGGGGCCCGCGTCGCGCCGTCGAGCGTCCATCCGGCCACGGCGTAGTCCCCCCGGCCGTTGCCCACGTTGAACAGGAACCCGTTGGTGGTGGACGTCACCGTGAACCGGTCCCAGGTGGCGCTGGATCCAGGCGTGATGGGCTGGCCCCGACGAGCGACGATCGTGCTGTTGGAATACACAAAGTCCGCCCGTTCCGCGGCGGGGGTCGCCGCTTGACCGAGCGCGCCGCGGACGAACCAGCGTCCCGAGGGCTCGAGCCAGACGCTGAACACCGAGTCCACCGGCGTGGGGTCGGCCAGCCCCGGGATGGCGCTGCCGACCTGCACGATCGGAACGTTGTCCAGCGCGACGACGTTGGACACCGTCGGCGCGGCGCCGTTGGTCGCGCCCCACCACAGGAACCGGCCGCCGGTCGCGTCGGTGAAGATCCGGCGCTGCACATACCCCGCCCACGGGTCGCCCGGGATCGGCGCGAGGCCCAGGTCCTGCGCCCGCGAGAGCACGGCGCCGTTGAAGATGATCGCCGGGGTGGTCAACGCGCCGTCGTTGATCCCGGTCTGGAAGCCGTAGCGGCCCGTGTTGTCCAGCAGCGTGCCGAAATAGCCGCCCGAGTACGTCGAGCCGGCGAGAAACGGCACCGCCTCGCCCGAGCCGGCGACATACCCGAACGAGACGGCGGGCGAGAGCGAGCCGACGTGGAACAGCAGGCTCGGCGAGCCGCTGCCGGTCGTGTTGCACTCGAACGCGAACTGCCCCGCGTCGTTGATCCGGTGGTCGTCGATGATGTTGACGTTCCGCGTGGGCAGGTTGGGCACGGCCTGTCCCTGCTGGACGACCAGCGTCCGGGCCGAGCCCTGCCCGGCGATGAGGGCCTGGTCCGAGCCGGTATCGCCCGAGACGTTCGCAACCAGCAGCCAGCGCTGCCCGTTGGGCGAGCGGTGGATGCCGTTGAAGCTTGTGAACGTGCGCGTCCCGCCGATCGGGAAGGTAAAGCTGTTGGTCGCGGGGTTGAACGCCGTGTAGACCGCCGTCGGGATCGCCTGGCCGGCCGCGAGGGGGCCGGCGGCGAGCGAGGCGAACATGGCCAGAGTGACAGCGTGGGTCTTCATGAACATCTCCGAGAGTTCCCGAAGTATGCCCCCGCCCAGCCGCCGGGCAACCGGGGATAGTTCCGGGTCGGATGCCCGTGCCCCTGGGCCCACGCCCGGGGGCCATGAGTACGCTCCGGGCATGGACCTGGACCTGAGCAATCGTCGGGCAGTCGTGTGCGGCTCGACCGCCGGCCTCGGCCGCGCCGCCGCCGTCGAGCTCGCCCTCCTCGGCGCTTCGATCACCCTCGTCGCGCGCAATCCCTACAAGCTCGCCGCCACGCTCGCCGAGCTCCCGCGGCCGCGCCCCGCGCAGCAGCAGCAGCACCGCTGCATCGCCGCCGACCTCGCCGACCCGGCGAGCGTCCGCCGGGCCGCCGGCGAGCTCGCCGATGATCCCGCGCACATTCTCATCAACAACACCGGCGGCCCCCCCGGCGGCACGGCCATCGACGCCGCGCCAGACGCCTATCTCGCCGCGTTCACGGCCCACCTCATCGCCGCCCAGATCCTCACCCAGGCCCTGGTCCCGCACATGCGGGTCGCGCGGTTCGGGCGCATCGTCAACATCATTTCCACCAGTGTGAAGGCCCCGATCCCGAACCTCGGAGTGAGCAACACGATCCGGGCCGCCGTCGCGGGCTGGGCCAAGACGCTCGCGGCCGAGCTCGGACCCGACGGCATCACGGTCAACAACGTGCTGCCCGGCTACACGCGGACCGATCGGCTCTCATCGCTCGTGACGGCCCGGGCCGCCAAGGCGGGCACCAGCGAACAGAAGATTGAGAGCGACCTCATCGCGACGATCCCCGCGGGCCGCTTCGGCGAGGCCCACGAGCTGGGCGCCGCCGTCGCGTTCCTCTGCTCGCCCGCCGCGGGATACATCAACGGCGTGAACCTGCCGGTGGATGGCGGGCGGTTGCCGACACTGTGAGCGTTTGCATGCCTCTGGTGGCATAATCGTCCCGCCTTTGCTGGAGTTTCGGAACCCATGATGCCTGCAATTCCCGTTGTCGCAGCTTGTGTTTTCGCGGGCTCGGCATTGCTGCTCCTGCCCGCCTGCACCCAGCGCGCCAGTATCCAGTTCATGACCATGCCCCCGGGTGCCGATGCGGATCTGCTCGTCACCGCCGACCAACCGCCCTTGCCGCGTGCCAGTGTTGAGGTCCGCAACGTCGGCGACACGCTCGCCGACATCACCGTCGCCGAGGCCGAGTATTGGGGCGCCTCACCTCGGGCGACCATCGCCGGCCCCACGCTCCCCCTCCCCCCGGGCGGCACGTGGCAGGCAACCATCGACCAGGGCGCGCTCCTCCGGCTGAGCAACCGCGGCCCGACCAGCGCCGAGCTCCAGCTCTTCACGCCCGGCTGGACCACGCTCTCGCTCGTGCTCTATCCCAGGGGCCGCGACCAGCCGCCGCGGACGGTCATCATCAGCCAGCCCGGGGCCGACGGCGTGTTCCGCCAGCCGCCCGTTCGCCCGGCCGCGCAAGGCCCGCAGGCCCGATAACCGCCCGGGAAGGGGGGTCGGAGGGCAGATTTCCGCCCTTTTCACGTTCTGCTTGGTCCCTGTCCGATGCGTTCAAGCCGGGCCAAGTCCTGCCCGCCCTCCCGCCCCCCCTCGCGGGATCTGCCGAGGAGTACCACGCATGCCAAAGACACCCGACGAACGCATCGACGCCCTCGAGAAGAAGATCAAGCTCTATCGCATCCTGGTCACGCTCATGGTCGTGCTCATCTGCGTCATGCAGCGGCAGCGGCTGGTCGTGTGGATGGACTCGGCCGAGAGCTGGTTCAACGGCGTGCAGCAGGTCCGGGCCTGAACCCCCCGGGCCCCCGCCCTACGCTCGGCTCATGAGCAGACTCTGCCGCGTCGGCGCCCTGAAGATCGGCCCCGGTCAGCCTCTGGCCATCATCGCCGGCCCGTGCGTGCTCGAGTCGCTCGAGCTCGGCCTGAGCGTGGGGCGGCACCTGCTCGAGCACTGCCAGAAACTCGGCCTGAACTACATCTTCAAGGCCAGTTTCGACAAGGCCAACCGCACCAGCATCGACTCCGCCCGCGGCCCGGGCCTCGTGCAGGGCCTGGGCTGGCTCAGCCAGATCGGCACCGAGCTTCGCGTCCCGGTCACGACCGACATCCACGAGCCCGCGCACGCAGAGCCCGCCGCCCGCGTGGTCGATCTGCTGCAGATCCCGGCGTTCCTGTGCCGACAGACCGATCTGCTCGTCGCCGCGGGCCAGTCGGCCGCGCGTCACGGGCGGGCAGTCAACGTCAAGAAGGGCCAGTTCATCTCGCCGCAGGAGATGGACGGCCCGCTGCACAAGCTCGCCCAGACGCGCTGCGAGAACGTCATCCTCACCGAGCGCGGCACGTTCTTCGGCTACGGCCGGCTGGTCAACGACTTCATCGGCGTCGCCGAGATGATGGACCTGCGGGCCAGGGACGCCGCCGGCCAGCCCATGGAGCCCGCCCCGGTGTGCTTCGACTGCACCCACTCCTGCCAGCGCCCCGGCCGGGGCGAGGGCGGCAAGGAGACGGGCGGGGACTGGCGCTTCGCGCCCATGCTCGCCAAGGCCGCTGTCGCGATGGGCGTGCACGCGCTGTTCATGGAGACACACCCCGACCCGGGCAACGCTCTTTCGGATCGCGCCACGCAGATTCCGATGGCCGAGGTCGGGCGCGTGCTGGAAGGCGTCGCCCGGGTGCGCAGCGCGGCGGAATGAACGAACAGCCGGGCCACGGGGCCCGGCTGGACAGTTGGTCTTGGGATTCGAACCGAGCCGTGGGCTCAGTTGTTCTTGAGCCAGGTCGGCCGCGGAGCCTTGGGGTCGGCCGGGTCGATGGAGACCTTGGAGCCCTGGAAGACGACCGTGCCGGCCGTGAGGGCGAACAGGGTGTCGTCGCGGCCGCGATCGACCATGTAGCCGGCGCGGAACACCGAGCCGCGCTGACGCACGATGATCGAGCCGGACTTGGCCGCCTCGCCGCCGTAGAGCTTGATGCCCAGATACTGCGGGTTCGAGTCGCGGCCGTTCTTGGTCGAACCTTGGCCCTTCTTGTGTGCCATGTGGTGAAGCTCGCTGTTTGGGCCCGGCAAAATCGCCTGGGCGGGTCGAGAGTTTAGGCCCGGGCCGCCGTCGAGTCCATCACCCAAGGGCCGCGGGGATCTCCGGATCCGAACCGCGACCGTAAGGGAGCGGGTCTGTTGCTTTGGGTGCCGGCTTCAGGGATCGGTCGGGGCCCGGTCGTCGGGAGTTCTCGCCGGCTCGCCCGCCGCCGAATCGATGACCGACTGGCTGATCACGTCGTAACAGGTCGCCAGCAGCCCCACCAGCGGGAACTTGGCCCCCAGAAACGGGCTGGGGCCGACGCGTCGGAGCAGCGGGTGGCTGACCTCCGGCAGGGCGATGGGCATGTCCAGCCCCGCCAGCGCCTCGGGGTCCGGGGCCGTCCAGAAGCTTGCGATCGACTGCTCCAGCGGCACCGACTGGGGGTTCACGCCCGGCACGTGCGGGGTGTACACCGGGGTGGCCGTCACACCCGTGCGCTGCAAACCCTGCAAGGCCCGGGCCTGCCGCAGCCGCTCCAGCAGGTCGCCCTCGGCCAGCCCCCGCAGCGAAAAGATCGTGAGCGGGTGCGTGCTCATCCGGTCCGCGATGAGATACATCAGGCAGCAGACATGCTTGCAGTAGGGCACGCCCGGGCCGGGCTTTACTGGCGGGCGGGGCGCGGGCGGCACGGGCTGGCCGTCGGGCCCGATCACGGGCGAGACGGGCGCGAAGTCCCGCGGCTTGCCGGTAAACACGTCGCACTCGCACGAGACACTCAGGTCCGCCGCCCCGGTGGGGAACAGGCTCAGACCCGCGGGCGCGAACATGTCCTCGATGTTGCTGGGCAGTTCACCGGCGAGCAGTGCAGCGGCGTACTTGGCCTGCGCGACCATGGCCTGGGTCGCCTTGTCCCATTGCTCGGGCGTGAAGGTCGGTAGGCGGATGGTCGTCCGGTACGCCTGGGGCATCCGGCCCTGGACCTTGGCCGTCACCATGCCGGGCTTGATCTCGAGCTGACGGGTCTGCCCGGCGCGGGCGTATTCCAGGCCCTCGGAGAGCTGCTCGCCCGGGGCCCGCTCTTCGCAGGGGCGCATCCAGCGTGCCGCGGCCCATGTCCAGCCGGTGCCCTCGTCGGTCTCCGTCGGGGCCGACTGACCGGCGGAAAGGGCGGGGGGCCGGTGCGACAGACGCATACCGCCGACGACGCGGCGCGGGTGCAGCGTCGGACGCGGGGGCACGCGGTCGAAACGCCGGGCATTGGCGGCGGCCTGCGCGGCGGCGGTCAGCGGGCGGCGGGGGTCCGAGCCTGCGCCCGGGGCGCCGGGCGTCGGCGACGACGCCAAGGACGCCAACGACGGCGGCACCGAAGAAGCAGGGGGGGTCGGAGGGGTCGGGGGGGTAGGGGGGAGGGCGCTCATGGCTTACACGACCTCCTCGACTTCGCCCACGGCCCCGTCGCGGAGCATGAGCAGGTCGCGCAGCTGGCCCGTGGAGAGCTCGGTGAGCCAGGTCTCGCCGTGACCGATGATCTGGTCGGCCAGCTCGGTCTTCTCCTGGATCATCTGGTCGATGCGTTCCTCCAGCGTGCCCGAGACGACGAACTTGTGGACCTGGACTGTGCGGGTCTGCCCGATTCGATAGGCCCGATCGGTCGCTTGGCTTTCAACCGCGGGGTTCCACCAGCGGTCGAAGTGGAAGACGTGGTTCGCCGCCGTGAGGTTCAACCCTACGCCGCCGGCCTTCAGGCTCAGAATGAGCACGGGTGTGGCCTGAGCGGTGCGGCCGGCGAAGCGGCCGGCGTTGGCCCGGTCGCCCTGGAACTCGGCGATCATCTGCTGGCGCTGGGCCGCGGGCGAGCCGCCGTGGAGGAACAGCACATCGCGGTCGAGCGCCTGGCGGAGCATACCGGCCAGAAGGTGGCCCATCTGGCGGAACTGCGTGAAGACCAGGGCCTTGTCGCCCGCCGCGACGACTTCCTGGAGCATCTCGATGATGCGGGCGCACTTGCCGGAGCGCGCGGGCGAGACGTTGGTGACCGTCGCGGCGTTGCCGTCGGGCCCGAACTCCTTGAGGAAGTGGCTCGGGTGGTTGCAGATCTGCTTGAGCTTGATAAGGCCGGCCAGGACGACGCCGCGGCGCTGGATGCCCTCGGCCCGCTCGGCGGCGGTGAGCATGTCGCTGACGCAGGTCTGGTAGAGGCTCGCCTGCTCCGGGGTGAGGTAGCAGTACTCCTTGCTCTCGACCTTCTCGGGCAGGTCGGTGATGACCGTCGGATCGGTCTTGAGGCGTCGGAGCACGAAGGGCTGGACGAGCCCGCGGAGCTGCCCGCCGCGGAGCTTGTCGTGGTAGCGTTCGATGGGGATCGCGAAGCGCGTGCGGAACTCGCTGGCCGGCCCGAGGTAGCTCGGATTGAGGAAGTCCATGATCGACCAGAGCTCGATCAGGCGATTCTCCAGCGGCGTGCCGGTGAGGGCGATGCGGCGCGGCGCGGGGATCGAGTGGATCGCCCGCGTCTGCTTGGCCGAGGGGTTCTTGATGTTCTGGGCCTCGTCGAGCACGACGCGGGCCCAGGAGACCTGGCTCAGGGTCTCGCGGTCTCGGTGGGCCAGGGCGTAGGTGGTGATGACCATGTCCGACGCCGAGGCGTCGGCGACGAGCTTGTCGCCGGTCGATCGGCCCACGCCGTGGTGGATGAGCACGTTCAGACTGGGCGTGAAGCGCCGGGCCTCGTGGACCCAGTTGGCGACCACGGACATGGGGACGACCAGCAGCGTGGGGTTGGGGCGGCCGGGAGCGCCCGACTCGCTGGGGATCGCCGCCCGCATCGCCACGGTGCGCTCGTGGGCCAGCATCGCCAGAAGCTGGATCGTCTTGCCCAGGCCCATGTCGTCGGCCAGGCAGGCCCCGAGGCCGAGCCGGTCGAGGAACGCCAGCCACGACAGGCCCTTGAGCTGATACGCCCGCAGCGTGCCGACGAAGCCCTCGGGCGCCTCGATCATGGGCATCTTGGTGTTCGCCGCCGCGTCGCCAAAGACGGCGGCGACCCAGCCCGTCGCGTCCATCCCAAGGATGGGCACGCCCGTCTCCTTCGGGTCCGACGCGTAGGCCAGCCGCAGAGCCCGCCCGACCTCCATCTGCCCGCCCGGGTTCTCGCGGATAAACCGCACGGCGGCCTTCACATCCTCGGGCCGGATCTCCACCCACCGCCCGTTGAGCCGGATCAGCGGCGAGTGCTGCCCGGCGAGCTTCTCGAACTGCTCCAGCGACAGGCTCGTGTCGCCCACGGCGATCTGCCAGCGATAGTTCACCAGGCTCGAGAGCCCCAGGTGCGTCGACGCCGATCCCACGGCCCCGCCGCTCACGGCCGGCATCGGGTCGCTCAGGTCCACGTCCTCGCTCTGCACCTGCAGGCGGGCCCCCAGCCGCACCGTTGGCGAGTCCCACCAGTCGGGCGCGAGCACGCCGATGCCCTGCTCGATAAGCAAGGGGCGGATCTCGCGGAGAAACTTGTACGCCTCGGGCGTGGTCAGATCGACGAGGCTCGGCTCGGCCTCTTCGAGCGACTTCTCGAGCTTCTTGTAGATCCGGGCCGCGCGGCCGAGCTCGGCGAGCATCAGCTCCTGCGGCTGCTCGATCCGCTGGCCCTCGACGCTCGCAGCGCCGGGGGGCAGGACCCAGATATCCGCCGCGTCCACGACCACCGTCGGGTCCAGCACGCTCTGAAGGTGCAGCGCCAAGGGCCAGCGGACGCTCTCGCCGGGGGCGGCGAAGTCGCCAAGGCCCTTGAGATCCAGCGGCTCGTCGAGCCGGAGCAGCAGCCGCCAGCTCGAGCCCCCGCCACGCTCTTCCAGCGAGCCGATCCAGCGGCGGACGCCCTTGACGAGGTCGGAGCGCGGGCCGGGCCGGGCATCGATGTCCGCGCCCTGGGCCAGCAGGCCGCTGAGCCAGGAGACGTGCAAATCGGCCTGCGGGTCGCGTCCCTCGATCGCCTCGAGCATCTGGTCTCGCACCAGCACCTTGCGGCACAGGGCGTCGCCCATGCGCAGTAAACAGTCTTCCAGAATCGGATAGGCCTGGTGCTCGAAGCCGTCGGCAACGCAGCGGGCGCTGGGGGGCATCGCGCCGAGCAGGCGGGCCACACGCTTGGCGGTCGCCTCGTCGGCGAGCCACGGCTCCCAGATGCCCGCCAGCGCGCCCGAGGCCTGCTGCTGGAGCATGGGGACGAAGCGCTGCTGGCTCAGCAGGTGGCGGACGAAGCGCGAGCAGGCGGCGTAGAACCGCAGGCTCTCCGACGCCGCGATCGGCGGGCGGCCCGGGGCCTGCCCGATCGCCGAGAGCGACTCGCCGCTGACGGCGTCCTCGATCGCATCGAGCACGGCGGGGGCGACCGCGGGCGAGAGCGAGAGCGCCGGCACCGCGAAGACCGCGAGCGTCGCGCCCAGATCGGCCGGGGACGGGGCCACGCTCGGGAGTTCTGCGGCGGCCTCTGGCGCGGGCTCGGGCGTCGCCGCCATCGTCGGCTCGGGCGGGGCCGCGGCTTCCAGCGGGGCCTCGAGGTCGACATCCACGCCGCCCTCGGTCGAATCATCGGGATCGTTCGCGGCTCCCTGCGTCCCACCGACGGCGTGGGCCAGGTTCGGGCTTGGCATCGGGCTCCGGCCGGCATCGGCGCTGGGCAGGCGCAGCTTGATCGTCGCGGCATCGCCCGTTGTTTCCCAGGCCGGGCCCATCAGCGAACTCAGCAGCGAGCGGAGGCTCTCGGTATCGACGGCGAGGGGGTGGGGAGGCGGGGCGCTGCCTGCAACGGCGAGAGAATCCGAGGAAGACGCCGCCGCGCCGCTCTCGGCCCAGAGGTGCAGCTTGCCGTCGGTCCACTGCGCGTGCAGCACCAGCAGCGCCGCGGAGCTTCTGGTCACGAACACCTGCGAGGCCCCAGGACTGCTCACTCGTCGGCTCCCCCGCGCCGCGCGGCCCGAGGCCCGGCGGCGGATGCATCCGCTGTTCCGACAATGAGGGCGGTGGGAGTCGAACCCACGACCTGCGGATTAAAAGTCCGTTGCTCTACCAACTGAGCTACGCCCTCGACATACATACCTGGCGTGGGCGAAGCGCCGAAAGAAAGCATGGCCCGGGCGCAAGGGTAGGAGCCGATCGGCGTTCCATCCGACGCTTTCTCTGAACGCAAACCGCCGCATCGCGGCACGACCGATCACGAGTTCTGTGGCCCGCTCGCCCCCGTCCGCGCCGGGACGATCGCCCCGCGGATGGCCTGCACGAGCTTCACCGGGCGATCACCGGGCGCGACGGCCACCGGACCCATCGCCGCGCCGACTTTCCGGAGCGTCAGCACGGCCAGCGCCCGGCTCGACCCCAGCTTCCGTCACGCCCGATCGCCGAGCTCGACGGCGGCGACCCGGCGACGCCCGGACGCCGCCACCGCAGAGACGGTTGGAGTCAATGGGCTCACGCGGGTGCCGCGGCTCTCGACGGAAGTGACGGTGCGGGTGCCCCCGCTCTAGGCCCGGCTTTGCACGAGAACCGGATTGCAAACGCACCCGGCGGGCCGCCGCAGCGATCGCATGCCTCTGACGGTTTCGCTTCAGCGCTGCGCAGAAATCTCCACACTCGCCGCGTAGTCCCCGACCTTCGCGCCCGCCGGCAGGTGCGAGAGTACCTTCACATAGAGCGGGTCCGCCGCGTTCACCATCGCGTCGATGTACCCCGGCTTGCGCAGCACCCGCACGTCGCGCAGCCCCGCGTCGCGGGCCTGCTTCTCGAGAGTGCCGATCATCGCCGCGCCGGCCAGGCAGCCCACCAGCGCCTCGACGTCGCTCCGCACGCTCTCGGGCAGCGGCCGCAGCAGCGCAAGATCGCTGATCGCCACCCGCCCGCCGGGCCTGAGAACGCGGGCGATCTCGCGCCAGACCCGCGGCTTGTCGGGCGAGAGGTTCAACACGCAGTTAGAGATCACCACGTCGACGCTCGCGTCGGGCGCGGGCAGGTTCTCGATCTCGCCAAGCCGGAACTCGACGTTGCTCAGCCCCGTCCGGGCTTGATAGTCGTCCAGCCGCTCGCGGGCCCGGGCGAGCATGTCGGGGGTCATGTCCACGCCGATCACCCGCCCCTCGGCACCGACGCGCGGGCCGGCGATGAAGCAGTCAAAGCCCGCTCCCGAGCCAAGGTCCAGAACGACCTCGCCGGGCTTGAGCGCCGCCAGCGCCGCCGGGTTGCCGCAGGAGAGACCCAGGTTCGCGCCCTCGGGAATCGCGCAAAGCTCGGCGTCGGTGTATCCGATCGCCCTGGCCACGTCGCGGGCCGAGAGCGTCGCCGGGCCGCAGCATCCGCCGCCCGAGCAGCACGCGCCGGCGGCCTTGCCGCTCTCGGGCACAACGCCCGACCACTGCCCCTCGCGGGCGATGGTCGCGTAGCCCTC
>JBBQRT010000081.1:0-12289 GCA_038214505.1 Phycisphaerales bacterium | reverse complement strand
AGTCGCGAGCTTCTCTTTCGATGACCCGCTCCCGTGACATTCCGGCATTGAGCAAGCGTCACTCTGTATACATCCTCTTCCGAGTTAGCACAGAGCTGTGTTTTTGATAAACAGTTCCCAGATCCTTTTCTCTGCGGCCTCCCATCGCTGGGTAGGCCCCCCTTATCGCGAACTTACGGGGTCAAATTGCCTAGTTCCTTCACGACCGTTCTCTCGAGCGCCTGAGGCTATTCGCCTCGTCCACCTGTGTCAGTTTTGGTACGGGCACGCCCGCTTTTCTAGGAAGCCCCGTTCCCAGCATCGGCCTCAAGGGCCTGGACATCTGACAGTCCCGCTGAGTCTGGAGCTCCGTCGCTATTGGGCATTGGCTCTGGAATATTGACCAGATTTCCATCGACTACGCCTTTCGGCCTCGCCTTAGGACCCGGCTAACCCTGGGCGGATTTACCTTCCCCAGGAACCCTTGGACATACGGCGACACGGATTTTCACCGTGTTAATCGTTACTTAAGCCGGCATATGCACTACTTGCCGCTCCACGATCGGTTCCCCTCTCGCTTCACAGCTGGCAAGTACGCTCTCCTACCACTCCTTACGGAGTCCGCAGCTTCGGCCCTACGCTTATTCCCGATCATTATCGGCGCCAGACTCCTCGACCAGTGAGCTATTACGCACTCTTTAAATGGTGGCTGCTTCTAAGCCAACATCCTGGCTGTCTCTGCAATCTGACTTCCTTTAGAACTGAGCGTAGGTTCGGGACCTTAGCTGGCGATCTGGATTGTTCTCCTCTTGACGATGGACATTGTCGCTCACCGTCTATCTCCCGAGCCTTGGGCCGTGGTATTCGGAGTTTGGTTGAACCCGGTAGTCGGGTAGACCCCAAAGTTCATCCAGTAGCTCTACCCCCACGGCTTGCCGCTCGAGGCTAACCCTAAAGTTATTTCGGAGAGAACGAGCTATCTCCCAGTTTGATTATACTTTTAATCCTCCGCTAAAGTCATCGCAGACCTTTTCAACGGTCACGCGTTCGATCCTCCATGAGGTTTTACCCTCACTTCAATCTGCTCTAGCGTTGATCACTTAGGTTTCGCGTCTAGCCCGTACGACTCAGCGCCCTATTCAGACTCGCTTTCGCTCCGCCTCCGGACCTGTGGTCCTTAGGCTCGCCGTACAGACTAACTCGCCGGCTCATTATGCAAAAAGCACGCGGTCACCCCGAAGGGCTCCCACCGCTTGTAAGCGCAAGGTTTCAGGTGCTCTTTCACTCCGCTCATCGCGGTGCTTGTCAACTTTCAGTCGCCTTACTGATTCGCTATCGGTCGTCTAGGAGTATTTCGCCTTGGAGGATGGACCCCCCATATTCAGGCCCGGTTTCACGAGCCAGACCTTACTTGAAGGCACCTCAACTTCCAGCTACAGGGCTTTCACCTTCTGAGGCCCGGTATTCCATCCGGTTCATCTGGTCTGTTGAGAAATCCGCGTTCGCTCGCCGCTACTGACGGAATCGCTGTTGCTTCCTTTTCCTGAGAGTACTGAGATGTTTCAGTTCCCCTCGTTCGCTTCTCGCCCCTATACATTCAGGGAGAGATACCCTTGCGGGTGGGTTGCCCCATTCAGAAATCCTAGGATCATAGCTCGGTTACCAGCTCCCCTAGGCTTATCGCAGGTTCCAACGTCTTTCATCGCCTCTAGACGCCAAGTCATCCACCTTGCGCTCTTATTGGCTTGACCACACCAACCCGACGTCGTGCCTCGGCTTTCGCCTCGACACCCCGACAGATCAGCATGGGTCCAACATCAAATTCACGCCGACCCCTCCGCCATCGTCTCGCGACGTGGTCGTGGGATCGGATTCGCCTCACTTGCTATCCTGGCTCAACAACCGACTCGCGTCGGCCATCTCCCCAGCCATCCACGTCTCACGACGAGGAGTGGACCGTGAACAACCCTTTCGGGCCGCCACACGGCGCTCGTATTTTGGTGTTTTTCGCCAATCTGCACACTTCGGCCCGGCCTGCTCCAGCCACCAGCCTTGCGGCCAGCATCGGAACGAGGTCGTGCCTGGTGGCAGACGATCATTCACCTACTTCGTATCCAGTTGTCAAAGAGCGGGTCTGATTCAGGGATCAACCCTGTCTCAGCATCGCCAGCGGTTGACGCCGGCGAGTTGTTCGTCCCACCAACTCTCGTCGATGAGGCGGGGAGAACTTTAGTCGCCCCAACCCGCTAGTCAAGCGTGTGGGGGTTCGGTGAAGAAAAATCTTCGACAGCCTTAGCCGCCCGGGCTCGGAGGCACACCATCCGGGGGCTGGTTCGGGCGGGTCGGCCCCGGAGTGCCTGTCGGACCGGTGCCGGGCCGATCCAGTGGCTGGGTTTTCCCCTGATCCCGCTCGCCCCGCTCGCTCGAATCCGAGACACGACGATAGGTCGATTCCTGCCGTTCGAGCTCGGGCACTCGGATCACCACCTGGCCTGCGGGTTCGCGGAGATATACCTGCTGGACGTTACGGGGCTTCCCCTCCGCATCCACGGCTTGAGCCGTGGTGACGCCGAGCATGATCGTCGGGTCGCTCACCGCCACACCGACCATCGGGACGCCAACGGGCCGCACCGGCCGCCCCTGCCCGCCTGGTCCACCTTGACCACCGGGGGTTGGATCGCCCGTTCCACTGCCCGGGGCGGGGTCTCGACCGCCGCCCGGCGAACCGCCACCCGGTGCTCCACGGCCCGGTCCCGAGGGCAAGCCGCCCGGCCTGCCGCCTCCAGGCTGCGCGGTCGGGTCAGCCGCCGGGGTTTCGACCACGATCTTTGAAAAGTCCGGCACCCGGACTTCGGTGTTTACGGCGTCTCCGGGCTCCAGGGTCGTCTGGCCTTTCCGCCAGTAGCCCCAGCGGAACTGGTACACCTCGGCCCGTGCGCTCGCGATCCGCGTGCCCGGGTCGTCGGGCGTGGCCGACGTGAAGAACAAATAGGTCTCGGGATCGACCCGTACCGGAGTCGACCACTCGCTCATGGGTGTGTACCACACGCCCTTGCTTGCCAGAGCGGCTTGGGCCGGGAGCATCGCCGCCCCGTGCCCGAAGTATGGATTGTTCAAGGCCAGGCGGACGCGATAGCGGTAGGTCTTGCCACGCTCGACGTGTACATCATGGGCCCAGACGCGCACCGCCGGGTTGTCCAGCAGCGCGGCCTCGGTCACGCCGGGCTTCGTCGGAACCGCGGCCGAGCCTGCCGCACCCTGGGCCGGGTCGCCGATCTTTTCGCCCAGCTCGCGGAGTTCACTTTCCAGACGTGCGATATGAGTGTTGAGGTTGTCGACGCTGGCCTGCAGGCTCCGCTTGCGGGGATCATCCTGCCCGCCGGCCCCGCCGCCGCCGGGGGCTGCTGGGGGCGTGGGCCGGCCGGGAGCGCCCGCACCGCCGCCGCCACCGGGGCGTCCGCCACCACCACCGCCCGGCCCGCCGCCGCCGCCAAGGCCTTGGAGCTGCTTGGCCAAGGCGTCGCGCTGCCGGAGCTTGTCGGTCCGCTGAGAATACTTGGTCTTGACGCGCTGGGCCTTGTCGCCCTCTTCGCCCAAACGTCGCTCTCGCTCGCTGGGCGGGGCCCAGGCGTCGCCGACCTGGATCGCGTAAAAATCGGGACGCCGGACATACGCCGCGTTCTCCGACGCCCAGCGTCCGGCGTCCTTGATCTGCATGGCCGTGTTGAGCTTGTCGAGCTCGGCGACAACGGTTCGGCCCGGCATCGTCTTGACGGGCTCGGCGTCGGTATACGTGCCGTCGGGCTTGAGCGTCTGCCGCTCCATCTGCACCGCCAGGACGACCATCGAGCCGTCCCACCAGTTTTTGGGCATCGCCCGGTTCGGGCCGTCGCCGTCGGGATCGGCGCTCAGGGCCGCCTTGAGCGCGGCGCCGTCGAACACGCTCTCGACGCTCACCCACGCCTTGTCCATCGGTGCCGCCGCCGGCAAGACCTCGGCGACCTCCGGGTCTTTGGCCTCGATCGGATCGATCGCCGCCATGTACGCCCCGACGCTGGGCAGCGCGGGCGCGGGCGGCTGGATCTCGCCCAGGGCGGCCAGATCGCGGGCCACCGGCGACTCACCCTTGAGCCCCAGCCCGCCCGTATCGAGCGCCGCGACCAGCGCGGGCGCCGGGGCGACCGGCCCGCGATACTTGGCCTCAAAGTCCGCCAGCTGCTTGACGGCAACATCGGCATCAACCGGCGGCAGACCGTCCGGGTTGGCCAAGCGAATCCTCGCGTCGGTCCGCTTCCGCTCCTCGTCAACCTTCGCATACGCGTCGGCCAGCCGCACGTCCTCCTTCCCGACCTTGACGGTGTTCTCCTTGCCGACAAACTGCCAGGCCAGAACGCCCAGGCCGGCCACGAGGAAGAGGCCCAGGAAGGCCTTCTCGGCGTGCTGCTCCAGCGGATTGATGCCCTTCAGACGCATCCGGTCACCCTTGGTTCTTTCTGCCGCGGGGCCCGCCAGTGGCGGCCCGTCGCGGCGCGGTCAGTCGGTTGGTTTGCGTGGTCGATCCGTCCAGAGCTTCAGTCTTACTCGTCGCGCCCACCGCGACCGGCCGGGCGTCCGCCGCGGGGCGCAGCGCCGCCGCCCGCGCCCTGCGGGGTCGGGCGGCTGGGACGCGCGGCGGGTGCGGCCGCCGGGGCCGACGGCGTGCCGGCCTCGACGCCATCGGCCATGCCCAGAGCCCTTTTCACGTCCTCGGGCATCGCGTCCTTGCGCCACTCGCGCAGAAGCACGAACTCAATACTCAGGCTCGCCCGCACAACGTGCTCGTCGCCGTAGGCAAAGCCCTCTCGTAGATCGGCGAGGGGCTCGACGCGGGCGAGATCCAAGTCCAGCACGCTGATGAAGTTCGTTGCCGACAGCGCGTCGATGAACGCCGGGAGCCGCCTGCTCGAAACGACCAGGTCCAACTGGGCCGTGCGGACGTCGAACCAGCGGTTCCGCGTCCCCGGACCCGAGACGCGGCCGGTGACCGACCGCGACAGGTCCGTCGGGGCCTTGTCTTCGCCCGCGTCGTACGCCTGGGGCGCGGGGTTGCCGTCGGCCGTGTTCCACGCCGAGTTGTTCACGGCGATCTTTATCACGCGCTTCACGACGCCGTCGTTGACCCCGCCGGCCGAGTTCCCGTTCGCCGCCGTGATCGCCCGAAGCAGGTCGTGGTGCATCCACGCCCGCTCCTGCAGGTCCCAGAGGCTCACCAGCGGGGGCGCTGTATCGAGCACGTCCGTCGGCACGCCCTCGAAGCTCGCGATCGACGCGTAGACGCCAAGCTCGGCGGCCCGGGCCCGGTACCGCGAGATCCGCATGTCCTGCAGTTCCTGGGCGATCTTGGCCGTCTCCTCGGGTGTCGGGTCGCGCCGCTGATCGGCCTTGATCCGCTCTCTCTGCGATAGGGCGTAGTCGCTCAGGTCCCGCGCCAGGGCCTCGGCCTCGGCGGGCATGCCCGCCCGCGCCTCGGCCAGGATCCGCTGATGAAACTCGATGAACGCCCGCATGAAGTCGCGACGGCGGACCTTCTCGCTCAGCTCGTCGGGCCTCGGAAACAGTCCCTCGACCAGCAGCTTGTGGTCGCTCTTATTGAACGCCAGGCCCTTTTCGCTGACGGCCCCGGTCTTGGTCTTGATCTGGTCCCAGATCGCGGCGTATCGGTCGATCATCGCCTGGTTGGCCTCGGCGCTCTTCTCGAGCACCTTCGAGCCGTCAACGCCCGGCACCGAGTAGGACACCCTCGCTGTCGAGCCCGCGACAGAGGTGTAGTCCTTGGCGACCTCGCCCTCGAACTTCTTGACGATCCCGTCGTTCATGGTCTGGGCGAAAAACAGCGCCGCGGGCAGCGCCGCGACGGCGACCACGCCGAAGACCACGATGAGCCAGTGCTTCTTGAGCCAGCCGATGACTGCCTTGCCGTTCATGATTGGGCCTCCGCACCAGCGGCCGCCGGGGGACGGATGACCGCATCAAACCGGATGTTCAGGAGATACAGCGTGCTGCCGGGCTCCGCGGGCGGCGGCACCGGCGGGAGCGGGGCGAGCTGGTCGAGATTCTGATTCGCCTGCGAGGGCTGGCCGGACATCCCCCCGCCGCCGTCGAAGTTGCCCGGGAATCCGCCCGGCACATTGCCCGGCAGAGGCGGGAGGTTGCCCGGCCCGCCGCGACCGTCGCCATCGGAGGGCCGACCGGGGCGCCCGCCTGGCACATTGCCGGGGAGCACCGGCCGCCCGCCGGGTCCCATGACCGGCCCGCCATCCATCGGCGGGGGGACGGGCGAGCCGCCGAAGGGGCCGCCCGACTGGCCGGGCTGGTTGTCCTTGGGCACTTCCTTGCGGGTCATGTCCCACTTGACGGTCGACTTGTCGACCGTGTAGGGCACGCCCGCGCGGTCGGCATTGTCGTACAGCCACTTGAGCACCGTGTCGGTGACGAACTTGTCAGCATCGGCCCGGGTGGTCTGCAGCTGCAGTTCGACCTTCACACGCCCCGGCGCCGCGCCGTTGCCCGGGTCGGCCGCGCCGCCCGCCGCCGGGTCGCCGACGGCGGCCGGGCCCGCGTAGTTGGTGTTCAACGCGACGAAGCCGAAGCCCGGCTTGTCGCCGGCCTGGTCCTGCGCGTTCTTGAGCACCAGCCCGACGTCCTGGAGCACCGCCGGGTAGATCTCGCGGTTTTTCAGAAGAAGCGCGATGTTCGCGGCGCGATAGTCGGTCTGGAACCCGCCCTCGACCTCTTTCCATTTGTTCTTCAGCTGCGTCACCTGCGAAGCGACGGCCGCGATCTCCGACGGCTTGGGGGCGCTCGCCGGACCCATCTGGTCCATGATCGGCCGCACAAACGCCACACCACCCGCCGCGATGCTCAGGGCCGCGGCGGCCGCGAACCACTTGGTCTTCCGCTTCCAGAGCCCCTCGCGCACGATCGCCTTGGGCATCAGGTTGACCATGATCCCGTGGTCGAAGCCCAGGCCCTGGAGCGCGAGCCCGTACGCCGTGGCCATGTTCACCGCCGCGGACTCGAACTCGGCCCCCTGCGGCCCCTCGACGCTCACGCGGTTGAACTTCTCGAGCTTGACAACCTCCATCTGCAGCTGCTGGCTGAGATACTTCCGCAGCCCCGGCAGATTGACCGTCGAGCCCATCGCGATCAGACGCGTCAGGTTCGCATCCCGGTGGCTGGACTGGTAATAACCGATCGACCGCTGGACCTCCTGGGCCAGATCACCGAAGACCGGCCGCATGGCCTGCAAGACGTGCCGGGCGTGCTTGCTCTGCTCGGCCTGGCTCTTGAGCGTCTCGGCCTTGGCGTAGCTGAGCTTGAACGCGTTGACCAGCGCCTCGGTGAACTGGTGCCCGCCGATCTGGAACGTCCGGATCCACACCCGCCCGGGCTCGCACACCAGAAGGTCCGTGCTCGTGGTGCCGACATCGAGGATGACCGTGCCGGGCGTTTTGGCCCCGAAGTTCTCGTCAAACGCCAGCGCGTTGTAGGCCGCCACCGGCCCGATGGTGACCACGTCCGGCGTCACGCCGACGTCGGCCCACTTGGCGAGGACGTCGGTGATCTTCTCCCGCATCACGGCGAAGATGCCCACCTCGACGTCCGGGTTGTCGACGCTCGTAAAGGTCTGGAAATCCCATTCGACCTGCTCGATCGGGAACGGGATCTGCTGCACCGCCTCGAACTTCACGATGTCCGGGATCTTCTTGGGCTCCACCGGCGGCAGCTTGGCGAACCGCGCGAACGCCGAGTGCCCGGGGATCGAGATCGCGATCTGCGCGTTGCTTAGGTCGAACTGGCTCACCAGCTGGCCCATGCTCACCCGGAGCGTGTCCGCCGCGTCCGCGTCGGGCGTCGACAGCGTCTTCTTGTGCGGGATCACCGCGTATTCGAGCACCTTCACGTCGTCGCCCGAACGCTCGAGCTTGATGGCCTTGATCGCCGCCGCACCAAGCTCGATGCCCCAGCACACGTTGGTCGCTGCCATGCCTGCGTTCCTCGCTCGCGATCGGCCCAGAAGCGGCTCGACCGCGTCAACTTGCCTGTCCGCAACACACCGCCCACCCCCTCACCCGAAACGCGCACACCGGTCGGGTGCGGAGAGTAGTCTCATCCGCACATCCTTGCCTTCACCGCCCTGCCGCCCCCCGACACTGGTGTCCGAGCTCCGGTAGTTCGGCCCACCACCCGCGCCCGCCGCCCACCCTGTTGCATACGCCCAAGGCATAGCCGGGGTTTCGACCGGGCCCGCGGTTCCCTTGGCCACCGGTCGTCCTCATTCGAGTTTGTCCCAACTTTCACCCCGGGCGTCGATCGGCGCGGCCGCTCCCGCGCCTGCCGCCGCCAGCCGATGCCCTACTTCTGTTGTTCACGCTGATCCAGCAGCACCGACAACCCGCACGCCCCGAGCCCGATTACGCCCCACAGCCACCATCGCGTCCGGACCAGCTGGACCGCCGTCAACGAGGGCGGAAACACCCACACAATCAGGTGATAGGCAACCAAGAGCCCCACCATCCCGATGCAGACCCGAGTCGGGAAGCTCAGCCGCTGCCACTCCCCCGGCGTCTCGCCCTCAAACCGAAACCGCCGCCCCGCCGCCCGGGTCTTCAGCAGAAACCATGAAGACAAGCCGGCGACGATGAGTCCCGCGGCGAGCATCATCCACTGAAAGAGGTCGAATGCTGGCACGGAACGAGCCTATTCCGAGAACGGCCAGCCGACTGGCGGTCGGCACGAGGCACCTCGGGGCGAAAAAACCGCCGTCTGATGGGAAATCTTCCGGTGCCGGGTGTCCCGCCGTCGCGGCAGGTCAGAATGAACCTCCGCCTAGCCATCGTTGGGCATTCGGTAGGTTCGACACGAGGTAAATATGTCTCAGCGCCACAGCCGCCCGTTGTTCGGCCCAACTCTCTCCCCTGCTGGCACGCTCCGCATCGGCGTCGCCTCGGCTGTGCTGGCCTTGGTCGGCTCAGCGCCGCACGCCCTGGCAGACGACGCCGGCGGCCTTATCGGCGTGTCCGATCCTGCGACCAGCGCCCTCGGCTCCACCACGCTCGCCCGGCTCGGGCTCAAGCAAGCCCGCATCGTGCCCGTTCTCGTCTCGCTCACCCCTGCGGGCGTTCTCTCGAGCGCCTCGGGCGGCACGCTCGCCCTCGAACTCGCCCCCGGCGTCCTGAGCACCTTCACCCTCGAGCCCGTCAGTCTCCGCTCGCCGGACTTCGTGCTCGTGGTTCATGACGAGACCGGCGAGCACGCGGTGCCGCCCCCGCCCCCCACCACTTATAGAGGCGTGAACGCCGCGGGCGACGAGGTCCAGGCATCGATTTTCAACGGCCGCGTCGAGGCCCGCGTCACCCGGGCCGCCGCACCGCTGGACCCGCTGTTCATCCAGCCCGCCGATCCCGACGTCGCCCCCCAGCTCCCCGCGTCCAACGGCGGCCTCGCCCACGCGGTCTACACCGCCTCGGACGTGCTTCCAACCGAGCACCACTGCGGCGTCGACGGCTGCAACGCCTGCACATCGGGCTACACCCCCCGACCCACCCCGAGTTTCACGCCCCGCGGCGTTGTGCCGTGCCGCCAGATCCGGCTCAATGTCGATTGCGATTTCCCGATGTACGCCCAGTCGGGCTTCGACATCGGGGCGGCGATCCGCAACGTCGAGTCGGTTGTGCTCGGCGTCAATCAGTTTTATGTCGCCGCTCCTTTCGCCTCCGACGTGCGCTACACCATCACCCGCCTGACCGTGCGGACCAGCGCCGCGACCGATCCTTACGCCGCCATCCCCCTCGGCGGCGGCGACGCCGGTGCCCTGCTCGACCTGGCGACCGCCGCATGGCCCGTCGCCTCGGCCTCGCGCGATCTCACGCACCTGTTCACCGGACGCGATGTCGGCGGCTCGACCATCGGCCTGGCATGGATCGGCACGGTGTGCACCTCGTCTAACACCGGCTTCTCGGAGATCTTCTTCTCGGGAAACCTCGTCCGCCGTCAGGCGCTGACGGCCCACGAGATCGGGCACAACTGGAGCATGATTCACGATCCGTCGTCCGGCTTCGTCATGGCCGCGGTGATCTCGACCCCGGCGGCCACGACCTTCAGCCCCGCGTCTGCGACCTCGTTCAACTCGTACACAGCCGCCCGCCCCACCTGCGGCCTCGCCGCCCTGCCAGACGTTCAGGCCGACGCCGCCTCGACGCTTCCCGGTCGGGCCATCCGGATCGACGTGCTGGCCAACGACGGTCGCGCCGGCCTCGCGTGCCCCACCGCCGTCACCAGCTTCACGCTCCCAGGCTCGTCCACCACGCTCGGCGGCGTCGTGGCCGTTAGCGCCGGCACCGGCCCGGGCGGACGCAGCGAGGTGCTCTACACGCCCTCGGCGACGCTCACCACCGGCACCGACTCGTTCAGCTATTCCGCCGCGGGTGTTTCCGCGACGGTGACCGTCAGCGTCCTCCCCCCGCGTCCGGCCGACGGCGGCCGCGGGGCCAACCCCGGGCTGGCGGCCGTCTCCTACGACACCCGCCCGAATCTTCAGCCAAACGCGTTCTGGGTCTGGGAGCTGCCGCCCACCGATTTCTCCATCTACCCCGTCGTCGGCACCACGCAGACGCTCACTCAGCTCAACTTCCCCGGCCTCCTGCCCTCGCCCTTCGCCCGCGGCATGTCGGCCGTCATCACCGGCTTCGTGCAGGTGCCCAGCACCGGCTACTGGACATTCTCGCTCGAGGCCGGCAGCTCGGCGCGCCTAAGCCTGGGTGCCGACGCGTTCCTTGTCGCCACCACCGCGCTCGCCGGCGCATCGACCTCGGCGACGCGGGCCCTAGAGGCCGGCCTGCACGCCATCCGCGTCGACTACCACTACGGCCCCGGCTCGCCCAAGCTCATCATGTCGCTCGGCGCCGAGGGTCAGCCCAGCACGGTCATCCCCGCCAGCTCGTTCTTCCGCACCGCCTTGCCCGGCTGCGCCGCCGACTTCGACAACTCGGGCGCCCGCGATGTGGCCGACATCTTCGCGTTCCTCAGCGCCTGGTTCGCCAGCGGCCCGGGGTCGGACTTCAACAACTCCGGCACGCGCGATGTGGCCGACATCTTCTCGTTCCTCAGCGCCTGGTTCGCCGGTTGCCCCTGACCCCGATCGACGATGACACCCGAGCGTCTCGGGTACCCCGCCGGTCCCCGGCGGGCGTCATGTGCTTCGCTGAGCGAACGAATGTCCGCCCAACGTTCACAGTTGATTCGCACGACGCCCACCCCGCAGGCTCCCGCCCCGTCGCCCGCGAGATGAAGAGGACCGCTCGAGGCGCATCCTCAAGCCAATGAGGGCGCCGACGGCAACGCGCCCACACAACGTGCCGGACGGTGCGGGCAGGGATGGGGGGAGGCTGAGGGCACAGCGCTCCCGCTTCAACGCGAAGCCGCCGAAGCCGCGGCCCCGAAGCAAGCCCGCGCTCGACGCGCAAGCAAAGCGTTGTGGACACGCACGTCCAAGCCCCCCACCCCCCCGCCCCCCACGGCCCCCACCTCAACTGGTGCCCGATGCCCGGTGCCCGGTGCCTACTTCGCCACGTCCCTTGTAAAAACCCGTCCCGCGTGCCCCCAGGCGGGTTGAGGTCCGAGAATCCGGGCAGTCTGATGTTCTAGGCGGCCGCCTAGACAGTCTGGTCGCCCGCCTAGAACATCTGGTCGCCCGCCTAGACATTCTGGGCGGCCGCCTAGAACGTCTGGTCGCCCGCCTAGACAGTCTGGTCGCCCGCCCAGAACGTCTGGGCGGTCGCCTAGAGAGTCTGGTCGCCCGGGTAGAAGGTCTGGTCGCCGGGGTAGAAGGTCAGTCCGGGCGACGAACGGGATGAGTCGCTCGCGGCGACGCCCACCGCCGAGCAGAGAGCCGCGCCCGGTCCGCGGGCGTGCTCGGGGCCGAGGTGTGGGTGAAACTCGTGCATGCCGACCAGCCCGCGCCCGCGAACCCCGCCGCACTGGTCTTCCTGACCACGACGAAGAGGCCGACCTTCCGCGCCGAGTTCAAGCCCGGCGAAGGCGGCAAAAGATGGGGGGCCGCTATCTACATGGCCCGCTGGATCAACACACGCGGGGAGAAGGGGCTGTGGTTGGAGATTGCGCCGGCGACGGTGGCCGCCTGAGCCAGACTACGCTAGGTGTGGTGGTCGAGCGTGTACCCCTTGCCACCAGCGTGCGTTTTCCGTTAGGATCGCATACCATCGTCCTGACCTCGGAGAAACGCGATGATTGCGACCGGCAAACCGAAAAC
>JBBQRT010000080.1:0-13149 GCA_038214505.1 Phycisphaerales bacterium | reverse complement strand
GACGCCGCGAGCGTGTCGATGTTCCCCGACCCGAAGAGGATCCTCGCCGACTTCCGGCCCGGCAACACGCCGCTGACACTGGCGGCTCGCGTCACGGGTCCGGTTGCCACCGCGTTTCCCGACGGGCCGCCCGGGCCCGTGGATGGGCAGGAACCAGTCGAGCCCGTCAAGCGGGCCCACCTCTCGCAGAGCGCCGAGCCGATCAACGTCGTGGTCGTCGCCGACTGCGATCTGCTCGCCGATCGCTTCTGGACCCAGGAGCTCAGCCTGGGCAGCGTGCGGCTTGGCCAGCA
Source organism: Phycisphaerales bacterium (assembly GCA_038214505.1). Lineage (GTDB taxonomy): Bacteria > Planctomycetota > Phycisphaerae > Phycisphaerales > UBA1924 > UBA4658. The sequence continues at coordinate 12,856 of JBBQRT010000080.1, read as the reverse complement.
GAAGTTCAGCGACAACGCGGACCTGCTCATCGGCGCCGTCGACGCATTCACGGGCTCCTCGGACCTGCTGTCGCTCCGCAGCCGCGGCACGGCCGCTCGCCCGTTCACGCGCATCGAGGCGATGCGCAAGGAGGCCGAGCAGCGGTTCCGCGCCAAGGAGCAGGAACTCCGCGAGCGGCTCCGCGAGACGGAACTGAAGATCGCCGAGATCCAGCGGGCCCGTCCGGACGGCAGGTCGATGGTCATTCTCACGCCGGAGCAGTCGGCCGAGATCGAGCGATTCCGCGCCGATCAGGTCGCGATCCGCACCCAGCTCCGCGACGTGCAGTACGACCTGCGGCGCGACATCGAGGGCATGGGCACGCGGATCAAGGCCGTGAACATCGCGGGCGTGCCCGTTCTGGTCGGGGTCCTTGCGATGGGCTTGGCGGGCTACCGGGCCGGGCGTCGGCGGGCCGACCGTCGGTCGGTCGGCGCGACCAACTGAGGGCCTTGCTCAACGGAAACAAACTATGAACCGCGCACCGGCCATCTCGATCATCGTCCTTGCCGGAGCAGCCGCGGGCGCAGCTTTCTGGGCGTCGTCATGGCGAGGTGTCGATCCCGCCGGCACCGCGGCGACTGCGAACCCCGGCACGCCCTTCTTCCCGCAGCTTGTGGCCAAGGGCGACTCGGCGGCCAGGATCGTCGTCGCCCGTGCCGAGGGCTCGTTCACCGTGCGTCTCGACTCGGGCGTCTGGCGCGTCGTCGAGAAGGCCAACTACCCCGCGCGGCTCGAGACCGTGCGCTCGGTGCTGGTGGGACTCTCGCAGCTCCGCGGCGCGGAGGCTAAGACGTCGCGCCCCGAAAACTTCGGCAAGCTCGGGCTTGAGGATCCGGTCACACCCGTCGCCGGCCCTGCTGCTGGCCCCGGCGGTGCGTCGATACCCCGTTCAACGCTCGTGACTGTCTCAACGGCCGACGGCGTCGTGCTGGCATCTGCGATTGTCGGCGACACGCGGTGGGGCACGCCGCCGGGGACGTACCTGCGCCGGGCGGGCGAGTCGCAGGCGTATTTGGTCGCTGGCCGGGTGGAGGTGCCGCACGAGGCGACGCAGTGGCTGCAGGCGACGATCGCTGGCGTCGACAAGGAGCGCGTCCGCTCGGTCGACGTGACGCGTTCATCGGGCGAGCCGCTGTCGGTCTCGCGGGGCAGGCCGGGCGAGTCGTTCACGCTCGCGGGCGTGCCCACTGGGCGCGAGCTGAGAGACCCGAGCTTTGCCGATCAGCTCGCGGGGCTGCTTTCGTCGACCACGCTTCAGGATGTCCGGCCCGCGGCGGAGGTTGACTTCACGGCCGGAGACGGGCCCGAAGCCCGCATAGTCACGACGGCGCGGGTTCGGACGTTTGATGGGCTGGTGGTCGCCGTCGAGGCGATGCCGAAGGACGGCCGCACTTGGTGGCGGCTCTCGGCCAGCGTTGACGAGAGCGTCGAGGGGCTTCGTCCTGCCGATGCGCCCGCGGATTCGCTGCCAACGACTGCGCTGGAGGCAATCAGGAAGCAGGCATCGGACCTCGACGCGCGCTGGGCGGGCTACGCGTACGCACCGGCGGAGGCTAAGGGCCGGCTGCTCAACCTAAGGCTTACCGACCTGCTCAGGGATGTGCCGTTAGATGGGGGGGCCGGGCCGGGATGATGTATCTGACTCGGACCCGATGTTTACCGCTCAGTACACCAGCCCGATCGTCAGGTCGTTGACGTTGGTGCCCGTCGGGCCCGTGCCGTGGTGCAGCCCGAGAGATTGACACACCCGGTACGAGTCGTTTAATGCGAGCGCGGCCGCGAGATCGATGCCCGCGGCCCGCGCGTCGCCGAGCGTCCGGCCTGTGACGATCGCGCCAGCAACAGGCAGCCTTCCGGGCGGGCTCACGCCGTCGACGCCATCGGTCGCGTAGCTCGCCACGACGACGCCCTGCACATCGGCCAGCCGAAGCGCGGCGCTGATCGCCAGTTCCTGGTTCCGCCCGCCGAAGCCGTGCGAGGCGGCCGCGGCAACGCGGACGGTCGTCTCGCCGCCCCAGATGACGGCAATGGGCGCAGAGTTTACTCGGCGCTCGCGGGCTTCGAGCAGCACTTCGGCCAGGCGCACCCCGACTTCGCGTGCCTCGCCCTGAACCTCGAACCTTGCTTCAGCGATCACAAAGCCGCAGGCCTTGAGAGCGTCGGTGGCGGCGACGACGGCGAGGCTGCTGGAACCGACGATCGTGGCGCGGGATCGTTCAAGCGACGCGTCTCCCGGCTTGGGCGTTTCGGGCTTGTGCCCGGCCGCGCCTGCGATCAGGTGCTCTATGACGGCCGGCGCGACGTCCGCCGCCCCGCGATGTTCCAGCACGGCGAGCGCTTCGGCGAACGTCGAAGCATCGGCCGAGGTTGGCCCGGAGGCGATCACCGAAGGATCATCGCCGGGGACGTCCGAGAGGATGAACGCTTGGACGGGCGACGGCGAGGCCGCGAGCGCGAGGCGGCCGCCCTTGAGCTTCTCGACATGCTTGCGCACGGTGTTGAGCTCGTGAACTGTCGCGCCGGCCTTGAGCAGCGCGTCGGTGACGCCGCGGATGTCGGCCAGGGTGATGCCGCGCTCGGGCAGCGTGAGATGGGCCGAAGCGCCGCCGGAGAGCACCGCCACGAGCGGGACACGTCGCATCCCCGCCGTGCGGGCCGCGTCGAGCACGGCCTGGGCGGCGACGAGGTTGCGCTGCGTCGGGAGCGGATGGTCGGCCTCCATCAGGCGGACGCTCCGACCCACGAACGCGGGCGGGGCCCGGTGCCCGGGCGACATCGGCGGGCACACGATCACTCCGCCGCCGGGCACCGGCTGCAGTTTGCCGACCTCGAGCACGGCCCGGGCCATGGCCACCGAGGCCTTGCCCGCGCCGACGAGCACGCAGGCACGCCCCCCCAGCGACGGGGTATCGCCCCAGGCCCGCTTGGCGGCCGCCGCGACAATGTCGTACGGGTCGGCGGCCCTAAGCGCAGAGTCGACGGCGCGGGCGACGTGGGTCCGGTGGTCGGACATCGCCGGCGTGGCGGGGGTCGCGGAGTTTGCAGCGGGGTCGGCGATGCGTGTGGCCCCCGAAGGGCGAACAGGGCGGGAGAACCGGGTTGCGTCGTCCGCATGGACTTGGTAAAGTGCGGCAAAGCGGGCCCGGGCATGGGCCCAGTCCCGCCACAGTCTAATCAACCAGGAGCGCCCATGTCCCAGTTCCCACCGCCCATCTCCCAGTCCTCCGGCTTCGGCACTGCGCCCCACCGCGGCGTGCTGATCCTGGTGCTGGGAATCCTCAGCATCGTCCTCTGCGGCCTGCTCGGCCCCGCGGCATGGGTGATGGGCAACAAGGACTTGGCCGCGATCGACGCAGGTCGGATGGATCAGACGGGCCGCGGCATGACGCAGGCAGGAAAGATCTGCGGGATCGTCGGAACGGTCCTGGTTGTGCTTGGCGTTGGCATCTGGCTGCTGATCATGGTCATCGGTATTGGTGCCGCGGCGGTGGGTGGCGCTGCCCAGCCCTAAACGCGGCGATTGCGGCGTTCAAAACCGCGTGCAGCCGTGCGGCCCTCGGTGTTCCGCGTCGAGCGGACCCGGGGCGGACGCAGGGATGGAGATCCCGCACGACGGCCGCGAGTGTGCGCGATGGTGGCGAGCCTTGGGAGCAACTATGAGCCAGTATTCAACGCCGCCATCATTGCCGCCCGGGATGCCGTTCCCGCCGACACAGCCGGGCATGCTTGGTCAGTCGATGCCGCACCGGGGCGTTCTGGTCCTGGTGCTGGGCATCCTGGGCATCATCATGTGCGGGGTCTTCGGCGTGATCGCCTGGGTCATGGGCAACCGCGACGTGAACCAGATGCAGGTTGGCAGGATGGACCCCTCGGGCCGCGGCCTGACCGATGCGGGCCGGATCTGCGGCATCATCGGGACCGTGCTGCTTTGCCTTCAGGTCGCGGCGCTGCTCATCTGGCTGCTCTTTATCGTGTTCGTGATCGCGGTCGCCGGAGCGACGGCGGCCGGCGGGGCCCGGGGCGGTCCATGAAGTGCGGCGGCGGGTGATCTCCGGTCGTTCGATCGTCCACCGGCTTCACGAGCACGGCGTCAGCACCGGCGCGATGCTCGGCGTCAGCGCGTGGGCGGTGGCCGTGGTCGCCGCGATGCTCGTCGAACGTTTCGCGGGGAAGGAAGTCACGCTGTGCGTGTTCAAGCGGGTGACGGGCTCGCCGTGCCCGATGTGCGGCTCGACCCGGGCGACGGCTCTCCTCGCGCGGGGGGATGTCGGGGCCGCGGCGGTGATGAACCCGTTGTTTGTCGCCGTCGTTGCGGCGGCGATCGTGTGGGGCGTCTGGATGATCGTTCGGGCCCGGACAGCGCGGCGGTCAAGGGCGGCACGCGGCGCGTGGATGTCCGGCCCATGGGCCGCGGCGGCGCTGCTGGTCGTGGTCGGCATCAACTGGGCGTACGTGCTCTGGCGCGGCAACTGAGCCCCGTGGCCGCGCGAGCAACCGGTCCGATCTCACTCCAGCAACCACCCCTCGTCCCCCTCCTTCTTCAGAAGCTTGACGGCGGCGTCCTGATCGACGCGCATCAGGCGGTCGGCCGCGTCGAAGACTTGGTCATCGCTGATGGGCGCGAGGATCAACGCCTCGACATGTGGAGCAATCATCGGCCAGTCTTCCCTGAGGTCGCCGCGGACGCGGACCATCGAGAGGCCCGCGGTGCGGAGGACCTCGTCGACCATCCGGTCTTCGCCGCCGCCGGGCGTGATGGCGGCGCTGGGGTCGCGGCTGGAAAACACGATCGCCAGCACCGGCTTCCAAGTCCGTCGGTCGCACACCAGGAGGTCGATCGAGCGGAGACGGATTCGCCGGCGCCACTCCCGCCAGTCGGCCGGATCACGCCCGTCGGGCCGCGTGGGCGTGAGAATCGTGTCCAGCCGGACCTTCGGGCAGACCACGGCCCAGGCTGGCAACCGGCGGATGAGCGCGTTGGCGAAGCGGGCTTGGCGGTGATTGAAGATCGTCGGCCGCAGCGCGAACGGCGGCGAGGTGAGCAGCATATCGCCGTCGACGGTGTGGACGACACGCCCGAGCGTGCCCGGCTCGCCCGAGGCCCTCGGCGGGGGAGGCTGGATAAACACGCCCGGCGGATCCTCGAACGTGGGCGGCGACGGCTGCGCCGACTCGCCCGCCATGGGCAGACGCTGGCCCGAGTCGTCCAGCACATAGCGTCGCCGCCGCTCCGCCGCGGCCTTGGCCCCGGGGCGCGACACAAACACCGCGATCGCGACGGCGATCGTGACCACGATGAGGATGCCAAGGATCCACCACTCCATACGCCGATGCGCTCGCCCTTCCGCCGTTTAGACCCGGTCCGCTTCGGATCCCGGACGAGCCCCGCATCGCCCGGCCGACCGAATCGCCAGCGAACGCGGACTACAGGGTCAGACAGACAAGTGTACGAACCGCGGCCACAAGCCCTGCCGGTTGACCCCGAGGAATTTCTGCCCCGACCGACCCGCCCGAAACCCCCCTGCTCCTGCTGCCCCGGACCCCGAGGCGGTGAAACACGGAGGTGCACAGAGGGAAGGCAACAAGGCGCGTGGATGCACGACTCTCCATCCAGCCTTCCGGTCTTCCTTCCGTGCTCCTCTGTGCACCTCCGTGTTCAACCCGCCTTCCTCGTCCCGCCAATAGAGAAAGGCCGAGCCGGTCAATCACCGGATCGGCCTCTGTGCTGTGCTTCTCTCTCGCGTCGGCGAAGGATCTCTCACTGGAGCGCAGGTGGCAACGGTCCGGGCAGGTCGAGGCCCGGACACGTGCGGCCGGACGTTCGCCCGGTACCGCGATGTGTATCTGAACCTCGGTTTCGGCGGGTCCTTGATGCGGGACTTGGAGTTGGCGTGCACTGGCACGCGGCACGGCTGCCTCGCCGATGCCCGGGCGTGGGATCGTCTTCGGTGGCCTTGGCGGTGATGGCAAATCGCTAGCTTCGACGCCCCGAAGTCGCCTTCAGAGCAAGCTACCTTCGGTGGTACGAACCTTCGATGCCACGGGCCTGACTCATTGGCCGTGCTCTGTTGCTCACGGACGTTGCCCGCTACCAAGCATCAGCAAGCGGACGGGCTTTCGGTGACTGGTGGAGATCCGCGGCTCAATCCGCCGACCGCTCCGCCCCGCCGAAGTCGAGGCCCTTGAGTCCCCCGCGCGTCCACTGATAGCGGGCAAGAAGGTCCTCGCTCGCGGCCCCGCTCTTGGTCGGCGGCTCACCCTCGCTGCTCTGGGGCACATACCGGATCGTCAGCGGCGACGGGTCCCACGGATTGTTCGGGTCCGCGCCGAGGTTGCTCTTGTCCGAGCGATACTCGCGCACCGAAGAGTCGAAGAACAAGAGCGGTTGGCTCGCGTCGGGGTAGGCATAAAACAGCGGCCGACGCACATGCCGCGCGAGAGTATCCATGAGCTGTACCTTCTGGCTCGGGAAGGAGACCTCCGTGATCCGTCGTCCGCCCAGCGGCAACTGGCCGGGGTAGATGCTCGCGTGATCCTGCGACGACGGGCTTGTGGTCAACCTGAGCTCGACCGGTCCGTCCGCCGAGAACGCCGAGGACACCAGCAGGTACGAGGATGCGTATGGATAGCGCCACGAGTCCGGGTCACCGGCCCAGCCGGTGCTGGCGACTCCGGCCAGCTGGTCGGCCTGACGCTGCAGCCGCACCCTGTCCTCCGGGCAGACCACCATGCGCTCGGGCAGCCGGTGAGCAAGGTACGAGTTCAACACCAAGTGGCTGTAGCGATGGAACGGCGTCCAATCCCCCCCCGGCGGTATCAGGGTCGTTCGCCCGGTCAGGCGGCGGACGATGTCCGTCGCCTGATACCGGGCCGCCTCGGTGTCCCATTCGCCGCCAGCGATCGAGGCCGGCACCTGCCAGGGACGCAGATCAGGGAAGTCGCTGTCGGTGTTGCCGGGCTTCCAACTGAAGGTGGCGATGGAATCCTTGAAGTCGATCGCGTAGGTGCTGTAGCCGACAGCGAACTGTCGAAGGTTCGACATGCAGACGCTCTTGCGGGCCAGCTGGCGAGCGCTGGCCAGGGCGGGCAGCAGGAGCCCGATGAGAATCCCGATGATGACGATCACCACCAGCAGCTCGATGAGCGTGAACGCCGAACGGTTCCGAAGCGCGTTATGGTCACGGGGCTTTGACAAGGAGTCTCCTGCTCGCATCGGCGCTCGCACTTCTCTGCCCGTACATCTGCAACCCGACGTTCCCACCGGCTCCACCGGGTGTCGGCTCTCCGCAATCCGGTGCTGCACCGCTAGGCCCAGCACCGAGAGAAGAGGAAAGTTTACGTCTCAGCAGCCGGCGAACCATGCGCTGAGGAAGGCGAAGATGTCGGCCACGTCTCGGGTGCCGGAGTTATCGAAGTCCGCGCCGGGGGCGCTGGCGAACCAGGCCGAGAGGAAGGCGAAGATGTCGGCCACGTCGCGGGTGCCGTCCTGGTTGAAGTCCGCGACGCAGGGAATCGTAAGACGGGCGACGACGCTCACCGTTTGTCCGCAACCATTAGTGCCCACACACCGATACGCGCCGGCATCGGAGGAGAGCACACCGGTGATGGTGAGCACAGGGCCGGTAGCACCCGAGACACGGCCGCCGTCGACGAGATCGACGCCGTTCCGCTGCCAGCGGAGCGCTCCGCCAAGGCTTGCGTCGAGTGCGACCGAGAACACGGCCGTCCCGCCTGCGGCGACGGTGATCGCGCTCGGCTGGGTGCGGAACAAGGGCGTGGGCACACCCCACCGGGCCATCCTTGACGTCAGAAGGCCCGAATCCGAGCGTGTGAATGGGCCGGATGCGAACAGGCCGGGCCCGCGCCCGTCGTCGTACATCGCCAGCGCGGCAACCCACCCTGCGGTGGTGCCGTCGCCGCTGAGGCCCGCGCCGAGCGTGCTGAACGCCGTGCCATCCCACTTGGCGATCGCATCGACCGGGACTCCGCCCGCATTCTTGAACGATCCGCCGACGAATAGAGCCGAGCCCGAGCCGTCGTTGCCGACGTGCAGGGTGTCCACGAAGCCCGAGCCGAGCGTCACGCCGGTGCTCACGGGCGACCAGATTGTGCCGTTCCACTTGGCCAGGTGGTTGTACGAGTCGCCGCCGATCGAAGCGAAAATGCCGCCGACGTAGAGCTCACCGTTGAACACGGCCATGGCGCGGACGACAAACTCGCTGGTGCCGATCTGCATCCACGCCGAGCCCGTCCACTTGAAGACGCCGACCTGCGAGGGATTGCCGTTGGAGATGCCATCAACATCCACGTCGGTGCGAGCGCTCGTCGCCGCGTAGAGGGCAGCGCCGGAACCGTCGTTGTATACCTCCAGCGTGGTCACCGGTCCGGGCAGGCCCGCGCCCAGGGGCGACCAGGCTGACCCGTTCCACTTCGCGACGTAGTTGGCGGGGTTGCCGCCGGCGGTGACGAAGTTTCCGCCCGCGTACAGGGCCGCGCCCGAGCCGTCGTTGAACACCGTCAGGGCTTGCACGCCGACGCCGTTCAAACCCCATTCGCCGCTGGTGGCCGCCATGGGGAGGAGGTTGGCCACGCCCGTGCCCAGAGGCGCCCAGTCGACGCCGTTCCACTTCATCACATGGTTCAGCACGGTCGCGTCGTTGTGCGTGAAAGTGCCGCCGATGTAGAGCGCCGATCCGGTGCCGTCGTCGAAGCTCAGAGAGTCGTTCATCCACGCGGAGGTGTCCGCGGCGTCGTTGGGATTCACCACACGGAGGTTGTCGAGCTGCGCGCCGAAGCGCTCCCAGAATCCGCCCGAATACGTCAGAACCTGGTCGGCGAATCTCAGGCCTTGACGCGTGCGGGGTCTTGTGATGCCTACACCGCCAGTCGTGAAGATGCCCACGAGTTCCGGCCCCGCCGGCCCACCGCCGTCGGCATCGTGCACGGTCAGCTTGGAGAGACCCTGCTCGCGGAAGCCGCGCGAATCCGGGAAGGCGAGCGCGTCACTCCACGAACCATTCACATACTGAAGCATGCCCGTGCCGCTCAGATCGGTCACGATCAGCCTCGCGGGCTGCGGCCCTGCGCCGTCGGGGTCGAAACTCCCCATGGCCGCGATCGACACCGGGTTGGTCGCGTCGAGCTCAATAAAGGACGTTCCGTTCCATCGCGATGGTCCGCTGAGCGGCATCGGTGCGCCGAAGTTGCTCACGACCGTGGTCGCGTTGTTCTTGCCGACATAGATCGACTCGCCCGGGTTGATGCCGTCGTTGACGTTGAAAATATAGTTGCCGACGTTCGGACTCGACACCGCCGCCACGGGCTGCAGAGTCGTGCCGTCCCAGCGCACGATCCCCCAGCTGAGATTGGTGATCACCGACCCGAAGATGAACATGTTCTGCCCGGAGGGCGTGTTGGCGGTCACAATCTGATACACCTCTTCGGGCACACCGGTGGTGATCGGCCCCCAATCCGTTCCGTTGTACGCAGCGATGCGGAACGTGTTGGGCGTAGCCTGCATCGAAGTAAACCGGCCACCAACGACAATCTTCGGGACCGTGTCCGTGTACGCGGCGATGGCCCTCACTTCGACGCCGCCCGTATTCGAAGGAATGAACGACCAGGACGTTCCGCCGTTGTATACCGCCAAGGTCGTCGTGGAACTGATGTTCCCGGCAGCGTAGAGTCTCGGCCCGGTGCCGAAGTCCTGCACGGCGAGCCCCACAACGCCTCCGAGCGACAGTGTTGTGAAGGTGGTGGCGACGGGCACCCACGATCCGGTCGTGCCCGTCGTCGGGCTCCACTTGGCAATGCCGGTGCAGGGAAACGTCGCCGTGGTTCCGGTTCGGCCTACTCGCCGGAAGCCGCCGCTGACGTAGAGTTCGCTGGGCCCCGGCCCGGCGCCGTCGGCATCGAAGACGATCATGTCGAGGGTGCGGCCGATAGCGGCACCGGTCGCGCTGGCGAAGAACCGCTCACCGGCCTGTTGCCATGAGCCGTTCTGGAACTTGAACGCACGCCCGCTGCCTTCGTTGATCGCGAAGAGCGCCGGCCCGCTTCCGTCATCGAACTGGATCGATTTCCTCAAGGTGCCAAAGGGCATCGACGGCATCTCGAACCCAGGCGACCACGAGGGTTCGCACTGAGCCCGCGCCGTGGCGCTCAAGCCCATGACGGCAAGCATCGTTGAGAGAATGGCCACGAGGTACTTCATGTCTCGACTCCTTGAACAAACACCTATAATCGCCCCGCCCTCCGACGAGCCGCATTCAGCGACTCATCGGTCTCGATCGTCTTTGAGAGACAATCGGAAAGACTACTTGACGACTCACGAGCTGTCAAGTAGAATAAATGGAATTAAGTGACCCACGCACCGCTCAAACTCCAAACCATGTCGTGGCAGGATGTGCAGCCGCCGACAGGCATCACCGCCTTTGCCCGGCCGCTCTCGTCTTCGGAAGCGGCCGCCGCCGAGAGCCTCGCCGCGCGTATCCAGGCCGAGCTTCGCACGCTTGTCGCGGTCGCGCAGCCCGAACTCCGCAGCACGCGCCCGCTCTCTCGCCTGCTGGGCGTAGACCGCACCATCTGCCACCGCGTGCTCACGGCGACCTCCCCGGCTGTGCAGGGGGTTGACGTGCTCGGCCGACTGCCGGGAATCCGCGGACTGCACACGTTCGTGCTCGCGTTCGGCGCGTTCCCTGTCGCCGCCGGGGCGGTTCAGAACGCACTGTCGGCGATCTCGGAGTTCGAGCGGTTCATCAAGGGGCACGCACGCAGCCACGCCCACCTCATCGAACGGGTTCGCGCGACGACCTCTCCCACGTCCGATCCGTTGAACGAGGCGGCCAGAGAAGGCCTGTTCCGTCACGCCGCCGCGCTCACCGGGCGGCGGCTGGATCTGCACCTCATGGTCGGTGTGTTGCGTCCGCTTCCTCCGCAGAACGATCGGCTCGAGAGCGTTTCGCTCACTGGATTCATCGGGCAGCAATCGCGCGAAGACGCCGCCCCGTTCGCCGTTGGATTCGAGTGTGTGGATGCCGCGACGGAGAGCCAGGCCGCGCCGGACGATCCGCGACTGGACGATCAGATCTCCGGACTGCCCGGCGGCGGCATCATTTCTCGCTTCAGCACGCGGCCGCTGCCCGTGGTGTCGGTTCGTCCGACGGCCAAGGGGGCGGAGAAACGCATCCTCGATCCGCGCGGGCTCACCCTGGATCGAAAGGTCGACATCGTCATCGGCGCGCGGCATGGCCCGTTTCACGATGTGCGGCGCGATCCGGAGCCCTACTTCAACGAGGTTGTCCGGGTGCGGTACCCGGCGGAGCGTCTCCTGATCGACGCCTATCTGCACCGAAGCCTGGCGCGGGAGGCGACGCCATCGGTGGCCGCGTTTCACTCGAACCCGATGCTCGGCGACAACGTCGCCCGCATCTGGGACGAGCGCGTGCCCGGACGGCCGCGGCTGGAGCTGCTTGGGGGCGGGCTGAGCGGTATCAGCACGGACGCGTGGGCGCGGCACGCCGAGGCCACCGCGTTTCTCTTCGAACGCCTGAAGCTCGACCCCGACGACTTCGTGGGCTTCCGCTGCGACGTCCGCTTCCCCATCTGGCAGGCGTACTACTACATGACTTTCGACTTCTCTCGCCCGGATGAGGCGGGCGGCTCAACTTGACGCGGGAGAGTTCGCCGACTCCCGTGACGAGGGCGGCATCTTCGACGTCGGCGTACGCCTCCCCCACCACCACTTCCCCCTGCCTCGTCCCGCCTGCTGCTCGCGGGCGGGAGCGATCGCACCCGACGGCGATCGCGACCTCGATAGGGATGCCGAGGATCCACCAATCCATAGGCAGAACCGGTGAGGCACGGTGACGCACGGAGGTGCACACAGGTGCACGGAGGGAAGGCAAGTCAGCGGGTCAGTTCATCAATCGCTGAACCCAGCGTCCCGATCTTCCCTGCGTGCTCCTCTGTGCACCTCCGTGTTCAACCCGCCTTCCTCGTGCTGCCAATAGTGAGAGGCCGACCCGGTCAATCACCGGATCGGCCTCTGTCCTGTGCTTCTCTCTCGCGTCGGCGGGTGCTTACGCGGCCATCTTGAGCGGCGCGGTGGCGACGGACATCATGCCGTCGGCGCCGGTGCCGATCACGATCCGGAAGATGTTGCTCAGCGGCCCGGCCAGGTCGGCGGTGCGGCCGCCCGAGCGGATGCCCTGGACGGTGTATTCGAGGCCCTGCGGGTTGGCCGGCAGCGAGTCGTCGGTGAACGAGGCGAACCCGCGCGTGCCGGCGCGGCTGGGCTTGGCGGTGCCGACGATGGTCCAGCCGGTCTGCCCGGCCAGGCGGCGGCGAACGGTGTAGAGCACGCCCGAGGTCGAGGCGTCGAAGCCGGGGGTGGCCGGCGACGGCTTCCACTGGATGGTCAGGCCGCCGGTGGTGCCGATGACGGCGCGGAGGCTGTCGGGCTTGGTCGGCGGGAGCGCGGCGGTCGGGGCCGCGGGCGCGGGGATCTGGGCCAGGTTGTAGAGCTTGGGATCGTTGGTGCTCTCGGCCCTGAGGCGGATGGCCTTGACGGCATCGCCCACGAGCGTGTTCATGAATCGGATGTCGAGGTCGGCCTGGGCGGTGCCGGCCTTGGCCTGCTGGCGGAGGGTGCGGGCGGTGCGGTAGCTGCCGTCGGCGGCCTCGGTGGCCTCGGAGATCGCGGTGACCTGCCCGGGCGTGAGCCCGAGGGCGACGGTGTTGGCCGTCCAGGGCGCCAGGTGCTCCTGCGCGAAGTTAATCTGCTCGAGTTTCTTATCAGGGACAACGGGCATG
>JBBQRT010000079.1:0-13359 GCA_038214505.1 Phycisphaerales bacterium | reverse complement strand
CCGGTCAGGCCTATCTCGTCTACGTCTACGGCTTCGAGGCCGGCAACGGCGTCATCGACACCGGCTTCTTCTACGTCAACGCGACCGCCAGCGGCACGCCCTCCAGCCCGCCCGCCGTCGCCTGCTCGGGCCTCCGCAACTGCGCGATCGACATCCCCGCCAACGCTGTCCTGGAGGCCGATACCTGCGGCGTGGCCAGCACCAACTCCAACTGCGGCGGCGCGGCCCTGATTCCCCTGGGCGCCTTCGGTACCGGCCAGATCAACAACTCCGGCACCACCCGCGACTTCGACTACTGGCGCCTCCCCGACGTCAGCGACGCCAGCGGCAGCCAGTGGTTCAAGGTCGACTACCGCTCCGAGTTCCCCGGCTTCCTCCAGGTCGGCCGCGGCATCTGCACCGGCACCACCGTCCCGCTGATCCAGCTCGGCATCACCGCCTGCTCCAGCGCCAACGACTTCTACATCAACGTCCCCAACGGCGAGCTCTATCTCAACATCTCCGTCAACTCCTTCGACAACCTCCCCTGCTTCGTCGGCGGGGTCGGCAACCGCTACTGGTTCAGCGTCACCCCGGTCGCTGAAGTCGGCGCTTGCTGCCTCGGTGCGACCTGCACCGTCACCGTCCGCAACAACGCCATCACGGGCGGCGCCGAGCCGTTCGACTGCGCGGCCCTCGTCGGCGTGTTCCTGGGCAACGGCAGCCTCTGCTCCCCCGAGCCCTGCGATCCCAATGGCGGCAACCCGCCCAACACCGTGGTCGGCTCCTGCTGCCTGGGCTTCGGCGACTGCGCCATCACTTCTAGCACAGGCTGCACCGGCGGCACCTTCCTCGCCGCCGGCGTCTGCGCCCCCAACATCTGCACGGCCCCCGTGGTCACCTGCTGCTTCTCTACCGGCTCGTGCGTGATCTCCGCCGACGCCGCCGCCTGCACCTCCGCCGGCGGCTCCGTCCAGTCCACTCTTCGCGCCTGCACGCCCAACGCGTGCCCGGCCCCGACCGGCGCCTGCTGCACCGTCACCTTCACCTGCAGCATCACCACCCAGGCCGCCTGCCCCGCCGGCGGCACATGGTTCGGTGCCAACTCGGTCTGCACGCCCACCAACTGCGCTCCTACCGGCGCTTGCTGCGCGACCAACCTCACCTGCGCCACCGCCACCCAGGCCGCCTGCGTCGACGCCGGCAGCACCTGGCAGGGTGCGGCTACGACCTGCTCCCCCAACCCCTGCGACGTGCCCCCGGTTGTCTGCTGCCGTGGCGTGACCTGCATCGTGATCCCGGCCGTTGACTGCACCGCCCCCGCGGGCGTCGGCATCCGCCTTGTCACGGGCAGCTCCTGCACCGGCCAGTCGGCCATCAACGCCGGCTGCTGCTACGCGGACTTCAACAAGTCGGGCGTCAAGGACGTCGCCGACATCTTCGCCTTCCTCTCCGCCTGGTTCGCCAACTCCTCCTTCGCCGATGTCGGCGGCGACGGCACCGGCACCCGCGACGTGAGCGATATCTTCCAGTTCCTCTCCGCCTGGTTCGTCGGCTGCACCTAAGCCGAAGCCAGCGATCTACTGACTTCATCCACGCCCCCCGCCGGCCTTCCGGCGGGGGGCGTTGCGTTTTGATGCTCTCGTCCGCCGCTGCGCACGGGCGCATCGGGCCCACGGTCGGCATACCATGGGCCGGGCCCATCGCCCCACGCGGAACACTTACGCCATGCCCCACATCATCGCCGAGCCATGCATCGGGACCAAAGACACCTCCTGTGTCGAGGTCTGCCCCGTTGACTGCATCCACCCGACCAAGAACGAGGCCGAGTTCGCCAAGGTCGACCAGCTCTACATCGACCCCGACACCTGCATCGACTGCGGCCTGTGCGTCGACGAGTGCCCCGTCAAGGCCATCTTCCCCCAGGAAGACCTTCCCGCCGAGTGGAACAAGTACGTCCAGATCAATCTGGACTTTTTCAAGGCCAAGTCCTGACCTCGGGTCCGACGACGCCGCCTCGGGGCAAGCCCCGATCGGCGACCAGTGATCAACTCGCCCGTTTCCATCGCGACCCTGCCGCGGGATGCAGTCGATGCCGCGCGCTGACCGGCCGAGCGGGCCACGGCTGGCCATCGGCCCCAGTCTAAGCGATATCGGACGGTGCTTGCGGCGGCTTGGTGGAACAAGCAACTTGCCCCTTGCGGACATTGTGGCACGTTGGTAGGCCGTCACCGTCGTTCTGACGCCGGTCGGTTTCTTCAGGGTCTGGTTGGCGGTGTCCTCGCCGCGACAAGGTGGTCAACTCATGCCTCTACCCCGCGGCCGGGTCTGGACTGCTCGGTGTGTGATCGCCTGTTCGCTCGTCGCGACGCCGCTGGCCGCACTCGCCGACGATCAGTCGGATCCTTCCGAACCGCCGACGATCCGCCTTGAAGACCTCCGCGAAGGCCGCGGCACGCTGGCGGCCCGCATGGCGATGACCCCGCGCCGCTCGATGTGTTTCGTCAGCGACCCGACCCCGGAGCAGTTGGCCAGCATCATGCAGCTCTACGGGGCCCGCAACCCCGCCGAGAGCATGGGCCAGCGGGTCCGGTTCTTCACAAGCAGCCCCGTCTGGGTCGGCGACGGGCTTCAGGGTGCTTCGGGCCTGGCCCAGCGGGCCAACCTCAACATCTCGTTCCCCGGCGACGGCATCGCCTGGGACGGCGGGAGCAACGTCCTCAACGCGGCTCTCACCGCACGCTTCGGCGCGACCAACCTCGACCGCGGCCGCGAGTACATCCGCCAGTCCATTGTCGCGTGGGAGCGCTGGATCGGCGTCAACTACGCCGAAGTCGCCGACGACAACTTCTCGTTCATCATGAACAGCACCCGCAACACCACCGCCCGTGGCGACATCCGCATCGGCGGCCGCCCGCAGGGGAACGGCGGCGTGCTCGCGTACAACAACTTCCCGAGCTCCGGCGGCGACATGGTTCTCAACACCACCCAGCTCCCCGCTGCGAACACCGTCAACACGCTCTCCGCGTCGAGCGACAACTTCCGATACCTGCGCAACGTGATCTCCCACGAGCACGGGCACGGGCTGGGCTTCATCCACCCGACGCCCTGCAACAACACCAAGCTCATGGAGCCGTTCATCAACGTCAACTTCGATGCCCTGCAGATCGACGAGATGCGGGGCGGGCAGCGCAACTACGGCGACCGCTTCGCCGGCAACACCACCGCCGCCACGGGGCGCGACTTCGGCGACCTGGTCAGCCCCCTCCGCTCCGTCGTTGCTCCGAACCTCTCGACCAACGGCGTGGCCAACGCCAACGGCGTCGGCAACGGCACCGGTCAGGACTGGTTCCGCTTCACCCTCTCCTCCGCGCAGCCCGTGACCCTCACCGTCACGCCCACCGGCGGCAGCTACCAGAACGTCCAGCAGACTAGCGGCTGCAACCCAACAACCGGCCCCACGGTCAACGCGCTCTCCGCGGGCGACCTCGCCCTGGAGCTGCGACCCTTTGACGGAGCGGGCGTCCTGTTCTCCTCGTCCTCCGGCGGTCCCGGGGCCGCCGAGTCGATCACCCTGCCGATGCTCGCGGCGGGGACCTACACCGTCCGCGTCGTCGACAACGGGCCGAACACCGCCAGCAACCAGAACGTCCAGCTCTACGACCTCTCCGTCCGCGTCGGCACAGCCAAGTCGGCCCCGATCGCCATCGCGGGCATGAACAAGCGCTGCCCGGCCAACAGCAACTGCTTCTTCATGGGCGACGTCAACTCCTACACCACCGACACCGTCGGCGCAACTGCCACTCCCGCGAGCATCACCGCCTACGCCTGGGACCTTGATGGCGACGGCGTCTTCGAGATCGGCGGGGCCCAGCCTATCCGCCAATATCCCTCCAACGGCACGTACGTCGTCTCGCTCCGCATCACCGACTCCAACGCGCTCACGTCGACGGACACGATCAATGTCGTCGTCAACGGCGCAACGGCCGTCATCTCCGCCGTGCTCCCCGCCGCCGCCACCCAGGGCGGCAGCACCGGCGTCACGATCTCCGGAACGAACTTCAAGGGCGTCACCAGCGCCGCGCAGATCGCCGTCTCGGGCACCGGCGTGGTCGTCACCGGCACGCCGGTGGTCAACACCCTGGGCACGCAGATCACCGGCCTGAGCTTCGTCGTCGATCCCGCCGCGGCCACGGGCCCGCGGACGGTGAGCGTCATCAACTCCGACGGCACCACCTTCGCCGCCGGCCAGGCCTCGCTGGTCTCCGCGTTGACCATCAACCCATCCACCGGTGCCTGCTGCGCGCCCGACGCCTCGTGCACGCTCCTGACGCCCGTCGCGTGCGCCGCGGCCTCGGGCACCTACGCGGGCAACAGCATCGCCTGCGCCGCGGCGGGCTGCGTCGCGCTGGGCACCTGCTGCAACGACGGCGACTGCACCTTCGTCGCCCAGTCGGCGTGCACGGTCGGCGTCTGGACCGTCGGTGGCTCGTGCTCGCCCAACCCGTGCCCGCCGCCGACGGGCACCTGCTGCGACACCTCGGGCGTCTGCACGCTCGGCGCTCAGGCGGCCTGCACCGCGGGTGTGTGGACCCAGGGCGGCGTGTGCGACCCCAACACCTGTCCGCAGCCCACGGGGGCGTGCTGCGTCGCCGACGGCTCGTGCACGAGTACGACGCAGGCGGCGTGCACGGGCGTGTGGTCGTCGATGGGCGTGTGCGACCCCAATACCTGTCCACAGCCCACGGGGGCGTGCTGCGCCGCCGACGGCTCGTGCACGAGCACGACGCAGGCGGCGTGCACCGGCGTGTGGTCGTCGTCGGGCGTGTGCGATCCGAATCCCTGCCCGCAGCCCGCGGGGGCCTGCTGCTCGGGCGCGGCGTGCTCGGTGCTGGCCCCGGCGCTCTGCACCGGCCCGCTGACGCGCTTCGCAGGCCCGGGGAGCGTGTGCAACGCTCCGGGCAATCTCGTTCAGCCCTGCTGCGTCGCCGACTTCGACCAGAGCGTGGTCCGCGATGTGGGCGACATCTTCGCGTTCCTGAGCACCTGGTTCGCGGGCGACCTGCGGGCCGACGTGACGCTCGACGGCACCCGCGACGTCTCGGACATCTTCGCCTTCCTCAGCGCGTGGTTTGCCGGCTGCTGAGCCCACCGACGACGCCGCCCGCAGAGATACGCGGGCGGCGGGGCGGATTCAGAATGTCCTCACGCTCGGGCCGCTCAGTTGCCCCGCAGGTGCCGCGTCATGTCGCGCATGAGCTGCTGGCCACGCATCTGCTGCTGGGGGTTCGAGTTCTTGCCCATGCCGTTGCGGAGCATGCCGGCCATGCGGGCCATCTGCCCGCCCGTGGGCCCCTCGCCCGAGAGCAGGCGGTCCTTGTCGCGCTTGGCCTGGTCGCGGCCGTCCTTGAGCAGCTCGTCGTCGGTCTTGTTGACCGGCTGCCCGGTGAGCGTCTCGCCGAGCTTGGCGAACTCGAGGAAGGCTTTGTCGAGGTAGGCTCCGCGGTCGCCGTCGGGCACCGACTGGTAGTCGCGTGCGTACTGGTCCCACTTGTCGATGGCGATCAGCGAGGCGTTCTTCATCAGCTGCTCGCGCATCTTGTCCGAGTCGATCATCGAGGCGAACATCGCCATCGCGACCGAGTCCTCCGACGACATGCTCTGGAGCCGCTTGAGGAGGGCCGCGATCAGATCCAGCCGCTTGTCCACCGGCAGCGCGTTGAAGTCGTCGGTCAGGAGCGTGTAGTCGAGCACATCGTCCATAGGGGCCGCGGCGTAGTCGGGCTGCGGCACCGCCCGCAAAGCAAAGTACCCGCCGATCGAGCCGGCAACGAGCAGCGCCGCGGCGATCCCCGCCTGGACCCGCCGATCACGCAGCGGCTCCGGCAGCTTGAAGCTCCTGCGGGGCTTGGCGGCCTTGGCCGGCGCGGCGGCCGGCGCCGGCTCGATAAGGCCTTCCAGAAGAGAGTCGCCCATCGGGGATGTGCTGGATGTTTTGGTCATGGTGTGGTGGTGGTTGAAAGGATTTCGAGACTCAGTTGCAGCCCGGCAATGGCACGCCGCCGAACTGGCGGACGATGTCGCAGATCAGGTCGCGGCCGGTCGACGAGCCCAGGTCGACGGTGCCAAGGTCGGTGCACCAGTCGGCCCGCCAGTCGCCGAAGTACAGCGCGTTGCGCTTCTGGCCGATGCGACGCTGCGTGTGCCACTGGTCGGCGCAGAGCATCACCGGAAGCTCGCGCCAGCGCGGCAGCTCGTACACCTTGCTCACGGCCCCCTGCGGGTCGCGGACGGCGGCCATGTACGCCCCGAACATCATCGTGCCCGCCAGGTACTCGTAGCTCACCCCGGCCGTGCGCCACACCGGCTCGAAGTTCGTCGCCGCGTCCTTGCCCGTCCGGTCGCCCGGGCACTTGAACATCTCCGACACGTTCCGGAACGGCGAGGTCGGCACGTTCGGGTCCTCACGCTCGGGGGTGGGGACGTTCAGATACACGCTCATGATGTCCAGCAGCGAGGGGTCGTTGCCGCCGCCGGCCTGGCCCGGAAGGTTCTCGTGCAGCGGGCGGACATAGGGAAGCCGGTCCTTGGAGTCGTTCATGTACAACTGCAAACCCTGGCCGAACGAACGAAGGTTGGCAAGGCACTGGGTCCGCCGGGCCGTCTCACGGGCCGAGCCAAGGGCCGGCAGCGTCAGGCCCACCAAGAGCGCAATGATCGAGATGACCACCAGCAACTCGATGAGCGTGAAGCCCCGCGCCCCGCTGGGCGTGGCGGCGTGTCGACGGGGATGCGGGCGTGCTGCGGTCATCTGGAGGTTTCTCGGCCGGCGGAACGGCCTGCGGTTGATACGTGAGCCGGGCACGTCGCCCCGGGCCGATTCAGGTTTACCGCCGGGTTGCCCCGGGGTGGCCACAACCAATCATCGCTATCGACTCTGACAGCTGGTTGGATGCGGACAAGGCGGGGGTTTAAGAATCGTCCTCGGGACCCGTGATTTCTAGCCAAGGGCCATGAGACGGCGGGCCATCTCGTGGTTCTGGGCGTGTCCTGTTCGGCGGGCGGTAACTTTGCCGTTCAGGCCCCGGGCCAATAAGCCGCACAGCGACAGATCGCCCAGAAGATCCAGCAGCTTGTGCCTCGCGGGCTCGTTTTCGAGGCGGTAAGCGTTTTCAACCGGTCCCTCGGGCCCGATCACCAGCATGTCCTTGGGCGAGAGATGGGCAAACAGGCCCATCTGGCGGGCCATCTGGGCCTCCTGCAGCGTCGAGAACGTTCGGGCTGGCGCAACCAAAGCGGCATATTCGGCCGACGGACCGCCGGCCGGCAGGTGCATCGACGCAGACTGCGGCGGGATCGGTGATCCCGGTGGATACTCCAGTTCGTACACCAGCTCCAGCCCCGGGCGCGCCGACGGCCCGGCGATGATGCCCGTTCCCGACGCGGGATCGATGAGCGCGATCGGCTCGAGAATGCTGACCGCCGGCATGCCGACCGGACCCAGGTCCACTACCCCGGCCGCCAGAATGGCCTCGACAAACGGCCCGGCGGAGCCGTCCAGGATGGGAACTTCCGGGCCGTCAAGCTCCAGCAGCGCGTCGGTGATCCCCAGCCCGGCCAGGGCCGAAAGCACGTGCTCGACCGTCTGCACACTCGGGGCGGCCTTGTCCCCGGGACGCACCGAAAGCAGTGTCCGCCTGGATTCGGGCATCACTTGGCTCGCAAGCGCCGGGATTGCCTCCGACCCGGGCGAATCGACGCGGCGAAACGCGATCCCGTTGCTCGGTGGGGCCGGTGCGATCACCAGCCTCGCGTGTTGAGCCGTGAACAGTCCCCGCCCTTCGAGGGTGATCGGGGCGGCGAGCGAGCGATGCCGGGGGGCAGAAGTTTGCACGGACAAACATAGCCTCTGGGGGCTTCGAAGGCGGGTTGGTCGAACTCCCCCGCCATGGCGGGGTATCATCGAGGAACCTGCCGGGGCGCTCGCGGCCCCGGGTGGCGAGCGCACGCGTTTGGACCCCGCGGCCACACCGGCCAGGACGCGGGAGCAGAACCCCGGGCCGGGTCGACCGTCGAGTCTCGAAGTACGCCCCGGCGAGCCGGAGCCGATGCAGAACCGCGCGGGCCTCGGCTCGCGCACGGCCTGTCTCGCCGCTTCCGTCCGCGCCGTGCCGTGCTTGCGGGCTTCAGGCCGATAATCCCGCGAGCGCCACCACCCATGCCCATCTTCCCGCTGCCTCAGTTCGAAGCCGATCTCGCCGAGCAGGACAAAGAGCTCTACGCCAAGATGAAGCCCCCGACGACCGTCGTGGTGCGCTTCGGCGTGATGCTGATGATCGGCGAGTTCACCTACCACGAGCAGAGCAAGCCCGGCTGCGGAACCAAGTTCGTCGTGCGCTCGCACCGCGGGACCGAGCTTGGGGAGATGCTCACCAGCACCTGCCCCAACTCCGGCTGCGGCAAGAGCGTCAGCCGCAAGGAGATGCTCGAATACATCGACAACTCCGGCGGCAAGGACTACCCGTACTTCGGCCAGGGCAAGGTGCTCCGCATCGCGACCATCGAGGACATGGCCAAGCAGGCCGCCCTCGACGGCCAGCGGGTGCAGATGACCAAGCAGGCCCGGGCGATCGCCGAGCGGATGAACCTGCCCATGAAGGTCGTCGACGCCGAGCAGATCCTCGGGGCCGAGCGGATCACGTTCTACTTCGTCTCCGAAGACCGCGTCGACTTCCGCGAGCTGGCCGAGGAGCTGGCGTATGTCCACAACGCCCGCATCGACCTTCGACATGTCGGGGCCCGCGACGAGGCCCGCATCACGGCCGACTACGAGAAGTGCGGGCAGCACTGCTGCTGCAAGCAGTTCCTGAAGGTCCTCAAGCCCGTGAGCATGAAGAACGCCAAGATCCAGAAGGCAACGCTCGATCCGCTGAAGATCTCGGGCCGCTGCGGCCGGCTCATGTGCTGCCTCCGCTACGAGGAATCCACCTACGACGACCTCCGGGCCCGCCTGCCCAAGAAGAAGCAGCGCGTCGACACTCCCCACGGCGTGGGCTGGGTCGTTGACAGCCAGATCCTGACCCAGCTCGTGCTTGTGCAGCTCGAAGAGGTGCCCGAGCAGGTCGCCGTGCCCGTCGAAGACATCACGCTTCTGGCCCCGGGCGAGAAGCCGGCCAAACGCGTCGCGGAAGAGACCGACGCCCCCGGGCCTGCTGCCCCCCCCGGGCCCGCCGCCCCGCGGGGCGATCGGCCGCGCCCGAGCGGCCCGCCGGTGTCGCGTCCGCCGCAGGGGCCGCGCCCCGACGGCCGTGATGGCGAGCGAGGCGGCCCGCGATCGGATCGATCCGGATCAGATCGCCCGCCGCAAGACCGCCCGCCCCAGGAACGGCCTGCGAATCAGGATCGTCCGGCCCGGCCCGAGGCCCAGACCCCCAGGCCGCCGCAGGTGCAGCCGCCGCGGCCGCCAGTGGGCGAGCCCAAGGACGAGCTTGACGAGATCATGGACGCAATGGACGCGCTGGATTCCGGCGGCCCGGACTCCGGCCCCGAGCAGCCCGGCACGTCCGGGGCGCCGGACGGACAACGGAAACGCCGAAGGCGTCGGCGTCGTCGGGGCGGCGGCGGTGATGGGCCGGGCGGCGAGGGAAGCGGGCCGCAGACGGGCCCGTCCTGATCGCTCCCGCTCTCGCGCCCGCGCGGGAGCGGGAGGGTGGAGCGAAAGCAAGACCCGCTGAGGGTGCGTGTTGCACCACTGGCCATGGATGGCCGGGGCGGGGAACGGTGCGCGTTGGTTGGCAACACGCACCCTCACCTGCTTGAGGCTGCGCCTCAAACGGTCCTTTTCCGCTGTGCGGAAGAGGAAGATTAACGGCGGCGGCGTGCGGCGATCAGGCCGCCGAGTGCAAGCAGCCCGCACGCCCCGGGCGCGGGGATCGGCGTCGGGCGGACCCATAGCAAGGCCTCGTTGCGCCGCGACACCGAGTTGTATCCGACACCCACGACGTACGTCGATGTCGCGTCGGTCCACACGCTCTGGGCATATGACGACGTGAAGCCCGCGGGAAGGAACAGGCTCAGGTCTTCCCACGCGCCGGCACCCTCGATGGTCCAGAGGCTTGCGCGGTAGCGGCCGCCGACGAGCGCGGTGCCGACGCTGGTGCCCAGGAGCGTCGCGTTGGCGACCGAGTAGGTTGCGCCCGCGGGCGAGAGGTCCACGAACGAGTCGGCCGTGCCGGTCCACGTGCCGGCGCGGGTGATACCGCCGATGACCGCGAAGCCGACCTGGATGTCGTTGGCGACGCCCAAGGCCTGCGAACGCGACGCGCCGGTGGGGTGCAGATCCACGAGCGACGCGGCGGTGCCCGACCACACAGCGGCCCGCTCCTGCACGCCCCACTGCGTCCAGCCGACCTGCGCGTTGCCCGAGACCCCGCGTGGAAACGCGCCGTCGGCGCCGGCGGGTGTAAGGTCGGTCCAGGAAGCGCTCGAGCCGGTCCATAACCCGCCGCGGGTCTGCATGTTGATGGCGGCGATCCCGACCTGCGTGAAGCCGTCGGTGGCGTAGGCGTAGGAATACGTCGAGCCCTGCGGCGAGAGGTCGGTCCACGTGGCGCTCGAACCCGTCCACAGGCTCGCCCGCCCGATGCCCCCGGAGAGCGCGAAGCCGACCTGCTGGCCCAGCAGGCTGCCCGAGGCGGCCGAGGAGGCGGCGCCGACGGGAGCAAGGCTCGACCACGACTGGCTCGCGCCAGACCAGATACTGGCGGCCTGCACACCCCCGGTGCCGACGGTGCCGACCTGGCGGGCCCCGCCGACGCCCATCGCCGCCGACTCGCCGTCGGCACTGGCGGGATGGAGATTGAGCACGGCCCACTGGGCCTGTGCTGCTTGGGCGGCGGCGAGCGATAAAGACAGCGCGACGGCGCGGGAACGCAAGCAAGGGGAAAACAGCATGGGACGCACCTCAGCGTCCCTCTCTCCACGATCAAATGGGGGATAGTCCCGCGATTTCGGGACAACAACGATGCTCTGAGCATACTTCATATTGGCCTGGCGGCAAGGGACCTGCGAGCGAAAAATCGAGTGATGTCTGTGCCGCGAGGCGAAACGGGAGATTGGTTGAGATTGCATTAAGCCTTCGCTTCGGTGGCCTCGTCCTGGCCAATTTGAGGTATCTTCGAGCGCCGTGGGCGCGGTCTGCTCGGCAGCCGGGCGTGGGCGCGGGTGGACGCCGGTGATTGGGAGGCTGGACGATGCGAACAACCGTGTTATCGGTCCTGGGTGTGCTGGCCGCGTGCTCACTGGCGGTCGGTCAGCCCACGGGCGTTGTAGCTGTGGTCGGCTACCGTGGCGGCCCGGTGCCGGGCATCCCGGGGGCGACGTACTCGAACCTCCTCAGCAGCAGCACGTTTGCGCCGTGGATGAGCCCGGGCGGGCAGGTGGCGTTCTTCGCGGACATCGCAGGGACGGGGATCGACGCGACCAACAATCGCGTGGTGGTGTTTGGGGCCGGAGGGGCCGGAGGGATGGGGGAAGTGGTGGCGCGGACGGGCGGGGTGGATCCGGCGACGGGCGGGACGATCGCGGCGCTGGACACGTTCGTCGCCGTCAACGCGCCGGGGGGATTGCCGACGCTGGCGCTCAGCGGGCGGCTGGCACCGGACGCGGGGCTCGGGATCTCGGTCAGCAACGACACGGCCCGATGGGTTCTGGGGCCCGGCGGGACACAGGTGGCGCTGCGGGAGGGCTCGGCCTTCCCGGGCTTGGTTGGGCCGACGATCACAGACATTGGCGTCGTCAACCGGCTGTTCGCCTCGGGCCAGACGGCGAGCCTGGTGACAATCGCTGGCGACGGGGTGGACGCGACGAACAACTCGGCGCTTCTGGTTGGCGCGCCAGGATCGCCGACGGTGCTCGCGCGGCGCGGGAGCCCGATCGAGGGCAACGCGGTGTCGACGGTGCTGAGCACCAGCGTGACGGGCAACTCGTCGGGGGCGTTCCTGTTCCGCACGGGCTTTTCGAG
Source organism: Phycisphaerales bacterium (assembly GCA_038214505.1). Taxonomy (GTDB): domain Bacteria; phylum Planctomycetota; class Phycisphaerae; order Phycisphaerales; family UBA1924; genus UBA4658. The sequence goes on along the minus strand of JBBQRT010000079.1, from coordinate 1,358 downwards.
CACGCCCGCGTCGGGGATCGCGGCCGGGCGTGCGGGCGAGCTGCGGGTGATCGCGGCCCAGGGGCAGCCGGTGCCGGGGTCAGGCGTGACCCTGGCAAGCGCCAGCAGTCTGACCAGCGGGACCCCGCTGCAGGCGCTCAACGACGCGGGCCGGGCGGCGCTGGTGGCCCCGGTGACCAGCGGCGCCGCGACGGTGACGACGCTGTTCGTCGGCAGCATCGGCGACGCGGCGACGCCGCCGTCGTTCGTGCGGGCAATCGCGCAGGGTGACGCGGCGCCCGGGATCGGCGGCGTGACGCTGGGGCCGATTCGTGCGATTTCGCTCGACGGGCAGGGGCGCGTGTACTTCGTGACCACGCTGACCGGGTCGGTGACGGCCGCCAACAACAACGCGGTGTGGTCGTACGACCCGGACGCGACGCCGGCGGTGAGCCTCGTGTTGAGGACGGGCGCGGCGGCACCGGGGTTCCCGCTCGGGACGAGCGTCACTTCGATCCCGACCTCGCCGACGCTGGCGACCAACCGGCGGGGCGACTTGGCGATCAACGTGAACGTGACAACGGGCGCGGTGTCGGGGGTCGGCAGCCCGGGGAACGTGGTGTATCTGTTCCGGCGGGCGGACGCGCCGGCGACGGGCCTGCTGCCGGCGATCCCGCTGCTGGCCTCCGGTCAGGTGCTGACGCTGGCGCCGGGCGTGAGCCGGACGCTCTCGACGCTGACGCACTTCGCGTCAAACGGCGGGCAGCAGGACGGGAGCTTCGGTCTATCGGAGGCGGGGGCCGTGGCGGTGCGGGCGACGCTGACGGACTTTACCGAGGCGGTGCTGGTGGTCTCGATTCAGCAGGCGACGGCCGTGTGCTGCCGCGGCGCGACGTGCGCCGTGCTGCCGCCCGACCAGTGCGTTGCGCCAGCGGGGACGGGCGTGAAGACCTTCGACGGTTCGTCATGCTCGGGCGCGGCGAGCACGACCGCGGGCTGCTGCTATGCCGACTTCAACAAGACCGGCGGGCGCGACGTGGCGGATATCTTCGGCTTCCTGACCGCATGGTTCTCCGACTCGCCCTTCGCGGACGTCGGCGGCGACGGCACGGGCACCCGCGACGTGGCGGACATCTTCGCGTTCCTGACGCTCTGGTTCCAAGGCTGCCAGTAGCACCCGCTCCCCGCCGCTCCTCACCCCCGAGCGACGCGGGCGAGGTCAGGTGCCGATCGATGTCGGATCCTTGCCGTCCTCGATCGCCGAGATCTTGCGGACCCGCCGGTCGTGGCGGCCACCCTGAAACGGCGTGGCCATCCAGATGTCGACGATCTTCTCGATCAGCCGCTGGCCCAGGAGGTCGGCCGAGAGGCACAGAACG
>JBBQRT010000078.1:0-13508 GCA_038214505.1 Phycisphaerales bacterium | reverse complement strand
TCGAACTCCCAACTTCCAGCTTGCAAAGCTGGCACTCTACCAATTGAGTTACCGCCCCGACGCCCCCCACTCGGCCAGCCCGCGTGGCTGGTCGCCACCGGCTCAAACCCTCGGGTAAAACGCGTCCCCGCCCATCGGCAGGGACGCACGCAACTGCCGAAGCGGAGAGGGGGGGATTCGAACCCCCGATACAAGCCAAAACTCGTATAACGGTTTAGCAAACCGTCGCCTTCAGCCTCTCGGCCACCTCTCCGGCAAGGCCAGACAATAGGCGTCCGTCAAGCCCCCGGGCGACCCGCCGCCATCGCCCCGAGTGCTCAATTCTTCTCCGCCGGGCTGGCACACCCGCCGTCCTGTGGCCTGCTGTTGTCAGAGCCCAAACCACATGCACCACCAGACCCCGTTGCCCGCCCGTCCCATGCCCCGATCCATCGCCCTCGCCTTGGCGTTGGCGAGTTCGGTCGCCGCGGCCGCGCCCGCCCTCGCCCAGCCAACCGCCTCCACCCATCAGCTCGACGCCGCCCGCCACGCCGCCGATCCCGTGCACCCCGATCACCTCGCAGGTCCGGCCCACGTCCTCCGCGGCACCACCCCCCGCCCGTGCCGCACCGTCATGGGCTTCCTGCCCTACTGGGTCTCGCCCTCGAGCGTCCGCTGGAATCAGCTCACCCACGTCGCCTGCTTCGACGTCCGCGCCTCCGCCTCGGGCACGGTCAGCAACCCGATCTCCTGGCCCTGGACCTCCACCATCGCGACGGCCCGGGCCAACAACGTCAAGGTCCTGCTCACCGTCTCCAGCTTCGACCCGGCGATCAACTCCGCCATCGTCAACTCGACGACCGCGCGGGCCAACTTTGCGACCAGCCTCGCCAACCTGATCCGCAACACCGCCGACGGCGTCGTGCTCGACCTTGAGGGCGTCAACCCCGCCGCCCCCGCCGCGCCGTGGCAGAATCAGATGGTCGGATTCGTGAACGACCTGCGAACCCATCTGAACCAGCAGCTTGTCGGCTCGGCTTATCCCGCGCCGCTCGTCTACGTCGCCACCCCCGCGTGGAACTGGGCCGGCGCCGCCAGCGGCTGGAACTTCGCCGCCCTCGCTCAGGCATCCGACGGCCTGTTCATCATGGGCTACGACTACAACGGCTCGTGGACCGGCGCCTCGGGTCCGAGCAGCCCGCTCACCGGCAACTCCGGCATCAACCTGACGGGCACGCTCACAAGCCAGTACGCCGCCGCACGCTCCGCCGCGGGCGCCAAGCTCATCCTCGGCGTGCCCTACTACGGCAACCAGTGGCAGACGGCCACCAGCGCCGCCTTCTCGAGTGCAAACGCTTACACCGGCTCCGTCCTCTTCTCGACCGCCCAAGCCCAGCAGCTCACCTTCGGCCGGCAGTGGGACACCACCACGCAAACCCCGTGGTACCGCTTTCAGACAGGCAGCCCCGCCACCTGGAGCCAAGTCTGGTACGACGACGCCCAGAGCCTCCGCGCCAAGTTCCGCCTCGCCAAGCAGCAGTCGCTCGGCGGCGTCGGCATGTGGGCGCTCACCTACGACGCCTCGCGCCCCGAGCTCGCCGACGTGATCGCCTCGGAGTTCATCGCCCCCTGCGCCTGCCGCGCCGACGTCGATCTCAGCGGCCTGCGCAACGTCGAAGACATCTTCATCTTTCTCGGCCGCTGGTTCGCCGACTGCTCTCCCGCCCAGCCCGGCTCGCCGTGCTTTGGTTCTGCGGCGGACTTCGACGGCAGCGGCACCCGCACCGTCGAGGACATCTTCATGTTTCTCAGCGCTTGGTTCGCCGGGTGTTGAGGGGGCGCGTAGAGGGGAAGAGGACATCGGTGAGCCGAGAACGGTGAATTGCAGATCCGAGCCCCCTCTCCCGCTCCCTACGCTCGAGCCATGACGCTTATCGCCTGCGACCTGCCCGTCAAGCTCCTGAATCCCCGCGCAATCCTGCCGGCGTATCAGTCGGCGCTCGCCGCCGGCCTCGACATCGCCGCCTGTCTCGAAGAGGGTCAGGAAATCACCGTCCACCCCATCACCAAGGGCGGCACGATCGTCCTCATCCCCACCGGCCTCGCCATGGCCATCCCGCCCGGCTTCGAGGCCCAGATCCGCCCACGCTCGGGCCTTGCTTCCAAGCACGGCCTCACCCTTCCCAACAGCCCCGGCACCATCGACGCCGACTATCGCGGCGAGCTCAAGGTCCCCCTGATCAACCTCGGCCAAGAGCCCTTCACCATCACCCACGCCGCCCGCATCGCCCAGATGATCATCGCCCCCGTCGCCCACGCCCGCGTCAACGCCGTCGACCAGCTCGAAGACACCCGCCGTGGCACCCAAGGCTTCGGTTCCACCGGCCACTGACGCAACCCGCACCCCGATTCAGAGGCGTGTCGCGACCTTGGTCCAAAGCGACCAACGTATTGCCACGCCCCCTCTGCCACTCCCCACATCCGGCGACACAGAATTTCACGCGGTCCCCCTTGCACTGAGCCCGAATCTGTGTTAGGGTAATGGTCGGATAGATAGTCTTTCGGGGAAGGGAAGCCGGTGGGGGTCAGCCGCACATCTCGTGTTCCGAGCGCCTTCGCCGCGCTCGGCCTGATCGCCGCCATGCTCCAAGCGTGCGCCCCGCTCTACGCCGGGCCGCTGGGGATAGGGATCGGCGCATTCGCCGCCGAGTCCACACCCAACACCGACCGCGTCTCGGGCTTGGGCCTCGCCCTCACCCCGGGCCGCCTGACGCTCGGCTGGATCGACGCCTCGCGCACGCACCACAACCGCCCGGCGCCCGTCGCGCCCGGCGGCTCAGCAGTGGGGGAGTAGCAGGGCGTTGCCGCGCCCGGGGGAGACACGCATGCCACGCTTCGCACGAATCATCGCAATCATTGTTCTGTCCATCGGCCCGCCGGGGTGCCGCGAGAACAGCCTGCTGGACCGCTCGCTGATCTTCTCGACGCACACCGCCGCCGGCATCGAGGTCTCCGTCAACCCGGTCGAGGTCACGGGCGCGCCCGCCAAGCTCATGATCGGCTACAGCCGGACCGAGGGGGTCATCAACCCCGTCTACGACTCCCGCGGCGTCGAGGCCCCCGCCGGCGATGGCCCCGGCATCATCAAACGCTATCGCGAGCCCGAGGCCTATTCCGTGCTCGCGAAGTTCGCCGGCTCGGCCGGCGCCGACGCCGCGGGCGGCGCGGCCCAGGGGGGCGCTGGCGTCAGCCAGTTCTTCGCCACCGGCAACGCCGCCCTCATCCTCGCCCGCCAGCCGGGCATCGCCGGGGCCGTCAGCGGCAGCCCCGAGATCGCGCGAGCGTCGGTTGATGGCAACACCAAGCGCCCCGACGACGCGAGCCTGGGCGTCCTTTCCACGGCCATCAAGTACGCCCTCGACGACCTCGCCGCCCAGGGCGACCCGGTCGCCGCTGTACACCTAAAGGAACTTGACGAGCTCGGGACGCTTGTGCCGCCGGTCTGGGACGAGTGGACGCTCGACGCGGGCAAGCCCGTGAGCGCCGCTCGCTCCCCGGCCGCCGACGGGCCGCCGGGCTTCGAGACGTTCAATCTCTACACCCAGTCGCTGTCCCGCTCGATCCGCGTGCTCTCCCTGTCAGCGGGGTCCGCCGCCGATCCGCAGCTTCGGCGTCTCCGCGCGGCCCTCGCGGACATCTTCGGCCCGGGCACCCGATCGACGACGGCGCTGGGCGCCGCGCTCGGGCACATCCAGACCGCGGCCAACCCGCGCGAGGTGACACCATGAGCACCGCCGACTTTGTCCCCGACGAGCTGTCCCTCGGCCGCCCGGCCCTCACGCCCGCCCGGCGCGTCGAGGCGCTCATCAAGTGCCTCGCCAACCACTGGGCCGACCGCGACATCGCCGCCGTCGGGCGTGTCGACGGGCCCGATCGTCGCGGCTGGACGCTCGAGGCGCGGGCGACGCCGCCCCCGCGCGAGCCCGCCGACTGATCCGCGCGAGCAGAAAAACAGCAGGGCCCGCGCGAGCGGGCCCTGCTGCATGCAATCGCTTGACCGGCCCCGGTCGGCTCAGTAGCCGCCCTTGAGCTTCTCGCCCTTGATCTTGTCCCGGACCGCGGCCTGGGCCCGCAGGCGGCGCAGCGCCGGCGTCTCCTTGGTGATCTCCTCGATCGAGCGCTTGGGCGTACGGTCCTTGTCGCCCTTGCCCGGGGCGGCGGCGGGGGCGGGCTGCATGGCCTTGATGCTCAGGCCGATCCGCCGCGTCTCGGCGTCGAGCTTGAGCACCTTGCACTGCACAACCTCGTCGACCTTGAGCACGTCCTGCGGGTGGTTGATCCGCCGATAGGCGATCTCCGAGACGTGAACCAGGCCCTCGACGCCCGGGGCCAGCTCGACAAACGCGCCGAAGTCGGCAAGCCGCGTCACGCGACCGTTGACCTCCGCGCCCTCGACGATGTCCTTGACGGCGGTTGTGAACGGGTCGCCGGCGAGCTGCTTAAGGCCCAGCGAGATGCGGCTCTTGCGCGGGTCCTCCTCGTTCCACTCGAGCTTGAGGATCTTGGCCTTGACGCTCTGGCCTTCCTTGATGTGCTTGGCGATCGCGCCCTCGCCGAAGCCCACGCGGTCGTAGGTCAGGTCGGAGATGTGCACCAGCCCGTCGACGCCGCCGATGTCCACGAACGCGCCGAAGGGCATGATCTTGCGGACGATGCCCTCGACGGTCTGGCCCTCCTGAAGCTGGTCCTTGAGCTTCTTGGACCGCTCGACCCGCTCCTGGGCCAGGAGGTCGCGGCGAGAGAGCACGATGTTGCCCTTGCCGCGCTTGTCGAGCTGGCTGATCTGGCAGGTGAGCTTCTCGCCGATCATCACCGAGAGGTCCGGGATGCGGTCCAGCGACACCTGGCTGGCGGGCATGAACGCGCGGTGCCCGGAGATCTCGACCTCCAGCCCGCCCTTGTTCACCGCGACCACCTTGCCCTCGACGGTCTGCCCGACCTCGAGGTTCTCCCAGGCCGACTTCACCACCGCGCCCGGGCGCGAGCAGATGAACAGGCTCTCGCCCGGCTCGAACCGATCGATCGCGACCTCGAGCTGCGAGCCCGCCGCCGGAAGCTCGTCGTCCTGGAACTGCAAGCGGGGCAGCACGCCCAGCTCCTTGGGCCCGAACTCGAGGAAGATGTCCGAAGGGCCGACGCTCACCACCATGCCCGTGCGATACTCGCGACCGGCCTGCACCACGCGCGGCCCCTTGAGCGCGGCCTTCGCGGGCCCGCCGATGGGGGCCACGTCGTGCCCGGGCAGCGTCGAGGGCTGGTGCGGCTTGCGGTCTCTCTTCTTGCCGCCGCGGTTCTCGCCGCCGCCACCGCCACCACTACCACCGGGCCCGCCGGGGCCCATGCCGATGGCGGCCATCGCCTCGTCGATCTCCGAGAGCGTCTGGTTGTCGATGCTCGTGCCGGCCGCGGCGGCGGGGGTGGCCGCCACCGGCGCATAGGCGGCCGGCGCGGGCGCGACGGGCACGGGCTGCATCGGCGCGGCGTCGGCTGCTGGGGCTGCGGGAGCAGCGTGAGCCGGGGCGGGGGGCGTGGGCGACGGGGTGGTGGTGGGGTCCATAGGTTCGTGGTGGGCCGGGTTGGGGACGTGGGCGGCGATGATGTTCAAGCGGGGACGAAGGCGGGAATGCTCCTGCTCGTGCTTGCGGATCGCTCGGGCCTGACCGCCGCCGGACGCGCACACCGCGCGCCCGTCGCCGGCGGGTCGGCGTGGGAAGGCAAGGATACTCGGGCAAGCCGGCCCGGGCGCGTGGTTCTAGGACCTCAACGGCTCAAGTCCCCGGCCCCGGGCGGCCTGCGGGCGGAGTGCCAGATCCTGAGGATCAGCACTGCCGCGGGCCGGACCTCCTAGACACTCCAGTACGGCGGCTCGAACAACTCGCGGATGTCCCGCCCCTTGCGGGCCCTCAACGCGACGCGTCGAGCCCGGCGCGGATATTCCGCGAGCGACTGGGCACGATCGGGGGATTCGAGCGACACGTACACGCGGAGCGCCTCCAGGTTGTCTGACGACCTCGGCATGAACGCAACGCCGCCCGCTCAGGCCGAACCGCGCTTCGTCTTTGAGGCCCCCCGCGCCGCGCGGCGGCGTCGGAACTCTTCCTGCACCTCCTCGATCGTGCGCGAGAGGCCGGCGTCGGCTTGCCGCAGCGCCTCATCAAGCGCCCGCTCCAGTGCGGCCGCACCGGCGGCTTCAACCCCGCTGTCGAACGCGGTCGCCGAACGGATGACCGCTCTGGCCCGGCCATTGACCGTGAGCACAAGCGGCCGCCCGTCGCGTTCCAAACGCTCGGGGAACACGGCCGCGTTCCGCTGAAACTCCGTGAGCGGGACGATGCTCTGCAGCCTCACCATGCCGCAGCCTCCAGCAGCGTTATCGCTGTGATATCGCAGGTGATATCACACGGGCCCGAATGCACAAGGCCCCGGCGAATCGCGCCGGGGCCTCGGGTCAGTTTGCGCGTGGTTCGGTCCGGCTCACTTCGCGAGCTTGAGCGCCCTGTCGAACGCCTGGGCCGCCACCAGCCCGTCCTCGAAGGTCGAGAGCCCCGTCTTGGCCTTCTTCTGCACCGCCGCGGCGAAGGCCTCGAGCTGCCGCTGAAAACGTACGCCGTGGCCCTCGACCGGGAGCTTCTCGGCCTTGCCCGAGAGATCCTTGAAAACGATGTGGTCGGGCTGCTCGTAGTCGTAGCTCAGCGAGCCTTGGTCGCCGACGACAGCGACGGTAAACCGGCTGCTCTCGCCCCAGCCCGACAGGATCACGCCCGCCACGCCCTGCGGGATGTTCTTGGTCCCCTTGGCCGGCTTGCCGCCCTTGAGCAGCACCGTCGCGCTGGTCTCCGTCCGGCCCTTCCACTTGCGCCCGAACACGGCCCCGACGGTCACGCTCGGGCCGACCACCGCGTGGAACAGGTCCACCGAGTGGCTGCCCATGTCGAGATAGGCCCCGCCGCCGGCCTTCTTCGGATCGCTGAACCACTTGTCCTTGTGCCCGGGCAGGTCACAGGCGAATGCGTTCTCGAACCGGACCAGGGTCCCGATCTTGCCCGCGTTGATCATCGCCTTCATCGCCAGCACCGCCGGCGTGAAGCGGTGGCAGTAGGCCACATAGCTCGGCGTCTTCTTGTACTTCTTGCTGATCGCCGCGAGCTTCTTCGCGTCCGCCAGCGTGTGGGCCAGCGGCTTCTCGCTCAGCACCGGCAGGCCCGCCTTCAGGCACGCCTGAACAATCTCAATCCGCACGCTCGGCGGCGTCGCCACCACCACTCCGTCAACCACCACTTCCTTGCTCTTGATGGCCTTCAGCAGCGAGCCCACCGAGTCGAACGCCTTGGCCCCGTGCTCGGTCGCGAGCCTCTCCGCCGCGTCCAGGTTGGTGTCCACGGCGGCGGCCAGCGTCAGCTTCCCGCCCGAGGCGCGGATCGCGCCCGAGTGAGCCCCCGAAATGCCGCCCGAGCCGACGATCGCGATACGGAAACTGCCGTTGCTGGCCATGCGGAGAAATCCTGATTTGAGCGGTGCGGATGGGTCGGAGCGCGCTTACTTGGAAAAATTGTTCTAGAACAATCCGTCCGGCGGGTGCTAGCGTAGCCGCATGATTCCCCGCTTTTCTCGCCTGAGCGTCGCCCTCGCGGGCTTGGTGACGGGCCTTTCCCTGCTCGCCTGCGCGGCCGCCCAGGCCGCCCCCGAGCCCAACCCCCCGCCCACCACCCAGCCCACCCCGGAAGTCCGCGGCACCTGGGTCACGACGACCGGCAACACCGCGATCGCGACCCCCGAGAACACCGCGCTCACCATGCAGCGCCTCCGCGAGATCGGCCTCAACACCGTCTACGTCGAGTGCTGGAAGAACGGCTACACCCAGTATCCCTCCAAGGTGCTCGAGCGCACCATCGGCGTTGATCGCCGCCCGAACCTGATGCCCCAGGACCCCAGCGACCCTCCCTCCACCCCCGAGTCGCTCAGGAAGCCTGCGCGCGATCTGCTGGGCGAGACGCTCATCGAGGCCCACCGCAACGGCCTCTACTACATCGGCTGGTTCGAGTACGGCTTCATGGCCGCCCACAAGGACACCATGAACCACCTCCGCAAGCAGAAGCCCGAGTGGCTCAGCCGCGACATCAAGGGTTCCGAGGTCGCGCCCAACGGCTTTGTCTGGATGAACCCGCTGCACCCCGAGGCCCGCCGCTTCCTGCTCGACCTCGTGCTCGAGGCCGTCGACAACTACGACCTCGATGGCGTGCAGCTCGACGACCGCATCGTCTGGCCCTACATCACCATGGGCTACGACGACTACACCAAAGAGATCTACGCGAAGGAGAACGGCGGCAAGGAGCCGCCGACCGACCACAAGGATGCGGCCTGGATGCGCTGGCGGGCCGACAAGGTCAACGAGTATTCCAAGCAGTTTGTCCAGGAGCTCCGGGCCCGGCGCCCGGGCCTGATCATCTCGCTCTCGCCGGCCGTCTACCCCTGGTGCTGGGAGCACTATCTGCTCGAGTGGCCCAAGTGGTCGGGCTGGACCGCCGCCGATATGTTGCCCCTGCCCGCCGGCTCGCCCGGCGCGGGTGTGACGCCGATGTGGGACGAGTTCATCCCGCAGAACTATCGCTTCAGCTACGACGCGTTCGAGAAGACCTGGCTCGACCAGATCAAGTCCGTCAAGGAGCTCGGGGCCGACCGGCAGAAGGACCTGATCGCCGGGATGCGCATCGTCGGCGACGGCAAGGACTCCAGCTGGGACCAGCTCAAGCGGTCGATGGACCTCTGCCGCGAGAAGGGCAACGGCGGGCACGTGCACTGGTTCAGTCGGGGCGTGCTGGACGTGTACCCCACGGAGCTGACCGAGTACTACGCCCTCGCGCAGCGCGGCCCGGCCCGCCACCCCAAGCTCCCGGCCGACTGGCGTCCCGCGCCGACGGTGCTCAAGCCGATCGAGGAGCCGGCCGCCAAGGGCCAGTCGTGGCAGGCGGCCGCAATCGAGCCCGGGTCGTACCGCCTCATCGCCAGCCGCTCGGGCATCTGGGCCCAGGTCGGCACGCTCGTGCTCACGCGCGATGCCGCCAAGGGCACGCCGACGGTCCAAGGCTCGATCGGCACCGACCTCCTTGACGCCGCCCCGGCCGGCCCGGGCGTCCGCGTCCGCCTCGCCAAGCCCGCCGACGCCGTCGAACTCCTCCGCGACCGGCGTCCCGACTTGGCCAAGGGGCGTCCGGCGGCCAACTAGGACCGAATCCGAGAGAGCCCACAGGGCTCAAAGTTTATAGCCGTGGGCAGAGCGAGGCTCGGCGAGCGCCGCCCACGGAACTCGGCGGCGTGCCCGCTGGCGACCCTGGAAGGGTCGAATGCGTCCTGCACTTGCACGCGCATCGGCAGGCTGGCCATACTGCCCGCAATGGCCCAAACCCTCACCCAGCTGTACGTCCACTTGGTCTTTTCCACCAAAGACCGTAGCCCATGGCTCGACACGGGCGTCGAGTCCGATCTGGTTGCGTATCTCGGCGGTATCGCCAGGAACCTCAAGTCGCCGCTCTGCGGTGCCGGTATCGCGGACGACCACGTCCATCTCCTGCTCTCGCAGGCCAAGACGATCGCGCTTGCGGACTTGGTCATGCATCTGAAAAAAGACTCGTCCAAATGGATCAAGTCGGTGCGTCCTGACCTGCGAGCCTTTGGTTGGCAGGACGGATACGCGGCTTTCAGCCTTTCGCCGCCAGCGTTGCCAGCACTTAAGGCCTATTTGGCCGGCCAGCGCGATCATCATACCCGATTCGACTTTAAGGCCGAGCTTCGGAAACTGTGCCGGCAGTATGGCGTAGAACTGGAGGAATCAGTCGCGTGGACCTGAGTCGGTTCGACCCTTGCAGGGTCGATGAACCGGGGGGAGCGTCGAGTTCCGTGGGCGGCGCTCGCCGAGCCTCGCTCTGCCCGCGGCTACTGACTTGCAGCCCTGCGGGCTGAGATTGCCTGATTTTTCTGGGCTTTCTCGGCTCTTGTTCTAGAATATTGATTCAATCGGCCCGATTCCCGGGCCATGGAGTCTGTGCGCATGCTCACCGGCCGTGACGCCGTCTGTTCCGTTCTGGCCCTGATGGCCTTGGCCCTTGCCGCCGGGCGGGCTGTCGCCCAGCCGGTCGTCGTCGAGGAACTGGTGCGGAGCACGCCCGGCGGGATCGTCCGCGGCTATTTCGCCACTGTCGATCTTCAAGACCCCCGGGTCGAGATTGTCACAACCGGCATCAACACCGCCAACTGCGCAGGCACCCCAACCTCCGCCGCCCTCGCCACGACCACGAGCTTCCGATCTGCCAACAACCTGGCCCTGGCCATCAACGCCAACTTCTTCTCCACCTGCAACGCCACCCGCGGCGACCACATCGGGCTGGTCGTCGCCGACGGCGCGGTCGTCTCCGGCGCACGCCAGTTCGGCCCATCGCCCGACCCGGCGATCATGTTTACCGCGAGCAAGCTCGCGAGCATCGGCAACCTTGCCACGGCTACGCCCGGCGTCTTCGACGCCGTTGCCGGCGTCGGGCCCAGCAACACCGACGCAGTCCCCGGCACGCTGCTGGTGACCGATGGCGTGAACACCGGAGCCACGGCCCGCGTCACGCCGCTGACCCGCGAGCCCCGAACCGCGGTCGGTGTCAGTCGCGACGGCCGATGGCTCTACGTCTGCGTGGTGGATGGCCGCCAAGCCGGCTGGTCGGTGGGCATGACCCTCCCCGAGCTTGCCGACGTGCTGCTGAAAAAGGGCGCGTGGCGTGCCGTCAACCTCGACGGCGGGGGTTCGAGCTGCTTCGCCTTCCAGCGGTCCGACGGCTCGGTCGCCACCAATCGCCCCTCCGACGGCGCCCCCCGGGCCGTCAGCACCAACCTCGGTGTTCGCGTGAGCGCGATCAACAGCACCGAACGCCTCTCGCGGCCCATCCGCGGCGCGTGGCACCGTCCGCCGGGCTCCAGCACCGCGTTCCCCAACACCTTCAACGCCGCGTCCTTTGAGAACACCGTCCGCACCGTCGCCGAGGCGGGCATCCAGGATCTGCTCGTCGAGACGCTCTTCTGGGGCCGCGACACGGGGCTCAACGGCGTTTCCGCGTTCCCATCGCGGTTCAACTCCGATGCGCTGGCCCAGGCGATCCTGATCGCGGCCCGATACTCCGTCCGCGTACACGCGTGGTGCGAGACGGGCTATCTCGACTTCGGAACAACCACCTCGGCCCTGCTGGCCGCCAACCCGTCGTACGTTGTCCGGCACGTCTCGGTCGCCCGCGGCACCGCTGCCTGCCCGACGCCCAACACCTTCACCGGCGATTCGCTGCCCGAGCAGCGCTTCGTCAATCTGGGCAACCCCGGCGTGCGGGCGGCCCTGAGCTCGTACTTCTCGGCCCTCCGCAGCAACTACCCCGGGCTCGAGGGCATCCAGGCCGACTATCACTTCTTTCCGCTGGGCGCCCCGCCCAACCAGGGCTTCAACAACGCCCCTTGGTCCTACGACGCCTGGGCACTGGCAAACTTCACCGACGCCGCGGGCGCCCCGGCCAACCCGCTGACGCTCGCGAACAACTGCACCGGCAACGTGACGTTCAACTTGGGCACCGGCGTTGTGAGTTCCGGCGCTCATCCCAACTGGATCAACTGGAACCGCAGGAACATCACCGACGCGCTCGTGCTCCTCCGCGCCGCGGTCGATTCGGCCGAATCCGGCGGCAGCAGCCTGTTCTCCGCCGTCTCGTTCGGGAACTGGAACGATTCGGTGCACATCAGCAAGATGATCGACCTGCCGGGCTGGGGCAACAACTACGGCGCCGATGCGTTCTTCATAATGGCCTACGCCTCGTCGCTCTCGGGCATCAACACCGAGCTGCTCAATGCTCAGAACGCCGTGCCCGGCCGCCGCGTCGTCGCCGGGCTGGCCAACCTCGTGGGCTTCAACTCCACGACCCAGGTCTTCTCGTATAACCGCCCATCGCTCGCCGACCAGCTCGCCACCGTCGCGGCCCGCGGCATCCAGGACTTCTCGATCTTCGAGGCCAACGCCCTGACCTCCAACGGCCTGACCACCGGCCCGGGCAGCGCCGCACAGCAGCAGGCCGACGTGCGGGCCTTCGTGAACGCCGCCACGCCCCAGGTCGGCGACATTAACCGCGACGGCTATATCGACGCTCGCGACCTTGCCCTCTTCGCCGGCGTCTCTACCGCCCCCTCGGTCCCCGCCTCGGCCCTCCCCCGTGCCGACCTCAACGCCGACGGCGTCATCACCGCCGCCGACCAGCGCCTGCTGACGGTCCAGTTCAACCGCTTCCACTTCGGCGAGGACGGCATCGTGGACCGCCGAGACCTGAGCGCGCTCCGAAACTGCTTCGGGGCCACAGCCGGCTCGACCATGCTCCACCTCTGGGACCTTACCGGCGACGGCGTGGTCGACTGGCGAGACGAGCTCTACGCCATCGACGCCTTGACCGTCGCCCGCGGCGTCGATACCGACGTGAACAACGACGGCGTGACCAACATCGACGACCTCTACCGCCAGCTCGTCAGCCCGATCGACGTTGGCGACGACGGGGCCGTTACTCCGGCCGATACCGCGATCCTGGTGCGCGCGCTTCGCGCTCTGGAACCGCAGGACATCACCACGGGCCGCCGCTGAGTGTTCCCCGCAGCACCTGATACCATCGCGCGATGACCGCTCCACTGGCCCTGGGCATCGACATCGGCGGCACCTCGATCAAGCTCGCCCTGCTCCAGGGCGACCAGAGTGCTCCCCACGCCGCCGCCACGGCCCAGTCGCCGCGATACTCCCGCCCGGGCTTCGACGAGCTGGCCTTGGCCCTGCGCTCGGCCCTGGCCCAGCTGCCCTTGCGAGTCGCACCCTCGGGCGTGGGCCTGTGCGCCCCGGGCCTGCGTGATCCCAGCACGGGCATTGTGCTCAAGGCCGTGAATCTGCCCGCGCTGGTGGGCCGCAGGCTCGACGAGCTGCTCTCGGCGGCGACCGATACCTCCGGCTGGCCCGCCGCCCGCGTGGTGAGCGACGCCCACGCCGCCGCGGTGGACTTCTGGACCGTCTGCCCTGCCCCGGGGCGGCTGCTTGCCATCAGCCTGGGCACGGGTGTTGGCGCGTGCGTGCTCGACGACGGCGAGCCGCTGGTGGTCTCGGGCACCGGCCCCGGGCACCTGGGGCAGGTGGACGTGGGCCTGTGGGAAGGTGGAGAAGGAACGCTGCGACCCGTCGGGCCCGACGGCGGATCCGGCTCGCTGGAGGCCTACATGGGCCTGCCGGCGCTGCGGGCACGGTATGGCGAGGGGCTCGTGCAAGCGGTTACATCCGGTCGTGTCGATCGGCCGCCCTTGCGGGCCCTTGTGCAGGCGATCCGCATCGCGCATGCGATGTATCGCCCGCAGCGGATCGCACTTTTGGGGGGCGTGGGCCTGGCGCTCGCCGAGCGGGTTGACGACCTCCACGCGGCGGCGAG
>JBBQRT010000077.1:0-13808 GCA_038214505.1 Phycisphaerales bacterium | reverse complement strand
ATCCTGCCCACTTCGGCGCCCGGCATGGGCTTTTTCTCTCCGGACGCGCTCAACGCCCTGAAGCCGGGCCAGATCCCCGGCGGGTTTGAGGACAAGGACATCCCGGTCGCCCGAACGGGCGAAACAAGCGGCGGCCAAAGCCCCGGCGCGGCGGGGGGCGGACGATGAACGGTCAGACCCCCGGCCCGGGCGAGGCGGACGAATTCGGAATGACCCCTCCCGGCCCGCACCGGCCGGCCTCGGTCAACCTGCGGACGGGCGCGGGCGGCCCGGCCGGGCCCGACAGCATGGACCCGGCGAACCAGTCGCTGGCCGATGCGCTGCGGATCATCTCGCGCATCCTGGCGGTGGCGATGGCCGTGCTGGCGCTCTTGTTCATCCTCAGCGGGTTCCAGTCGGTGCAGGAGGGCGAGCGGGGGATCACGCTCCTGTTCGGGCGCGTCACGGGGCGCGACCTCAGGCCCGGCTTCCAGTTCAGTTTCCCGCGCCCGATGGGGGAACTGATCCGGGTGTCCACCGGTGTGCTGCAGCAGGATGTGGACACGGCGTTCTGGCCCTTTATGACCGAGGGTGAGAAGCGCCAGTCGATCGAGCAACTCGCGCCCAAGCCCTCGCTCAACCCGCGCAATGACGGCTCGGTGATCACCAGCGACGAGGCCCTGGCCCACACGCGGTGGTCGGTCGCCTACACCCGCGCCGACGCCGAGAAGTACGCGCAGAACATGCTGCCCGATCAGGAAGAGGAGATCGTCCGCGCCGCCGTGGAGCGCGGCGTCGTCGGGGCGGTGGCGCAGACCCGGATCGACACGCTGCTCAAGCAATCGTCGGGCGATAAAGGCTCGGTCGCCTCCCGGGCGGCGCAGATCGCCCAGCAGACGCTCGACGACATGAACTCGGGCATCCGGATCGACCAGTTGCAGTTGCGGGACAAGATGCCGCCGCTGCGGGTGCGGGATGCGTTCGCGCGGGTGCAGTCGGCCGAGTCCGACAGCGCCAAGGCGCGTCAGGACGCCCTGGCCGAGCGGGACCGCATCCTCAACCAGGTCGCGGGCGGGGCCGCGCCGTATCTGGCCGCGCAGATCACCCGCTACGAGGAGGCCCTGACCCGGGAGGATGCCGCGGGCCAGGCGTCGGCGCTGGCGACGGTCAACGCGCTCCTGCAGGGGCAGGAGACCGAAGTGACGCACCCCGACGGCACGGCCGAGAAGGTGGGGAACATCGTCTCTGGCGAGGTGACCTCGATCCTGGCCGATGCCGAGCAGTACCGCTCGAGCATCGCGCACCACACGCAGGCCCAGTACGCCGAGTTCAAGGCCAAACTGGATCAGTTCCGCATCAATCCATTGGTGATGACCAACCGCGACTGGGCCGGCGCCCTGAGCGCGTTCCTCAACCACGACAACGTGCAGATGATCTGGGTGCCGCCGGGCGTGCGGGAGTTGGACGTTCTCCTGAACTCCGACCCGGACTACCTCAAGGAGCAGTTGCGGGCCGAGAACGAGGCCAAGGCGCTCGAGAGCGCCGTCAGGCGCGAGCATCTGGCTCAGGAGGAGCGGGTCAAGACGGACACCAACAAGGTGGTGGCCCCGGCCAGGTGACGACGGCAGGCACGGGCGAAGGCACGGAGAAACCGATGGCCGCGGCGCAGACCACACGAACCACGACAAGCCCGCCCGCGAGCGGCGCACACCCGCGCGGCGCCCCGGTGGTCTCGTGCCAGGGCCTCTCCAAGACGTTCAAGGACTTCTGGCTCCGCAGCCGGGCCAAAGCGGTTGACAACGTCACGTTCGAGATCCACCCCCGGGAGGTCTTCGGCCTGCTCGGCCCCAACGGCTCGGGCAAGAGCACGACGATCAAGATCCTCCTGGGGCTGCTGCACAAGACCGGCGGGCTGGTCACGGTGCTCGACCGGCTCCCGAGCGACGTCGCCGTCAAGGCCAAGCTCGGCTACCTGCCCGAGGAGAGCTATCTCTACCAGTTCCTCAACGCCCGCGAGACGCTGGACTATTACGCCAAGCTCTTCGGCCTGGACTCCTCGGTCCGAGAGCGCCGCATCGACGAGCTGCTGGACATGGTCGGCCTGACGGCCGTCCAGTTCCGCCCCGTCCGCGAATACTCCAAGGGCATGCAGCGCCGCATCGGCATCGCCCAGGCCCTCATCAACGACCCCGAGCTGCTCATCCTCGACGAGCCGACCACCGGGCTTGACCCGCTCGGCACCAGGCAGGTGAAAGACCTGATCCTCGAGCTAGGCCGCCGCGGCAAGACCATCATCCTCTCCAGCCACCTGCTCTCGGACGTGGAAGACTGCGTCGACCGCATGGTCATCCTCTACGGCGGCAAGGTCCAGGCCGAGGGCACCTGCGACAGCCTGCTCGAATCGCAGGACAAGACCACCATCGAGTCCGATGCGCTCGACGAGGCGACCATCGCCGAGATCGATCGGCTCATCCGCACCCGCTCGAACGGTGCGCAGGCCATCACCCGCGTCGCCCGCCCCCGGCAGCGCCTCGAAGACCTCTTCATCGACATTGTCGAGCGGGCCCGGGCCGCCAAGATCGCCACCGCCGGTGCCCAGCACGGCGGGCAGACCGCCGCCTTCCTCAAGGGCGAGGCCCAGGGCGAGCAGCTCATCAGCCAGCTCATCGCCAAGGACGACGCGGCCCCGACACCCGTCGCCGCGCTCGCCGCCGCCCCGCGCGGGCCCGATCAGGGCGTTATCGGCGATCTGCTCGGAGCACCTAAGGTCCCCCAGCCCCAAGCACCCACGCCCGCCTCCCGGGCCTCCGAGCCCGCCCTGCCCGCCGCCGATGTCGACCAGTCGGTCATCGGCTCGCTGCTGGGCACCGATGACACCTCCGGCGGCCAAACGAAGGGCAAGCCGTGAAGCTCAGCGAGCGGCTCAGCGCACTGAATCGGCTGCAGAAGACGACGATGTTCAAAGTCGTCGCGACCGTGCTCGTGCTCGTGCTCGCCGGGGCCGCGTCGGCGACGTATGTCGTCGGCAAGGCCGCCCGCGACGCCGACATGCCGCGGCTGGAGCTGCCCCCCGAAGAGCCCGCCCCCGCCGACCCCGCCAAGCTCAACGATGCCGAGAAGCAGGCCAACGAGCTGGCCCTGCAATCCCGCCGGGCGGCGGAGGCCAACGTCCGCGCGTTCAACGAGATCCTCGCCCGCCGGGCCGACCCGACGTCGGTGTTCCTGGCCATCGCCGTCGGCGCGGGGGTCGCGATCGGGGTCGTCTGGCTGAGCCTGGGGCTCACGGGCCTGGGCCTCCTGCTGATCCTGGCGGCCGTCTGCCTGCCGATGTACATCGCGGGCGCAAAGGTTCCGCCAGAATCGGCGTTCGGGCCCATCGCTGGAAAGGCCCGTGAAGCCAGCCAGTTCCTGGCCGCCCTGGGTGTGCTGAGCTTCGGGTTCCTGGCCCTTATGGAGCTGCTGCGGGCCTCGCTGAGCGGGCCCTACCGGATCACGGCGATCGCCCGCAACGTGGTCAACGAGGCCGTGCGGATGAAGGTGAGCGTGGTGTTCATCGTCATGCTGCTCTTCGCCCTGGCGGCCCTTCCGGGCCTGCTGGACGAGTCGACGCCGCTGCGGTACCGCGTGCAGAGCTTCTTGCAGTACGGCACGGGCGGGACGTTCTGGATCGTCGCGGTGCTGGTGCTGTTCCTGGCCGTGGGCACCGTCGCCTTCGAGCAGCGCGACAAGATCATCTGGCAGACCATGACCAAGCCCGTCGCGGGCTGGCAGTATCTCTTCGGCAAGTGGCTGGGCGTGGTGGGCGTGGCGGCGGTCCTGCTGGCGGTGAGCTCGGCGGGCGTGTTCCTGTTTGTCGAGTATCTGCGGAACCAGAAGGCCATCGGCGAGGACGCGGCGTATGTCGCGCGTGAGGGCCCGATCGCCGAGGACCGCTTCATCCTTGAGAATCAGGTGCTCAGCGCCCGCGCCGGGCGCGGGCCGGAGATGCCCGAGCTGACGCGCGAGGGGATGGGCGAGGAACTCAAGGGCCGCATCGAGCGGGCCCGGCAGGCCGACCCGAACTGGTCGCAGACGCAGGAGAATGTCACGGCGCTTGCCATCCAGATCGAAAAAGAGCTGCGGTCCTCGTACCTGGCCCTCGAGCCCGGCTCGCAAGAGCGGTTCCGGTTCACGGGCCTATCGCACGCCAAGGAAGCCAACACACCCGTGACGTTCCGCTTCCGCCTGGACTTCGGCTCAAACGACCCGCGCCAGACCTTCAAGGTGAGCTTCCTGTTCCCCGCCATGGCCCCGCGGGTGCAGGAGGTCCCCGGCGGGCAGACCATGACGATCATCGTGTCCCCCGCCGCCATCAACGAGAAGGGCGAGCTGGAGATGATCGCGATCAATGGCGACATCCTCAAGCGGATCGACGACCCGCAGGACCCGACCTGGACCAACGACATCACCATGAGCTTCCCGCCCGACGGGATCGAGGTCTTCTACGCCGTCGGCACCTACCGCGGGAACTTCCTCCGCGTCATGCTCTGCCTGTGGCTCAAGCTGGCGTTCCTGGCCATGGTCGCGGTCTGGGCGGCCACGTTCCTGAGCTTCCCCGTCGCGAGCCTGGTGGCCTTCGGCGTGTTCCTCATGGCCGAGAGCGCGGGGTTCCTGAGCAACTCGCTGGAGTACTACGCCTCGGTCGACGCGCAGGGCAACGTCGAGGCCTATCGCGTCATTGTGCGAGCGATCGCCACGCCCGTCGCGGGCACGTTCAAGTTCTATTCCGAGCTGCGTCCGACGACCAACCTCGTCGACGGCCGCATGATCTCGTGGGCGACGGTGGCCCAGGCGGTCGCGGTCATGGGCGGGCTCACGCTGGCGCTCTACGCGGTGGCCGTGGTCGTTTTCCGTCGGCGCGAGCTGGCGACATACTCGGGCCAGTGATGACGTGCTGGGGGTCGGGTCGGGTCGGGTCGGGTCGGGTGTTGAACGGTTCGGGTGTCCCGGAGGCCAAGCGTGCGGCGTGAAACCAAGGTCCAGCTCGTGGCGGGTGGGTGCCTTCTGGCGCTCCTGCTGGCCTCCAGCAGCCTCGCGCTCACCATCGCCTCAAGCTCCGGCCGCAACCGCCTGATCTACGCCGACAAGGCCGAGTCGGGCGACCCGCCGCAGGTGGCGTTGGGCGTGGCGATGGGCGCGTTCCGCGGGCTGTTTGTCAACTACCTCTGGATCCGCGCCAACGACCTGAAGGAAGCGGGCAAGTACTACGAGGCCGTGGACCTGGCCAAGACGATCACGAGGCTTCAGCCGCGGTTCCCCAAGGTGTGGCAGTTCCACGCGTGGAACCTGGCGTACAACATCTCCGTGTCGACTCAGACGCCCAGCGAGCGCTGGGAGTGGGTCAAGAGCGGGATCCGCCTGCTCCGCAACGAGGGCATCCCGGCCAACCCCGCCGACATCGGCATCCACCGCGAGCTGGCGTGGATCCACCTGCACAAGGTCGCGGGCGTGATGGACGATGCGCACCGATACTACAAAGCCCAGTTCGCGATGGAGTGGACGATCGTGATGGGTGCCCCGCCGCAGAAGCGGCTCGACGACCAGGCCGCGGGGCCGATGAAGGAGGCCTATGCCACGCGGTGGCTCCGCCCGATCGTCGAGGCCCCCGACACGATCGAGCAGCTCTACGAGAAGTTCCCCCAGGCCCGCGGCCTCGTCGCCGACCTGAAGAAGGAGGCCGGGCTCGACCTCGACAAGCGGCTGCTGGAGCGCCACGCCGTGCTCTCGTCGATCGTCGGGGTCACACAGTCCACCGGCATCGGGCCGACGATCATGAACGATCCGTTCGGCCGCCTGATGGCGTCGGGCAAGTACCCCGAGGCCGTTGGCCGCGCCGTGCTGGCCTTCACGCGCAAGCGCGTGCTCCGCGAGGAGTACAACATGGAGCCCGACCGCATGCTCCGCTACACGGAGTACTACGGCCCGCTGGACTGGCGGCACCCCGCGGCCCACGCCGTGTACTGGTCGGCCCGCGGCTCCGAAGAGTCGCTGCTGCTGAAGATCACCGCCGCCAACCGCACCGACTTCGACCTCGTCAACACCGACCGCCTCACCGTCCAGGCGATCCAGGAGCTCTTCCGCACCGGCTCGCTGACGTTCGACATCACCAACCCCGGCTTCTATCTCACGCTCCCCAACGTCGAGTACATCGACACCTACAAGCGTATCCTCGAAACCCTCAGCGCCCGCTCGCGCTTCGACGACCCCTCGCGCCCGTTCTCGCTCTACTCCGCCGGGTACGAGAACTTCATGAAGGACGCGATCCGCTATATGTACCGCCGCGGCGACCAAGACACGGCCCAGCGATACCGCGTCGAGCTGCTGACCTGGGAGCGGGCCAATCGCAACGACCCCGAGCGCGAGTACAAGCTCTCCCTCCCGCTCGACGAGTGGGTCCAGAAGGAGATCGTCGACGACAGCCGCGAGACCTCCCCGGTCGTCGCGCTCCAGGAGATTTCGGGCTCGCTCTACGCCGCGTACGTGAACGGCCTGCTGGTCAACGACGCCGCCCGCTTCAACAACGAGTTCAACTACGCCCGCGTGTTCCACCAGCAGTACCAGGAGTCCCAGGGATTCAAGACCTGGATCACCCAGCAGACGGGCACCTCGGGCACCGGCCGCATGGGCTTCCCGCCCTTCGACCTCTACGCCTCGCAGGTCCTGGCCCAGATTGTTGAGATGGCCGGCCTTCCCCAGGGCCCGATGATCTTCCGCCGCGCCCCGCCCGACCTCCAGGCCCGGGCCTACGTCTTTCTCGAGCGCGGCCGCCTCCGGCGCGGGCTCGAAGAGGGCTCCGACCCCGGCCAATCGGCCTTCGACGTCTGGTTCCCCGAGCCCCCCGGCGCGCCGGCCTTCCGACGCGAGTTCTTCAACGAGGACGCCAAGCCGGTCATGGGCAAGACCGAGGTCAAGTGACGCCGCGGCAGGCCCCCGCCCGCCAAGCACGCCCGCGGCTGGGAGACCCCCGCATGCCCCCGACGCCCCACGCAAGCTCCCCGCGTCCCCGGCCCGTCCGCGCAATGCTGCTGGCCGCGGTGCTTGCGCTCGGGCCCGCGGTCGAGTTTACCCTCGCCCAGCCAACCTTCGGTCGCCCGAAACAGGACCGCCCGCGCCCGACGCCCGAGGAGGACCCCGGCGCCGTCCCCGTCGCCCCCGAGGCCGCCGCGGTCATGAACGAGTGGTTCCCCGCCGACCCCCCGCGGCTCGAGCCCTCGCCCAGCGCTCCGCCCGGCGTCTGGCACACCGCCAAGACCTCCGAAGGCTACCGCTACGCCTGGAGCCTGCCGCCCGGCTATGAACGCGGCAAGGCCTACAACCTCGTGCTCATCCTCCATCCAGAGGCCCGCGACTTCCGCTGGGGCATGCTCGCCCACGCCCGCGTCGCTCCCGGTGCCGAGCGTGAGTTGCCCGCAGGCCGCGCCGTCTTTCGCCCCTCGGACGTCCTGGTGAGTGTCGACGGCCTCACCGTCGACGAGCGCTCGCCGCGCCTCCGCCGCTTCGAGCCCTCGGCCGAGAACGCCGTCCGCTTCCGCGACGTGGTGCTCGAGCTCTCCCGCACCCTGCCGACGCAGCGCATCTACCTCTACGGCATGGGCGAGGGCGGCGCCTTCGCCGCCTCGTTCTCCGCCGCCTTCCCCGCCCTGACCGACGGCCTGGTCGTCCACGGCGCCGAGCTCGAACAGCGGGCACTCGCGAAGAGCACGGTGCCCATCGTCATCCTCCACGGCGCCAAGGACCAGCGCACCCCGCTCAAGGCCGGCGTCGACGCCCACGCCGCCCTGCTCGCCGCCGGGCACGAGGCCGCGTATCTCCGCGTCCTCCGCGGCTACAACGATTTCCCGAACCCGCGCCGCGTCAGCGAGGCCCTT
Organism: Phycisphaerales bacterium; assembly: GCA_038214505.1. GTDB lineage: Bacteria > Planctomycetota > Phycisphaerae > Phycisphaerales > UBA1924 > UBA4658. The sequence continues at coordinate 5,922 of JBBQRT010000077.1, read as the reverse complement.
GACCTCGTCGAGGCCCTCCGCACCACCGTGCCCGCCCAGGCCGTCGACGCCGCCGAACGCATGCTCACGCCCTCGGGGCTCGACGAGTACGACTACGCGGCCCCGGTCTGGTACGCGGGCACCTACGCCGCCCTGCGACGGGCCGCCGGCGACGCGGGGCCGCCGTTCGACGACATTCCCGATGCCGAGGTGCTCACCCGCGCCAAGAAGCTCATGGCCGTCATCGACGCCGAGGGCGCGGCCCACGTCGAGATTCTCAAGCCCCTCCTGGACGCGACCAAGGCCGACGACCTCGCCCTCGACGGCGGCCCTTGGATCGGCTATGCCGTCGCCCTCCGCGACGATTTCCGCGGCGTCCCCAGCGTCGAAGCGTACTTCACGTCCCTGGACTTCGATCAGCTTCTCGCCAACCACTCCCAGCGCGGCACCGAGCTCGCCGGCGTCTGGAACGACGCCGACCAGAAGGACTCCGCCAAGCTCGCCAGCGTCGTCGAGCTGCTCCCGGCGTGCTATCTCTACGAGGCCCTGCCCGTCGAGCTCGCGGCCCGCAGCAAGGCGATCGTCCGCAAGGCCGCCGAGCTGGGCGTGCCCGCGGGCGTGAAGGACAAGGCAGAATACATCACGCTCTGGGAGAACGGCTGGCGTCAGGGCCTGACGCGCTACTCCACGCAGTGGAACCGCTGGCGCTTTGTTCCCCCAGCGCCGCCAATCCAGCAGCCCGCAACCAAAGAGCCCGCGCCGACGAACCCCTGAGCATGCGTTCCTGTTCGGCCCGGCCTTTCTGCCACGCCCGGCCCCGCCCCGCACACCCGCTGCTAATGTTCATTCGACCGCACACCAATCCATGCCCACCAAAGCCACCACACAGCGAGCCAGCAAGGGCAGCACCGCCCAGACCCACGGCGTGGTCGTCGCCGTTCATCCCGAGTATGTCCCCGAGCAGTCCGATCCCGACAGCCGCCAGTTCTTGTTCACCTACCGCATCCGCGTCAGCAACACCGGCGACACCACCGTCCAGCTCCGCGAGCGGCACTGGGTCATCGTCGACGCCCACGGCGACCGCGAGGAAGTCCGCGGCCCGGGCGTCGTGGGCCAGCAGCCCAAGATCGAGCCCGGCGCAACCTTCGAGTACAGCTCCTACGTCCAGCTCCGAACGCCCTGGGGCACCATGGAGGGCGAGTACGTCGTCGCCCGCCCCGGGACCGAGGTGTTCGAGGTCCGTATCGCACGCTTCTTCCTGGTGGCCCCGTGAATCCGCCCGGCGGCTGGTGGTCCCCGCAGCCGCCCAGCCCGACCGCCGCGTGGATCATCCTCGCCATCGCCGGCGTGCTGGAGATCGGCTGGGCGACGGGCTTGAAGTACTCCGAGGGCTTCACTCGACTGTGGCCCAGCCTCGCGACGCTCGGCCTCATGGCCGTCTCGTTCCTGCTGCTCAGCCACGCCGTCCGCACGCTCCCGATCGGCTCGGCCTACGCCGTCTGGACGGGCATCGGCGCCGTCGGCGCGGCGATCGTCGGCATCGTCATCTTTAAAGAGCCCGCCACCGCCCTCCGCATCCTCTGCATCGCCGCGATCCTCGGCGGTATCGCCGGGCTCAAGCTCCTGGGCTGAGCGCCCGCTCGACGCCCGCGATCACCGCCCCCACCCCGATGCGCTCGATGCGGCATGCCTCGGGGTGCTCGTCGGCCACTTGGTCCTTCGGCAACTCCGGGTTCGCCACGAGTTCGACCACCGGCCCGCCCCCCGGCGGCAAGCTCGTCCACCGCGGGTCAGTCGGCCCGAACAAGGTCACTACCGGCGTGCCCATCGCGGCGGCGATGTGCCTGGGCCCCGTGTCGTTGGTCACCATCACCCCCGCGCCCCGCACGATCGGCTTGAGCGCCCCGAGCGTCACGCCCGCGTCCACCAGGCTCGCGCCACGCCCCCCACCCGCCGCGATCCCCGCGGCGATCTGCGCGCACAGCTCCTGCTCCCCCGGAGCCCCGTTGACCAGCACCGCCCAGCCACGGGTTTCCCAAACATGCCGCCCGACCGCGACAAACCGCTCCGCCGGCCACCGCTTGGCCGGGTTGTTCCCCCCGGGATTGAGCACAGCATACTTCTGCCCGGCCCCGACTCCCGCGCGGGCGAGCACCTCCGCCCCGGACCGCTCCTGCTCGCTGGTCGCGGCAAGCTCCAGCCTCGCCGGCACGGGCTGAGTCAGGTCGCCCAGCGTGGCCCGCGCAGCCCGCAGGTAGTAGTCCACCGCGCTCACCGGGCAGAATCCCCCGGTCCCCAGCACCCCGCGGCGCTCGGGCGACAAGCGGTCGGTCAGCAGCAGCCCCCGCGCGTCGCGGTCATACCCCACCCGCCGCGGGATGAACGCCAGCCGCGCGATCAGCGCCGCAGAAAACGAGTTGCTCAGCAGCACCGCCGTGTCGTACCGCCGGGGTCGGATCCGCCCCGCGACGTGCTTGGGCCCCATCACGCCCACGGCCCGGTCAACGTGCATTTCGTCCAGAAGCCCCGAGCCCGCCAGCAGCTCGTCGAGCCCCGGCCGCACCAGCCCGCCGATGAACGCCCCCGGCAGCTCCGACCGGATCAGCCGCAGCGCCGGCGTGGCCATCACCACGTCCCCGACCCACGACGGGCACACCACCAGCAATCGCAGGATTCGCGGCCTTGTCATCGGCCCATGCTACCCCCGCTCCCTCCGCCGACCCGGTCGTCTCAGGGCACCGTGACGGCCCGGTTCAGACGGCTGGCCCCCTCCGAATCGCTCAGCGATACCAGGATCCGCTGCCCGCGAAGCGCCTTGGCCGCGCCGCGGAACACAAACCGCTTGTTCACCGTCTGCCCCGGGGGCAGGTCGCTCACCTGGGCCTGCTGCGAGGGCACATCGCGGGCCGCCGTCTCCAATCGCAGGCTCCGCGGCCGCGTGTCCTTGTTGGTCACGATCGCCAGCAGCACCACATCCCGCCCGTCGGGGCTCAGCTGCGCCTCTGGCGCAAGCTCGAGGTCCGGCAGGCCGACCTCCAGCGTCGTCTTCACACGCACCGCCGGATAGGTCCGGTCCGCAACCGCCCTGGCCACGATCCACAGGTCCTTGCTCCCGGCAAGCTGCCCGGGCCCGAAGGCAAGCGTCACGGGGATGCTCGCCGTCTCGCCGGGCCCGACGCTGAAATCCGTCACGCTGGGCGTGATCGTCCAGTCGCCCGAGCGGGCCCGCACGCTCTGCTCGCCCTCGTTCTGCTTGATCTGCAGCCGGCCCGTCAGCCGGATCGGCCACGGGTTGTTCAGCAGGATCCGGTGCTCGTGCTCGCTCACCACCGCCGGCACGAAGCCCGGCTCCATCTTCAGGCTCGCCGCGAACATCGTCAGGTACGGGTCCACGTGCTCGACGAACACCGGGCTCTCGCCCACCGCGATCCGCACCAGACCGCCGCCGGTTGTCCCGGGCGTCTCGGGCCCCGCCGGCAGCCGGTTGCCGAACGTATCAAAGACCTCCAGCTCGCGGTCGGTCCGCATCAGATCAAGCCCCGCGTCCTCCGGACGCGCCGACTCGTTCCACGCCGCCACCAGCCCGCGGCTGAACTGCTCCCCTCGCCGGGCCGCGAACAGGTACGCCCGCACGCCCGGCGGCGCGGGCACGGCCCCGATCATCCGGCGCCCCGCCAGACGGTCCATCACGCCCGCCAGCACCGCGATCTCGACCCCCGGCCTCAGCCGCGCGGGCTCGCTGTCCGCTTCGATCGTCCACGGGTGATCCAGCGCGATCCGGGCCGGAACCTGCCCCCCCTTTGTCTCGCCGAGGCTCCGCCAGAACTCCACGATCCGACGCCCCGCCTCCGTCGCCCGGGCCCGCTCGCCAAACTCCATCGCGCCGGGAAGCTCGAGCACGATCGTCAGCTCGACGCCCGGCGCCTCCGCCGCGCTCCTTTCGGCAAGGTCCTGGATCGACCAGGCCGGGAACCCCAGCGGGAAACGCACGCTCAGGGCGTCCACCAGCGGCCCGGGGGCGACGTTCCCCGTCCCGGCCGCCGCATTGTCCGCGCCCGCATCCACCCGCCGCACCAGCGGCAGCGAGAACTCCGCCCGCCACGGCAGCACGATCATCGGCCCCGGCGCAAGCCGCGCGATTTCCCGCTCCAGCGCGCTCGCCCCGCCCGACGGGTCTGTCCGCAGCGCCTGCGTGCTGTCCAGGGTCCCCACCTGATACCGCGCGATCCGCTGCCCCAGAACGTCCAGCGTCGGCTCCAGCAGGCCCAGCAGCGCCTCGGGGTCCTTCTGGCTCATCGCCAGGATGTCGCCCGCATCGATCGACCGCTCCGACGCCATCTTCGACGGCACCCCGGTCACCGCGAGCGTCACCTGCTGCCCGACGCCCAGCAGCGCCGTGAGCGTCGGCAGCCGCCGCTGTAGCGCCCCCCTGGCCCCGGCCGCGTCCACCGACGGGTCCGTCGCCGGCAGCACGACAAACCGCGTCCCCGCGGCCTGTATCGTCGCCGCCGCCGCCGGGAGCACCGCCTCAGGCACGCGATCGGCGATGATCCCCGCGCGATCCCAGTCGCTCCCCGGGCCCGCTTCCACGCCGCCGCCGCTCCGCGCCGGCAGGTTCAAAAGATGCGCCTCGTGCCGGCTCACCGGCCGCCCCTCGCTGCTCACCTCGAGCACCGCGCGGTACCACCCGAAGCCCGGCAGCCGCGGCTCGACCCGCTCGGGCCGGTTGTCCGGCTGCAGTGTCATCTCGCGCCGCCAGACCTCCTGCCCATCGATGTCCAGCACCCGCACAGCGCCCACAAGCTCGCGCCCGCCCAAGTCCCGCACCTGCATCAACAGCCCCGCCGCCTGCCCGGCCATCAGGATGCCCGTGGGGTTGATCGACTCAAACCGCGTCCTGGGCAGCAGCCCCACGCTCACATCATCAAACCACGCGTCGCCCTCCACGTCCTCGTGCCACACGCGATAGCCCGCGATCGGGTCGTCCTCGTGCGCCGCGGCAAACTGCGCCGGCTGGAGCACCTCCAGCTCCACCTGCAGCCACGCGGCGGCGGGGAACCGCCCGGGCACCGTCACCCGGGCCGGCGTCCACACCCCGGGGCTGAGCACCGGCGCCGAACGCACCTCCGAGCCGGGAATCACGCCAAGCTGCTGGTCCAGCAGCCGCGCCGAGACGAACGCCCGCGCGTGCTTGAGTTCCGTGGTCCTGACCTGCGCAACGACGCTGTAGTCGGCATCCGGGAAGACCGCCAGATCACCGGGCATGAGCCGCAGCGTCGTCGACCCGCCCCGCGTGGGCAGCCGGACGCTGCGTTTCCCGCTGACGGCCTTGCCCGCGTCAAACTCGGCGCGGTTGAACGCCGGGAACCCCAGCCGCCGCGTCCCCGCCGGATCGTCCTGGGCCCGGAACCACCGCTCGGGCACCGGGTCGGGGTTGCCCGGCTCCTCAAAATCGAACACCCGCACGGCCTGATCGCTCGTCGCCGGCTCGGGGCTCTGCGCGGCGCTCCCAGCGCACAGCCACAGCCACGACGCCGCCGCGACGCCCACCGTGACCCGGAGTTGTCCGTCCGTACCCATATCCTGCACAATATCGGCGTTTCGACGCCACGCTCGACACCCGCCCGGGCCCGGTTGACCGATCCAACGCGGGGGCGGCTTTCGAGTCCTGGGACGCGGCACCCGAGCCGGCTTGTGCTGACGCCGACTTCGGTGCGCCCGGGGTAGCAGGCAAGGGTGCGTATATCGCACCGAGGTCGATCCCCGAGCCGATCCACTTCGGAGGCACGACTCCACCGCCACGTGCCGATCGCCCGGTCAAAGCGCGAACCGACTGTTCAACTGCCGTGCTCTAGAAGTTGAAGATGGTCTCAAGCACCCGCGGGATGATCCCCTTCTCCGCCGTGTCCTTCACGTCGCCCGAGTGCTCGATCTTGATGTTCA
>JBBQRT010000076.1:0-14067 GCA_038214505.1 Phycisphaerales bacterium | reverse complement strand
GTCACGGCGAGCGGCAGCGGGATGTACAGGCCCGGGTTGGCCTTGGGGATGACCAGCCGCATCGCCGCCGGGACGGCGATGTAGCTTGCGCTGCCGCCCAGGACCATCAAGAGGACCGTGTCGCCCACGCTCAAGCCCGCCAGGCGGGACAGCCCGAGCGCGAGCGCGGCGTGCATCGGCGGGGTGAGCAGCCCGAAGGCGATCAGCCGCCAGCCCGCGGCCCTGAGGTCCCCGAGCCGCCGGGCCGCCTGGATGCCCAGATCCAGCAGGAAGAAGACCAGCACGCCGGAGAAGAGGTCGGTGCACAGGGGCTTGAACATCGCGTAGCCGCGCTCGGAAGTGAACACGCCGATGAGCATCGAGCCGAGCAGCAGGAGCACTGGGCCGTTGAGGAAGGCCTCGTGGAGGAGCTTGGACCACGAGGCGCCGCCCGCCGCAAGTCTCGCGCCGTCCCGCGCTCCCTCGCGGCGTTGCGACAAGCGCAGCAGCACCACGCCGACGACGATCGCCGGGCTCTCCATCAGGGCCATGGCCGCGACCATGTGCCCGCCGAAGGAGATGCCGCGGGCCTCCAGCACCGTCGCGGCGGTCATGAACGTGACGGCGGAAACGGAGCCGTACGCCGCGGCGAGGGCGGCGGCGTCCTCGCGACCGACCAGCCGGCGGAGAATGACGAACGACGACAGCGGGACCAGGCACGCCAGCAGCATGCCGATGCCTAGAGCCGCCAGCACGCCATCGGGCAGCGGTCCTCCCACCCCCTCCACCCCCCCCACCCCCACCGCCCCCCCTGCCAACTTCACACCACCCTGAAAGCCGATCGACCAGAGCAGGTAGAGCGCCAGCAGCTTCGTCACCGATCGCGGCACATGCAGGCTGGAGCGGACCAGTCCGGCGAAGACGCCGAGGAAGAAGAACAGCACCGGGGGATTGGCCAGGCCGGCCCAGACGCCGGTGTCGGGGGTGGACATTCAGACATCATCGTGGATGTCGGGGGGAGATGCAAGTGGGTGTGCAGGAGAGCACGCGCAGACCGCACGGCGTCTTCCGCCCCGCCGCCTAGGGCTGCTGGAAGAGCAGCGTGCTGAGGTACCGCTCGCCGAAGGAGCAGGCGATGGTGACGATCCGCTTGCCGGCGTACTCGGGACGCGAAGCGAGCCGGGCCGCGACGGCGACGTTTGCGCCCGTCGAGATGCCGCCGAGAATGCCCTCTTCCCTAGCCAGGCGGCGGCCCCACTCGAAGGCCTCGTCGTTGCTGACCAGCTCGACTCCGCTAAGTAGGGAGGTGTCGAGATTCTTAGGGACAAAGCCGGCGCCGATGCCCTGGATTTTGTGCAGGCCGGGCTGGCCGCCCGAGATGACGGGGCTCGAAATCGGCTCGACGGCGATGGCCTTGAAGTCTGGGTTGCGGCCCGCGGCGCGGATGTACCGGGTCACGCCGGTGAGGGTGCCGCCGGTGCCCACGCCCGAGACGAGAGCATCGACCTTGCCCCCGGTGTCGGCCCAGATCTCCGGTCCGGTCGTGGCCTCGTGGACGGCGGGGTTGGCGGGGTTGTCGAACTGCGCCGGCATCCAGGAATCCGGCGTCTCCGTGATCAGCTCGCCGGCCCGCGCAACGGCCCCGCGCATGCCCTTCTCCCCGGGCGTGAGCACCAGGCCCGCGCCGAGCTGCTTGAGCAGGGCACGGCGCTCCAGGCTCATGGTCTCGGGCATGGCGAGCGTGAGGCGGTAGCCCTTGGCGGCGCAGACGAAGGCGAGCGCGATGCCGGTGTTGCCGCTGGTGGGCTCGATGATGTGCGTGCCCGGATCGTCTTGGCCGTTGGTCCCGCGCGGTCGGATCAGGCCCTTGGCTTCCGCATCGGCGATCATGGCCGCGCCGATTCGGTCCTTGACGCTGGCGAGGGGATTGTCGAACTCGAGCTTGAGGAGAACTTCGGCCCCCCCGCTGCCCTTGGGAATCACGCGATTGAGGCTCACCAGGCGGGTGTTGCCCACGCAGTCGATGATGCCGGAATAGATGCGATTGTGGATGGGGGCGGCAAGAGTGTCGCGGTCGTTGGGAACAATGGTCATGGCGATCTCGCTAGAGCCGCGGCCGGGCTCACTTGGGGGGAGCGGGAGCCGCGGGAGGCTGGACGGAGGGCTGAAGAGGGGGTGGGGCCGGGGGTGGCGGAACGGCTTCGAGGTTGGGCGACGGCTCGGCGGCGGGCTGAGTGGCGGAGGCGGGGGCGGGGGCGGTCGGGTCGCGGTCGACCTTCAGGCCCGCTCGGATCCAGTCGGATAGGCCGCCGGAATACAGCTTGACGTCATTGGCGCCCGAGCGCATCAGGCGTTTGGTGACGGCGCGGGCGACGGCGGACCCAGGATCGTTGCCGTAGACGATGAGCCGCTTGAAGCGGGCCAGCGCGGGATCGAGTTTGTCCTTCTCGTCGCTGACGCGGACCAGGGGTAGATGGATGGCCCCGGGAATGTGACCCTGGGCGTATTCATCTGCGGAGCGGGGGTCGATGAGGCGAGCATTTGCGGACTTTTCCTGAACAACGGCCCGGACGTCGGAGAGGGAGACAAACTCGATGTCCGCGTCGGAGATTCTGTCGCCGCAGGCGGAGAGGAGGGCGGCAAGGCAACACAACCCGAGGGTCAGCAAGGAGTTGTGCACGCGGTAGTGGGCAATCTTGGGCATGGCGAATATGGTACCAGATGAACCGCGGGCCGTCACGCCGGTAAAGATGGGTATGGCGGACCGGTCGGTCGTGGTCCGGGGGGTGGTTTTGGCGGTCGCCGGCCGGGCCCTCGCTTCTGGGATGAACACACGCATGGGCAGAGCCATTGGGGTTGTGACGGCGTCACTGCTGCTTAGCGTGGGTACGGCTGCGGTTGCGCAGGTGCCCGGTATTCCTGGCCTTGGGGGTGTGGCGGTGGACTTGAAACGGAAAGACGCGGTGCGGCATTCGCAGGCGCGGCTGATCGTTGAGCACGCGGGCGTGCGAGCCGGCGGGACCGTGATGCTCGGTATCCATATGACCATCGAGCCGGGGTGGCACACGTACTGGAACGGACGGAGCGACTCGGGCACGCCGCTGACGGCGGATTTTGAGCTGCCGGCGGGGTGGGCATTGGGGGCTCCCGACGAGTGGCAGTGGCCGACGCCCGCTCGGCACGTGGGCGAGGGAGACATCCTCGATCATATTTATGAAGAGGCCGTGACGATCCTGGTGCCGCTGAAGGCTCCCGAGGGGGCGAAGGTCGGTGAGACGGTGCGGATCAAGGGGAAGGCGGAGTGGCTGGTGTGCAAAGAGGCATGCGTGTTTGAGGATGGGACGCTGGAGGCGAGCGTGGCGGTGGTGGGCGAGAAGGAGGAGCCCAAGCCGACGGCGGACGCGGCGCTGATCGCAGCGGCGCGGGCGCGTGTGCCAGTAACGGGGAAGGGCGAGAACGTCAAGGCTGTTTGGGCGGGGGATGTGGTGACGATCACGGTTGAGAAGGATGCGAAGGACGTTGGGGGTGCGCCGAGGGTCGAGTTTTATCCAGCGGCGGACTGCATCGGGCTGGTGGAGCCGGTGTACCGCACCAGCGCGAGCGGTGCGAGCCTTCGACTGAAGGTGGATCTGTCGGACACCGAGCGACGGGATCTGCGCGGGGTGCTGGCGGTGTTGCGGCCGGTTGTTACGACGGTCGGAGAGGCCGGGGGGATTGGGGGGGCCGTGGGGGCCGCGCGGACTGGTGGAGGCAAGGCATCGATGCGGCTGGAGCGGTCGATTCTGCTGCACGTGCGGCGAGAGTCGGGCGTGAAAGGGGAGCAAAGTCCGGCCGGGGGCGTGGATGGGCCGAAGCAAGAGGGACCGAGCGCCGGGGGGCGGAAGTAGACGTTGACCTCTCCGCCGCGGTCGCGGCGGAACATCTTTGAATCGCACCTTTTCTGGAGTATCTCGCACATGAAGACGCTGAAACTGTTTCCTGCTCTGTTGATCGCTGGCAGCCTGGCTTTCGCCCCGATGGCCTTGGCCCAGAACGCTCAGCCGGCCCCGACCGCCCCCGCGGGCGACAAGGACCGCGGCAAGGGCGACAAGAAGGCCGAGAAGGGCGAGAAGAAGGACAAGGGCGAGACGGCCGGCGCGATGCCCGGCACGGCGGCCCCGGCCTTCAGCCTGACTGACACCGACGGCAAGACGCACTCTCTGGCGGACCTCAAGGGCAAGGTCGTCGTGCTCGAGTGGTTCAACCCCGAGTGCCCGTTCGTCGTCAAGCACCATAAGGTGAACAAGACCTTCAACACGCTGCACGAGGAGTACAACTCCAAGGGCGTGGTCTTCATGGCGATCAACTCCTCGGCCAAGGGCAAGGAGGGCAACGGCATGGACCTGAACAAGAAGATGAAGGGCGAGTTCGGCATTCAGTACCCGATCCTGATCGACGAGTCGGGCATGGTGGGCAAGGCGTACGGCGCGAAGACCACGCCGCACGTGTTCATCATCGATACCGACGGCAAGATCGCGTACAACGGCGCTATCGACAACGACCGTTCGCGGAGCAAGGCGGGCGACAAGAACTACGCCAAGATGGCGCTCGACGAGGTCCTGGCCAAGAAGGCCGTGACCACGCCGAAGACCGACCCCTACGGCTGCTCGGTGAAGTACGGCTCGTGAGTTAGTGGCCGAGTGATGATTGTCGGGGCCCGGCGCGCTGCGCCGGGCCCCGCTTGGTTTTTGCTGAGCTTGAACATTCATGCCGCGGTGAGATCAGGCCCAGAGGCCCTGCAGAAACCAGCGGCCGGCGGGGAGCTCGCGGTAGAGCCAGAGCCACTGGCCCGAGTCGTCGCGCACGCGGAAGTAGTCGCGGACCGGGCCCGCGGGGCCCGAGAGCCACCAGCGGTGGGCGATGCGTTCGGGGCCGGCGGGCTCGTGCAGGCGGGTCTCGCGGCCGTCGATGCGGAGGTGCGTGGGCGGGCCCTCGGGGACGAGGCTGAGGACCTGCACGGGGCGGGCGGGCTCGAGCAGGATGGGCGGGCGCGGGCAGGGCGTGACACCGGCGACGGCGTGGGCCTTATCGGGGCTGGTCAGCAGGCTGTGGCGTGTGCAGGCTCGCTCGGGGACGTGGGTCTCGGCGAGCTGCGTGCCCAGGACGCGGTCGGGGCCAAGGCGGGCGCACAGGGCGTCGACGAGCTCGCCCAAGCGTTCCTGATGAGTGTGCGAAGGGGCGTGGGCGGCATCGCTGAGGTACTCCGCCTGACGGTGCTTGAGGCGGGCGGGGCGGAGGGCCGAGAGTTCGAGGCGTTCGACGCCGTAGCCGAGCTGGGCCCGGTCGAGCATGGGGCAGAGAAGGTTGAAAATGTGGCGCGGGTTGCGGCTGGGGCGGCTGAGGGTGGTGACGATGGTCTCGGGCGGCAGGCCCAGGCGGGCGAGGCGGAGTTCAAAGAGGCGGGCGCCGCTGTCGCGCTTGGCGAGGCTCTGGCAGGCGGCTTCGACGAGCTGGCGGGTGCAGAGCTGGAGGGCTTCGAGCTGCTTGCACGGGCCGTCGAGGACGCGCTCAACGCGGATGGGGTCCGGGGCGCGGACGGGGTGGATGGTCTCGAGCGCGGCACCCATGGCCTGATCGACGCGGAGCAGAGCGTCTGGGCCAAAGCGGGAGGCGAGCTGGGCACGGGGCAGGCGGAGCATCTGCTCAACGGTGTCAACAGCGACCTCGCGCAGGGCGCTGCAGACGTCGGGGTCGAGGCGCAGGGCCTCGATGGGCAGCGGGCCCATGGCCTCGCGCTTGCGGCTTTGAAGCACGATGACGCGAGAATGGCGCGCGTAGCGGGCGGTGCCCCAGGCGCAGGCGAAGGTTGGGGCCAGGGCGACCCGGGCCCGGAGGCCCAGGTGGCGCATGGCCCCGCCGACGCGGCGGACGATGCGGCTGGGGCCCTTGTAGAGGTCCGAGCAGCCGGCGAAATCCAGCAGCAGGCCATCGGGCGGGTCCGCCTGAACGGCGGGGGCCAGGCGGGTACACCATCGAGCGAGGCTGGTGAGGGCGGCCAGATCTTGCTCGGGGCGGAAGTCGTCGACCAGGGGGCTTTCGGCCTCGGGGAGCAGGGCGCGGGCGTGGGCGAGGGTCATGCCCACGCGGACGCCCAGGACAAGAGCGGCGGGGCAGCAGGCACCCACGAGCTGTCGCTGGGCGACGGTGCGGACCAGCAGCGTTGGGCGGGAGGCGGGCGTGTGCTCAGGCGCTGCGCGTGAGCGGCGGCGATTGAGCAGGTCGGTGGGCAGGGTCGGCAGATAGACGGCAACACGCATGGTCGTGGTCCCACTCCAGCAGCCAGGAGCGCTGGTGAGTCGGCCATGGCGGCGTCCGTGCCGGGATGGACTGAACGGGGGGCAAAGTGAGGGTGCTTGGCGGCTCCGCCGCCGGGGGGGTGCTCAACGAGAGCGAGCCTTTGAGCCTTTGAAGCCGGACGCGCCAGCAGGGCCCGCGCGAGCCGGAACGAATCTCGGGAGATATGGTCCAGCGCGTGGCGCTGCTGGAGATGGCGGCGAGTTCCCAGGCCGGGCGGGCCAGCAGGGCGAGGCCGCCGACATGGCTTGGGCCATCCCCCCCGCTGCCCCCGGCCTCCGCGGCCAGCTGCAGACGACGCGAGGCGGTCATGCTCAGCCGCGAGCCGTCGGCGATGACGAGGGTTGCGGCGGGTGAGCGGAGGCACAGATCGATGGCCCAGAGACGCGAGGCGTCGTTGGGCGTGTCGACGAAGAGGCTGCGATCCAGCAGCCGACGATCGATGGGTGCGCTGGTGCCGGGTGTGGATGCGGGGGTACGCACGAGCTGGCGGGCGTAGGGCCAGCATGCGCGGCCGATCCAGACGACGTGGCCAGGGCCCGCGAGCGGGGCGGCGACGGCTTGCCAGGCGAGGTGGACGAGCACGCTCATGGGCGGGCTCCAGCGGCGGGCGGCGAGCGGGCCGGCCTGATCGGCGTACCACGGCCCGAGGCCCGACCATTCGTGGACGCTCGCGCCCGCGAGGCGTGCGATCGGGCTCTGAGGGTCGCTGGACCAGCCGGTGGGGAGGCCGGGGGCAGCGCTTGCGGGCTTGATGCCACCGGCGTGTACGTCGTGGATCAGGCGGGCGAGCTGGGCGAGGCCGAGCCGGGGCGGCTGGGGATGGGCGGGAGATTCCGGCGTGGACAGATCGATTTCAATTTCCACGGCGACCCTCCTTTCCCATCGCCTGCACCCAAAAACGGAGCGAAGAAGTCGCTCTTTGTTCGGATGCACGATACCACCAAACAAAGACCATGCAAGAGGTTTCGGACGATCACTTGTTGTGTGAACGGGGAATGGACGTTCACTGCCGCATGACGGCCGGGAACCCGTGCGAAATGCACGGTAAATCGCCTTCGTCGACCACCGGTTTGGGCGATAGGCGACAGGGCAGGGACGGGTAGGCGTCCTTGTGGACGATTCCGCGGGATCGGATTCGAGCCGGCGGCAGACGGGCAGGTGTGGTACACCTGTGCAAGGACGCTGGCGGGAGTGCGGGCGTAAGGAGGATGGCATGCGCAGGACGTGGCTGGCGATCGGACTGATGACGGCGGGGATGGTGGGCGTGATGGGGGTGGTGGGGGTGGCGCTCGCGCAGCAGTTTCCGGCACCGGTGCCCGACCGTCCGTTGCGACCGGGCATTCCCACTCCGAACGAGGCGACCAAGACCGCACCGGTGAACGCGGGCGAGTTTCTGGTGAGCATCGAGGGCGCGAAGCAGGGGCGCTTCAAGGGCGAGGGGAACAAGGATCAGACGCGCGACAAAATCGTCGGGCTGTTCTACCAGCACGAGATGGCGGCCAAGCGTGACGCGGACGGCAAACCCGAGGGGCGGGCGCGGCACGAGGTGCTGACGATCACCAAGGGCGTTGGGGCGGCGTCGCCGCAAATCCTGCAGGCGGCGGCGAGCGGTGAGGTGCTCAAGACGGTGGTGATCGAGATGTATCAGGGCGGGACCGCGGAAGCCTTCTACACGGTGACCCTGAGCAACGCGCGGATCGTGTCGCTCAAGCAGTTCAACGAGAAGGGGTGGTACTACGAGACGGTGGGGCTGAGCTTCGAGAAGATGGAGGTCGAGCACCGGGGGAGCAAGAGCAAGGCGGTCGACGACGGGCGGTGAGGGCCGCGCGCGGGCTTTATACGAATCCGGTTTGGCCCACGTACGTCAGCCAAGGCACTCCGCAGACGGAACGGTTACGTTCGGGAGTGATCGCGTTGAAGGCGTCGGTGGCCGCGGCGTACATGTGGTCGTGGTCGGCCAGAGCCTGGTTGGACAGGAAGTGGCCCCGCATGTAACCCCCACCTGTTCCCACGGAGTTGAGCTCCGGCGCGTCTGGCGGCCGCTGGTGCAGCGTGATGTTGGGCCGGACCGCCAGCCTCCCGCTCACGTGCCAGCCCGCTCGGTCCAGACCAGCACGATGTGAATTACACGACGGGCGTGGCGGGTGTGCTGCTTGAGCGTTTCGCGTCGCGAGGCGTTCCGGCGCACGTCCACATCGACAACGGCGGCGACTTCATAGCCAAGACGAGGCGTCGGCCGGCGACGCTGGCGGGCGTGGAACACTTGTACACCTCGCCGGGGAGCCCGTGGCAGAACGGCGTCGCCAAGAGCCGTCACGGCCGTCTGCGCGATGAACTGCTCAACGCGGGAGTGTTCAAGGATGTGCACGACGTCGAGGCGCTGGCCGAATCGTGCCGCAAGGAGCAACACCACCGTTGGCCGCACTCGTCGCTGAAGTACGTGCCCACAGCCCAATACGCGGCCCGGCTCGCCGCGAAGGAGGCCATGCCTCCGGTGGAAGCTCCGCCCTTCCCTCCGGCCTGCCCGGCATCAATTATTACCCATTGGTCCATCTGATCATGGCCAGCATGGTGGCGAACAAAGCGAGGCGGAGCGGACCGGCGACGCCGTGAGCGGGGTACCGCGCCTTGGGTACCCCGACAGTCCCCGACGGGTGTCCTTCCTGGACATCCGAAAGGCCCTCGACGACAGATACAGAGACTGAAGTCCCGCCGGGCGCCATCGCAGTTCCCGAGGCCAGGGCTGCCCAAGTGCAGGGCACCCAATATCCAGCGCCCAACAAACACGGCCCCCGCCGGAGCGGGGGCCATGTTTGTAGAGTCGCTGAACAGTTCACGGGCTCATGGGCAGCCTGCGAACCAGGCGGAGAGGAAGCCGAAGATGTCCGACACGTCCGGGTCGGCGGCACCGTTGCCGGTGATGTCGGCGATGCGGTTGCGGGCAAACCAAGTGCTCAGGAACCCGAAGATGTCCGAGACGTCCTTCACGCCGGACTTGTCAAAGTCCCCGAAGCAGCAGGGAGAAACGGCGTTGCCCGAGATGTTGCACGCCGTGCCCGCGACGGTGAACACCGACATCGGGCCCGAGCAGCCGGCGGCCAGCAAGCTCGAGCACGTTGCGCCCCGGCAGCAGGCACCGAGCGTCGGTGCCGGCGGCACCGGTGGTGGCAGCGTGCTCCGGAGCACCTGCACCGTCGCTTGCGCTCCCGGGCCACGGAGCGAAGGCGCGTTTACCGTGACGAGGTCGGGCCGGGAATCGCCGTTCACTTCTGCCGAGAGCAGCACGAACGGGAACGAGCCGGGCGAGGTCGATGCGTTGAACGCCGTCGGCAACTGCGCGAAGGCCACCTGCGAGACGGTGTTGGCGCCCGACGCCGCGGTGGAATCGTTGCGAAGCACCTTGACATCGCGGTTGTTTCCCGCGGCGTTGGTGCCGAGCACGGCGATATCCGGATCGCCGTCGCCGTCCATATCGACGATCGAGACCGAGCGTGGAGCGGACGGCGCGTTGCCGCCGGATGGCACCGCGTAGCTCACTCCGGGCGCGAATCGCACATACCCATCGGCGGTTGACCCGGACCCGCCGTCGTTGGGGTTGGTGGCGGAGAAGTTGTTCACGATCACGGTAACCTCGTTACTGATCTGGCTGATGGCGACGAGATCCTGCGAGGCAAGTTGATCCCCCGGTCGGAATCGGCCCGCCACCACCTGAATGGGATTGCGTCCCGTCGGCACGCGAACCGTGGCGGCCGTGATCGCCATGAGCGGCGGCAGCGATCCGGTGCCGCCGGTGCCGTTGACATACACCGCGACCTCTCCCGAATCGCCGGACAGATCCGTCATCGCCACCGCGAGATCAAGATCCTTGTCGTTGTCCGGATTGAACGGAGAGATGCCCGTCGGCTTTCGCTGCGGCGGTGCCGCAACCTCCCGCGGAGCAGTACCAAAGTTGATCGTGCCGGAGGGCGCAATGTTTGCAAAGATGCTGATGGTGCCGGTGTCGGCGTTGCCGCCACGATTGGCAACGGCGATGTCGATCGTGTTGTCGTTGTCGAACCTGCCGACAGCCAACGCAATCGGTTCGGTGGCGTTCGCGAGCGATCCGACCGACCGGACGACCTGACCCCCAAACGCGCCGGCCGTAGCGGTCTGCGGGATGAGCGAGAGCGTGTCGCTCGACGCATTCGCGACGATGAGGTCATTGCCGTTGATGCCGTCCAGATCGGCGATCGCGACGGCTCGCGGGTTCCTGCCGCAGGGCACCTGCACCGACCCGCTGAAGCCCTGCCAGCTCGCTCCATTGCCGCCGGCGTTGAAGAGCACAACGACCGAGCCGTTCGCCCCGGTCGGATTGCTGGCGTCGGGAACCGCGATCGCCAGATCCGGCCGCCCGTCTCCGTTCAGATCGCCGATCGCGGCGGCGCTGGGGCCGCCCGCGACGGAATAGGTCTGCGGCCCCGCAAAGTCCGGATTGATCGCCAGATCAGCGATGCCGATGGTGACCGCGCCGCTTCCGGGGCCGCGAAGCCCCGAGTACTGCGCCCGCAGAAACTTTGAGCCGAGCGTCGGGCCCGTCAGCGCGGGGAAGAAGATGACATCGAACGGCTTGACGAGGCCGCCGGAGGCCGAGATCATCTGAAACTGATCCGTCGCCGCGGGTGTGTAGCCATTCATGAGGCTCACGTAGAGGCCGCCGCCGAGCGTGGCCGCACCGTTGACGACGATGCGATCAAACGTGCCGAGCGCGGTGCCGCCCACCTGGGCCTCGACACGGCCAGCCGTGTTCCCGAGGCCGACTATCTGGCCGACCTGCTCGTAGGAACCGTTGATGGTGAGCGTTCCCGGCGAGTTGCCAGGGGCAATCGTGCCGAAGTTGATGACCGGGCCGTTGATCGTGCCGTCGCCGGAGATGCGGCCGTCGTTGAAGAGATACGTGCCGAAGCCCGACTGAAGGACGCCGCCGCTGGAGACGTTGACCTGCCCGCGATCGATGATGAGGAAGAAGGGAATGTCCCAGCGAGAGCCGGGGCCGGAAATGTTGACCACGCCGCTGGAAGCGGCCTGGTCGCCGACGGTGGCATCGCGCGTGAACACGCGGCCGCCGTTGGTGATGTTCATGGTGCCCGAGCCCTGGAACCCGACGGTGAGGGAGCGGGTGGTGTTGAAGAATCCGCCTGCGCCGATGTTCAGCGTGCCGGAGGCGCCGATGTCGGAGCCGACCCGCGCGTCAACGGCGTTGAGCGTGCCGCTGCTCAGCGACACGGCCGCGACATTGCCCAGCGCGTTGCCGATAGTGAGCGACGGACTGGAGATCGCAATGGCCGAGAGCGAGCCGCCAAGAAGGTTGAGGCCGACGGTGCCCTTGTTGAATGCCGCGGAGTTGACGGAGTTGGACTGAATGCTCGGGTAAGTCACTGAGTAGGCGGCGTTCAGGTTGAACACCGTGTCATGGGTGGAGTTCGGGGTGCTGGGCGTCCAGTTGGAGGGGAAGTCCCACTGGCCGCCGAGAGCGGACCGCCATTCGCGCGAGCCCGGGCAGCTGGGGCAGTTGACCTGGGCTTCGTACGCGCCGCGGTCAATCGGCGGCGAGCCGCTGCCCGTGTTGGCGACCGCCGGATCGTCAACGAATCTGGGGAAGCCGGCAAGATCAATCGGGAGATTCTCGGTTGTGTTGCCATCGGCATCGATGTCGTATTCGTCAAGCGGAGCAAGTAATGAATCGCCAGCATCGATGGATGGAGATTCCGACCCCAGTCGGAGGTCGCCGTAGTCGTCGTCTGCCGTGCCCCAAAGACCGTCGGCGCCTGGCGAAGGCATGCGAACGAGCAACGGATCGGCACCACCGCTGGCCGAGCCGCCAAGCGTTCCGTTCCAGCCCTCCACCGAGCATTGGGTGATCGTGACTGGCTCAGTGCCGCCAAACCGAAAAAGTTGCTGATCTTGGATGGAGGCACCTGTTCCACGATTGCCCCAAACAATGGAGTTCTGAATGGAGAGCGTTGCGGCAGAGTTGAGGCCCTCAACGAGAATGCCCGGCCAACGTACGGCGTGGTTTCCTGCAATCGTGGAGTTTCGGATGACGCCTGCGCTCGCGATGGGCGGTAAACCCGGCCCAACATACACCGAAGGGGTATCTGTTGAATAGTTCCCTGCGATCAGGCAGCCGTCGAGGGTGAATCGACCTTGGCGATAAGCCTGGATTGCGGCACCGCCCAAGGCAGAGTTCCCAACGATTGACACGTTCAGCGCATTGATCGCGGAGGCGCCATAATCGGCGCTGAGACCGCCACCAAAACCACCAGCCGAGTTCTGTCGCACCTCGCATCTTAAAAGCACGGCGAGCGCACGGTTTGATGCCGCCAGTCCGCCGCCGTTCAGATTAGCTCGATTGCCGATCAGCTCGCACTGGTCCAAACGCACCGATCCGGTTGATTGGTCAACCGAAATTCCGCCACCGTCGAATGCGGCGAGGTTGTAACTGAAACGACAGTTGCTGAAAGATACAGCGGCGTTGCGGATAAATGCTCCACCACCGCTGGCGGCTGCCCGGTTCTCTGAAAATGTGCAGTTCACAAACCTTAATCCAGTGCCTCCTGCGTCAACCAACAGGCCACCGCCCGAGGTGTCCGGTCCACTCCCGCTGGCATTTGCCCTAAAAATAGTAACACCATCGACAAGCGATCCTGCACCACCAGTTTCGGCGCGAATCACGTGATATGAATTGTCTGACTTGTTCAGATCCCCATTGTCATCGCCGTTCAGGTCGCCGGAGACGATGGTGGGGTTGGCGGCGATGTTCCGCTGGGAGAGCAGAGTTTCGTTCCCGGCGAAGCCGCCGTAGATGGCCACGTTGTTCTGGAGATTGAAAGAGGCGGAGCGAGAGCCGCCTTGGACTAGGGCGGGCGAGGGTTTATACGTTCCCGCCGCCGCCCACACCTGCATATAGACCCCCGCCGGGCTCGCCGCCACAAACGCCAGCGCGTCCCGCATCCCCAGCACCCCACCAAACGCGTTCGCCCAGTCCGATCCGTCGTTTCGGCCGGTGGCCAGCCCCGCCCGCACAAACACCACCGGCAAATACAACGGCGCGTTGACCTCGATCGCGCCGATATCCACAACCGACGTGCCATCACCCGTCGCATCGACCACGCGACGACGCCCATTCACATCGGCAATCGTGTTGAAGCCCACGCTGGACCCCAGAAACAGCGCCGTGTCCCCGCCATCGGCGCACGCACTCGACTGCACCGGCGCCAGGTTGTCGTCCGGGGTGCCCAACATTCCGTCAGGACCGGCGCGGACCGATGCCACATACCCGGGGTCTCTCGGAAATGTCCCGGTCGTCGTCCGTGGACCCGGGCCTTGGATCGCCACATCGCTGGAACAGTTCAGCATCAACGCCGGCCCTTGAGCAGTCCAGATCGAGCCGCCCCCCAGCCCTGCGGTGTTGTCCCAGAAGAGGCAGTTGTGGATAGTGTTCCCGCCCTCCGTCGAGAGGTACACCGCCCCGCCGTAAGTTCCCGTCGAGTTCCCGACAAACGAACAGTTCGATAGCTGGATGCGCCGGTTGCCCGCAAAGATCGCGCCCCCACTGTGGTTGCCGATTACCGGGTTGGTCTCGAGAGAAACGTTCCCCACGAACGTCGAGTTCCCCACGTCCATGTCGTTGCCGGGCGAACCGTCCAGGAAGATGGCCCCCCCCCCGGTTGGGAGAGCGGTTGCCAAGAAACCGACATTGACTGATGAGTGTGC
>JBBQRT010000075.1:0-14240 GCA_038214505.1 Phycisphaerales bacterium | reverse complement strand
GTCGGGGGCTTGAGGCTTGAGCTTGGCGAAGAAGTTGGCGTTGACGGCGAGCTTTGCGCCGATCTCGCGGGCGAAGGCGTCGACGGGCCGCAGAATCGCCTCGGCCCCGCCCATGCGCTGGGCGTCGGGCAGGGCCCGGGTCACGACGATCTGAACGCGTGGGTCGGCGAGGTTGACGCTCGCGATGTAACCCCGGGCGAGGCCGGCGGGGGTGTTGACCTCGATCGCCTCGACCAGCACCGGCTCGCGGCCTGGAATGCGGGCGGCGGAGCCCGACGCGCAGCCGGAGAGAACGAGCACCAGCATCGTCACGCCGCCAAGCGCGGCCTGGGCGCGCAGGGGTTGACGGAGTTGGGCGGTCCACTCTCTCACGGCTCTCACGGCTCTCACGGCTCTCTCCAGGCGGCACGACAATCCGGCCTCGACCCTCAAACGCAGGGATCGGCTCGACCAGATTCTATAAGATGCCCTACGACTGCGGGGTCGGTCAAGGAAAAACCGCAAGATCGCGAACGTTCGGACACCGAACAGTTGTCGGACCTGCCCCGAGCGACCCCGAACCCGGTGAAACTACTGGGGGGAGCGGGGGGGGGGATGGGGGTGGGTGGCCTAGCCTGCGCGGCGTGACGGGCCGTCGATCGGCTTGACGACCGAATACTGGTCGAGGTTCATGACGACCAGCTCGCCGTCGTCGCGCTTGAGTTCCAGTCGGTCCATCCAGAGCTTGTCGTCTTTGGAGTGGGCGAACCAGGACCCGGTCTTCTGCTGGCCGATGCGCTGGACGACACCCTCGATGGTGATCGTCAGCGTGCCCTTGAGTCGGGGCGTCTGCTGCGTGACGCGGACGCGCTGACCGATCTCGAGCTTGGGCATCATCGGCTGGTTCATGGGAGGGCGAGTCTATGCCCCCGCGCTCGGCGTCGGCGGCGTGCTTGCGGGCCAGCCCAAGGCGCCTGCGAGCCGGTCCTGCAGGTCCTGGGCGATGCCCGCGGCGTCGAGCCCGGAGGCGGAGTAGTCGATGAGCCCGAGCACGCGGACGCGGGCCTTGGCGGGCAAGAGGATGCTCAGGAACACCGAGGCGTTCGCGGGCGTGCCTTGGATGGCCATGAGCAGGACGCGGGCCCCGGAGCGCTGGACGAGCACTCCCGTGCCGGGCTGGAAGGGCATCAGGCGGCCGGGGGGCCTCTCGATGCCGCCCTCGGGGAAGATGCCCAGCACGCCGCCGGACTTGAGGTGGCGGAGGCCGGTGCGGGCGGACTGGCTCTCGCCGGGTCCGACGGGGACGATCTCGAGGAAGTCCCAGAGGCGGTCCAAGGCCGGGAGCATCATCTGCCGCATCATCATCCATCGGACATGGAACGGGCAGGCGGACTGGACGAGGATGGGATCGACGCCCGAGGTGTGGTTGGCGACGACGATGAGCGGGAACGCGCGGGGGCCCTGGGGCACGTGCTCGCGGCCTTCATACTTGACCCCCAGCCAGAAGCGTGCATGGGCTCGGGCGGCGAGCATGGCCAGGCCGGTGACAGTGTCGGAGCGGACGTCTAGGCGCTCGGCGGCAGCGCACACGGCGGCGAAGGCCAGCCAGAGGACCCCGAGGATGGCCAGGCCGGTGAGCATGGGGGCGCGAGTGTAGTTACGCCCGTGTCAGACCTCCCTCACATCGCCCTTTCCGGTGACGATCTTTCCGATCACGTACACCGTCTCGCCGAGCTTCTCGAGCTGTTCCTTGACGCTCTGGGCGAACGACGGGCGGACGATGAGCGTGAAGCCGATGCCCATATTGAACACGCGGTACATCTCCTCGGTGTCGACGCGGCCGTGCCGCTGGAGAAACTCGAAGACCGGGGGCACGGGCCAGCTCGAGCGATCAACCACCGCGTCGACAGCCGGGTGCAGGGCACGGCACAGGTTGCCGCTCATCCCAGAGCCGGTGATGTGGGCCATGCCCGAGACGACCTTTTTGACGCGGTAGGAACGCAGCAGCTTGTTGATGCTCTGGGCGTAGATCCGCGTGGGGGTGAGCAGGACCTGGCCAAGCGTCGCGAGCGGGGCTTCGGGCTTGGACCCGGGCTTGGGTTTGGCTGGCTTGGCGGTCTTCTTGCGGGTCTTCTTCGCATGGCCGCTCTGGAGCAGTTCGGGGTACACGGCGTGCAGGTCGAGCTCCGCCGACTCGACGACCTTGCGAACCAGCGAATAGCCGTTGGAGTGGATCCCGCTCGAGGTGAGGCCCAGAACGATGTCGCCGGGCTGGGCCCGCGTGTGGTCGGTCGCGCGGGCGAGCTCGACGACCCCGACGGCGAAGCCCGCCAGGTCGAACTCGCCGGGGGCGTAGACGTCGGGCATCTCGGCGGTCTCGCCGCCGATGAGCGCGCAGCCGCTCTGGCGGCACCCCTCGGCGACGCCCTTGACCACGTCGGTGAGCATGGGCGCGTCGACCTTGCTGACGGCGATGTAGTCGAGGAAGAACAGGGGCTCGGCGCCCTGCACGAGCATGTCGTTGATGCTCATGGCGACCAGGTCGATGCCGATGGTGTCGAACTTGCCGACCATGGTGGCGAGCTTGACCTTGGTGCCTACGCCGTCGGTGCAGGCGACCAGAACGGGGTCCTTGTAGTTGCGCTGGAAGAGCTTCTGGTTGAAGTCCAGTCGGAAGAGCCCGGCGAAGCCGCCGGGGTTGTCGATGACGCGGGGTCCGTGGGTCCGGCGCATGAGCGAGCCAAGAGACTCGGTGAAGCGGTCCTTGGCTTCGAGCGCTACGCCGGAGGCGGCGTAGGTGAGCGGGGCGGCGGTGCGTTTGGAGGGCATGGGCGGCAGGATATCAGCACGGGTTCAACGGCAGGACGAAGGCGGCGGCAAGTCGGCGAAGGCCGGGCGGAAGGAACGGTTCAGCCGCGTGGGCGAATGCAGGGAAGAGCTGCGCGCCGCGGGGTTTGCTGGCCATGAATATGGGTGTATGGTACCATATTCCCATATGAAGACCACGATCGACATACCCGACGCCCTCTTCACGCGGCTCAAAACGGTCGCGGCCAAGGAGAAGACGACGATGAAGAGCCTCATCGTGGCGGCCATCCGCGATTCCATGCGGGCCAGAAAGCCGGTCAAGGGGTTCAAACTCCGCGACGCGTCGTTCGGGGGCGACGGGCTCCGGCCCGGCGTAGACCTGAGAGACTGGGACGCGATCCGTGACATGATGTACGAGGGCCGCGGGTTGTGATCGCGGTCGACACCAACATCCTCGTCTACGCGCACCGGTCCGACGCCCCGTTCCACGCCAGAGCCTTCGACGTGCTCCGGACATTGGCGTCGGACCCGGAAGGATGGACCATTCCTTGGGCGTGCATCAACGAGTTCTACGGCGTGGTCACAAACCCGAGGCTCTTCAACACGCCGTCGCCGCCAGCGATGGCGCTGGATCAGATCGACGCCTGGATGGAGTCGCCAACCTTCTCGCCGATCGTCGAATCCGACGGATACTTCCCGATCCTGCGGCGACTCCTGCTCGAACGCAACATCCTCGGCTCCAAGGTTCACGATGCGCGCATCTACGCCGTCTGCATGGCCCAGGGCGTCGCCGAGCTTTGGAGCGCAGACCGTGACTTCTCACGGTTCTCGGGGTTGGCCGTCCGGAACCCGCTGGTGTGATCCGGGCCGGCGGGGATGGCGGGGCCGCTGGCCTGGGCCTGCGTGGGCTTCCCAAGGCGTCTCACTCCACCGTCACACTCTTGGCCAGGTTCCGCGGCTTGTCGACGTCGTGCCCACGCAAGAGCGCCGCGTGATACGCCATGATTTGCAGCGGGATAACGGCCAGCAGGGGGCTGAGCGGCTCGGCGATGTCGGGGATGTACATCACGTCTTGAACGTGGTTCTTGATGTGCTCGTCGCCCTCGGTGGCGACGGCGATCACGTGCCCGCCGCGGGCCCGGACCTCGTGGATGTTGCTGAGCACCTTCTCGTACTGGCGGCCCCTGTTGGCGATGAACACCGCCGGCATTCCCTCGTTGATGAGGGCGATCGGCCCGTGCTTCATCTCCGCCGCGGGCATGCCCTCGGCGTGGATGTAGCTGATCTCCTTGAGCTTGAGGGCCCCCTCCAGCGCGGTCGGGTAGTTGTACCCGCGGCCCAGGAAGAGCCAGTTGTCGCGTTCGACATACCGCTCGGTGATCCGGCGGATCTTCTGGGCCTGCTCCAGAATGCGATCGATCTTGTCGGGCACGCCCTGGAGCTGCTTGAGCAGCTCGGCGCACTGGTCGCCGGACATCATCCGTCGCCGGGCCATGAACAGCGTGATCAGCGTGAGCACGGTCACCTGGCCTGTGAAGGCCTTGGTGCTCGCCACGCCGATCTCCGGGCCCACGCGGAGGTAGACGCCCGCGTCGGTCTGGCGGGCGATCGAGGAGCCCACGACGTTGACGACACCCAGGCTGAGCGCGCCGCGCTCCTTGGCTTCAGAGAGCGCCGCGAGGGTGTCGGCGGTCTCGCCCGACTGGCTGACGGCGACGACCACCGTGCCGTCCTCGATGATGGGGTTGCGGTAGCGAAACTCGCTGGCGTACTCGGTCTGGGCGGGGACCTTGGCGAGGTCCTCGAGCAGATAGCGGCCGATCATGGCCGCGTGCAGGGCGGTGCCCTGTGCGGTGAGGATGACGCGCTTGGCCCGGGTGAGCTCCTTGGCGAAGCCGCTGACGCCGCCCAGGACGACCTTGCCCTCGTCGGTGTCGATTCGTCCCGAGAGGCAGTTGCGGAGGGCCGCGGGCTGCTCGAAGATCTCCTTGAGCATGAAGTGCTCGTAGCTGCCCAGCTCGATCTGCGCCAGGTCGAGCTCGAGCTGCTCGATCTTCGGGTTCACGGGGACGTTGTGGATCGTGTTGGTCCGGAAGCTGGTGCCCTGGGGCCCGCGGCTGAGCTTGGCGACGTTGTAATCATCGAGCGCAAAGGCATGGGTCGTGTGGGCGACGATGGCGGAAGCGTCGGAGGCGACGACATACTCGTCGGCCCCGATGCCGACGATCAGCGGCGATCCCTTGCGGGCGCAGACGAGCACGCCGGGCTCCTTCTCGCAGATGACGGCGATGGCATAGGCCCCGGTCACCTCGCGAAGGGCGGCCTGCACGGCGCTCTCCAGGTCGCCCTCGTACAGTTCGCCGATGAGCATGGAGAGCACCTCGGTGTCGGTCTGCCCCTGGAAGCGGTGGCCCTTCTCGGTGAGATAGGTCTTCAGGGCGGCGTAGTTCTCGATGATGCCGTTGTGGACCAGGGCGATGCCGTGCTTGTCGTCGCAGTGGGGGTGGGCGTTGACCTCGGTGACTCCGCCGTGGGTCGCCCAGCGGGTGTGGGCGAGGCCCAGCGAGCCGGGGATTCCGCCGCGTGCGTCGAGCTTTGCTTCGAGCATGCTCACTCGTCCGACGGCCCGGCAGACGGTGATCTTGTCGTCCATGATGGCGACGCCCGCCGAGTCGTACCCACGATACTCCAGGCGCTTGAGGCCCTCGATGAGGAGGGGCTGGGCGGGCCTGGAGCCGAGATACGCGACGATTCCGCACATGGGGAGGTTCCTTGGTCGGTCGAGCGAGATCGGACTGAGGAGGGGATCTGCGCCCGTGTGAAAAGGGTGGGTCGCCGGCCGTCTGGCGCTGTCCGAGACGCTACGCGGGATGAGCGGGAAAGATCGGCCCGTTTGCGGTTGAACCTGTGCGTGGGCCCGCGATCGGGCGGAGGCGATCGTCAGGGAGCGATCACGAGATGCGTGTTATCCAGGCGCGCGATGTGTGCGAAGATCCTGCAACCATTATCAGACGCCTTGGTTTACCCTTGCTCGACTAGGAAGAGCGAGTAGATTTGTTGGCCACGGGGCGCATGGGGAGGGTTTGGTGACGGTGGTGGGGGAGCCGGCGTGCGGTGCGCTGGCAATAGTGGGGCCGGGCGGCACGGGTCATTTCTTGAAGTCACGATTGGAGTTTTCATAATGCACCGGTCGAGGGCGGCGCGGGGACTGATGTCACGAACACTCGCGCTCTGCGCGGCCGCTGCGGGCTTGTCGGTTGGAGCTTCTGCCCAGGCGGAGCCGTATGTGGCCCGGGTGGTGTCCGACACCCGCAACTCGACCGGTCCCTGGCACATGGAACTGCCTATGCATATCAACCAGGAGGGGTGGGTGTGCGGCTACGACCTCTCGCAGGCCCGCGGCCTGTGGTGGTCTGCGAGGGCCACGCCGTACTGGGATGGCGGACTGACGCCCCGGCCCAAGGCCGCGGACCCGAGGCCCGAGCGGGGGTTCTCCGGCGTCAACACCAGCAGCCAGTGGCTGGGCACCGATTCGTTCGAGGGCGACAGCTGGAAGGCCCCGCGGCATGCGACCATCTGGATCGGAGGCAACTCGCTCATCCGGGTCGCCGAGCCGCAGGGCGCGGCGCAGACGACCGGGTCGGACATCAACGAGGGCGGGGTGGTCGTCGGCGCGGCGCTAACGGCGATGCGGCCCGACGAGATCATGTGCGACTACACGGGGTATGTTGCCCGCCCCGGCGAGCCGGCGCTCCGTCTGCCGCTGCTGGAGGGCTATTCCAGCGCGCGGGCCGAGGGGCTCAACGATCAGGGCGTGATCGTCGGCACCGCGACGATCGGCAGCGAGGTCTACGCCGCCATGGGCTCGTACGAAGAGTTCCAACGCATTCCGAGCAACGGCCAGCGTGCGGTGATCTGGCGCGGGGAACGCATCGACGACCTCAACCGCCTGTTGATCTCCCGGGACGGCTGGCAGATCGGCTCGGCCAAGGACATCAACAACCGCGGCCAGATCGTCGTCACCGCCGCGCGGCAGGACGCCTTCGGCTGGGTCGGCGCCACGCTCGTGCTGGTGCCGGCTGGAGCGGACTTCAACGACGACGGCGAGGTGACGCCAGACGATCTGTTCGCCTTCCAGCAGGCCCATGGGGCTGGCCGTCCTACCGCGGACTATACGGGCAACGGAGTCGTGAATGCCGACGATCTGGCCGCGTTCACCGCTTTGTGGCAGACCGGAACTCGGGCCGGCGGGGACGGCACGCCGCTGACTCCACAGGAACGGAGCCAGCGGGTCATTGGCACAACGTTCGTTAGTCTCCCGGGCGGCGTGCCCCGCCCCGCACCGCCGGGCCAACCGATTTATCAGGTGGCACCATGCAGCGAGCTCCCAACGTTCGGACCCGGCGATCCTGAAGGCACGGATGTCAACGCGAAAAGCACTTGGTGCAATCGAGCGGAGTGCTGGAACTCGTACCACAAGAACTTCAACCCCCAGTGCAATGGATGTGATGCGGTCGGTAACCCCACGAATCCTGGCCGCCGAGATGGATATCCGGGGTGGGACACCCAGGACCCTGCCCACCCGACACGCGCCTGCAATCCTGGTTTCACCGGCCCGATTGCCGGTGGACCCGGCGGCCGCGGGCGTGACGCAGACGCCACGAATCCAGGGGGCAACGGAGGCAAAGGCGGTAACGGCGCTAACGGTGGGCCGGGTGGCGCAGGTGGAGGCGGGGGCAATGCGAGTCCGACGCAGCCACCGGGAAAGGGTGGGGACGGCGGGGTTGGCAATACTGGTGGAACGGGAGGCGAGGGTGGTGACGGAAACGGCACGCAGCCTGGAGGCAATGGAGGCAAGGGCGGAAATGGGGACACTGGCGGCACCGGTGGGCAAAGTGGGAAGACCGGGAGCGACCCCAAGAATCCCGGTGGAGAGGGCGGGACGGGCGGAAACGGCACCAACGGACCTGGCGGCACAGGAGGCAAGGGCGGCGATGCGCCAAACCCGAGCCACAACCCCGGCGGAAAGGGCGGCGGGGGCGGGGACTCGGCGCCCGGTTTCCCGGGAGGCACTGGCGGCGAGGGGGGCAAGGGTAACGGTGCCGGCACCGGTGGCCAGGGCGGCCCGGGCGGACAAGGCGGCTCTGGGTCTACACCGAACGGGGATGGTTCTACCGGCAAGCAGGGCGGGACAGGCGGCAAGGGTGGTGACGGCGGTCAGGAAGGCTCCGGCGGAGACGGCGGCTCGGGCGGCAAGGGCGGTACGGGCTCCAACGGCGTGACGCTCCCTGATGGCAACGGCGGCAAAGGTGGCACCGGCGGGCAGGGTGGCACCAAGCCCCGGGGCGCTCCGCCCACCGCCAAGCCCGGCGCAGGAGGCAGGGGCGGGCCCGGGGGCAACGGCACCCGTCCCGGCAGCAACGGTGGCGAAGGCGGCACTGGCGGGCAGGGCGGGGTCCCGCTGGGCGGCGGCGGCGCGGGTGGAACCGGCGGGTCGGGGAAGGACCCCGGAACCAACGGTTCGCCCGGCGGGCCAGGGGAGAGAGGTCCGGGGTACTGACGCTGAACGTCTTTCTCGTCGCACTCGAGGTTCAGCGAGTCGATACCCGTTCACGCACGGCATGTGCAAGCCTCCCTTCTTTCTACAGACGGGAGGCTTGTTTCATACCATGCTGTAGCGTGTTCGTCGTCAAAGCCCATTCCTTCCAGCAGCAGGCCCGCTTGGCCATCACCCTGGCCTGGGTGGCCGGGTACACGAACATCGTGTCGATTCTGGCTTGCGGCCACGTCACCTCGCACGTGTCGGGGACGACGAGCGATCTGGGGCGGGCGGTGGCGGAGGGGGTGCCCGCGTCGGCGGCGTTTCTGGGGTTCCTGCTTGTCGCCTTCGGGGTGGGGGCGATGGTCAGCGGGCTGAGCGTGGAGCTTGGGCGTCGGCGGCGGTGGGAATCGATCTATGTGCTGCCGATGGTGATCGAGGCGGGGTTGCTCACGGGGTTCGCGATTGGGGTCGAAGTGTTCTTGCAGGACAGCACGACCGGAGCGCGGCCCCCAAGTCCGCCGGTGGACGCGATGGTGTTCGTGCTCACGGGTCTGGCCGCGGCGGCGATGGGGGTGCAGAACGCGACGATCACGCGGATTAGTTCGGGCGTGGTGCGGACGACGCACGTGACGGGGGTGCTGACGGACCTTGGGCTTGAGATCGCGGGGCTCTTGGGCAGTGGGCCAAGAGGCCCGGGGGCCGAGGATCGGCGGCCCGGATCGCACCTGGACGCCTGGATGCCCCGGCGGCTGGACACGTCGCGGCTGCTTCGGCCGGCGCTGCTGGCGTCGATCCTGGTTTCCTTTGGTCTGGGCGCTGCGCTGGGCACGCTGGGCTTCGAGTATGCCCGGGCGTACTGCATGTTTCCGCCGGTGCTGTTTCTGCTGTGGATCATCTACCAGGACCTCACGCGGCCGATCGCGGAGGTCGAGCCCTCAAGCCTGGTGGCGGAGACGGGGCTCGAGATGGACGATCGGCTGGCGGTCTATCGCCTGAAGCGCCGGGCGGAGCGGGTGGGGGGAAGGTCGAAGGCCGGACGGGCGGGCCGGGTGCTGCCGCACCGCTTCCCGAACCTCGAGGACTTTCATGAGCGGCTTTCCCCGGCGGCCCGGGTGGTGGTGCTAGACCTGATGGGGGTGCCCGCGATCGACGCGAACTCGGCGCTCGAGCTCGCCGGGCTGATCGAGCGGCTTCGGCGGGGCGGGCGGACGCTGCTGGTCTCGGGGCTGGACCACGCCCAGGTGGAGCAGCTTCGGCGGAGCGGGGTCGGGAGCGTGCTGAGCCCGGAGCAGGTGCTGCCGGACCTCGAGCTTGCGGTGGCGCGTGGGATGGTGCTTCTTTCGCAGCACGGACGTGCGGCGGCGTGGTGACTAGGCTTGCGGAGTTTGCGCGCGGGCCTGTCCGCGCCGCGATGGCCGCGGACCGAAGATCGCCCCCGCCGGATACCCCCCTCCACCATGCCCAAGCGCACCGACATCAAGACCATCCTCCTTCTTGGCTCGGGCCCCATTGTGATCGGTCAGGGGTGCGAGTTTGACTACTCGGGGACGCAGGCGTGCAAGGCGCTGCGGGCCGAGGGGTTCCGGGTCGTGCTGGTGAACTCGAACCCGGCGACGATCATGACGGACCCGGAGATGAGCGACCGGACGTACATCGAGCCCATCACGCCGGGGTCGGTGCGGAAGATCCTGCTCAAGCAGCGCGAGATCGGGGATCCGATCGACGCGGTGCTGCCGACGTTGGGGGGGCAGACGGCCCTCAACTGCGCCTGCGCGCTGTACGACGACGGGACGCTCAAGGAGTTCGGCGTCGAGATGATCGGCGCCGATCGCAAGGTCATCCACCGCGCCGAAGACCGCCAGGAGTTCAAGGAGATCGTCGAGGGCCTGGGTCTGAAGATGCCCAGGGCCAAGACCGTCAAGACGATGCCCGAGGCGCTGGAGTTTCTTGAAGAGATCGGTCTGCCGGCGATCATCCGCCCGGCGTTCACGCTCGGGGGCACCGGGGGCGGGATCGCCTACAACCGCGAGGAGTTCGAGGACATCTGCACGCGGGGCCTGCGGGCGAGCATGATCGGGCAGGTGCAGATCGACCAGTCGGTGCTCGGGTGGAAGGAGTACGAGCTCGAGGTCGTCCGCGACAAGAAGGACAACTGCATCATCGTGTGCGGGATCGAGAACATCGATCCCATGGGGGTGCACACGGGCGACTCGATCACGGTGGCACCGATCCTGACCCTGACGGACAAGGAATACCAGGCGATGCGGGACGCGGCGCTCGCGATCATGCGGGCGGTGGGCGTGGAGACGGGCGGCTCGAACGTGCAGTTCGCCGTCAACCCGAACCCGGCCCCGGGCCCCGACGGGCGGCGGGGTTTCGAGATGATCGTGGTGGAGATGAACCCGCGTGTGTCGCGGTCGTCGGCCTTGGCGTCCAAGGCGACGGGCTTCCCGATCGCGAAGATCGCGGCGAAGCTGGCGGTGGGGTACACGCTCGACGAGCTGCGGAACGACGTGACGGGGACGACGAGCGCCTGCTTCGAGCCGGCGCTCGACTACATCGTGACCAAGATGCCGCGGTGGACGTTCGAGAAGTTCCCCGAGGCCGACGAAACGCTGACGACGCAGATGAAGTCGGTGGGCGAGGCGATGGCGATCGGGCGGACATTCGCCGAGAGCCTGCAGAAGGCGATCCGCTCGATGGAGGTCAAGCGGTTCGGTTTCGGGCTCGACAAGCAGGACGCATGGCTCGAGTGGGCCAGGGAGAGCGGTCTGGTGGGCGGGGGATCCGGCGCCGGGGCGAGGGCGGGCGCATCGTCGTCGTCTTCGGTGGCCGAGTGGCCGGTGCCCGAGGAGAAGCTCACGCGGAAGCTGGCGGTGCCGAGCCAGGGGCGGCTCTACTACGTTCGGTACGCGATGAAGATGGGCTGGAGCGACGAGTGGATATTCAACCTCAGCCGGATCGATCCATTCTTCCTGGACCAGTTCCGGCGGCTGGTGGAGTTCGAGGATGTGCTGTGCTCGTATGCCTCGCTTGAGGCCGTGCCTCGGGACGTGCTGGCGCGGGCCAAGCAGCTCGGGTATTCCGACGCCCAGCTGGCGTGCGTGTACTTTGGGGACATCTCGCCGGACCTGATCCTGCGGGTCCGGGCCCTGCGGAAGGCGCAGTCGGTGCTGCCGGTCTACAAGCTCGTGGACACCTGCGCGGCGGAGTTCGAGGCCGTCACGCCGTACTACTACAGCACGTACGAGTCCGGGAGCGTGCAGGTGGGCGAGGGCGGGGGCGAGGGGACGCAGGCCCCTGCGGAAGACGAGATCCGTGTCAGCGACCGGCGGAAGGTCATCATCCTCGGCGGCGGCCCCAACCGCATCGGGCAGGGGATCGAGTTCGACTACTGCTGCGTCCACGCGTCTATGGCGGCGCGCGAGCTGGGCTTCGAGTCGGTGATAATCAACTCGAACCCCGAGACCGTCAGCACGGACTACGACACCAGCGACCTGCTGTTCTTCGAGCCCTTGACGCTCGAAGATGTGCTGAACGTCGTCGAGCGTCTCAACGGCTCGCCGCTCGGGAGTTCGGGGGCGGGGGGGGCGGGGGGGGCGGGGCTGGTACACGGGCTGATCGTGCAGTTCGGCGGGCAGACGCCGCTGAACCTGGCCAAGGGCCTGACGGCGGCCGGGGCCCCGATCATCGGCACGTCGGTCGACTCGATCGACCTGGCCGAGGATCGCGACCGGTTCGACGCGCTTCTACAAAGGCTCGGCATGGCCAAGCCGCCCAGCGGGATCGCCCGCTCGCTGGAGCAGGCCGTCGCGATCGCGGGGCGGATCGGATATCCGGTGCTGGTCCGGCCGTCGTACGTCCTGGGCGGGCGCGGGATGGAGATCTGTTCCGACGAGCGGGCCCTGCGGCACTACATGACGAGCGCCGTGAATGTCTCCGAGCTCGACGGCGCGCCGGTGCTCATCGACCGCTTCCTCGACGATGCGACGGAGGTCGATGTCGACGTGGTGGCCGATTATCCGACCGGCGGCGGGGCGGGCTCGTCGCTGATCTGCGGCGTGCTCGAGCACATCGAGCAGGCGGGAATCCACTCGGGCGACTCGGCGAGCACGCTGCCGCCCTGGAGCCTGCCGCGGCCCATTGTGGATCGGATCAAGGACATCGGGCGGACGCTCGCTCGCGAGCTGAGGGTAAACGGGCTGATGAACCTGCAGCTGGCGATCAAGGGCGAGCAGATCTACATACTGGAGGTCAACCCCCGGGCCAGCCGGACGGTGCCGTTTGTCGGGAAGGCGACGCACACACCCTGGGCCCGCATCGCGGCCAAGGTGATGATGGGCAAGACGCTCGCGGAGCTCGGGGCCAGGGAGGCGCGCGTGGTGGTGCACGGGGCCGCCGAGGCGCAGGCGCAGGCGTATGCGGTGAAGGAGTCGGTGTTCCCGTTCAACAAGTTTCCCGGGGTCGACGTGGTGCTCGGCCCGGAGATGCGGTCGACGGGCGAGGTGATGGGGATCGATGCGTCGCTGGCGCTGGCGTTTGCCAAGAGCCAGATCGCCGCGGGCAATGATCTGCCCCGGGGCGGGAACGTGTTCATCTCGGTTCGCGAGGGCGACCGGGAGCGGCTGGTCGATCCGGCGCGGCGGCTGGCGGGCCTGGGCTTCGGGCTCTTCGCGACCGCGGGCACGGCGGGGTATCTGCGTGGGCACGGCGTCGAGGCGAAGATCGTGCAGAAGATCGGTGCCGGGGCCCGGCCCAACGTGATCGACATGCTGGCCGACGGCACGATCGACCTGGTGATCAACACGCCCACCAAGACCGGCTGGCAGACCGACGAGGGACGCATCCGGGCAGCGACGATCCGCTTCGGGGTGCCGATGATCACCACCAGCACCGGCGCTGTGGCGGCGGTGGACGCGATCGCGGCGATGCGGCTGAAGGACTGGGGCGTGCGGGCGATGCAGGACTACCGGCGCGACAGCCAGGCCGGCGCGGACGTGCCGGAGGTCAAGCCGGGGCCGGGTGTGGGTGCGGGCGTGCTCAGCAAGCCGGCATCACCGCGGGCCTGAAGGGGGGGGTGGAGATGTCGGTACACTGCGCCGGAGCACGATGAGCCAAAGGCCCCACACCATGCCGTCGCCCGCGTTGTCGCCCGTGTCCGCCCCCGCGCGCCCGGCCGTGCCTGTGCTGCCGGGGTTCATGCCCGGGCCGGCGTGGGTGTTCTTCCGGCTGGATCAGAGCCGTGGGAGCCCCTATTCGCGGAGCGAGTATTTCCGCAAGGCGGGCTGGCGGTTGGTGCAGGCGACGGTCTTCCGGTTCGTCCGCGCGAGCGTGCGGGTGCGGCTGCTGAACATGTTCGGGGCCCGGATCGATCCGACGGCGAACATCCGCGGGACGGTGAAGATCCACCACCCCTGGCTCCTGCGGATGGGGCGGTTCTCGAGCCTTGGCGACGGGGTCCACGTGTACAACTTGGGCCCGGTGGTCATCGGCGAGCACACCAGCGTGAGCCAGAACGTGCACCTGTGCGCGGGGAGCCACGACTGGAAGAACCCGGCGATGCCGCTGCTGCGGTCGTCGATCATCATCGGGTCCGGGACGTGGATCTGTGCCGACGCGTTCATCGGGCCCGAGGCCCGGGTGGGCCATAACTGCGTGGTGGCGGCCCGGTCGGTGGTGGTGGGCGAGGTGGCCGATGCGTCGATCGTCGGGGGCAACCCCGCGAGGCTCATCAAACCCCGCCCGATGCCCGATATGCCCCGCGACGCTGGGTAAGCCGGCCGGAGTGCGGGCCCGGGCGTGCCTAGCGTCCGCCCCCCGCGAACAACGCCGGTAGAACGAGCATGACGGACATCCGCTCCTACACCTCCGTGAACAAGGGCTCGGCCTGGCTGGGCGAGTTCTCACACCT
>JBBQRT010000074.1:0-14382 GCA_038214505.1 Phycisphaerales bacterium | reverse complement strand
AGATCAAGGCGGGAACGCAGAGGGACCAGAGCAACCAGAGCAAATCAGAGGGAGGCTTGGGTTCGAATCTAGAGGCCGCTCTCTGGTTTCCTCCCGCCGCTCTGCGTCTCTGCGTTCCTGTCTTCCTTCGCGCCTTCGCGGGGGGGCGGGGGGGCGGGGGGGCGGGGGGGCGGGACTCGGCTTGGCCTGTGCGGACGGGGGCTTGGCCCCTGCGGCCGCGGGCATGGCACGTGCGATGTCGGGCTTGGCCTGTGCGATGTCGGGCTTGGCCTGTGCGAAGTCGGACTTCGCATCGGGGAACAGCGGCTTCGCACTGGCAAACTCCGTCTCCGCGTCGGCGAGATCGGGGCTCGCGGGGGCGAACCTGAGAATCGTCGCAGGTTCCGGCGGCACCGGCTGAAGGTCGGGGCGGGGCGGGCCGATGGACGTTCTTTGGTCCGGACATAAGGACTCGTCACCGGGGCGGGGCGGGCTGGCAAGGGGCACCCGGCGTGCGCGTCATCCCTGACAAGAAGGTCGAGCGGCTGGAGTTCTGCGAGGTCCATGCGAAGGTCTGGGCCGAGGACCCCGCCGCGGTGGGCCTCACGGCCGAGCAGTGCGAGCGGCTGCGGGTATTGACCGAGCAGGCCCGCGCGGCCCGCGAGGCGGCCGTTGAGGCCCGCGAGGCGGCCCGGGCCGCGGTGACGGCCCAGGACGCGGCCCTCGAGGCCGCCGGCCGCACCGCTGCCGACCTGGTCCGCTTCGTCAAGGCCCACGCGGCGGCTGGGGGGAGGGGGGTGGAGAACGTCGTGCTCGCCGCCGCGCAGATCCCGCCCAAGGCCCAGGCCGCGCCGGCCCGGGCTCCCGGACGGCCCGAGCGGCTCGCCGTCATGCTCGAGCCGGGCGGGGCCGTCACGCTCGCGTGGCGGGCCGAGAACGCCGCGGCGGGGACGGGGGCGTTCTTCGACGTGCTGCGAAAACTCCCGGGGCAAACGGGCTTCGTCCCCATCGGCTCGACCCCCGGGGCCACCGGCCGCTCGCGGACCATCCGCTTCACCGATCGGGCGCTGCCGGGGGGCGTCTGCCACGACGGGGCGGGGGCCCAGTACCTGATCGTCGGGCGGCGCGGGACGATGACCGGGCCGGGCTCGAACGCGATCGCGGTGCGGTTTGGGGGAGGGGGTGGGGGTGGGGGTGGGGCCGGGGCCGAAACCGGGGAGGCGGGCACGCTCAGGGTCGCGGCGTGAGACGGATCGTCGGAGCCTGCCGGCTGGGCGGGAGCGCTGTAGAGCCCGCGGGCTTGAAGACCAGTTGAAGAAGAAGGAACGTCGGCCGCGCCGGGGCTCCCGGGGCCGACGCCCCGGGGTCTGGATCTTTCGCCCGCTTCGCGGGCTTGCATCCGCTCTCGCTCACGCGAGAGGCTCCGCCGATCCGCCAATCCGCCAATCCGTCACACGGTCACTTCCCCGCCTGCGCATCGAGCGTGAACCCCGCGGGCGTGCTGGCCGTCTCGTTGGGGACCGGCGGGGCGAAGGGAACGTAGTCGAGCCAGCGGCTCTCGCGGCTGAACACGGGGTAGACATATACCCGCCGCCCGGCGAAGGGCTTGTCGGCGGCCTTGGACCATTGCGTCCAGGACTTGCGGTCCATGCCCAGCTCGTCGTTGCCCGTCAGCGTTTTGAGCGACTCAAAGGCGCTCGAGTTCACGACCAGGCTTGCGTCGCCCAGGGCCGCGATGAGCGCCTGGAGCGACCTGCCCTCGGCGTATTGCCCCAGCGCGCCGGCCGCCTCGGCCCGGACCTGCGCCTCGGGCTCCCTGGCTATATCCAGCCGCTGGATCAGCGGTCCGGCGGCCTCGGGATTGTGCAAACGTTGCAGCGCCCGGGCCGCCTCCAGCCGCACGATCACGGCTTCCTGGCTCAGGAGCGGCGCGATGAGCGGCACGTCATCGGGCGAGCCGTGCAGGCCCAGCGACCGGGCCGCCACGGCCCGCACGGGGGCCGAGTCGTCCTTGATCCGCTCGCGATAGAGGTTCAGATACGCCTCGGCCCCGCCGAAGGGAGCGTTGGCGAGCAGGTTCATGCCCCGGGCCCGCTTGTCGGCGTCGTGCGGGTCGCTGGCCCACAGGGCGGCCTCGGCCGGGCTGGTCTGCTTGAAGAGCGGGGCCAGGACGCTGTTCTGCTCGGCCATCTGCCGGCGCATCTCGGATTTGAGGCACCCGGGAAGGCCGCACGCCGCCACACCGGCGAGCACCACGATGAGCAAGCTTTGCGCGGTATTCACAGCGTCAGCCTCCGACCCCGGCGCCATTGGGCCGAGGAGTTGTCCGCTCCCCCAAAACCAGAGTCCCACCCCCCCAACCCCCCGTCCCTTCCTCGCCAACACACTCCGGCAAGCAGCCCCCGGTTCCTGTGTATCGATCGGCGAGCCGGAATCGGCCCAGTCTTCATGGCGGCGAGTGCTCGCCGCTGGATGCTGGCCGGGCCGGGCCGCCCGAGCATCATAGAGTCCCCGATTCCGGCCCGCGCTAGACCGGACCGCGCTAGACCGGCCCGCGCTAGACCGGACCGCGCCCGAGGCGATCCGGCCCGAGGAGAAACCATGACTGGACGCACTTCGATCCCCGTGCTGGTGATCGCCCTGGGTGGGGCATGGGGTTGTCAGTCGACCCCGCGCGACTCCGCGGAGCGGCCGGCGGTTCGGGGCACCGCGCCGGCAGGGCAAGGGGCCGATCTTCCGCCCGCGGTGCCGGCCGCGAGCGTTCCTGCGCTTGGCCCGCTCGGGGCCCGCACGCTGGCGTACCTGGTGCCGCGGAACCTCGAGTATTTGAGCCCGAAGGGGAAAGCGATGGTGGTGCGGCGCGGCCCGCCGCCCGACTGCCTGTGCGCCGGGCGGACGTGGGTGGTCAAGACCTACGAGGTTGATGGGCCGATCGAGGTGGCGGCGGCGGCGGTCGATGCCGGGGCCGTCAAGCCCGTGCGCGAGCGGACGTTCATCGTGCTCCCCGGCGGCGGGGGGGGCATCGGCCTGGCGGAGCAGATCGACCGCGAGGAGGGCGTCGAGGTGGTGTTCGAGCCGCCCCTGCTGGTGATGCCCGACGGCCTGCCGCTGTCGAGCGTGGGCAACGCCCAGATGGCCCAGGAACTGACCATGACGGTCCACCCGCTGGGGAACCGCCAGAAGGTCAAGGCCTCGGGCCGGGCCCGAAATGTCGTGCGATACCTGGCCGACGAGGCGTTGACGACCCCGGCCGGCACGTTCACGGCCCGGCGTCTACAGAGCGTCCTCACCGCCGATCTGCCGCCCGCACGCATCGCCAACACGACCCAGCAGTGGTTTGTCGACAACGTCGGATTGGTCCGCGAGCGGGACCAGGAACGCACGACCGTCTTCGGCGTGCCGACACGCAACAACACGAGCGATTGGACGCTGCAGGCCTACCGGGCACAGTGACGGCCGGGCACAGTGACGGCCGGGCACAGTGACGGCCGGGCACAGTGACGGGTGATCGCGGCGTGTCTAGCGACGGGCCCGATCAGGGTTCGTCGAAGTTCCGCTCGCACAGCGGGCGCTTGAGCAGCTCGGCCATCACGACGGCTCGGCGCCACTGGTTGCCGTCGCCCGAGAGTGTTTCGCCCAGCAGGCCGCGGAGCTCCGCGATCGGCGCGGCCGCCGGATCGGGCTGGCCCATCACCGGCTGGAGTCCGGCGGCGGCGACGGCCCGCTCGCGGGCGCTGGGCTCCTGGCCCTCGATGAGCTGACGCTGGGCCTCGGCACGCTGGGCCAAGTGCTGACGCTCGGCCGCACGCCCGGCGGTGTCCTGGGCCTGGGTCCGCTCGCGCGGCAGGTTCCGCTGGAGCTCGGGCATCGCTTCGCGCTGGGCCTGCGGCTGCGGCTTGGTCGGCGGGCGGGACTGCTCGGAGCGGCTGGGATCACGCTTGGCGGGCTTAAGCGGCCTCGCCCGGGCGGGCGGGGGGACCGGTGATCGAGACGGCGGAGCGGCGGGAGCCGGGGCAGAGGCCGGCGAGGGCTCGCCCCGAGCGGCACGCTCGAGCTGGGCCCGGCGCTTGGTGGCAATCTCCTGAAGCCGGCGCTTGGCCTCGTCGGTGCTCGTTGGCAAGGGCGCGGCCTGGGTGGCGGCCTGGGCGCGGCCGTTCTCGAAGCGTCCGGTGCGGAGGGTTTCCTCGGTCTGCCGCTGCTGCTGCATCGTCTGATCGCGCTGCTTGGACTTCTCGGCGAGCTTGCGGAAGAACCAGTTCAGGGCCGACCCGCCGAAGATCAGCGCGAATACGGCGATCTGGATCACCTGCTGCATGGTGATTCCGCCGCCGCCGCCTTGTCCGAGGGTCGAGAGCATCGGGCGGATGGTAAGGGGAAGGGATCGAGGGATCGAGCGATCGCGGGATCAACACGACAATCTCCCAAACTCCCGATTCCCCGGATCCCTTGTTCGCCCGATCCCTCGCTCCCCACCCCCTGTGTACTCTTCATCGCCCTATGACCATCACCACCGTCGCCGTCACTGGTTCTACCGGCTTTGTCGGCCGCAGCGTCGTCCGCGAGCTGCTCGGGCGCGGGATCAAGGTCCGCGCCCTGGTCCGCGATCAGGCCAAGGCCCGGGAGGCCTTCGGATCGCCCCTGCCCGCCGGGCTGGAGCTGGTGACCGGCGACGTCTGCGACGCCGCGGTGCTCGACGAGCTGGTGCGGCCGGCCCGGGCGGTGGCGCATCTGGTGGGCATCATCCGCGAGGTCCGCGGCGAGACGGGGGGCACGCCGCAGACCTTCCGGCGGATGCACGTGCAGGCCACCGTCGAGGTGCTCGCGGCCTGCGACCGCGCGGGCGTCGAGCGCTATCTGCACATGTCGGCCCTGGGCGTGAGCCCGGAGGGACAGGCGGAGTATCAGAAGACCAAGTGGGAGGCCGAGGGCGCCGTGCGGCGGTCGGGCCTCGACTGGACGATCTTCCGCCCCGCGCTCATCCACGGGCCCGACGGCGAGTTCATCCAGATGCTCGGCAAGATCGCCTCGGGCGAGGCGGCGCCGTACCTGTTCATGCCCTACTTCGCCAAGGGGCGCGTGGATCACTCGGTGCCCATGGGTGCCGTCACGTTCGAGCCCGCGGGCGTACAGCCTGTGTATGTCGGCGATGTCGCGTTCGCGTTCGCGCAGGCGCTGCAAACGCCGGAATCCATCGGCGAGATCTACAACCTGGTGGGTTCCGAGCGGCTGGACTGGCAGACGCTGTGCATGGCCGTGCGAGACGGGCTGCCCGGCGCGAGCAAGCGGATGCCCGTGTGGTACATCCCCGGGGCCCACGCCGCGATCATCGCGGACCTGGCATCCAGGATCGGGCTCGCGGGCCTCCTGCCGTTCGACAAGGGTCAGGCCTTGATGGCCATCGAGGACGGGACGGCCGACCCGGCCAAGGCCCGGCTGGACCTGGGCCTTGAGCCCAAGCCCTTCCGCGCGACGCTTCGCAGCTACGCGTCGCGGGTCTGATCCGGGACCGGCTCGGGACCGGCTCGGGACCGGGCCCGGACTGATCCGGGACCGGGCCAAGCCGGCCACCATCGCGCCGCGAGCGTGAGCGTGTTTTGAGCGTTCCTCCATGCGCCGCCGGTGGCGACGCTACTCTTTACTGCTTTTCTTACCCGGACGACCGCATGCGGTCTCCGACGGCGCTCGATGCGCCCTCCTCCCCCCCGCGGCAACCGCGGGCATCTCCCCCGACGGGACCCCCCCCCACCATGTCCATCAAGTACCAGCGCCGGCTCATCGAGCACGTCAAGCACGAGCGCTACACCGCCGCCACGGCCTCGCAGCTCATGACCGACCTGAACGTCGACGAGGCCCAGCGCGGCGAGTTCGACGCCTCGCTCAAGCGCCTGCTCGACCAGAAGACCCTGATCGCCGACCAGGCGGGGAAAGTCTCGCTGCCGGGCATGCCCGAGATCATCACCGGCACATTCAAGAAGAACCCCCGCGGCTTCGGCTTCGTGACCACCGCCACGCCCTATCGCGAGGGCGACGTGTTCATCCCGCCCGACGCGGTCGCCGACGCGCTCAGCGGCGACACCGTCCGCGTCGCCACCACCAGCTACCGGCGCAACGGCGAGATGCAGACCTCCGGCTCGATCCTCGAGGTCCTCGAGCGGCGCCGCTCGACGTTCACCGGCACCATCTTCAAGCGCGGCTCGCTCTGGCTTGTCCAGCCCGACGGGCGCGAGCTCACCCAGCCCATCGTTATCAAGGACCCGACCGTTAAGAACGCCCGCGAGGGCGACAAGGTCGCGCTCGAGATCACCGCCTATCCCGAGGGCAACGAGCCGGGCGAGGGCGTGGTCGTCAAGGTGCTGGGCGAGGCGGGCCTGCCGGACGTCGAGACCCAGGCCGTCATCATGGCCTATTCGCTCCCGGCCGAGTTCCCCAAGGCCTGCGTCGATCAGGCCCGGGCCGCCGCCGGGCAGTTCGAGCGCGAGGTCCGCGAGCTCGACGCCGCCGCCGCCGGCGCAACGAAGGACCGGATGGACCTCCGCGACACGTTCATCATCACCATCGACCCGATGGACTCCAAGGACTTCGACGACGCCATCAGCATCGAGATCACGCCCGACGGCTGGCACCTGGGCGTGCACATCGCCGACGTCGCGCACTTCATCCCCGTCGACTCGCCCCTCGACGTCGAGGCCCGCTCCCGCGGCAACTCCTGCTATCTGCCGCGGCTGGTCATCCCGATGCTGCCCGAGGTGCTGTCCAACGGCATCTGCTCGCTCTCCGAGGGCGTGACGCGGTTCTGCAAGAGCGCCGTGATGACCTACGACCGCGACGGCAACATCGCTACCGAGACCGTCGGCGCCACCATCATCAAGTCCGCCAAGCGGCTGACATACCAGGAGGCGCAGGCCCTTATCGACGGCGATATCCGCGAGGCCCGCAAGCACTCCCGCACCGAGCCCAAGTACACCGACCAGCTCGTCAAGACCCTCCGCGAGATGGAAAAGCTCGCCAAGGTCATCCGGGCCCGTCGCAAGCGCGCGGGGATGATCCACCTCGAGCTGCCGCAGGTCGAGCTGGTCTACGACGACGCCGGCCACGTCGTCGACGCCGTCCCCGAGGACAACGCCTTCACGCACACGCTCATCGAGATGTTCATGGTCGAGGCCAACGAGGTGCTGGCGCGGCTGTTCGGCAACATGGATGTCCCGCTGCTCCGGCGCATCCACCCCGAGCCCCCGCCGGGCGACGTGACCGACCTCCGCCAGATGGCCAAGGTCGCCGGCTACTCGATCCCGCGGAACCCGAGCATCCAGGAGCTCCAGGCCCTGCTGGACTCGACCGCCGGCACGCCCGCGGCACGCCCGGTCCACTTCGCCGTGCTCCGCACGCTCACCAAGGCCGAGTACTCCCCCGCCGACGTGGGCCACTACGCCCTGGCCTCGGGCGCGTACGCACACTTTACAAGCCCCATCCGCCGCTACGCCGACCTGACCGTCCACCGCGCTCTGGCGGCCTATCTCAAGCAGACAGACAACGCCCGCTCCCGCCCGCG
Organism: Phycisphaerales bacterium; assembly: GCA_038214505.1. Taxonomy (GTDB): domain Bacteria; phylum Planctomycetota; class Phycisphaerae; order Phycisphaerales; family UBA1924; genus UBA4658. The sequence continues at coordinate 6,854 of JBBQRT010000074.1, read as the reverse complement.
CAACGACCGCGACCGGGGACGCCTGGGCCGCGCGCTGGTGGAGCTCGGCCGCGAGCGCGGCGTGCCGGACATGGAGGAGCTCATCGAGATCGGGCGCAACTGCACCCGCCAGGAGGTCAACGCCGAGGCCGCGGAACAGAACCTCCGCAACTTTCTGGTCCTGCAGCTGCTCTCGACGCACATGGGCGAGAGCTTCCCGGGCATCGTCACCAACGTCTCGAACACGGGCGTGTTCGTCCAGCTCGAGAAGTATCTCATCGACGGGCTCATCAAGACCGACGACCTGCCCACGGGCATCGCCGCCTCGGGTGCACGCGGGCCGAGCCGCTCGGGCCGCTGGAGCGTCGACCAGCGCTCCGGCGCGCTGGTCCACCCCTCGGGCCGCTCGTTCGCGATCGGCGACCGCATCAACGTCACCATCGCCGGCATCGACCTGGCGCTCCGCAAGATGGACCTGGTCATCACCGACCCCGCCAGCCGCCAGCACGGCAAGACCAAGGCTCCGCCCGGCGCCGCATCCGACAAGAAGCCCGGGGGCCCGGTGGGCGACGGCGTCGGGGCCCGCAAGCGCAAGCCCGACGCCCAGCGCGCCGGCGCGGGGCACGACGAGTTCTTCCACCCAAACCGCCTCACCGGCTCCAAACGCCGCGCCATGCGCTCCAAGGGCCACGACCAGGCCAAGCCCGACCATCGCCCGAGCAGCGCCCCCGCCCAGCCCGCACCCCGAGACGCCCGCCCCGCCGCGGGCCAAGGCAGCAAACGTCCCGGATCGTCCGCCCCAACGCCGCCGAAGCCCGCAAAGCCGGGCGCCCGCCCCGGGGGCAAGAAGAAGCGGCATCGCGACCGCTAGCCCCTGCCCCTCCGCCCGCCGAACCGCTTCTTGGACACGCCGGTCCGGTGTGTGAACCGGTTCTCACGTGCAACGCTGCGCTCAAGGCCGGGCGTTGTCGCGATATCCTTGCGTGCCAGTGATCGAAGCACATCCCATCCGTTTCCGCGCGCTGGTCCGCCCGAGGCCAGCGCAGAGGCGTGCTGTTCCTCTCGCGATAAAGGTTGACCCAATGACCATGCCCACCCTGCCCTTGTGGTCGCCCGGCACCACCGCCGTCCCGGCTTCCTCTTCCTCCGCCCTACGCCCGAGGCGACGCCTGGGTCGCGTGCTTCTGGTCGTCGTGCTCTCGGTGCTCGTGCTCGGGGCCGTCCTTGCGCTGCTGGCGCCGACGATCGCCTCGGGCATGCTCGCCCCCCGCGTCGCCGCGGCGATCAACGAGCAGATCAAGGGCCAGGTCCGCATCGGCGCGATCAACCTGGGCTGGACATCGCCCACCGCCATCCGCGATGTCGAGGTGCTGGACCCAGCGGGCAAGAGCGTCGCCCGCCTGAACGTCAGCACGCCCACGACGCTCTGGCGCGTCGTCAGCGAGCGCTGGTGGACCCTGAAGAACCTCGACGTCGGCGTCGTCGAGGTCGCCGGCGCGGTCAACGTCGTCCGCGATGCCCAGGGCAACACCAACCTCGGGCAGGCGTTCGAGCCGCGGCAGCCCGCGTCAAAGCCCACCCCGACCACCGGCTCGGGCCCGAGCGGCTCGACCGACGGCCTTCAGCGCGTCAAGGCCGACATCCGCATCTCGAGCTTCGATATCGACTACACCGATCAGGCCGCCCAAGGACCCGCGGGCACCATGGGCCTCAAGGCCCTCAAGGGCGGCGCGAAGGTCGATTACGCAAGGGCATCGGGCGGCAGCGTGCTGACCAACATCGACCTGACCGCCGCCCCCACCGGCGCGGCCGCCAGCGGCGGTGAGCCGCTGGCCATCAAGCTCGACGCCGACATGAGCAACCTCGCCGGCTCCGGTGCCGCGTGGCCGCTGCCCGACATCAAGACGCTCAAGGGCACGGTGCGGAACGTCCCGCTGACCCTCGTTGACGCTTTGGCGAACATGAAGGGCGCACTGGTTCGCGACGTGGGCCCGCGGGCCGACGTGAGCGTCGACGCCGCCGTCAGCCGCCAGAACGCCAGCGCCAAGTTCCTGCTCGTCTCCGACGGGGCCCGGGCCAATCTCGACCTCCGCACCGAGAACGGCGTGATCGTCGCTGCCCCCGCCACGGCCCCGGCCGCCCCCGGCGCGGCCGCCGCCAACACCATCTCGCTCCGCTCCACCGGCTTCCTCGAGTCGGTTCCGGCCCTGCGCGAAGCGCTGGCCAAGGCCGCCCAGACCGTCACGCTCGATAAGGCCCCGGGCGTCGAGATCGTGATCGAAAACCTCCGCTGGCCCCTCCCCGGCGCCGCCGGTGCTCCCGGCGCGGGCCTCGCCGCCACCGACCTCCGCTCCAGCGGCATGGTCCTCCGCGTCCGCGTCTCGGACATCGCCGGCCGCGTCGCCCTCACCCAGCCGAGCGCCGCCCCAGCAAGCACGCCCCCGGCGCCGGCCCGTGCTTTCCGCGTCGAGCCCTTCGAGCTGGTCATCAACGCCCCCGAGCTCTCCCGCGGCCTCACCGTCACCGGCGGCACCCGGGCCACCATCGACAACGCCCCCGCCGGCGAGATCTCGCTCCTCGCAAGCGCCACCGGCCTGCTCGACGCCCAGGGCCGCCTCCGGGCCCTGAGCCAGACGCCCGGCGCTGGCTTCGCCGACAATCTCGACGCCTCCCTCGGCGTCCGCGGCATGTCCACCGCTCTCCTCCAGCCATTGGTCGCCACCGCCGGCCTCGCCTTGGACCTCCCCGCCGACGTCGGCCCGACGCTCGACCTCAACCTCGCCGCCAAGTCCGGCGCCGCCCAGCCCGGCCAAGCGCAGGCCGATCCCGCCGGCGGCCTGCCGCCCCTAGACCTGACCCTCAATGTCGGCTCGCGCAACCTCGCCGTCGACGCCACGGCCCGCTACAGCGCCGACATCCTCACCACCACCGGCAACGGCGTGAACGTCCGCGTCTCGTCCGCCACGGGCATCATCAACACCCTGCTCGCAAAGCCCGGCACGCCGCCGACCCTCGCTCTTTCCGGCCCTGGTGCGCTGAGCCTCAACATCCGCGAGCTCACCGCCCCTATCAGCAAGCTCTCGAGCGCTCAGGCTCTCGCCGCCGTCAAGGCCCTGGTCAACCTCGAGGTTTCCCAGCTCGGCATCGCCCTGCCGCCAGCCCCGGGCACACCCTCGGCCCAGCCCGTGCAGATCACGCGCCTGACCTCGACCATCCGGCTCGACGGCGTCAACCCCCCCACCGCCGACCTGGCGGGCCAGATGACCCACGAGAACCAGCCCTTCGACCTCGTCGGCCGCGCCACGCTCGACGGCGTCCGCAACGGCCAGCTCCCCGAGACTCAGGGCGGCCCGATCGCCCAGCTCATCGCCTTCAAGCCCACCGCCAACCTCGAGCTGCGGGCCGTGCCGCGCTCGGTGCTCAACCTCGTCGCCGCCGCGAGCGCCTACGGCACCGGCCCGCTCGCGGGCACCGACATGCCCAGCCAGATCAGCCGGGCCGTTCGCGAGTCCATCGGCCAGTCGATCACCGTCAAACTCACCACGCAGCCAGCAGAGACCGCGCAGGACGTGGTGCTGGACCTCATCACGGCGTCGGGCGCGACGGGGGCGAGCATCAACGCCCGCGTCACCCCCGCTCGGGCGACGGTCTCGACGCTCCGCGCGATGGTCGGGATGGATCCGGGCGTCGTGAACCCGGTCCTGGCCGCCGCGGCCGCGCGGCCGCCCGCGCCCGGCGCCGCCCCGGGGCCCGTCGCTCCCCCGCTCCAGCTCGCCCGGCCCTTCCGCCTGACGCTGAGCAGCCCCGAGGCGATCACGATCCCGTTCAAGCCGGGCACCACCGAGCCCGACTGGGCCGCCGCCGCCGATGCTCGGATCGTAATCGATACCGACAACGACATCGCCATCAACAACGTCCCCGCCGGCACCGATGAGCAGGGCCGCCCGCGGCTCACGGGTGTCGTGGTCCGGGGCCTAGGCGCCGACATCCGCGCCCCGCTCGGCGGGCTGGCCCCAGGCGACGCCGCCAAGGCCAAGCGGCTCTCCGCGACCTTCAAGCTCGCCGCCGCGCGGTCGAGCGACAACGCCGCCATCGCCAACATCAACGGCGTCGCCTCCGCCACCATGGCCGGCGCCAACATCGACGCCAACGTCACCCTCGCCGATATCGACACCGCCGTCGTCGAGGGCCTCATCGGCAAGCCCGCGCTGCTCTCGGGCGCGCTGGGCGACAAGGCCCAGGCCACCCTCCGTATCCAACCCCAGGCCGGCGGCACGACCAGCATCGCCGCCGACATCACCGCCCCGCGCCTGAGCCAGGCCAAGCTCACCCTCACCCAGGACGCCACGGCGATCCGCCTCACCCAGCCCGCGACCATCACTTGGCGCCCCGACGCCTCGTTCGTCAACGCCTACTTGCTGGGCTCTGATCCCGGCCAGCCCCCCACGGGCGCACGCCTGGGCCAGTCGTCGCCGGTCACCATCCGTCTGAACAAGCTCGTCATCGCATCATCGACGACCAACCCCGATGGCCAGCCCACCGTCGGCCCGCTCAAGCCCGGCGTCTTCGATCTCGACGCCGCCATCGAGGTGCCCAGCATCAGCCTCGTGACCCCCGGGGCCCCGCCCCGCGAGGCTCGCCGCAGCGGCAACAACCCGCTGGACGCCATCGGCAATCTCATCACCGGCGGCGCGGCCCGCAACAACGACCAGCGCGCCGCTCGGGGCGCCGACATCACCACGACGATCGAAGGCCTCCGCATCTCCGCCCGGCAGGCCCCGGGCACGCCCGAGCTCGAAGCCTCGATCACCATGGATAAGGTCAACGGCGTCGCCGCGGCAACCCAGGGCAAAACCTCCGGGGCCCGCATCCGCCTGGCCAACCTCGCCGACGCCCGCGGCGTGATCGACACCAAGAAGGCCGTCGTCAACCTCGATGCCGATCTGGTCGCCTTCCCGACCTCCGTCATCGACGGCCTCGCCCGCCAGAACGGCCTGCTTGCCGAGCTCCTGGGCCCCACCGTCAACCTCGCCGCCACGATGCGCAGCGTCAGCCTCGCGTCCGCGGCCCCCGGCCAGAACCTCCCCGCCGGCACCGTCGAAGCCACGCTCTCCAGCCCGCGTGCCAGGGCCCAGCTCAAGGGCGATGTCGCCGGGGGCACGTTCGTCCAGACCGGCCCCGTCACGCTGACCATCACCGAGATGCGCCGCGAACTCATCGACCTGCTCTCCGGCGGGCTCCCCGTTATTGAGTCCATCCAGAAGTCCGCCACCGACCAGCCCGCGACCATCTCCGCCGACGCGCTGCGCCTCCCCGTCGACGGCGACCTCACCAAGCTCAACGGCCGGCTCAGCGTCGATCCCGGTGTCGCCCAGTTCAAGCTCAACTCCGCTCTGGGCGACCTGATCCAGATCGCCGGCGGCAAGACCGAGGGCACCGTGGGCGACAAGATCCAACCCTTCGTCGTCAACATGAACCGCGGCGTTCTTACCTACGACCGCTTCACCGTTCCCGTCGGCTCCTTCAGCCTCGATACCCGCGGCACCGTTGACCTCGTCCGCCGACAGATCGACGTGGTCACCTACGCCCCCCTGGGCGCCCTCTCCCAGAAGGCTATCGGACGCATGAACCGCGACCTGACCGCTCGCCTCTCGGGCATCGACAAGCTCACGCAGATCCCCATCGTCACCAAGGGCCCGCTCGACAACCCTTCGACCGAGCCCGACTTCGGCCTGATGCTCAAGGAGACCATCTCCAACCCGGGCAAGCTCATCGACGCCATCGGCAACATCATCAACCCGCCGAAGAAGGACCCGCCGAAGAAGAAGTAATGCGCCTCGGGTACCCCGCCGGTCCCCGGCGGTCCTTGCTTTGGGTACCTCGCCAGTTCCCGGCGGTCCTTGGAACTCCGAATCGCTCGAGCCGACAAACAAAGAGGCGATACCGCCGCCGGGGACCGGCGGGCTACCCGGAGCCGAGCGAGAGCCTCTCGGTTCCTTTCACTCTCGATTTGCCTTCCCCTCCCGTTCCCCTCACACTCCCCCATGCCCGCCCCGAGCTCCGCCGACGGCCCACTCGACGCTCTGAGCGTCGCGATCGTCTGCAAGAACAACGAGTCGACGATCGCACGCACGCTCGAGAGCGTGCGACCCCTCGCCGCCCGCATCGTCGCCATCGATTCTGGATCCACCGACAACACCCTCTCGCTGCTGGAGGCCGCCGGCGCGACGATCATCCGTTCCGACTGGCTCGGGCACATCAAGACCAAGCAGAAAGCTCTCGACGCCTGCCAGACCGACTGGGTCCTGAGCCTGGATTCCGACGAGAGCCCCGAGCCCGAGCTCATCGCCGCGATCCGCGCCGCCCTCGCCGATCCCCGCGATGCCGCGGCCCTCGCCGTCAACCGCCGAACGTATTACCAGGGCCGCCCGTTGCGACACGCCTGGCAGCCCGAGTGGCGCGTCCGCCTGGTCCGTCGCGGCCGGGCCTCGTGGACCGGCCTTGACCCCCACGACGTGCTCGCCCCGCTCCCGGGCTCGATTGTCGTCCGCCTCGCCGGCCACCTCCGCCACGACTCGTTTTCGAGCTTCTCCGAGCACATGCGCAAGCAGTGGCAGCACGCCACGACCATGGCCCACAGCCTCCATGCCTCGGGCGTGCGAGGCAGCCGCCTGAGCCTGCTCGTCTCGCCCCCCGGCGCCTTCGTGAAGCAGCTCATCCTCAAGCGTGGCTTCCTCGACGGCCGCCCCGGCTGGCTCGCCGCCGCGTCCACGGCCATGGCCGCCATGGTCAAGCACGCCACGCTCATCGAGCTCGATAAAGAGCGATAACGCCCGCCGCCCACGCCACGACCCGGTGCCACGACCCCGTGCCAC
>JBBQRT010000073.1:0-14742 GCA_038214505.1 Phycisphaerales bacterium | reverse complement strand
CCCCGGATTTCCGAGCGCCGGCCCCCAGCCGTCCATAGACTTCATTCCATGGCCAAGCCTTCCAAAAACCAAAGCCCCGCCGCCGCTCCTGCTCCCAAGCTCAACCCGCTCACCGCCAAGTCGCACCGAAGCGCCGGCGGCTTGCTGGGCCGCACCGGCGGCGCCGGCGGCGGGCTCACCGCTCCGCTCAAGTCCGGCACCCCGCTGCCGACCGCGAGCGACACCGATCACACCAAGGGCGTCAGGCCCGCGGGCTCCGGACACAACGTCCCCACCGACCTCGGCGGCCCCGGCGGCGGAAACAAGCACCCCGGCAAGCCCGAGTCGCGCCGCCCCACCGGCCGCGCCATCAGCGGGGGCTGATTGCCCGCGCCAGCTTGACGGCTCGCAACACTGGCACGATCTGCTGCTGAATGTCGGGCTCTTGGGGTTCCCGGCGGCCGCCAGCTGGCTTCCTCATCTTCGCCGACCTCCCCGATATTCGCCGGAGGTTCAGCGTTGATTCGTACCATTCCCCGAAGCCGCAGAAGGCCTTCGCTCCGTGACATGCGGGCGACATCGTTCACATCCGAACTCAGCGCTCGGCGTGCCCCCGGCCCGAACCGCTCCTCGGCCACCGGACCGTTCCGCGGGCTCGCACGATTTTACTGGCGGAACTCTCGGCGTCGGGGCACCCCACCTCGGCTTTGCAGGCTTAGCTCGCTGAAACCGCCGGCACGCTCGGGTGCATACCGCCCACGCGGATCGCCGCACGAATGTCCGACATCTTCATTCCGGCCGCGATGCGGATTAGGTTCTTTGACTGAATCGTCTCGCCGTCCCCGTCGACCACCAGCAGATCGATGGGCACCCCGTCCGCCGGCCGCCGGGTGTGCACCGTCCGTCCCATGTGCTTCAGCTCCGCCGCGATGAACGCCCGCATCCGCTCGTCGGCAACCAGCACCAACGCATGTCGCGGAGTGATCGCCTCGGACACGGACCTGCTTGCCCGAGGCAGCCGCAGCGTGAACGTCGTCCCCTTGCCGGGCGTCGACTCCAGCTCGACGGTCCCCCCGGCCTCGCGGACCAGCCCGTACACCAGGGCCAGGCCCAGCCCGGTGGAGAGCCCCCGCGTCTTGGTCGTAAAAAACGGCTCCATGCACCGCCGCCGGACCTCCTCGGTCATCCCCGGCCCGGTGTCGCTCACGCCCACGAGCACCTGGTCGTCGAGCGTCTGGAACCCGATCGTCACCGTTCCGCCCCCCATCTCTCGCATCGCATCCCCGGCGTTCTGCACCAGATTGAACACCGCCTGCGTCAGCGCAGCCCTCGACACCGGCACGTCCACCGTCGCCGGCACCCCGGTGCACGAGAGCGACAGCGTCCGCGGCAGAGCGCTCCGCATCACCGTCTCGGCCTCCGGCCACCACGACAGGAGCTCAGTTGTCTCCGACCCGGACGCTGCCCGCGACGGATCGACCGCCAACATTCGAAGTCCACCGGCCAGCCGCTGCAAGTAGGCAATAAGGGACCGGATCGCCTCGATCTCGGCGAGCGCCTCCTTCGACCCGGCCACATGCTCCAGCGTCTCCAGCCGCACCCGCAGAGGCATCAGGATGTTGCCCATGTCGTGCCCAAGGCCCGCCGAGAGAGTTCCGAGCGCCGCCATCCGCTCTGCCAGCCGCAGCCGCTGGTGCGAGGCGTCCAGTTCGTCGGTCCGTTGCTTGACCAACTGCTCCAGCCGCTCACGGTGGGCCCGCAGTTCGTCCTGCGCTGTCCGGCGCTCAGTGACGTCCCGGGCCGTGCCGAACCACCGCGACGGCTCGCCGCCCGGCTCACCGCCGCGGACTTGGGCCACGACCTCCACCCACCGCTCGGCCCCGTCAGACGCTCGCAGAATGCGGTACTCCTGGCGGTACCGCCCTTCACCCGATCCCGCGCTGGCCGCGTCGACCGCGGCCTGAATTCGTTCCCGATCATCCGGATGGACGCTCGCCAGCCACGCGGCATATCGCACCGGATCGCCGCCCGGCAGACCCCAGATCTGCCTCATCCGCTCGTCCCATCGCAGCACCCCGCCCGGCCCCTCCTGGCTCCAGGCCCCCTGCTCGGCCGCCTCGAGCGCCAGCCGCAGCCGCGAGGCGCTCTCCCGCGCCTGCTCCTCCGACTCGCGTCGCTCCGTGACATCCTGCACCGTGCCCACCAGCCGCACGGCCTGCCCGGCGCTCCGCATCACGCGGCCGGTCGCCGCGACCCACCGCAGCGGCCGCCCCGGAACCACGACCCGGAACTCGGCGAAGTACACCCCAAGCCCGAGCGGGTTAAACGCCCTGCTGACCGCCGCCTGGGTCGCAGCAAGGTCATCCGGGTGTAGACCGTCGGCGAATGTCTGATAGGTGACTTGGTCTTCAAGACCCAAACCCCAGAGCTCTCGCAGCCGCGCGTCCCAGGTCACCCGGCCGGTCTCCGGCTCGTACTCATAGATCCCCAGCGCCGCCGCGTCTCTCGCGATGGCGAAGATTGCCTGGCTTTGGCGCAGCGCATCCTCGGCGTCGCGACGCCGCGTCACGTCGCTGGCCGCACCCAGAATCTGCTGCACCCGCCCCGACCGGTCGCGTGAAAAGATAGTGTCGCGGCTGTGCAGCCACCGCCAAGTGCCGTCGGCGTGCCGAAGGCGATACTCAAGCTCCACCGACTCGTCGTCCCGCAGCGCGAGCAACCGGGCGTAATACTCGTCGTACCTCTCCAAATCCTCCGGGTGCATCAACGTCGAGAGCAACCGGCCGCCCATCGCCTCGACCTGGGCGCGGGTGTAGCCCAGAACGTCGGTCATCCCCTTGTTCGCCCACACGTTCCGCCGCTCGGCAAGGTCGTAGACGTACAGGATCACCGGCGCGATCCCCGCGATGCGCTTGGCCAATCCGTCGCTGGCCTGGATCGCCGCCTCATGCCGCGTCAGGTCCCGCCCCGCCCGCCACAGCAGCACCGTCGAAACGATCGAGATCGCCACGACCGTGATCGCAGCGCCCATGACCGAGTCGTACAGCCCCGCCTGCTCGCCCCTGAGCCGCAGGTAGCCGATCGCGGGCGCCACCACCAGCAGCGGCAGGATCGCCCCGCGCGCTAAACGCCCGGCCGCACCCCCGTCCCTCAGGATCGTCCGGGCCGGCTCGTTGCGCGGCATCGCCGCGAGCGTTCCCACGCCCGCGGCCAGAAGGAACACCGTCGTCATCGGCGCAATCGCCGTCAGCCTGGGCAGCGTGTAGAGCGTGTCCACCGAGTACACAACCCCCAGCAGCCCGATCCACGCCGTTCCCATTGCGATCAGCGTCAGCAGCGGCCAGAGCCATCGCACCCAAGAGAGACGCAGCGCCGTCCCGCACATCGAGGCGCCAAGCAGCATCCAGCAGATCGACGCCGGCGGCCCCATCCGCCCCGGCGAGTTCACATTGAGCGAGCCCCAGGACCGACCGAACAACAGCGCCCGGTCGATGCCGAGGTCCATCTTGAACACATGCTGCCACAGCGTCGCCGCACCCAAGCACGCGACCGTCGCCGCCAAAGCCAACGAGATAGCCCGCGAACCCGCTTGCACCGGCCCCGCACGTGGTGCCCCCGCCACCTGTGGCCGCTGCGCCCCGCCCGAGAGTGCCCAGAGCAAAAGAGATGCCCCGAACGCCGCCATCGCCGCCGCGTTGTTCGGCTGCACCGCGATTCCGCCCCCCAACCAGTCGGCCATCCGTGGCACGTCGAGCGCCCACCCGAGGAGCGCTGTCCCGCCGGCAACCAGCAGCAGCACGCCCATCGACACAGCGATCGCCGAAGCCGAAGGAACTCCCGCCACCGGCGCAGAGTTGCAGTCAACCGCCGCGGCGGCCGCCGAGTGTGTTCGGAATCGTGGCGGAAGCGCGTCAGGCATGGTGTCGGGGTGGTACCTGCTGCCAGCCGGTAGAGGTCAGGACAGTTTACCGAGCTTTGCGGACTCCAGCCTCGGTATCTTCCCTGAAGTCAGGGTTCGGGGATGCTTGCTTGTTTCTTGATCCGGGCCGTCTGGCTTTGTCCACATCCGGCCCCCGGGCGGTCGCGGAAACGCCGCGATCGCTCGTCACCGTGATCCTTTGTCACCCACGCTCCCATCGCCTACCCTGCTTTCCCCCGAAAACAGACCCCAAGGGAATCCATAAGCCATGCCCAGCACAGGCACCGTCAGCCAGGTCATCGGTTCCACGTTCGACGCGCAGTTCCCCGAAGATGCGCTCCCGGGAATCTACAACGCCGTCACCATCAACACCGACACCGCGTTCGGCCGCCTCGACCTCACCGGCGAGGTCCAGCAGCACCTAGGCGGCGGCAAGGTCCGCTGCGTCGCCCTGGGTTCGACCGACGGCCTGGCCCGCGGCATGGCCTGCTCCGACACCGGTGCCGCCGTGACGGTCCCCGTCGGCGAGCCGGTCCTGGGCCGCGTCTTCAACCTTCTGGGCAAGGCCATCGACAAGAAGCCCGACCTCGTCGGCGGCAAGCGGATGCCCATCCACCGCCAGCCCCCCGAGTTCAGCGAGCTGAACCCCAATACGGAAATCCTTGAGACAGGCATCAAGGTCATCGACCTGCTCTGCCCCTTCGTCCGCGGCGGCAAGATCGGCCTCTTCGGCGGTGCCGGCGTCGGCAAGACCGTCATCATCCAGGAAATCATCGCCCGCGTTGCCCGAAACTTCGGCGGCTACTCCGTCTTCGCCGGCGTCGGCGAGCGCACCCGCGAGGGCAACGACCTCTGGCGGGAAATGGCCGAGGCCGAGTACGTCGACTCCTCCGGCAAGAAGGCCCACGTGCTCGACAAGGTCGCCATGGTCTTCGGCCAGATGAACGAGCCCCCGGGCGCCCGCCTCCGCGTCGCCCTGACGGCCCTCACAATGGCCGAGAACTTCCGCGATGAATCGGGCAAAGAGACCCTGATGTTTATCGACAACATCTTCCGCTTCACTCAGGCCGGCTCCGAGGTGTCCGCTCTTCTGGGCCGCATGCCCAGCGCCGTGGGTTACCAGCCCACGCTCAGCACCGAGATGGGCGAGCTCCAGGAGCGCATCACCTCGACCAACAAGGGCGCCATCACTTCGGTTCAGGCGATCTACGTCCCCGCCGACGACTACACCGACCCCGCCCCCGCCACCGCCTTCACCCACCTTGACGCCTATGTGGCCCTTGCCCGCGGCATCGCCGAGAAGGGCATCTTTCCCGCCGTCGATCCGCTGGTGTCCACGTCCCGCATCCTCTCGGTCGACATCGTCGGCGAGCGCCATTACAAGGTCGCCCGCCGCGTGCAGGGCATCCTGCAGCGCTACAAGGAACTCCAGGACATCATCGCCATCCTCGGCATCGACGAGCTCTCCGAGGACGACAAGAAGACCGTCGGCCGGGCCCGCAAGATCGAGCGATTCCTCTCGCAGCCCTTCTACGTCGCCGAGGTCTTCACCGGCTTCCCCGGCGTCACCAGCAACCTCGACCAGACCATCGACTCCTTCGAGCGCCTCTGCAACGGCGAGGGCGACGACCTCCCCGAGGGCGCTTTCATGTACGTCGGCACCCTCGAAGACGCCCGCAAGAAGGCCGAGAAGATGAAGGGCTGATCCGACTCGCAGCCGCGGCCGCTCGGAACTCGATCACCAGAAACACCTCGAACCCCCGGCCCGAGCCGGGGGTTCTTTCTGTGCGCAACCGCTTGAGCACGCTCGCCGCTCCCCGGCGAATCTCCCGGCCATGTGAGACGGATCAGCCCCCCCGGCCCCCCCGTTATCGACTGTTCCACCCGCGGAGGACGCCCGCCGCCACCTCCTCCGCGCCCAAGTCCTTACGCTGTCCGCTTCGATCAACGCCAGCAACCCCGTCGCCGATGTTGCCGTCGTCCCCAGCCCAGTTCGGCGCCAGCGCCATGGCCCCCCACCGAAACCTACCCAAATTGCCCCGCGGCGACCCAAAGCACCCGATCTGAGGCCAATCCGGCCAATCTCGGACGATTCCCCGACCCGGCTTCCCATGACTTTCTCGGCTGTTCGGCTAGTTGCCGCCACTTGGTTGGCACTCCGCCAAGCCTGTGTCAAGGTATCTTCACGCGGCCGCCCCCGTAGGCCCTCGCCGCCGACGGGCCCATGCACCACCCCGCTGGACGGACAGAGAGCCCGGAGGCTCTCCATGCCCGTCGTTCGCATCGCCCCACTCTTGGCTGCCGTCCTTGGCCTGGCCCCGGCCGCCCTCGCCCAGGTCTCCCTGGCCAGCCTCGACACGTTCGAGGATGGCTCGCTCAGCGGCTGGCTCGGCGCAACCCGCAGCAACGCCCTCGGCGGGCCCGCCGGGGCCGCGGACCGCTATCTCCGCGTCGATAACGGCGGCACCGGCCAGAAGGTCGCCACCTTCAACGCCGATGCCCGCTGGTCGGGCGACTTCCAGTCCGCCCGCGTCACCGCCATCCAGGCCGACCTCACCAACTTCGGCCCCGCCAGTATGGAGATCCGCCTAGTCCTGTTCGGCGGCAATGCCATCACCGGCGGCGGACGCTGGACCAGCTCCACCGCCGTCGTCCTGGCCCCGAACTCAGGCTGGCGCACCGTTACCTTCAACCTCGACCAGCCCAGCCTCACCAGCGTGCTTGGTTCGGTCCCCTACCCAACCCTCATGGCCACCGTCACCCAGATCATGTTCCGCCACGACCCCGGCACGCCTAGCTCGGGCGGGGCCGCGGGCGACGGCCTGATCGGGATCGACAATGTTCGGGCCATACCGACCCCCGGCGCCGGCGGGGTCCTGCTGCTCGGCGCCGGCTGGCTCGGCCGTCGTCGCCGCTGACCAAGGTCTCCCGCGACGACCAGCAAAACGACAGCGGGCGTGCCCGAAGGCACGCCCGCTAGTCAACGTTTGCGTCCGTCGCGATCACTCGCCGACGACGATATCGACGCGGCGAGACTGGGCCTTGGTGCGCTTGGGCTCGCTGGAGCCTTTGCCCACGGTGTCGATCTTCGAGCGGCTGACACCCTTGGAGGCGAGATAGTCGCGGACGGCGTCGGCCCGAGCCTTGGAGAGCGACTGATTGGTGCCCCACTTGCTCTTGCGGATCGGGTCCGAGTCGGTGTGGCCCTCGATCGTGATAGAGCTCGCCGAGCGGAGCCGCGAAAGGTACTTGTCCAGCTCGCGACGGCTTTCGGGCTTCAGGCTCGCGGAGCCCGGCGTGAAGAGCACGTCGGACGAGATTTCGATCGTGTTGCTGCGAAACTCGCGGACGGCCCGCCCGCCCGAGCGATCAGAACCCGAGCCGCCGCCGCCGTTGAAGCCGTCGCCCGAGGGCATCGGTGCCGGGGGCTGCTGCGCCATCTGCTGCTGCATCTGGGCCAGCCGGGAGTTCTCGGCGCGGATCGAATCCATCTGCGCCGCCAGCGCCTGCTTCTCCGCGGCCGTCGCCTCGGTCTGCTGCTTGATCTGGGCGTTCTCCTCGCGGAGCGCCTGGTTCTCGTCCTTCAGCTTGTTGTTGCACCCGCCAAGGACCAGGCCGAAGCCCAGGACCATCAGGCCGAGCACCTTGACACCGGACCGACCGAGCACACTGGTCTTCATGCCGCACTGCATCGCTTGATCTCCATCTGCGATTCTGGCCTGGGATTTGGCCGGATATGGACGGGGCGGCACGATCCCTCGTGCCGGAGTTGTTGATTGTCGTCAACCATAGAGGGATCGGCCGAACGGTCAAATCTCCCGCACATTCCGGGCGCACGAGTTGCAGGCTCCGCTTCTCCCCGCGCTGTCGTTCGCACCCAGCCACCCCCTCCGGCCGTCGCTTGGTCGAAGACCCCAGAAGACACCCCGGCCCCGATCGGCTATCCTGACGCCCGAATGATCCCCCAACCGCCCATCTGCGCCCCGGTCGCGACCCTCGCCGCCGTCGACATCAACTCGTACATCCCGGTGATGATCATCATCGCCATGGCGGTGACCTTCGGCATCATCAACGTCGCCGCCAGCCTCCTCATCGGCCCGCGCCGCGACGGCGCGACCAAGAGCGCGACGTACGAGTCGGGCATGAACACGGTGGGCACCGCTCGCAAGCGGTTCAACGTCCGCTTCTACCTCATCGCGATGGTCTTCCTGGTCTTCGACATCGAGATCATCTTCCTCTACCCCTGGGCCGTCAGCTTCCGCAACCTCGACCCCCAGAGCCCCGAGATGCTTGTCTGGCTCGGCCGCATCGGCTTCTTCGTCTTCACAACCGTCGTCGCCTATATCTACGGCGTCAAGAAGGGCGTCTTCAAGTTCGATTGACCCTGGCCCGTGTCTCGCTGCCTGATTGCCACGAGCCTTGACGGTCACCGGGCGGGGTTGATTCGTTCAGATTGGCCGACTCAACGTCCAAGTCCCTGTTATTCTCAAAGCTTCTGCGAAATTCCGCCGTTCGGCAGGGATTATTGCAAGCTCGCTGATCAGCGGGACAAAGTGCGCGATCTCGTCGGTCGATGGCCACGTGTCGCCACGAACCTTGCGGCATCCGGAGTGCCCATGACGGCAGAGTCCGACAACCGCGAAGCCCTGCTCAAGCTCATCCACGAGCGAGCTATCCGTGTGGTCTTCCAGCCCATCGTTGATCTCAACGACGGCATGATCATCGCCTACGAGGCCCTGTGCCGACCCAGGCCCGAGTCCGGCCTCGCCAGCGCCGACGAGATGTTCCACGCCGCCGACGAGTGCGGCCTGCTCTGGGAGCTCGAGGCCATCACCCGCGAGGAGTCGCTCACCGCCGCCGCCAACTGGCCCCGCGACGTCCGCCTGTTCCTCAACTCCTCCCCCAGCGTCTTCGCCGACGATCGCTTCGCACGCGTCCTCGAGAGCGACCTGCTCCGCACGCCCGAGCTCCGCCCCGACCGAATCGTCCTGGAGATTACCGAGCGATCCGAGGCCGCGCTCTCCGACCGCCTCACCGCCCAGGTCGAGCTCGCCAAAAAGGGCGGCTTCCAGGTCGCCATCGACGACGCCGGCGCCGGCACCAGCGGCCTCAACCGCATGATGATTCTCCGGCCCCAGTGGATCAAGCTCGACCGCCAGCTCATCCAGGCCATCGACGCCGACACCTTCAAGCAGAACCTCGTCCGCTTCTTCGTCCACTTCGCGCGCATGTCCGGCGTCGGCGTCATCGCCGAGGGAATCGAAACTCCGCAGGAGCTGGGGACTCTCATCGGCCTTGGCGTCCGCTTCGGCCAGGGCTACTACCTCGGCCGCCCGGGCGAACGCGCCCAGACCATGGACCCGCACTTCATCTCGGAGGTCCGCCAGCGCTGGGCCGACGTCGACGCCGCCAGCATGCCCGACCCCGGCGAGCTTCCCATGGTCCGTCTGGTCCGCCCGGCCCTGGTTCAGCCCGCCGAGGCCGCCACCTGCGGCAGGCTTGCCGACGAGCTCCGCGCCGAGCCCGACGCCATGGGCGTCGTGCTCACCGAGGGCCGCCGCATCGCCGGATGGCTCGACCGCGAGCTTCTCCTCGGCGGCCAGCACGACCCGAGCGCCGACGCCGCCCTCCTCGCCGCGCCCGTTGTTTGTGCCATCGGCCCGGACACGAAGGTGACCGAGGCCCTGCAGATGGTCTGCGTGCGCGAGGACCACGACCTCTCCCAGCCGCTGGTCGTCGCCAGCGGCAACGACGTGCTCGGCGTCGTCCGCCTCCGCGACCTGCTCCGCGCCGCCACCACCGAGGCCCGCAGCGGTTCGAGCGTCCGCGCCGCCCTGACCGGCCTGCCCGCCCGGGTCCGTGCCGACCAGCACATCGAGCAGATGATCTGCCGCGCCTCGGACGCCGTGCTCCGCCTCAGCCGCGACTTTCACCCCGACGCCGCGTTCATCGACATCCGCCGCTTCGCCGACTACAACGGGCTCTTCGGCTACGAGATGGGCGACCGCCTGATCCGCGCCTTGGGCGAGCAGATCCACCAGCTTCTGGTCCACAACCCCAGCGACGTCTTCCTCGCCCATCTCGGCGACGACCGCTTCTTCATCACCGCCCGCGAGGGCCTGCTCGCCTCCCGCGTCCACGGGCTCATGCGTGCCTTCGAGAACCTCTCGCCCACGTTCCTCGACCGAGGCAC
This sequence comes from Phycisphaerales bacterium, assembly GCA_038214505.1. GTDB lineage: Bacteria > Planctomycetota > Phycisphaerae > Phycisphaerales > UBA1924 > UBA4658. Next base: position 4,651 of record JBBQRT010000073.1, on the reverse strand, counting down.
CCGCGGCGCCGCTGGGTCGCCCACCGACTACTCCCAGCCCCTCCGCATGGGCCTCCGCATTCTCCTCATGCCCGGTGTCTTCCAGGATCTCGAGCACCCCCGCGAGATCTACCGCATCGAGCAGCAGCTCCGCCAGCGCTCCCGCCTGAGCGAGCAGACGCTCTCCGCCGGTCAGAGCCTCCTGATCACCCAACGCCGCGGCTACGGCCAGGACACCCAGCGCAGCGCCGCCTGACCGCCATCCAGTTCGGCCCGCCGTCCCTCACAGCCCGGCCGCGACCAGCCACTCGCTGGGCTTTGCCCCAAGCGCCTGCGCGATCGCCGTCAGCGATTCCAGGCTCGGCATGTGGCTCCCGCGCTCGATGCTCGAAAGCTGCGAAACGCTGACTCCGCACGCCTCCGACAGATCCTTGAGCGTCCAGTCCCGCTGCGTTCGCGACAGCCGGATCTGCCGACCCAGCTCGTGCCGTAGCCGGTCCAGAGGCTTGAGCCCGAGGTGGAACGCCGCCGCCGCCTGCGCGAGCGTGCGCCTTAGCTCCATCAGCGAGAATGGCTTGGCCAGGTAGTCGAACACATCGCGCTTGAACGTCTGCCGCATCGAGTCCAGCGACGGGTACCCCGTCACCACGATCACGCACAGCCTTGGCCACCGCTTCCGCAGTTGCTCGAGCACCTCCTCCCCCGACGCACGCCCCATCTTCATGTCGAGCAGCGCCACGTCCGGCATCTGCTCCTCGATCATCGCGTACAGCTCGTCGGGCGTCGCCGGCGTCCGCACCGCGTGACCCTCGGACGTCAGCACCGACCCGATGTACTCGCGGAAATCCGCGTCGTCGTCCAGCGCAACGATGCTCAGCACCGGCGGCGGCGACGACGGCGTTTCGGCATGCCCGGTCACGGATGTACTCATGCGTTCCTCCCCCCACCGCGTGAGTCTACCGGCCCCGTCGCACCCGCGAGCGGCGCGACCACCGGGAGCAGAATCTCGAACACCGCCCCGCCCCCCTCCGGCCGGTTCCGCGCCAGAATCTTTCCCCCGTGCTCCCGCACGATCCCTTCCGCCACCGCCAGCCCGAGCCCCGTGCCCTTGGCATCCAGCCGCGTCGATACAAACGGCTCGAACAACCGCTCGATGAGCGCCGCGTCGATCCCCGGCCCCGAATCGCTGATCGTCACCGATGCCCACCGCCCGTCCCCCGTGCTCACGGCCTCGCCCACCACCGCAATCCGCGGCCGCACCGTCCGCGTTCCCGCCCCGCCGCCCGTCATTGCATCCACGCTGTTCCGCAGCAGGTTCACGAGCACCTGCACGATCCGGTCACCGTCGCAGTAGGCAATCAAGTCCGCCGGCACCGCCGACACAAGCTCCACCGCCTCAGCCTCCCGGTCCAGCCGCACAAGCGTCCACGCCTCATCGACGAGCGCCCCGAGGCCCGTCAGCTCGCTCTTGCCCGGCCGAACACGGGCAAAGTCCAGCAGGCTCTCGCTCAGCCGCTCGAGCCGCCCCACCACCCGCAGCATCAGCGCCGCCTCCTCCGCCGACACCGCGCCCCCGGCCGCGCCCGACCCGCCCGCCTTGAACGCCGCCCCCGCCCCGACGCACCGCTGCAGCTTTTCCACAAGCCCCTTGAGCACCGCCAGCGGCGTGTTCAGCTCGTGCGCGATTCCTGCCGACATGAGCCCGAGGCTCGCCAGCCGATCGCTCTCGACCATGTTGCGCTTCGCCGCCTCCAGCAGGTGATTCTTCCTCGCCAGGTCCGTCGCGACCTCTTCCAGCCGCCCGAGCGCGGCCGCCAGGTCCTGCTCGTGCTGCCGCAGCGCGATCACCGACTCGTTGCGGCTGAGCATGATCTCCCCAAGCTCGTCGGCCGGTATCGCCGCCGCAGGAATCAGCTCCTGATCCCGCCGCCCCTCCCGAAGCGCCAGATCCGCCCGGAGCATCGTCCGGATCGGCCCGTACACATGCTGCGGCAACACGAAGATCTCGAGCGCCACCGCCACCAGCAGGTACACAAGCCCGAGCGCCACCGCCAGCAGCAGATACAGCCGCCCCACCGCCTCCCGCGCGCCCGACAAAACCACCCGCACCGTCGTGAACGTCCGCGTCCGCGGGTCGTAGGCCGCCGCCATTCCCGCGCTCCGATCGTCCAGCAGCCGTCCCCCCGCGTCCGCCCCGCTCGCCAGCGCCGTCGCCGTCGCATCATCGATCCCCACGTCCTCAGGCCGCCCCACCCGCACCTCCACGCCCGGCCCGAGCGCCCGCAGCATCGGCGAACGCTCCAGCCCCGCACCGCTCAACAGATCCTCGCCCGCCGCCGCCGCCCGCGCCTGCTCGGCGCGAACCACCGCGAGCACGACGCCCGCCTCGTGCCCCTCGGCCTGCCGGATCACCTCCGCGATCGCCGGCCGCAGCGCAAGCCACAGCACGCCCGCCAGGAGCAGCGAGAAGACCGTGTGCAGCACGATGAGCTTGAGCCGGATCCGGAGCCCCGCGAGCAGGTTGGTCCTCGGGAACCGGCGCCGCGGCCGGCCGCCCATCGCCCCGAGCCCGCCCGCGCCCCCCACGCCCCCCACCCCCCCCACCCCCCCCACGCGCCCCGTTCCCGCCACGGCAAGCTCGCCGCCGGAAGTTCCCGCTCGCCTGGGCCCCTCCGCGCCCACCGCTCCCCCCCCATCCCGCGAGTTCAACCCCGATGTCGTGTCGCGCCGGATCATGCGCCGCAAGTGTACCGACCCCTCCGCCCCTATCATCATCCCCAAGTGACCGACGACCCCAATCGTTCATCTCCTGCCAATCCCCCAGGCCCGTCCGGCCCACCGACGCGGAAGGGCCGCCCGTCGTCTATACCCGCCTTCCCGGTGCTCAGCGCCCAGCGCCCAGCACCCTTGGCCGATGCCGCCCGCCACGCCGTCTTCCGCGTCCTGGCCCGCCAGGCCAAGCTCTATCCCGATTTCGACCTCTCGGTCATGGACAAGTCCGCCCTCGAGTCGCCCATGAGCGAGCTCGACCGTGCCTTCGCCTACGCCATCTACGACGCCGTCGTCCGCCACTGGCTCACCCTCGAATACCTCATCTCCCGCGAGCTCTCAGACCGCCAGCCCTGGTCCAAGCCCGGCCTCAACGGCGAGCCCGACGGCGGCGTCGAGCCCCGTGTCAAGGCCGCCCTCCTCGGCGGTGCCGCCCAGATTCTTCTGATGGACAAGGTCCCCACCCACGCGGCCATCAACCACGCCGTCGAGTGGGCCAAGCAGGTCATCCGCCCCGGCGCTGGCGGCTTCGTCAACGCCGTGCTCCGCAAGGTCGCCCGCCTCAAGCCCGAGACCGACAACCGCCGTGAGATCTTCTCCTTCGGCTTGGACGAGCTGCCTGCCGAAGACGGCACCGCCATCGTCCTCACCGAGCCCTGCCTCCCCGAGGACGAACTCCACCGCATCGCCGTCGCCACAAGCCACCCCATCGACCTCCTCCGCCACTGGATGCGCGGCGGCGGCGGCCCCTCGGGCTCGGGCGGGGCGGCCGGCGCATCCATCCGCGAGCTCAAGCGGCTCGCGCTGCACTCGATGATGCGGCCGCCGGTCATTCTCAACTCGATGTACGCCCGCACGCCCCTGCCCGACTCCGCCGCCCTGACCCCCCACAACGCCCCGGGCCACCACGTCTTCCTGGGCACCTCCCACGAGCTGGGCGCTCTTCTTGAAACCCGCAGCGACATCTGGGTCCAGGACCCCGGCTCGGCCCTCGCCGTGCAGAGCGTCGCCGACCTTCAGCCCAAACTCATCCTCGACCTCTGCGCCGGCCAGGGCACCAAGACCCGCCAGCTCGCCGCCGTGTTCCCCAACGCCCGGATCGTCGCGACCGACATCGACCCCGCGCGCCTCCTGACCCTGGAGCGCGTCTTCGCCGATTCAGAGCAGGTCCGCATCCTGGGCCGCCGCAAGATCCAGGAGACGTACATCGGCAAGGCCGACCTCGTGCTGCTCGACGTGCCGTGCTCGAACACGGGTGTCCTGGCCCGCCGCCCCGAGGCCCGCCTCCGCTTCGATGAGCCCCACCTCGAGCAGCTCATCGACGTGCAGCGGCAGATCATCGCCGACACCATCCCGCTGCTCAACGACGCCTCGATGGGCGGCTCGCGCGGCAGGATCCTGTACTCCACCTGCTCGCTGGAAGCCATGGAGAACATCGAGCAGGTCCGCTGGGCCGACAAGTGGCACAAGCTCGGCGTCAGCCGCGAGCGCCGCCAGCTCCCCGAGGGCCAGCCCGGCGACCAGCCCCCGCTGCTCCGCTACGCCGACGGCTCGTTCGCCGCCCTGCTGGGCTGATACGAATGAACGTTGAATCTCGGGCGGGTATCCGGTAGCTCGAAGCAGAGAAATCCCGCCGCGGACCGCCGGGGCACCCAAGACGCCCGAGTTTTATCGTCGAGTTGTGTCACGGCATAGCCGGAGAACTCCACGCCGCCGATGCAGAAAGGGACTCCGCAAAGCCTCCCCCCCCCTCCCCCCCCTCTCCGCACCTCTCCCGGCACGGACCCAGAGCCGGGGAGGCCCGACGGGGGCGGAAGGATGCGCCGACCACCGAGGGCTCCCGCTCACGGCCTCCCCACCACCCTCGCCCCGACCCACCCACCCCCATAGACGCTGGCCGCAC
>JBBQRT010000072.1:0-15350 GCA_038214505.1 Phycisphaerales bacterium | reverse complement strand
CCCGTCCCTGTGTTTCCAAGCACCCACGCCATCGACCTCCCCTCCCCGCCTCGCTTTCGCCGCCTCTTCTCTTTGCCCCTCGGTGCTTCAACTGCCGTTCTCCGCGGCATTCCGCCCTCATCGACCCTTCCCCATGCATCCAACCCACATCAACCCAATCCTGAACGTCGCCAGCGTCTCCGAATCCCTCGCCTGGTTCGAGAAGCTCGGCTGGTCCCGCACGTTCACCTGGAACGACACCGGCATGATCCGCGACGCCGCCGAATCCAGCGACCACGGCCCCGCCACCTTCGCCGGCGTCGGCGCCGGCGAGGTCGAAATCTTTCTCTGCCTCAACGCCCAAGGCTCCCGCGGCCGCCCGCCGCAGTACGCAAGCGACGAGCACACCGGCGGCGTCTGGCTCCAGGTCTGGCTCAAATCCCCCGCCAGCGTCGACGCGGCCCACGCCCTCGCCCTCCGCCACGGCCTGACCATCAACGCCGCACCCGCCGACAAACCCTGGGGCGTCCGCGAGTGCCACCTCACCCATCCCGACGGCCACACGCTCCGCCTCGCCGCGAGACTCAAGTCGCCGGCCTGAGCCAGTCCGCACCGCCCGAGCGCTCACGCGGAAATCGCTCCGAGCCCGCAGAACTCTTTGCGCTGTCCACAGATGCTCTCGGGGCAGGTGTGTGTACACGCAAGCAAGCAGTAACGACGTCGCCCGTCGTGCCCGCCCCCTCACGGTCGCGGTTCCGATGATGCCGTTTACCTCGCAAACTCCACCGCCCGAGTCTCCCTGAGCACCGTCACCCGGATCTCCCCCGGGAACGTCATCTCCTCGCTCACCTTCTTAGCGATGTCAAACGCGATCTTCTGGGCCTCGTCGTCGGTCGTCCGCTTCGCATCGACCATCACCCGCACCTCGCGGCCGGCCTGGATCGCGTATGCCTCGGTCACGCCCGGCTGCCGCAGGGCGATGTCCTGAAGCTCGTTGAGCCGCTGGATGTATTTCTCCATGCTCTCGCGCCGGGCCCCGGGCCGGGCCGAGCTGACAGCGTCGGCGGCCATGACTATCGGGGTGTAGAACGACGTTGCCGGGATGTCCGCGTGATGGCCGCCGATCGCGTTGAGCACGGCGTCCTTCTCGCCGTACTGCTTCGCAAAGTCCATGCCGATCTTCGGGTGCCCGCCCTCCATCTCGTGGTCCATCGCCTTGCCGATGTCGTGAAGAAAGCCGCAGCGCCGCGCGAGCTGGCCATCAAGGCCGAGTTGCTCGGCGATGATCTGGCATAAGTACGCGACTTCCATCGAGTGCCGCAGCACGTTCTGGCCGTAGGACGTGCGGAACGAGAGCTTGCCCATCGCCTCGGAAACCTTCGGATGAATCCCCCGCAGGTTGACCTCGAGCACGGCCTCCTTGCCCGCCTTCTGCACCCGCTCCTCCATCTCGCCCTTGACCTTCTCGACAACCTCCTCGATCCGCGAGGGGTGCATACGCCCGTCGGCGATCAGGCGGTTGAGCGCCTCGACCGCGGTGGCCTGCCGGATCTTGTCGAAGCACGAGACGACGATGACGCCCGGCGTGTCGTCGACGATGATGTCGACGCCCGTCGCCTTCTCGATCGCGCGGATGTTCCGACCTTCGCGCCCGATGATCCGGCCCTTCATGTCGTCGGAGGGGATCGGCACCGCACGCACCGTGCTCTCGGCCGTGTGCTCGCTGGCGTACCGCTGGATAGCCATGAGCGTGATTTCCTGGGCCTTGGTCTTCGCCTCGGCCTGGGCCTCCTCGACGAGCTTGGCCACGATCTTGGCCGACTCGTGCCGCGTCTCTTCCTCAACCTTGGTCAGGAGCTCCGTTCGGGCCTGATCGGGCGTCCAGGCGGCGATCTGATAGAGCTTGTCCTTCTGCGACTGGATCGTCTGATCCAGCTCCCCCGACTTCGTGTCGAGGGCTTCGCCCTTGGCCTTGAGGGCCTCGCCCTGCCTGGTTACCTGGTCCTCCTTAGAAGTCAGGGTTTCCAGCTTCTTGTCGATCATGTCCTCACGCTTGGCAATCCGCTTCTCGGCCTCCCGCATCTCGTTGCGAGACCGCTCGAGCTCCGCCTCGAACGCGCTCTTGCGGTCGAGCGCGGCCCGCTCCGCGTCAACCTTGGCCCGGTCGGCCAGCGTTCGGGACTCGTCCTTGGCCCGCTCGGTCAACTGCTGCGCCTCGGCCTTGGCACGGGCCAGCGTCTGCCCACGCAGCGATGAAATCAGGAACGCCCCGACGCCGGCGCCCACCAGCAGCGCAACGACGCCCACGGCGAGAGTGATAAGAATGGAACTGTCCATGGGCCGATCGACCCTCCGCAGCGATGGTCCGCGGGCCCAGAGGCCCCGCAGACCGGTGATCGCCGCCCCGCTCGCGCCAAAACGAACAGGGCCGGGCATCGTCATGACGCCCGTTGCCGGAAATCCTTCTAGACCGACCGTGCCTGCGGCGAAAAAACCGTCAGTTCCCGGGCTCCGGGCCCGTAAACCGACACCACGCCGGCGAAGCTCTCTGCTCCGCCCCGGCATCGACGGCAAGCCGCCGTGCCCGTGTTTCTCGCCGCTGCGTCCAGAAGTTGGTGGACACTGGGAAGCACTTTCGATCTATCCGCCCCTCGGCCAGATGGCTTCGGGTCGGGCATCCTCGCCCCGCGACGGACCGGGAGCAGAGCTCGACCGGGCCGTGACAAAGCTTGGACCGCTGGAAACCGGCGCCCCATCGCCCGAGGGCGAGAAAGCGACGTGGAAATCCGCGAGGGCGACATTCGCCCCGCGGCATCCCTATTACACCGCTAGATGAGGATTCGGTCAAGCCGACCGGGGAGGGAATCCTCCCGATCGATCAGTTGTCCACCGCTGACACGCACGTTCGCAGTGTGTTTGGTGTGGACCGATGCCCGCTATCGACTCACGCCGCGTCGCGTTGCTCCGTCTGCTGCCGCGCCTGCACCGCCTCGGCGTAGACGCCAAACAAGTCCATAATGAACTTCCGGTGCTCCGGGTTGTGGCTGAAGTCGAACGCCAACCCTGCGTAGAGCTTCTGCGACGAGTCCATGTGCGTGTGGGCCGCCCGGCAGGTCATTGCCACCGGGGCCGGGATCTCCGGCCGGAGGTCGACCCGGAGCCACAGGAACGGCCGACTGTGCAGAGCCCGAGAGTCGTCCGGCGAGAGCAGAAGCCCCAGCCCGCCGCCCGAGACGTTGAGCAGGTGGGCGTTGAACATCGGCCCGACCTCGGGCAGCAGAACGCCCTCGGGATTCGTCACGTCGCTTGTCGTCGGGCCCGAGCCGTTCATCAGGTCGCTGATCTGTCCCCGGTTTGCCGCCTCGGGGGCCGCGATGCTCGACGGGTCAAGCAGCGGCCAGCACTGCACCATGGGCAGCCGCAGGTCCGCCGTGGATGATCGGAAGAATGACCGTCGCGAGCAGCGCTCGACGGCCTCGGGCATCGTCAGCACCGCGCACCGCATCCCGCGGGCCCCGGGCGAGAACCCCTTCACCGTCGTATGGAACATCCACCGGTTCTGCCCGACGGTCATCGCGCCCACCAGCCGCACGCCGATCGACAGAGGGATCGAGGCTCCGAACGCCGCCGGCGGCTCGACGACGATCGTCGTTTCGGTCATCGACAGGATCTTCACGCGCCAGACCAGGTCGCTCCCGCGATTGTCCTCGCGCCCGTCGATGGGCAGCCCGCGGTCGACGCTGATCTCGAGCGCTCCCCCGCGCTCGTAGACCTTGCGGAGACTTTCGCGCCAGTTGTCCGTGCGTGAGCGTGAGGCGGGCACGTGTGAACCTCTCTTGTGAGACTCTGGAACTTGCCCGCTCAAGGCCAACGGCCGAGCCCGGCAACTCTCCATCGGCCCACGCGGCTCCGCCCGCCCGCTTCCGGCCCGCGGAGCCGGATATCCGCTGCGCTCTGCGCCGCCTGCACCCGTTCCGCCGCCATCGCGCGGCCGTTATCGGCTGGCCCGCGGCGACACCAGCGACCGCACATGCGACAGAAGCTCCCGGGCTCGCACCGCCTCCCCCGCGCTCAGGGCCCGTCGTCCATACCGCACGCGATAGTACAGCCCGCTCAACTCCGCGAACGCCTCCCCGAGCGCCGCATCGGTCCGCCCGATCGCCCGCGCGTGCGTCAGCGGCGAGCTCGACTCCGGCTTGCCCTTCCCCACCCGCCGAAGTGCTTCCAGGCTCGCGGGATAGAAGGCCGCTTGTTTCAGAAGTTCGGCCAGCTCCCCGTCCATCGGCCCCGCACCCCTGCGCCGCCGGGACCACCAGATCCAGACGACCACGCCGGCCGCCGCTAGGGCCCCAGCGGCCACCACCGTCGTCGTCCAACCCGACTCCTCGTCCTCCGCCGCGGGTCCTCCGGCCCCCCGCGGCCTCGCGTCCCGAGTCCGCAGCCACGTCACCAGCCGCTCGGCCATCATGTTGAACCGCGACACGCTCTGCCCGGCCTGCTCGTTGCTCCGCCCAAGCAGCCGCCCCTGCCGGAACGCGTCGAACCCCACGATCGAGTTCGTCCACCCGAACTCCATCGCCTCGTACCACCCGCGCACGCGTGCAAGCACCCCGGTCCGCGGGCTGTGAATTCGCTCGATGTCTCCCGGCGGCGAAGCCTCAAAGGTTTCCCAACGTCCATATCCCGTCTCCGTGTCGGTGACGATGAACGCCTCCACCCACGCGTGCGCGTTGCTCTCCCGCACCAGATACTGCCCCGTAAGCGGGTTGAACTCCGTCGTCAGATACCCCGCCACCACCCGCGCCGGGATCCCCACCGCTTGGCACATCGCCGCCAGCGCGCTGGCAAAGTACTCGCAGTGCCCGCGCTTGGACTCGAGCAGAAAGTGGTCGATCGGGTCCACCCCGCTCGGCGGCGCGACCATCTCCAGCGAATAGCTGAACGCCGCACCTCTCAGGTGCTCCCGCAGCGCGTTCACCGCCGCCCGCCCGCCCCGACGCCCCGTGTCGTCCAGCCGCGCGTCCCGCAGAAGTCCCTCGGCCAGCCCTCGCACCGGCCCGTCGGCGAACTCGGGCGCAAACCGCGGCGGTGGGCCCGGCTCCTCCGCCGCCTGCGACTCGACGGTGTACGAGAACGGAACGCTCGTCTCCTGCCGCCGGACCGTCAGGTGCGGGCCCGATCGCATCCCCTTGAACGGCTTCTCGCTCAGGATGGACAGCGGCCGCCAGAGTGTAAAAATCGTTCCCGCCTGCGTCGAAACCCGCTGCGTGATGGTCAGCGCCCGCTTGCCGATCGCACGTCCCTCGCCCCGACCGCGGTCCGAACGGGGTGCCAGTGTCCAGCGGTTGAACGCTTGCACCGGCACGTTCCCCGCCGGCGGCTCCGAGTCGATCCACGACGCCGTCGCCCGGTCGTACGCATCGCTCACCCCGCCGCGGAGGTACAGCATTCCCGTCCCCACCGCGCCCACGCCCAGGTCGCCCTCGACGATCTTGACGTCCATCACCGGCGTGGGATTATCCGACAACAGCCCCGCCTGACCCAGGCGGATGTCGTCGCGATACCCAATCATCGTTTCTCGCGGCGCGCCGAACCGCCCGAGCGCGTCGGCCCCAAGCCCCCGCGGCGTGAGCACGAACACCACCATCGCCACCGCGCAGCACGCCACCCCTACGCCCGCCCACAATCTCCGGAAGCTCCGACGGGCCCGGGCCCCCTGCGCCGGCTCCGGCGCCGAGGCCCGCATCAGCTCGCCCCACCCCCCGGGCCCCATCGCCGCCGCCTGCCCGGCCCGCACCTGCCAGAGCATCGCGGCCCCCAGCCCAAGCAGCGACGCGACGACGAGCACGACGCCGACCACCAGCGAGTTGCTCGTCAGCACCGCTGCGATGAGCACGAACACCGAGAGCGTCAGGAGCTGCGAGTCATCCCGCGATGACCGCCGGTCCAGCAGCTTGACCAGAAGAATGAGCACCAGAAACTGCCCGAGCGTCGAGACCACCGGCTCGCCCCCGCCCAGGATCGTCGTCTTCACCGCCGCATACACGATCGCCGCGAGCACCAGCGCGTTGACCACCGGCGTGGGCAGCATGGGCCACGCGCCAGCCTCACCGCCGGCCCCGCGCCCGCGCAGCACCGCTGTCCCGATGAACACCGCCGCCGCGAGAACAAGCAGCAGCGGCTGCTCGTCCGCCGCCGCGAACGCCACGATCGACAGGCCGATCGTCCAGCGCACCAGCCGGTCGTACGCGCTCAGCAGCTTCACGTCGCGCCTCCCCAGTCCCCGGAGTCGCCGCCGCCCGACCCGACAATGTGGATCCCGCCCGCATGCACCATCGCGCACACCGCGCCCCGTCCCGCGGCCCGCCCCGGCACGCCCGTGCCCCGCCCCCGCGCATCGTCCGCCCCAAGCTCCAAGAGCGCCAGATCAACCAGCGCCCGCGACAACTGCCCAGCCCCACGCCGCATCGGCGTCATCGACCCCGTGAGCGGCACGATCAGTCCATACTCCAGCCCCCGCGCCTCGGCCGCTTCCGCAAGCCCCGCGGCGCGGCTGATCGTCGCCTCGTCCCGCACATCCGAACCCACCCTGTCGCGCAGCACCGGCACGATCCACAGCCGCACCGGCGAGCTCGCGCTGGTCTGACGCACCATCAGCCCGCCCCTGCGGGCCGAGGCCCGCCACGCGATGTCCCGCGGCGGGTCCCCCGCCCGATACTCCCGCAGCGCGTGAAACTCGTCCCCCGCCCCGCGCCCTGCGCTCACCGACGCCGCCCGATCCAGCGAGCCCGCCGTGCCGAGCTGCCCATCGGCCGGGCGCACCGACCTAGGAAGCACGATCGCCGTGCCCGCCTGGGCAAACCGCAGCGACTTGCGCATGAGTCCGAACGGGAAGGCGGAGTGCGCAACGACCGTCCCCAGCCGGACCGGCCCCCGCCGAAGCGCATCGACCTGCGCCTCGACCACGAGCGTTTGCCCCGGACCCAGGTGCCCGACAAACGTCCGCACCGGCCCCGTCGCCGGGTTGACAGGGGCCCGCCGAGGACGCAGGAGCCGCGAAATCAAGCCCGCCCGCGCCGGCATGCCCACGCCCGCCTCTTCGATGCTCAGCGCAAAGACCGGGAACACCCGGTTGCGGTTTCGGACGCGGTACCGGACCACCAGCTTGTCGCCCACTCGGGCTTGGCTCGTCCCGATCCGCTCGACCCCGACGCCCATGAGCATCGAGCCGCTGACCACCCCCGAGACGGACAGCACCGCCAGCGCAAAGCCGAACGCCCAGAACAGCAGGTTGTTCTGGCTGTTGAAGGCCCCGAGGGCGATAAGCAGCGTCATACCGACATACATGAGCCCGGCCGAGCCCAGCTCGTAGCGCCGCTTGACGCGGATCCGCGTCGCGTTTCGGGCCGCCGGCAAGGCGCCAGCGCGCGAAAACCGAGCGAAAAGCGGAGAGTGCTTCCAAAGACCGGTCATCTTCCAAACGCTACGCCCGGGAAGGCCCGTGAGTTGCCGCCGGAGCAATCGGTCGGCCCGCCCCGGCACGCGGGGAATGCTCCAGGCCAAAAAAAATCCCAGCTGCGAACGGTCAGTTCGCAGCTGGGGACGAGGACATTGTGGATGCCCTCTCTCGCCTCTCTCTCACTCCAATACTCCCGAGCGGTCTCTCTCTCTCTCGGTCTCTCTCGCACCTCTCTCTCACACCAAGCTCGGGAGCCTGAGGCTGAAGATCGGTTCGACGCTCTGATTGGGAGAATCAGATAAGGCATGTACAATCTACCGTCTTTAGGGAGTCTGTCAAGCCATCTTCCGCGACGACTCAAAAAAAACTCACTTTCTGTCCATCTTCGCTAAGCCCCCAAACTCGCCGCCGTTTCATGGCTTTTCATGAAGGATCGCCACAGGTTCGGCCACGCCTGTCGGTTGGGTTCCCCGCTCCTATGGTTATCCCGGAGGTCCCCTAACCGGGGACCACGCGCAATCTCTGCACGATCATCCATCCCTCAGCGCCGGCGAGGCGACCACCTACTCGGGCGTGGCCCGAACCGGGTGGCTCTTGCCGCCCGTCTGGGCCGCGATCAATCGCAAAAACACCGCCGCCCGCGTCGAGGCGACGCGGGCGGCACAGAGTGTTGAAGTGGGCGCGACAGGGCTCGAACCTGTGACCTCGGCTATGTGACAGCCGCGCTCTAGCCAACTGAGCTACGCGCCCTCAGTTCTCCCCAGCATAGCGGTCCTCATCCCCGCTGTCATCACCCAGCCCCGCACGCCCAATCACTTGCTGGGTGGTGCCGGCGTCGGTGGGGGGGCTGCCGCGCTCCCACTCCCCGCGTCGCTCGTTGCCGTTGGCACACCCGTCTGCACGACTTCCATCAGCAAGCCCGGCACCCGCGCCGCGTTGAACTCCCGATACACCGCGCCCGATCGAAGCACGACCGAGTCGGGCCGCGTAAGCCCCACTTCGATCGATTCGATCTCCTCGCCCGCCAGCGACAGCAGCGACACCTTGCCAACCACGCGCAGGTTCGCGGGAGCCTCGATGCTGATCTTGGGCGGGTTCGGGTCCGTGGCGGGCGTTGTCGGCCCCGAGGTGAACGCACTCTTCTCGCCGCCGGTCAGAAACGTCAGCAGCGATTCAACATCCCGCAGATCCTTGTCGACCAGCACGATCTCGCCGCCATCGGCCTTGATCTGGCTCCAGCGCGACAGCGTCCGCTTGAACGCACGACCCGCGCCGCTCCCCTTCACTCCCGCCGGGTCCAGAACGATCGTCCCCACGTCCGCCGGGTTCTGCCTCGAAGCGTGCGGCCAGATATAGGTGTGCGCCGCCATCGAGATCTCGCTCAGCCCACGCGCTTCGACCAGCACCACGCGCTTGTCGGCGATCCGGGCAAACAGCCGCGAGTGCCCCGCGTCGCTCGCCGCACCGATCGCGATGTCGCACGCCGTCGTGTTCACCACTGGCTCCGTCGATCCGTCGGGGATCGTCCGCCGGTCCACTTCGACCACCAGCCGGGCCACCGGCGCATCAAGCCCCGTGGCCCCCGAGGGCGGCCCGTCATCAAGGAAGTCCACAATCCGAAGCCGCCCAAGGTTGCCCATGAGCTTGCCCACCGCGCCCGGCTCGGCCGGTGCCGTCACCGGCTCCCGCACCGACCACCGCCCGTCGAGCTTGCCGAGCACGATCGTCTGATCCGCGTTCTCAAGCCGCACACGCGAAGCTTCCCCCGCGAGCCCTGCGAGCACCATCTGCTCCCGCCACGCCCGCGGCCCGGGATTCGTGAACAGCTCGAGCACCTTCGCATCGATCAACGCACGCACCGTCGTCCTCGAACCGCCCGCCCCACCAGGCCCCCGGCTGACAACCTCCGCGACGCACAACCCGGCCAGCGCTCGCTCGGCCATCCGCAGCCGGTGCTCCGCGTCGCCCGTCGAGATCACCACCTCCGTCACATCGCTGCCAAGGCCCGAAGACTCACCCGGGTCGGCTACCGCCGATAGTCCCGCCAGAATCCGCAGCATGCTCTGAACCTGCGGGCCCGCCAGCGGCCAGGCCCGATCCGCCGATTCGTCGCCCAGCCGCAGTTGCCACTCGGCATCGGAACCGAGAATCGACCGCCCGCCCGGGGCCCGCTCGATGTACTCCCTCTTGCCGTCGGGCCGGATGATCGTCACGCCCGTCGCCTGGCTCGGCACAAACTCCATGAGCCTTTGCCGCGCGACGACGCGGACGGGCTTCTCGGGGCTTGGTACGCTCGCCACGGGTTGACGCAGAAGCACCACCGCCGTCACACCCAGCGCGACGGCCAGCAGCAGCCAAAATACGACGGCCTTGCTCGACATGGCCACAGTCTACCGAACGCACGCCCCGCGCGTCCAAGGATCAGCCATGTCCCGCCCACTCATCGCCATTGCCCCGGACGTCTACGAGCCCACGCCAGGCAGCGTCCGGGCCCAGTGCTCGCTCACCTACGCCCGCGCTGTTTACGCCGCCGGCGGCGAGCCGATCATCCTCGCGCCGCTGGTCGAACTCGTCCCAGACTATCTCAAACGGTTCGACGCCTTCGTCCTCACCGGCGGCGATGACCCCCGCACCGAGCCCTTCGGCGTCCCCACCGATCCCCGCGCCACGCCCGTCCACGCCGCGCGCCAAGCTTTCGACACCGCGCTCATCGCCGCGCTCCTCGACCGCCCAGACATCCCGACGCTTGCCATCTGCCTGGGCATGCAGATGATGGCCCTGCTCGCCGGCGGCCGGCTCAACCAGCACCTCCCCGACACACTCGCGACCCACGCCCATCATCGCCACGACGCCGTGCACCCGATCGTCCCCACGCCCGGCCAGTCCGAGCTCACCCCAGGCCCGGTCACCAGCCACCACCGCCAGGCCGTCGCTGATGCGGGCCAGCTCGCCATCCTGGCCACCAGCGACGACGGCGTGATCGAGGCCGTTTGCCTTCCCGGCGCACCGATGTTCATGGGCGTGCAGTGGCACCCCGAGCGGACGGCCGACCCCCGGCTGGGCCGAGGATTGTTCGAGCGGCTGGTCCAGGTTGCCCGCCATCGTCGTTCTCAGACGTGAATCTGGGGGCTTTGCGGCCTCCAGCGAGCAGCGCTCAGCCCGCCACCCGCTGAATGATTATCAAATTGGCGGTGTTGCCAGTAGAAGCATTGACACGCGGCGCTGAATCGGGCATTCTGGCGCATTGTCTCCCGCGCCGATGATCCGCCGCGGGACGTCACTCTCACGCCCGAAAGGGTCCGCCCACAAAACCGTCGGCGGCTGACAAGGAGTTCGTTCATGCTCTCGCCCAAGCTCGGCCTGTGCGCCGCCGCTGTCGTTGCCATTGCCTCTGGCGCGGCGTCCGCTGACGTTGTCACCAGTTGGAACGATGCCCTCCTCGACGGTCTGCGGACCACCCGGGGGTGGGCCCCGCCGCAACTCGCCCGGGCCGGCGCGATTGTTCACGCTTCCATCTATGACGCCGTGAACTCCGCGTCACCGTTCGCCAACTCGTTCAAGGCTTGGTCGCCGATCGCCGGCGCCGATCCGCGGGCCGCCGCCGTCGAGTCCGGGTATCAGACGATGACCGCGCTCTTCGGCAGCGGCATCGGCAACTCCACGTTTCAGTCCCAGCTCAACGCACGCCGAACGACCGATCTGGCCGCCATCCCCAACGGCTTGGGCAAAGCATTGGGCATGAGCGTGGGCCAGAACGTCGCGCAGTCGATCCTCGCCCAGCGCTCCGCCGACGGGTCGAGCGCGTCGAATGCGTACACCCCGGGCACCAGTCCCGGCGACTGGCGCCCCGACTATGCCGGCGGCGTTCCCGGCGTGGGGGTCGGGGTTGCCTATCGCAACGTCACGCCGTGGACCATGTCGACCACGGGGCAGTTCCGCCCCCCCGCATGCCCGCCAACGAGCAGCCCCGAGTACACCGTGTCGTACAACCAGGTGAAGAGCCTTGGGTCGGCCACCAGCACCACCCGCACCGCCGACGAGAGCAAGCTCGCCTGGTTCTGGGGCAACGACCGCGACGGCACGTTCAAGCCCCCGGGCCACTACAACCTGCTCGCCCGCACCGTCGCCGACACGCAGACCGCGACCATGGGCGCCGACGGCTCGCTCCAGCGGCTCCAGCAGAACGCCCGCCTGCTCGCGATGGTCAACGTCGCGCAGGCCGACGCAGGCATCGCCGCCTGGGACGCCAAGTACCCGCCCTCGAGCAACGGGCAGGCTTTTTGGCGACCCATCACCGGCGTTCGCAACGGCGACAACGACAATAACCCCGACACCGTCGGCGACGCGAACTGGAGCCCGCTGAGCTACGTCGGCGTCGGCGGCGGGCCGTTCACCCCGGGCTTCCCGGCCTACGTCTCGGGTCACGCCACGTTCGGCGCGGCCACGGCCCAGATCCTCCGGGCCTATTTCGGCACCGACAACATCGCCTTCTCGCTCAAAACCGATGACACCGACTTCCATGCCCTCATGGGCGGCGACGCGAACGCCGTGTGGAACTACACAAGCCTCAGCCAGGCCGTCTCCGACAACAACATGAGCCGCGTCTGGCTCGGCGTCCATTGGGACTTCGACGCCACTATTGGTCAGCTGGTCGGCGAGAATGTCGCGTCGTACCTCGTCTCAACCTCCTTCACCGTCCCGGCCCCCGGGGCCGCGGGGCTGCTGGGGCTGATGGGCTTCTCGGCCCTCCGTCGCCGCCGCCGCGATTGAGCGTCCCGAATCGGCAAGCGCCCCCCTGGCGAGAGAGGGGGATCGTGTCTCAGGAACGCGGCGTGCCCCCGGGCACGCCGCGTTCGCGTTCCCCGCGCCCGGCCCGCCGTCCCTATCCTGCCGCCCATGACCACGACGCTGAACACCGCGACCACCGAGTTCGAGAAGAAGGACCGCTGCGCCGATCTCGACCATCGCCCGCGCGTGCTGCTGGGCAAGATGGGCCTCGACGGCCACGACCGCGGCGTGAAGGTCATCGCCCGGGCCCTCCGCGACTCGGGCGTGCACGTGATCTACTCGGGCCTCTGGCAGACCCCACGGAGCCTCGCCATCTCCGCCCGCGACGAGGACTGCGACGTCATCGCCGCCAGCATGATGAGCAACTCCCACCTGGTGCTCGGCCCGCGGCTGGTCACGGCCCTCAAGGACCTGGGCCGGGCCGACCTCCCGGTCTACATGGGCGGCATTCTGCCCGCCGAGGACATCCAGACGCTGCTGGCCGCGGGCATCGTCAAGTGCTTCACCACCGGCACGGGCCTCATCGACATCGTCAACGCCGTCCGCGGCGCAACGCGGCCACGCGAGCCCGTGCTCGCGGCCGCGACGCCCGAGGCCCAGCTGGCCCGCGACATCTCGCTCCTGCACGCCGGCAAGCCCTACCGCCCCGGCGCTCCGCGGCGTCGCCCGGCCCGCGTCATCGGCATCACCGGCTCCCCGGGCGCGGGCAAGAGCACGCTCGTCGCCCAGCTCGTGGGCGAGTACACCCGCCGGGCCCAGAAGCAGCGCGGGGCCGACGGTGGGGGGGCCGAAGGCGAGGGCGCACTGGGCCGCTGCGCCGTCATCGCCTTTGATCCCATGAGCCCGATCACCGGCGGTGCCCTGCTGGGCGACCGGCTCCGCGTCGACTTCAATGCCCTCGACCAAGCCGTCTTCTACCGCTCCCTGGCCATCAGCGGCGAGGACTACCACGCCCTGCCCGAGATCGTCGAGCTCATCGGCGGCTGCCCGGCCGCCCAGGGCCGCCCGGCCTTTGACACCGTGTTCATCGAGACCGTCGGCGCCGGCCAGAACGAGACCAAGATCCGCGGCTTCGTCGACCGCACCGCCGTGGTCCTCACCCCGGGCATGGGCGACGCGGTGCAGATGGACAAGGCCGGCATCCTCGAGATCGCCGACGTGTTTGTCTGCAACAAGGCCGACCACCCGGCCCAGCACGAGCTCGTCCGCGACCTCCGCGACGTCGCCGGCCGACGCCCCGTCGTCGAGACCGTCGCCACCCGCGGCCAGGGCGTGCCCGAACTGCTCGATGCGCTCCTGGCCTAGCCCGGCCCCCGGTGACCCGACTCTCCTGGTGGCTCGGCTCTCCCGAGCCATCAGCCCTGTCTCGGGGCCATGCGGCGCTACACGCCCCGAGAACCCCGTGCCCCCCGGTCACCCGCCGCTCACTCTGCGGCTTGCACGCCGCGCCCTCTCTGGTAAGCTCACGCTCAAGAGTTCGCCATGCACAACGCCGCCAAGCTGTGCCGCTCCTGCGGCGTCAACGTAAGCCAGGCCCAGCGCTTCAAGGACGCCGCCGGCCGGTACGTCTGCGGGCCCTGCGCCGGTGCCGTCAGATCGGCCGCGCGTCCCGCGCCCGAGCCCGAGTCCTCCACCTTCGCCCTCGACGCCCCCGCCGTCACCGAGCGCCCCACCGCCCGGTGTTCCTCCTGCCGCGCCACCATGGCGATCGACGCCCGCGTCTGCGTCTCCTGCGGCTTCAACAAGGACACCGGCCGCCCGACCCAGGCTCCCGCCGACCCGCCCGGCATGACGCCAAGGGAACGGGCCGCCAAGAAGACCGCGACCATGGTCTGCATCTCCTGCGGCTACGACCTCAAGGGCCTCAAGGCCCCCAAGTGCCCCGAGTGCGGCACGGTCAACAGCCGCTACACGCAGAAGCGGGCGAGCGACAGGCAGCAGCTCCGCGGCATGTACGTCCGGCCCCTTGTCGGCGCGGCGATCGGGGCCGCGCTCACCGCGGGGATCGTCGCGATGAGCACCGCCAGCCCCGCGGCAGTCTTGGTCACGATGGCCGTGCTGGCGGCGACGACGATCATCGGCTTCGCGACCTACGTCGGCTGCTGCATGCTCTTCATCGGCTTCGACGAGCCCCTGGGCGTCACCTTCGCCCGCATCTCGTGCGTCTACGCCCTCTACACCGCCCTCGCGTCGCTCTTCGCCCTGGTCCCCGCCGGCGGCCTGCTCCTCTGGCCCGTCAAGGCGATCGTTTTCGTGGGCCTCCTGGTCCAGATCATGGAGCTGGACTTCCAAGACGCGAAGTACGTGGCCCTGGCGTGCCTGGTGGTCCACATCGCCATGATGGTCGTGATCGTGGCCATGCTTGAGGGCTAGCTCGCCTCCCTGGACGCTTCACGCCGGGCTCGCTCCGCCTTGGTCCCTCTCTCCGCCGCCACCTCCGCCACCACATCCGCCGCCCCCGCCACCACCCCCGCCGCCGCCCCCGCCCCCACCTCCGCCACCAGCCCCTGCATGTAGATCAGGAACTCGTCGTGCAGGATCTTCATGCTCTGGGTGTGCCACATCCGCCGGAACGACGCCTCGGCCGCGATCTCCCGCATCCGCCGCTCCCAGGACTTGAAGTAGTCCTCGGGAAGCTGCCGGTGCTTGTAGCCGAACCAGACGATCTCGAAGACCGACAGCTGCATCAGGTTGAAGAAGTACTCGCGGATCTCCCGGTCGGCCGCCGCCGGGTCGGTGATGGCCGCCAGGTGCTCGACATCGTGGCGATACACCCCCGCCAGCGACGGGTCGCCCACCCGCATCTCCCGCAGGTGCATCTGCAGCTCGACGAGCTTGGAGAAGTTCGCGAAGTACTGCGACTGCTGATAGCGTCTGAACTGCACGGCCGTGTAGATCAGCCCGCCGGCGATCGCCGAGGCCCCCAGGGCCTGAAAGCTCACCTGGACGATCTGCAGAATGTGGGCCGTGTCCATGGGTGATATGGTGATCCACCCGGCCGCCCCGGGCAAGCCGAGCCCGCCGCACGCCGAAACTCTCGCGAGCCCCGCCATGCCCCCCCTCCCGCCCCCCCTCCCGCACCCCCTCCCGCACCCCCTCCCGCACCCCCTCCCGCACCCCCTCC
>JBBQRT010000071.1:0-15704 GCA_038214505.1 Phycisphaerales bacterium | reverse complement strand
CCACTCCGGCCGCCCCCGCGGACGGCACGATCACCATGGGCACCCAGCCCACCCAGCCCACCCAGCCCACCCAGCCCACCCCGACCACCCCGACCACCCAGCCGTCCGCGCCCGCAGCCGAGCCGGAGCCCACGCCGGCCGTCCCGGCTGCCGCAACTCCGGCACCCGCCACCGCCCCGCCCTCCACGGCGACCTCCGTCCGTCCGCCCAGTCTCTTGCCCCCGGCCCCCGTCGCCCCGCCGGCTCCGATCGTCCCCCCCGTGACCAGCCGCGTCGATGATCTGCAGACCCTCCGCGGCATGTTCGACCGCGTCATCACCGCCGGCAACGAGGGCGAGATGACCACCGTCATCGCCGAGTTTAACCGCAGCATCAACGCGCTGGGCGATTCTCCCATCGACTCCCAGATCCGCACCGCCCTCCAGCAGCGCCGCCAGGCCCTCGAAGCCCGCCAGCAGCTTTTCGATCTGCAGCGCCGCTTGGCCAACAACGACAGCCAGATCGTTGAGAGAACTCGCCAGGTCAGCGTCGCCATAGAGGAGGCCCAGAAGCAGGCCATCTACTCCGTCGTGGGCCGGATGCTCCCCAGCACCGTCTATAACGGCGAGCGAGGGCTCCCGCTGATGTACCGGATCGAGTCCACCGACCTCTCCTCCACACGCACCCTGGGCTATGTCGTCCCGCGCGAAGGCGTCGAACTGCTCACCAAGATGGGCAAAACTGTCGGCATTATCGGGGAATCCAAGCTTGATCCCGCTTTGGGCGTAAACATCGTCGCCCCGCGCCGCGTCGACGTCCTCGAGATTGTCGGCGGCCGTCTCAAGGTTATCACCGACACCCAGACCACCACGACCACCACCAGCGTCGGGGGCCAGACCTCCGGGTCCAGCACGACCACCACCACGACGACCACCAGCGGGTCTATCACGCCCCCGTCCCCCGCAACCCCCCCGTCCCAGCCAAACTCCGGCGGCGATGTGAACAGATGACCCTGTTCGGAACGCACTCGGGATGGCACCCGCCATCCCGTCCAGCCGTCCGAGAAGGTGCCAGGGCCAAGGTTTGCCCCGAATCTGAGGCCGTTCCGCCCCGAATCATCCGGCGGCGGACCTGACTGACCGTACAACTCGGTGCATGCTCCTCCGGCTCGTTCTCATCCTCACGCTGGCCCTTCAGCCGCTCGCCGGAGTGGCGTCTGTTGCCACCGACTGCCCCTCTCGTAGCCGCCTGCTTAGTGTCTCGCCGATCTGTACGACTACCGACGAGCCGTGCTGTTCCGGTGAGCAGACCGTCTCTCCGTGCTGTCAGATCGCCGCTGAACCGGCCGAGCCCGGCTGCCCTTGCTCCGAAAGCGTCTGCCCAACCATCTTGGGCCACGAGTGCGGCTCCTGCGGCTGCCACCCCGATCGCCCGGCCCAGCCCCTCACCAATTCAGCCAGCGACGCCCGAGCGCCGATCTTTGTCGCACTTGGCGGCGTCGATCTCCCCCCGGCCCCGGCACCTCGCCTTGTCGTGCAAGCGCCGTTCGGGACGGCCCGTCCGCTCTCGTGGCTCGGCCGAGTGTCCAGCGCTGGTGACCGCCGCTGCCTGCTGTGCAGTCTCACGACCTAGCGGCTCCGCCGCCGCAGTTCTTTGCGGCCCGGCGTTGTTCGAGCCCATTCCCCGGTCGCCCTGGTGCGGTCGGCGGGTCCAAGGTCCGTGAATCACATCATCCATGTCTGTCAAGCCTGCGCGCGGCCGCGTGCCGCCGCAGAGGAGTTGTTTCCCATGAAGAAGTTCCTCTCCGTTTCCGCTGCCTTTCTCGCCACCTCCGTCCTGGCCTTCGGCGCCTCTGCCGCGCTGACCCCGAAGAACGCCGCGGCCGCGGGCTGTGCGTGCGCCTGCTGCACGGACTGCTCGTGCGCGTGCAGCTGTACCGATTGTGCCAGCGGATGCACCGACGGCTGCTCGTGCTGCTGCGCGGGCGGCTCCTGCTGCTCCGACGAGTCGGCCGGCTGCGGCACCGGCTGCTCCGGCGGCGCTTGCTGCGAGTAAGTCGCCCCGGCTCAATGCCAGCCTTCATCTCAAGCCCCGGGGCCCGCGCCCCGGGGCTCTTTGTTTCCGCATTTCCGACTCTGGACACCCCAAAAACACAGACCCGCCCCGTATTCCGGAGCGGGCCTTGATACTGCTCTGGACCTCGAGCTTCCCAGCGAGAGAGGGAAGTCGAATCAATTGGGGATCTAGGATTTGAACCTAGACTAAGTGAGTCAGAGTCACTCGTGCTACCGTTACACTAATCCCCAGCGTGCGCGCCCCCGTGGACGCCGCTGATTTGGTCCAATCCTACCGCTTGATCGTTCCGAGGCAAGCGCCGCCAGAACGCTCGCCCCCACACCCGGTGGCTAGGCAGAAGCAGTGGGGGAGTCGTGCCAAGCCTCCGCTCAGTCCTTCCGACTGACCGCATCGATCGCCTCGATCACCGACCGCCGGATCGTGAATACGAGCTCCAGCCGTGTGAGCTTGAAGAGCACCTCGACGTGGGGCGTCGCCGCGCCGATGCCGATCCGGCCGTGCCGCTTCTTGACGCTCGCCAGGAGATCAACCATCTGGTTGAGCCCGGCCGAGTCGCAGTAGCGGATGTTCTCCATGTCGATGACCACATGGCGAACACCCGCCGCCTGGGCGTACAGCGCCCGGATCTCGTGGCACACGTCGCTGGCCAACTCCCCCCGCAGCTCGGGCTCGACGACCGTCACCACGAGCGTCTGGCCGATGCTCGTGTGCGTCAACAGCTTGTGCCCGTCGGGGCTGCGCGGGCGCAGCGGCGCGGCCGCCGCGGCTTCCACGGGCTCGCGCTCGACGCCGAAGATTTTTCGCAGGTTCCGCAGCATCGGGAGCACACACCGGGTTGAGGAGAAATCATCCGCCCTCGGACACGCCCGTCACGGGGCCGGGTTGATCGGCCGCGCCCGAGGCTGGGCCCGCCCGTATGGCGACGAGGAAGTCGGCGCCGCGCCGTTGCTCTGGCCGATCATCGACGGGCTCGCCGTCGTCGGCGTCGCCGGGATCACCGTGTTCAGCGACGGCTGTCCCGCGCTCACCACGCTTGTCGGCGGGGGGATCAGCGGTGCCGAAGGAACGGGCGCGGCCGGCCTCGGCTGCATCCGACGCGCACGAGCCGCGTCGATGTTCCGGTCCAGCTTCCCGAGAATGTTCTTGACCTGATCAAAGGTCCGTTGTGACGTGCTCATGCTCCGACCTCCGGCTGAGCGGGAGATCGACAGACCAGCACGTCGACTTTCCGGCCTTTCCTGTGTTCCCCCCCCCCGCCCGACGGCGGTGCCGGTTCCGTAGTCTGGGCAATCTGCCCCCATGCCCCGGGGCACGCGTTATCGCGTTAACCCCATGCTCGACCGCCGGATAACCCAGCCCACCCCCCAAACCCACGCGGCCGCGCATCTCAGCACTCGCTGATGTTGACCGGGATCGTCACGGCCAGCCCGCCCTCCGACGTCTCCTTGTACTTGTGGTTCATGTCCTGGGCCGTGTCCCACATGGTCTTGATGACCTCGTCGAGACTCACCCGGGCCTTGCTTGGATCGCTCTCAAGGGCGATGTTCGCCGCCGTGATGGCCTTGATCGCTCCCATTGTGTTCCGCTCGATGCAGGGGATCTGCACCAGCCCGCCGATCGGGTCGCAGGTCATGCCCAGATGGTGCTCCATCGCGATCTCCGCGGCCATCGCCGCCTGCCCGGGCGTCCCGCCCAGACACTGCGTCAGCCCGCCCGCCGCCATCGCGCTCGACACGCCGATTTCGGCTTGGCAACCGCCCATCGCCGCGCTGATCGTCGCGCCCTTTTTAAACAGACTGCCGAGCTCCCCCGCGGTCAGCATGAAGTCGATGATCCCCGCCTCGCTGGAGCGGCAGAAGCACCAGTAGTACATCATGACCGCCGGGATCACGCCCGCCGCACCGTTGGTCGGAGCCGTCACAACCCGCCCGAAGGCCGCGTTCTCCTCGTTGACGGCCAGCGCAAACGTGCTCACCCACTTCAGCGTCTGCTGAAACTCCCGTGTCGAGTGCCGCACAACGTCCAGCCAGCCGTCGACATCGTCGTACTCGTTCCGCCCGCTATACCCGGAGCCCTGGATGAGCTTCCGATTCATGACCGCCCCGCGCCGCGCAACGTTCAGCCCCCCCGGAAGCACGCCGTCGGTGTGGCATCCGCGAAACATGCACTCCTGCATCACCCTCCAGATGTGCAGCAGCCCGGCCCGCACCCGGTCTTCAGGCCGCCACGCCAACTCGTTGCGGAGCACCACCTGGGGGATCGAGAGCCCCAACCGCTCGCAGTGGCCAAGCAGGTCCGCGCCGGAGTTGACCGCCAGCGGCAACGCGACCGCCTGGTCCCCCTCGGGCCCCTGGCCCTCCTGCACCACGAACCCGCCGCCGACGGAGTAATAGGTCTCGCTCCGCGTCCGTCCACCGTCGAGAAACGCCGTGAAAGTGAGGCCGTTGGCGTGGAACGGCAGCGCCTTGGCGAAGTTGAAGACCAGATCCATCTCGCGGGTGAACACGATCGGCCGGCCTCCCCGCAAGACGAGCCGCTTGTCACGAATGATCGTCTCGACTCTCGGCTTGATGGTGGTCGTGTCGCACGTGACGGGATCGTCGCCCGAAAGCCCGAGAAGAATGGCCACGTCCGTGCCGTGTCCGCGGCCGGTTTTGGCTAGGGATCCAAACAACTCGACCCTAATCCTGTGAATCTGGGCAAGATCACCACCACGTTCGAGGATGTCCAGAAAGCGTTGGGCGGCCCGCCAAGGGCCCATGGTGTGGGAACTCGACGGTCCGACGCCGATCTTGAAGATGTCGAAGACGCTGATGGACTCCATGCCCAGAGTCTAGGGATCGAGAATCATTGATGAGCAATTCGGGATCTTTTCTGGTTGCTGCGCTCGCCCAAGTTGCGCGCAACCCTGACCGGATCGCCTGGAAACCGGCCCGCCCGCGTCGGGACAAGACGAGCGGGCCCGGAGGATGGCCCTGAACGCCCAGACTGCCCACATTCCGCTGTGTGGATCAACTCAACGCCACTGTGTCAAGCCCAATCTGACCTCCAAACGGAACAAAGTTCGAAGGGGTGTGTAAAGATAGGAAAGAACCCCGACCCAGCGATCCCACCGGTTTGCGCATAAGTAACGGTTGGATCGGAATTTCCAGACAAAGGGGCTTGCAATAGCGGGGGACATGTGATACAAGTGGGAACGCTCGCGAGCAATACGAGCGAGTCTCGAGCCTCAAGGCTCGGACGGGGCCCTTAAAAGCCTCAGGGTTGGTTTCGGCATGGCATCTCGAATCGTACCAGCCACGACCGCGAGCGTGAACGCGGTCATGAGTGGATGGTGTGTCGCACGCATCAAAAATGGTGGGCTTGTGCCCGCCGCCACGTGATCGAGACGCGTGGTCGAGGTTCTTGGACCGTTTGAAGGAGGTTTCCCGATGATTCGTTCTTGTTCCCTGTTTGCCTGCGCCACCGTTCTGGCTGCCGGCACCGTCGTTTCCGCGGCCGATAACGCCGTGCGTTCCAATGACCTGAGCGTTGCCGCTCCCCAGACCGCCGCGGTCTCCGGCTCCGCTCGCCAGTTCTCCAGCAACTGGAACTTCGACGCCGCCACGCTCGGCCTGGGCGGCGGCTGCGATTGCACCTGGTTCAACGGCGCGTTCGACGGCCGTGACGGCCAGCTCTCCCACCTGGGCGGCGCTGCCCAGTTCGGCGCCAAGGCCGCCGACGACTTCTACCTCTGCCCCGGGTATGTCTACGACCTTAGCAGCATCACCGTCACCCTGCTGACCAACTCGATCGAGCAGCTGACCAAGTCGAGGCTCGAGCTCTACGCCGACTGCGACGGCTCCCCGGACATCCGCCCCGGCGGTCTCCTCTTCACGTTCAACGTCTCGAACGTCTCCCCGACCGGCGTGACCGTCCCGGGCCCCGATGGCTCGGCTCCCCTCCGCGTCGTCAACGTCACGTTCAGCCCGTCCCAGGAGACGGCGACCATCGGTTCCGGGCCCAACGCCCCCAAGAACCCCGCTCGTGACATCGTCCTCAAGGGCGGCACCTACTGGATCTCGGCCTACGGCCTGACCGACAACCAGTGCGCCACGATGAACATGTGCGATGTGACCTATTGGGGCACCACCGGCAACGGCGTCATCAAGGGCTCCGTGGCCCGCAAAATCGACGGCCAGCCCACCCCCGTCCTCGGTCAGTACTCCTTCACCGGCCCGTGGAGCTCCGTTGAGCAGTGCTGCGTCGGTTGCACCGACCTGGCCTTCACCGTCTGCGCTCGGGCCTGCAAGGTCCTGATCGACAACGGCATCGGCGACCGCACCTCCACCCCGGCCGGCGCTATCAGCCAGTACGCCGCCTTCACCTCCTTCGACTCCCGCGCCGCGGACGACTTCGTCGCCCCGCCCTGCGATCCCCTCAACATCTGCTACATCGAAGGCTGCATCTACACCAACTGCATCGGCTTCCGCGGTGCGTTCGAGATCTACGGCAACAACTGCAAGGTGCCGTCCTACGCCCTCGCTGGCACCACCGGCTCCGCTTCCACTCTCGCCTCGGGCGAGGCGACCAAGATCGTTGACCTCGGCTACAACGTCGTCATCGACGGCCGCAACCTCCGCGCTTACCGCCTCGAGTTCCACGACCTGGCCATCACCCTCGCCGGTGGCGCTCAGTACTGGCTCTCGATCGGCGTCCGCCACACCTTCTCGATCAACGAGCGCGCGTACTTCTGCTACAACGCCGACTGCACCCGCACCTGCCTGATCCGCTTCAACCCGGGCCAGTCGCTCGTCCGTCCGACCGTCGCCAACCCCACCCCGTCGTGGGCTTCCGTCGGCCGTGACTTCTCCTTCCTCATCGCCGCTGCCAACCAGCCCAGCACGGGCCCCGGCGTCGATGGTTCCAACGCTGGCTGCCGCGCCGACTTCGATCAGGACGGCACCGCCAACGTCGCTGATATCTTCAGCTTCCTGTCCACCTGGTTCGTTGGCTGCCCATAAGCCTTTGAACGGGTGATCTCCACGAGGCCCGCTCTCGGCTTGCCGAGACGGACCAACTGAGACCTCAGACGCCCCGGGCCCTACGGCCCGGGGCGTTCTTTTTGCCCGTCGCATTTCCGCTCCCCGGCCCCGGACCGCCACGCACGCCCCCGGACGCCCGCGAATCCGCCTAGGCACGCGGGGCGAAACCGCCCTCGGAGGCTTTCGGAAGCGTCTTCCCGATCACCGGGACGCCGGTCCAACCAACGTATGTCAGCAATCTGCACAATCCCGCTCTGCCAGACTCACCCTCGAAGCAGCTCGCCCCTACACTCCTCGCGACCCCGGGAGGCCGCCAGGACTTTGTCTGATACGATCCTTCAGCGTGTGTCCACCGGCGACCAGTCCGCGGTCCGCGAGTGCCTCGACAGGTACGCCGGGCTGGTCTGGTCGCTGGCCCGTCGCTTCTGCTTCAACCAGTCCGAGGCCGAGGACGCGGTCCAGGAGATCTTTCTGGACGTGTGGAAGTCTTCCCCCCGGTACGACGCCACTGTCGCCTCCGAGGCGACCTTCATCGCGATGATCGCCCGCCGCCGGCTCATCGACCGCCGCCGCCGCGCCTCGCGTCAGCCCGATGCCGAGACGATCGCCCGCAACCTCCCTCGGGTTGAGCAGACGCCCGGCCGGCAGACCGAACTCAGCGAAGAGGCCACCGCCGCGTCCCGCGCGCTTGACTCCCTCCGCCCCGAGCAGCAGCGTGTCCTCCGGCTCTCGATCTATCAGGGCCTGAGTCACGAAAAGATCGCCGAGGCGACCGGGCTGCCGCTGGGCACCGTGAAGACGCACGTGCGCCGCGGGCTCATCCGGATCCGCGAGTTGCTCTCGGGCTCGGGCGCCAGCGACGGCGTCTCGGCCGTCCGCATTAGAAACGACGATGCCCTGCCCGGCTCGACGGGCCGGAAGGAGGTCCGCCCATGAGCGACCTCCGCCGCCATGATGTCAGTATCGGTCCCGAACATGACCGGCTGATGGACCTGCTCGCCGACGAGGCCACGGTGGGCCTCTCCGAGCACGAGCACGCCGAGCTGGAGGCTCTGTGCCTTCGGCACACCGATGTGCCGCGAGAGTGCATGCAGCTCGCCGCCGCGAATCTCGACGTGCTCTTGTTCTCCGGTCCGGCCTCGCGGCTGGAGCCCATGCCGGAGCATGTTCGTGCCCGCATCGCCCCGCCGCCGACGCGTGCGAAGGTGGCCGTCGATGCCGACCGCGACCTTGCGGCGTACCGGCTGCCGCAGTCGCCGGTGCTCGCGCGGAGCTCCCGCTTGGGTTGGCTGGCCGCGGCCGCGTGCCTCGGGCTCGCCGTCATCGGGTGGTGGCCGCGACTTGCGGCCGGCCCGTCGGACTATCCCGTCGCAGGCGTGGCTCGCATCGAGTCGCTCGCCGCCGTAAACCGCCTGAAGGCGTCCGCGGGCGACGTGCTGGTCACCAGGTTCGACCGCGGCCCGGACCCGACCGCCGCCGCCAGTGAGGCCAAGCTCTACTGGAGCCCCTCGCGGCAGGAGGGTTACATGGTCTTCCGCGGCCTGAAGGCCAACGATCCCCGCGTCGAGCAGTATCAACTATGGATCTTTGACCCCGAGCGGGACGAGCGCCACCCCGTCCATGGCGGCGTCTTCGACATCCCCGTTGGTCAGGAGACCGTCGTCGTGAAGGTCGAGCCCCGGCTGACGGTGCCCAAGGCCAACACCTTCGTCGTCACCGTCGAACGTCCGGGTGGCGTCTGGGTCTCGGACCGCAAGCGCATCCCCGCGATCGCCAAGTTATCGAGTTGATCAGGCCGCCGGCGTGTTCTGTTCATGCTTTTGGCAGCTCAAACTCTCACGAACGTGCGCCGCTCACGGTCTTTGTGAACGCCCGGGAACCCAAGGGCCCGCCCGTGGGCCACGCAGTAGACCCCGGGGGCGAGCACGCCGGTCGCGAAGATGGCCTCCGTTAGATTCTGGAGGGCATCGGAGCGCACCATCTCGAACGGACGCATTGCGCCCGTGAGCACGATCGGTACTCCCGGCCGGGGCATCTCGGCCAGGATCCGCTCGCCGGTGACCGTGAGCGTGTCGGTCCCGTGCAGGATCACCACGCCCGACCCAGGGTCCTGCGGCCGATCGGCTCCGCAGGCCCGCAACGCGTTGACGATCGCGGTCCGATCGTCGTCGGTCATGTGCAGCGAGTCCTTGCTGAGGAGCTCGACGACCGACACGCGGGCGTCCTCCAACCGAAGCCGCCGGACCATGCGGCGCACCACGCTCCGCCGGTTGGAGAGCTCGCCTGTGGCCTCGTCGTAGGTCTTCTCGATCGTCCCGCCGGTGGTGATCAGGGTGATTGCTCGCATGTTTCGAGCGTACGCCGGTGCGGGCATGGGGTCCGTCAACGCGGGTGTCACAGGACTCGGGCCGGAAGGCTCGGCCAAAAACAGAGCGGCCCGGCCGACCCATGGTCGGCCGGGCCGCCATCATGATCCAGCGTGCTCAGTTGAGCTTGATACCGAACTTGTCCGCCGTGGCGCGGATGCCGTCCATCAGCTTGGTGCCCGCAGACTTGATCTCGGTCAGGGCCGTGCCGATCGCGGCGGGCGAGTCGCCGCCGAGCTTGGCAACCCTGTCCTTGAGGGCCGTGAACTGTCCCGACAGGTCGGTGATCGCCCTGTCGAACTCGGGCTTCTTGTCCGCGGCCACTGTAGACGCTTTGGTGCTGAGCTGGTCCATCTGGCCCTTGGCCTTGTCGACCAGGCCCGTGCCTTCCTTCTTGGCGGACTCGATCGCGCCAGCAATCGCCTGCGTGCCCTGCGCGACGGCCTTCTCCGTCGCGGCCTTGGCCGAGTCGCCGGCCTTCTTGGCCGCGTCGCCCATCGCGTTGCCCGCATCCTTAATCGTGTTGCCCAGCTTGGGAGCCTCGGGAACCTTGGGCTTCTCTTCACAGCCACCGACAATCAGAAGACCAACAGCCATACCGGCCAGAATGAGACGGTTCATCGAACGTTCCTTTCGTAGCCCGCGCGAGGGGCCGCACACTGGCCAACCTTCGCACACGCCGCATTGAAGCTGCAGAGTATCAGGTTCTCCCCCACGCCGCACACCCGACATTCCGGGGAGACCCCGTCTTTTCCTCGCGTGTACTGACCAGAAGCGGGGTGTGTCGATGACTACAGCGATGGCCGCCGACCCCTTACCCGCCTCGATTCTGCACTCGCCCCTGCTCGCGCAGGTCGGGGTTCCCCATGGGTTTACGACTCGGCTCGGGGGCGTCTCGGGGGGCGTGTTTGAGTCATTCAACTTCGGCAACCCGTCGGACCTGCCTCCAGCCGACCGCGACCCCCCGGCCAATATCCACCAGAACTGGGCCCGTCTTCTCGGCCATCTTCACGCCGCGGGCCGCGAGGTGGTTCAGGTGCACCAGGTCCACGGCGACGCGGTCCACGTCGTTCATCTCGGCGGCCCGTCGCATATTGCGACCGACGGTCACAACACCAAGGCCGATGCGATTGTCTGCGATGATCCGGCCCGCGTGGTCGGCATCCGCGTCGCCGACTGCTGCCCGGTTTTGCTTTCGACCGCGGACGGCTCGCTGGTCGCCGCCGTCCATGCCGGCTGGCGGGGCGTGATCGCCGACGTGCTCACCCGGACCGTCGAGGCGATGGTCCACGTGGGCGCGATCCGGCCGCGAGAGATCGTGGCGGCGATCGGGCCGTGCATTGGCCCGGACACCTTCGAGGTCGGGGCCGAAGTCGCCGAGCAGTTCCGCGTCAAGTTCGGGAGCGGTACATCGCTGGTGGCTCCGCACTCAGGTGGCCAGCACACGATCGACCTGAAGGCCGCACTGCGTGAACAACTTCTGGGCGCCGGGGTGCTGGGCTCGATGGTCGATACGCGTCCCGAGTGCACGGTTTCAGCCATCGGCTCCGACGGCCGGCCGCTGTTTTTCTCCCACCGACGCGACAGAGGCCTCTCCGGCCGCATGGTCGGCGTTATCGGGCCCGTCCGTTCGTGACGAAGCTCGCGCCCGCCTACCGCGGCGGGCGCACCTGGCCCTCCTGATACGCTCGCACAAGCGCGTCCAGATCGTCCACGGCCCGTTGTATCCGGGCCCCTGCTTCGGTTTCGGAGAGCGTGCGTTCCCGTGCATAGTCGCGGATGGTCGTCACCTTGGGCAGCAGGTCGGCGCCGTGCTCCACCACGGCCTGCACGCCGTCGAAGGGCGCCAGTTCACATAGGTCGATCCGCTCGGGCCGAAGCACGAGCGTGTAGCCCCGGTCGCCGTACGCCTCGCTGAACGCGCCGTCGATCGTGACGGCGTTGCCGCCGCGTTTGACGGGGTGCTCGCCGTTCTCGATCTTCACCGGCACGTGCCCGTTGACGATGAGCACGTCCTTGCCGACGCCGAAGAGCGCCCCGATCCGCGCAACGAACCCGGCGTCGTGCAGCAGCTCGAAGTACGGGTTCTTCCGCTCCTTCTGGGCCTCCTTGTCGGCGAGGAAGCTCGACTCGAAGGTTGCGAGCTTGTCCTTGCCAAAGAGGGGGCTCAGCGGGCCGCCCCAGAGATACCACAGCCAATCCGAATCTCTCTGGTCGCCGCTGAAGCGGCGGCGGTGCACCCGCCGGAGGATCGACCCGAGCGCATCCATGAGGTCCCTGCCCGATCGCTCGACACCCTCGACCATCAGGTTCGCCGGCTCGCCATCGTCGTTCACCGGGACGCAGGCGTGGAACAGCAGAACTTCGTCGCGGGTGGTGTACATCCCGCCGCGCTGGACCATCCAGTCCATGTGCTCCCGCAGCCGCGGCGAGCGGGTGAAGCTCTCCCTGAGCCGGTCGATGCAGGCCTGCTCCTCGCGTGAATAGGCGTACGGGTCGCCCCCCGTGGCCTCCGGCAGCAGCGTGGGGAGCGACTGGTCGAGCATGGCGTGGGTCCTGCCGTCGATCTCGACGCTCACCGCGCGGCCCTCCTCGAACCGAATGCGGTGCAGCAGGCGCCGGTGCTCGAGACT
Source organism: Phycisphaerales bacterium (assembly GCA_038214505.1). Taxonomy (GTDB): domain Bacteria; phylum Planctomycetota; class Phycisphaerae; order Phycisphaerales; family UBA1924; genus UBA4658. Next base: position 3,626 of record JBBQRT010000071.1, on the reverse strand, counting down.
CCATTCAGGTCGCCGGGCGATCATGCGCCCCTCGGCCTTGAGCAGCATGATTGTGACGGCCTTCTGCATACGCGCGACAGTCGTGGCGTGCCGGAAGCCCTCCCCTTTGGGTGCGAACCGTTCGGCCGGATCGCCGTCATAGACGTGGCGGGCCAGCCGCTCCAGCGGCGCCATCATCACGCCGTAACCCTCCTCGAGCTGGCTCAGCCGCCGATAGCGCAGGCTGAAACGCAGCAGCGTGAGCATGCAAGCCTCCTGCCCGAGGTTGGCCCCAAGCCAGAGCATGTCGTGGTTGCCCCAGATTAGGCTCACACCCGGGCGGTGCATCAGCACCTCGAGCACCTTGTCCATCCGCGGCCCGCGGTCGCCGAGATCGCCCAGCACCAGGAGCTCGTCGCACGACAGGTCGCGGATCAGCTGCGCTGCCGCCCGCACGGCACCCCAGTCGCGGTCGAAGAGCGCCAGGCCCGCGAGCATCTGCTTGACGTAGCCGGGCCGCTGGGCCGAGCCGAGCTCGACGAACAGCTCGCGATATTCCCAGGGAAGGAGCTCCTCGAAAGTCATGCGGCGGACGCGGGCCCGCAGTTGACGCACGATCTCAAACTGCATCGACAGCGTGTCGAACACCCACCGCTCTCGCTGCCCGGACGCGACGATCGACTTCGAGTAGTGGTTGATCGCTTCCCTCGGGTAGTACAGCACGGCAAGGAACCGGTTCTTCTCCTGTGCGGCCAGCCGGTCGGCCAGGATTTCGTCGACGAGCAGCCGCAGCGCCCCGGATGCGTTGGAGATGACGTGCCGCAGCTTGATGTCTTCGCCGTGGATGTCGGAAATGACGTGGACCGTGCGGGCCGGGAGGGTGAGCGAGGCCCTCAGCGCCGCCGCCTCGCTGATCGCCGCCCGGCTCGAGGGGTAGCGGAGCGAGAGAGCTTCAAGGTGTGCCAGCCGGTCGTGCGACAGCGTCGCCGCAGGCCCGGAGACCGCGTTGGGAGCATGGGGGATCGAGGGCGAGGGCGGCGTTGGAGCGGTGCTCATCGGGTCCATCCTACCGGCTCTTGCCGCCCGACCGTTCTATTGGCCCAGGGCCCGGAGCACTACCGTCGCGTACGCACCTCGCGGCAGCGCGAAGCCCGTCCGGATCCGCACCCGCCTACCGCCCGCGACGGGGTCCGGCTCAGGCTCGCCGAGCACGAACGCCTCGGCCGTCACCGCCAGCGACCGCGCCCAGGAACCCAGCGCCGGCCTGCGGAGCCCGGGGATTTTCAGGCTCTGCATCGACCCCAAACCGTGGGCTTGTAGTGCCGCGAAGAGCGCCGCGTCCGCGAGCGCCGACGGCGGAGCATCTGGGCCCGGGGTCGGCACCGTCGTCCGGCGCCACTCATCCGGGATCGCTCGCGCCGGCGGGAAGAGCATCGCCCCGAAATCGTCATCGGCGTGCAGCGTGTCGGAATCGTTCAGCGACCTAATCAGACCCGCCGCCGCCGTGTTCCACACCGACGACTGTAGTGCGTCCACGCTCATCTGCTGCACGAAGTATGGCAACGCCTCGAAGGCTTCGCGGAACGACCCTCCGCCCGCGAGCACCTCCAGCGGCCGCCGCTCCGGCGTCTTTGGGGCCTCGGCGGCGAGCTTGGCGAAGTTGCCCCAGTGCGTCGCGCAGAGGCGCGTCAGGATCCGCCTAGCACCGGAGTCCTTCCGGGCGGGCGTCGCGATGAGCAGCTTCAGGGCCTGCTCGAAGTCGCCGCGGAGCAGGTGCGTCGCGGCGAAGCCGTGCCCGTGCCGTGCCGACCCGAATCGCTGGTCACCGAAATAGTTGATGATCGCGAGGCCGTCCGCCGCATCCTCCAGGATCCTCGAACGCCGCAGCATCTCATCCGCCGCCTGGCGAGAAAGGTCGGTCACGAGAATATCGAACTCGTTTCGCTCGATATCGTCCGCGTCGAGCGGTGCCGCGGCGAACCCGATCAGCCGCGAGGTCCAGCTCCGACCGCTCGGGCCGGCGACCGCTCGCTGGGCGACCGCGCGCGACTCGCACTCGACGCTGACGTGCTGAGTCGTGATCGCGTGCTTGTCCTTGAGCCCCGCGTGCTCGACCTTTGCCGCGGCAACGCCGAGGGCCTTGGCGAATAGCGCCGTCGCGTCGGGCGTGGTCAGCGACGTTTTCTCGAGACTCATGACCGCCCAGCGCCGTCCGGCGTCCGGCGCTGCGGCCAGCGCTTCCAACACATCCGCCCGGAGCCGCTCGCGTACTCGGAAGTCCTCGGGCTGGCGGCGGATCGACATCGTTGACGATGCTACACCCAGCCGAAGCCGCCCACGCCCATGCGGGGGCTCACGCAGCGGCGCGAAGCGGGGCCGACGGGAACGCCCGAATCGGGAACGCATCACCCCGCCAACCCGCGTCTGTCAGCGGCGTGGGATCGACGTTGTCGAGAAACTCCGCGTAGGTTGTGACATATCCCGCGGTTTCGAGTGTGTCCGAGTCCAGCGGGGTCTCGGGAAGGTTTCGCTGCGCGGGGAAGGGCTGGTCGTGTCGGGCGAGGATCTGAGCCGCCAGTGGGTCGGCCTGCGGCCCGATGTGGTCCCACTCGTTGAAGTAGACAAACGCCGACTTGCTCGCCGTCCAGTTCACGCCCGTGCGCGTCAGGTGGGCGATCATGCGTTCCCACAGCCACGGGTTGTTGCGGATTGGCTGCACAATCGTGGGCCAGAATCGGCGTCCAGGTGCACCCAGACACGCCCTGGCAATGTTGCAGATGTCAACGAGCTTGTTCCACATGACGTCGTGCGTACGCCCGCGGAAACGCTGCCCGATAGGGCTGAAGTACTCGTTCCAGTTGCTCGTGAGCCCATCGATTGGCGTGGTCTGCGGGAATGGCCAGCCGTTATAGTCGTACGCAGTCCAGACCGGAGAGGCCCAGTTATAGTTGTTCACCACCGGCGGCGTGGGCGCCTCGCCCGGGCCCCGCACCGCGTGGAACAGCCGGCTATTGATGAACACGTCCCGCATCGCTTGATTCATCAGTTGCTGGTGCCATGAATCCCAAACATACGCCGCCGCGCGGTCAAATGTTGGGGTCGTCCAGAGCAGTTTTTCGACCGGCAGCGCCCGCACTTGCGGAGGCATCTTCGCCCGCGCCCGAGCGCTCGAGTACGCCGCCCGGATCTGTTCGTGCGAGAGAGCGAACGCTGGCATTCCCCCCTCATTGTCGAGGAAGAACGCGTCGATGGTCAGCCCCTGCCGCCGCAGCTCCCGCGCGACTGGCCGCAGCATGCGAACGTCGGTGCTCACGTCGTAGCGTCCGCGATTGAGCAGCTTCATAAAGTTCACGCCGTGCGAGGCTTGGGTATGGAAATGCAGGATCCACCGGGCCTGCACCACGCGGTACCCTGGGGCCGCCCGCGCAACCCAGTACGGCATCACGTCGCGGTTGAACGAGGCAGAATCCGTAATCGACCGCACATTCCCCGGAGTGTGCCGCGCTGTGAACGTCGGCATCCGCGGAATCTGATCCGAATAGCAGGGCATGAGCGCGAATGCGCGGGCGTGCTGCAGCAAGGTGTGGACTCCCCAGGCGTGCCGTCGCGGCAACGCGGTCTTGAGGTATCGGGCACGCCCGCCCTAT
>JBBQRT010000070.1:0-16051 GCA_038214505.1 Phycisphaerales bacterium | reverse complement strand
CCCCTGAGCGAGGTCGGCGGGATCAATCGCGTCGCCGACGCCTTGGGCGGGGACGGTGCGGGCCTCGGCGATGGACTCCGAAGTCCGCCACTCCGGCCAACTGTTGATCCGGGGCCAGTTCCAAGGCAGGCCCAGGGTGTGACGGTGGCGCGGGCTGTCGGGCATTAGCACCCCCTCCCAGCCTCCTTCGCCGGCGGCTACGACGAGAACGCCAGTCGAGTCGCCCGTAGAGACGTAGCCGACGCCGACGTCGAGCGACCAGGGGGTCGCGGTCCACCCGCCGCTGCACATCAGGGCGTAGAGGAGGCACGTGCGCATGAAGTTGCCGTCGAGAAAGTGCTCGTCGACGAAGCCGTCGCTGCGCTGCTTGCCGTAGAGGATGGGGATCTGGGAGTCGACCCAAGCCTTGATCCGGGCACGATCGAAGTAGGGGCAGTACGCCGCGGCGTACATGGCGCTCTCCAGCGAATCGGCATAGCCGTCCTGATGGGTGCCCTCCCAGGGGTGTCCATCGGTCCGCAGGACGGCCTCGACGAGCGAGGCGATGTGGCCGCGGATCGACTCGAGCCTGGGTGCCGGAACCGCTCCGTGCCGCTGGGCGGCCTGGCAGTAGAGCTCGGCGCCGCAGACCACGTAGCCCCAGTTGTCGCTGGCGTTGGCGTCGCGCGGCAGGAGCGTCTCCGCATCGATCGAACCGACCAGGAGGCCGGCATCGTCGCGGGCACGCTCGAGGATGGTGGTGTACATGTCGGCCAGCGGCGCGGCCCAGCGGTCGGCACGGTCGCGCCAGCGGGTGTCGCCAGCCGCCGCGTGGTGGACGGCGAGGGCGTAGGCCTCGCTGAGGCCGACCACCAGCTCGTTGCCGTGGTCGCGGATCTGGACGAATCCACGGACGGCGGCGTCGATCTGGTAGTCGTAGACCTGCGCGGGGAGGCCGTGGTTCGCGGTGAGCATCTGCATCACCGCGGCGTCGGCGATGCGTCCGGCCATCTCCGCGTAGCGGGCGTCGCCGGTCGCGAATGCGAGGCGGCCGAGGACCTGCAGCATGTCGCCGTTGACCTCCGAGCGCCGGTCGGGGATGGGGCCGAACCGGGTCTGGTGGTTGGCGGCCGCGAGCACCGAGTCGGCGAGTTCGATCAGCCTCGCGCGGGCGGCGGGGTGGTTGTGCAGTTCGACGACCGACAGCAGGCCGTCCTTCGCGTATTCCGCGGTGCCGAACATTCGTTCACGCGGGGAGGTCCGGACGGGTTGCCCGGTGGTCGCGTCGAGGTCCGGGCAGAGCTGGCCCGGGGGCGTCGCGGACCGCTCGGCGGCCAAGGTCCGGAGATGATCATCGACCGCGGGCGAGTGCGTGAGGAGCGCGACGTTCAGCTGATGGCCGAAGAAGTCGGCGGCGACATCGCGGTACGACCAGACCATCTGGAGACGGTCGCGGGGGTACAGGCCGGTCTCGGGCCTGCGGTGGGCGAGCCAGGCGTCGTGGACGGCGCGGGCCCGCGCGAGGGCCTCGCTGGAGCGCACCGCGTTGAGCGCCGCGGCCTCGGTTGGCTGCATGGCCGCACGATCGGTCTGCGGCCGTTCGGGCATGATGCTCCGCGGCTGAAACGGAGCGGCGGCCCGGGTGGGCGGAGTCGCTTGGGGCCAAACGAGGCGTTGGATGGGCTTGAGCTGGAGCGAGCCGAACGCCGCGGCGGCGGTCGCGATCAGGGTGATCAGGAGCGTTCGAAGGGTGGGCATGCGGGAACGAGTCGCGCTGGACTCCGTCTTGACGCTCATCGGAAGCCTTCTGGAAGCCCGTTCGGGTCCACCGTGGATGCCGGCTCCTGTCGCAGGGCGCGGATGCTGCGATGCCTACCTGGGCCTCTGGATGGAGCATCGCCCCAGACACACCCGCGCCTCAATGCAGGACCCCTGGAGCGGGTTGATGGCGGTTGGGCATCACCCCGGCTCGTCCTTCTCCGCGGCTTCGAGGACGCGCTCCTCGACGTAGATGGGGACGTTGCTGGCGATCCCCAGGGCGATGGCGTCGCTGGGGCGGGAGTCGATGTCGGCGAGAGTGCCGTCGGGCTTGCGGACTTTGAGGAGGGCGAAGAAGGTGTGTTCCTGGAGGTCGTTGATCACGATCGAGTCGAGCGTGCCGCCCATGGCCTGGATGATGTTCATGAGCAGGTCGTGGGTCTGGGGGCGTTTGATCTGGACGCCCTTGAGGCGGCGTTCGATGGCCTGAGCCTCGGGGAGGCCGATGACGATGGGGAACGCGCGGCCGTTCTCGACCTGCGAGAAGACCTGCTGGCCCGCGTCGTCGGTGGAGGGGGCGACCTCGCGGAGCTCGATGATCTGATAGTCGTTGAGCTCGCGGATGAGGATCCGGCTGAGCTCCATTCGTACCGCCATGATCGGCCTTTCGCTGGCGAGACGGGACGGGAGGGCTGGGGGGGTGGGGGGGTGGGGGGGATGGCGAGTCGGGACGGCCCGGGACAATCTTGCGCCCGGTCGGGCCCGCGTCAAGCCTGCTGGGCGGCTGGGGAGAAAGACAACTCGGCGGCGTGCGGGCTGATGATGATTATCTGCCTCGTGGGTGGTTGCGGGCGCGGTTGCTTGCGGGGGTGGTTACGTGGCGGCGTGGGCCTTGAGCTCGCCCAGCGGCGTGCCGAGGCGGCGGAGCAGGGCATCCGGAGCGCCGATGTCGACGACGACGACCTGGCCGAGGTAGGGCTGGGCGTGCTCGTTCAGGAAGCCGGCTTTTAAGCCCGCGAGCGTGACGGTCAGATCGGCGGTGATGCACGGGCCGGCGGGGTCGGCGGCCGAATCGGGAGCGCAGGGTGCGCCGGTCTGGGCGTCCATACCGCTGGGGAGGTCGATGCTGACAAGTGTTGAGCCGGCGTCTCGGGCGGCGTTAAGGCGGGTGATGAGCTCGCCGATGGGGCCGCGGGCTGGCTGAGTTGCCCCGGTGCCCAGGAGGGCGTCGACGACGACCTCGGGCTGGCCCACGAGGGCGAACATCTGGTCGACGGCGTGGCCGGGGTCGGCGTGGGCCTGGACGATGGGAAGCCCCATGCGGCGGCAGATCTCAAGGTTGATTGCGGCGTCGCCGGCGTAGCGCTCGGCGGTGGCGGCGAGGATGATGCCGACGTTCATGGCGCGGTTGCTGAGGTGGCGTGCGACGGCGAGGCCGTCGCCGCCATTGTTGCCCGGGCCGCAGAAAACGACGACGGTTGGGGAGCCGAGGCCCTCGAGGCCCTGGACGATGACGCCGGCGACGCCGCGGGCGGCGTTTTCCATAAGCAGGAGGCTCGGGATCGCGAACTCATCGGCGGCGAGGCGATCAACCTCGCGGATCTGATCGCGGGAGAAGACCAGGACATCGGCCATGGGGCTGGCTTGCGCTTGGCCGCCGCCGCAGCATCCGCCGCCGCTGGATGAGGAGCCGCCGCAGCAACCGGAGGCGGAGGCCGCGCCGGTGGCGGATTCGGCGGGAGTTTGCTCGGCGGAGGCTGGCGTTGAGCCGCAGGACCCGCCGCCGCAGCAGGAGGATTCGGCGGTGGGCTGAGCGGTGGGCCGACCCGGACGGTTGAGCTCGGGGGAGTGCATGGCTGATGATAGGGGCGGGCGTGCCGTAGGGGGCCGGGGCTTGTACGCTAAGCGCTTGAACGGCTGGCTCGACATCGCGTCGCTTGTGCTGATCGCGCCCGCGGTGGTGGGGGGGGTGTACTGGGGCGTTGTGCTCTATCACGTGCTGAGGACGCGGTGGCTGCTGCCCACGGCCCGGGCGGGGATGCGGCTTGCGGAGGCGGGCGCGCTGCGGCGGGCGGGGGCGCCGCGGCTGTGCGTGGTGATTCCGGCGCATAACGAGGCGGGGTCGATCGGGCCGCTGGCCGAGTCGCTGCGCGAGCAGACGTACGGGAACCTGCGGGTGGTGTTTGCGCTGGATCGGTGTACGGACGACACGGCGGGGGTGCTTCTGCGGATCGTGGGCGACGATGGGCGGTTTGAGATCCTGCCGATCGATTCCTGCCCTGGCGATTGGGCGGGGAAGGTCAACGCGGTGTGGCGCGGGGTGCGGGAGTCGGTCGGGGCGCGGGGGGGCGGGGCAGCGGCGGAGTTGTTGTTGTTTATCGACGCGGACACGGCGATGCACCCGGAGTGTTTGGTGGCCACGGTTGCGCTCTTGCAGAACAGGGGGCTGGGGATGCTGAGCCTGCTGAGCACGATGACGCACGACCGGTGGTTTGAGAAGGTGGTGCAGCCGGCGGCGGGGATGGAGCTCATGCGGCAGTATCCGCTGCTGCGGGCGAACATGGACGCGGGGCGGCGGGCGTTTGCCAACGGCCAGTTCATCCTGATGACCGCGGAGGCATATGGGCGGATCGGCGGGCACGAGGCGGCGCGGGGGGCGCTGCTCGAAGACGTCGAGATCGCGCGGCTGTGCGAGCGGCACGGCGTGCCGGCGGGTGTGCTGTTGGCCGACGGGATGCACCTGTGCCGGATGTACGGCTCGTACGCGGAGTTCGTGAGGGGGTGGAAGCGGATCTATATCGAGTGCGCTAACCGGCGCATCTCGCGGTTGCGGAAGCTGGCCCGACGGACCCGGTGGCTGGGCGCGGTAGTGCCGGCGCTGATGTGGGCGGGGCTGGGCTTAGGCGTTTTCGGGATGCTGCGGGTAAGCGAGGGGATGAGCGTGGTATTGCTGTACGCCGCGGGCGTGTCGCTCGGGCTTATGCTGTTGACGCTGGGTGTTTCGTATCGGATGGGGCACACGCCGCTGCGGCATGTGCTGAGCTATCCGGTGGGGGCGTGGCTGACGGGGGGGATTCTCGAGCGGGCGGCGCGCGATCTCGAGAGCCGCGAGCCGACGGTGTGGGCGGGGCGGGAGTATGTCCGCGAGGCTCGATAGGCGGGTCGAGCGGCGGCCGGCGGATCACTCCAAGGGCAGGCGGCGGGCGAGGTCGAGGTAGATGTTGTATTGAGCGGCGAGTTCGGGCATGGAGTCTCCGCCGAACTTCTCGCGGAGGGCGGCGGCGACCTCAAAGGCGACGACGTTCTCCATGACGACGCTGGCGGCGGAGACGGCGCAGATGTCGGAGCGCTCGTAGGCGCTGGCGGCTTCGAGCTTGGTGTTCAGATCGACGCTGGGCATGCCGCGGAGGAGGGTGGCGATGGGCTTCATCGTGCCGCGGACGACGATGGGGGCGCCGTTGCTCATGCCGCCCTCGGTGCCGCCGGCGCTATTGGTGTCGCGGACAAAGCCCAGCGAGGGCGAGGAACGTAGCGCAGGGTCGAAGCGGATGGCGTCGTGGACGCGGGAGCCGGGGAGGGTTGCGGCGGCGACGCCGATGCCCATCTCGACGGCCTTGAAGGCCTGGATGCCCATGACGGCTGCGGCGATGCGGGCGTCGAGGCGGTCGGCCCAATGCATGGTGGAACCCAAGCCGGGCGGGACGCCGAAGACGTGGGCCTCGACCTGGCCGCCGACGGTGTCCTTGTCGATCTTGGCCTGGCGGATGATGGCGCACTGGCGCTGGGTGACGGGGCCGTCGGGCCCGTCGGGGCAGTAGGTGTCGGAGGCGTCGCGGAGAGCGACGAGGGAGGCATAGGTGGACTCGCCGACGTGGCCGTCCCAGCGGGCGTCGAGGATCGAGCGCACGAAGCCGAAGACCTCTATGCCCAGCGTGCGGAGGAGGACGCGGGCGAGTGCGCCGGCGGCGACGCGGGCGGCGGTCTCGCGGGCGCTGGCGCGTTCGAGGGTCTCGCGGCAGTCGGTGGTGAGGTACTTGATGCTGCCGGCCATGTCGGCGTGGCCGGGGCGCGGGGTGTGGACGGGTGGCGTCTTGACGAGGTCGTCGAGGCGGGAGTCTTTGTTGGCGACTTTGAGGCAGACGGGTGCGCCAGTGGTGTGGTTCAGGCGGACGCCCGAGAGGATCTCGATGGTGTCGGTTTCGATGCGTTGGCGGGCGCCCCGGCCATAGCCGCCCTGGCGGCGTGCGAGCTCGGCGTTGATGAAGTCGGCATCGACGGGAAGGCCCTTGGGCAGGCCGGAGACGATGGTGATCAGCGTGGGCCCGTGGGACTCGCCGGCGGTCAAGTAGGAAAGGTGGGCCATTGGGGGAGCGTATCGGAGGTTTGGCGGGGAGTGTTGAGCGGTGTCCTCCGCGGCGCGGTGAACGAATGTTCGGTCTGGCAACAGGTCCGCTCACCTGCTCGAGGCTGTGCCTTAAGCGGTCCTCTCCCGCTTTCGCGGGCGAGGGGGCAAGGGAGAGGTGAGCAAGGAGCGCGTTACTGCGTCGGGGGAGTGATGGGGATGACCTCGGCCTCGCGCTTGGTTTCGGGCCAGCGGAGGTCTTCGGGGCGGAAGGCGAAGACCCATATATACGTCGGCTGGTCGTCGCGGAAATCGTTGTCGCTAGCGACGACGATGGTGCGGCGGCCGTCGGCGAGGTCGGGGCCGAAGGTCAGGGCCTCCCACTTCTCGGGCAGGCCCGGACCGAGGATGCCCAAGGCGGGATCAAGCATGTCGAGCCAGAGGACCTTGCGGACCGGGGCGAGGTCGTCGGGGAGCTCGCCCTTGGGGAGGCTTGCGCGGGCCGAGACGTCGGTGGCGGTGAGCGTGTCGATCATGTACAGGCGTTTGACGATGGCCTCTTCGCCGCCCTTGCCGTCGCGCTCAAGAACGAGAAATCGGGTCTGGTCGATGGCGAGCAGCTCGCTGACGACGTCGCGCGGGTCTTCGAGTGGGTAGATGAACTCGCGGGTGGAGGTCGGCGCTTCGGCGTTGGGGGTCATCGCGATCTGGAGCATGCGGCAGTTGACGCCGATGCGCTTGCCGGAGGCGACGTTCTCGCGGGCGTGGTCCTGCAGAAGGGGGCTCTGGATGATCGCGGTGAGGATGCCGCCGTCGGGGGAGATGGCGAGGCCCTCGAAGCCGCGGTTGCGGTCGCGGCCGGTAGTGGCGCCGGAGGGCTTGTCGGAATCCGGGTCGGTGTCGGGCTTGGGCTGGGCGAAGGCGGTGGGAATCTCGAAGCGGCGTTGCCGCTCGCCGGAGATCAGGTCGTACTGCTCGATGCTCGGGCCGTATTCGTCGCTGATGAGGAGCGACCGGCCGCCGGGGAGGATACGGATGGCCTCGGGGTCGAGGCGGGTCGAGAGCGCATCGGTCGCGTCGATGGCGTCGATCTTGCCGATGCGGGGCAGCCCGTTCTCGTCTTTGAGTATGACGGTGCGAGAGAGTTTCCACTCGATCTCGGCGGGGCCGGGCGCGGCGTCGGCTTCGCGGCTGGCGGGCCAGACGAGTTCGAGCTCGTGGAAGCGGCAGGGGAAGGCGGCCTTGCCATCGGCGGGTCCGCGATCGTCGAGGGCGTAGAAGCGGGTTCCCTGCCCGCTGTAGGCGAGGCCCGAGCCGAAGCTGGCGAAGCGGTTGGCGGGGACGGGCTTGCCGTCGCGCCCCTCGAACTCGCCCTCGAGGCCCGAGAGGTCGGAGGCGTTCGCCGGGATGGTGCCCTTGGCGTAGAGGATGATCTGGGCCGGGGCGGACCGAGGCGCGGCGAGGCCGGCGAGGGCGAGCAGGGCGGCGATTGCGAGTCGGGTGGGACGCATGTGGGCCTCCGGGTCAACAAGCGTTGACCGGGAGGCCCGTGGGTTCAATGCCGAGATGAAGAACCGGATGGGGGGATTCAGGGCTTGGCAGGAATCGCGGGCGCGGGTTCCTCGTCGTCGTCCATCACCGGGAGGTGGCAGCTGTCGCGGCCGGTCTTCTCGAGATACTGCTGGTGATAGTCCTCGGCGCGATAGAACTCGGGGGCGGCGACGATCTGGGTCGCGATCGGACGCTTGAACTTCTTGCTGGCCTCGAGCGCGGTCTTCTTCTTCTCGGCGGCGGCCTTCTGCTCGTCGGAGTAGAAGTAGATCACGGTGCGATACTGCGTGCCGATGTCCGGGCCTTGGCGGTTGACCTGCGTCGGGTCGTGGAGCTTGAAAAACAGGTCGACGAGTCGCTCGTAGGTGACCTTTTCGGGGTCGAACACGACGCGGACGACCTCGGCGTGGCCGGTGTCGGTGGTGCAGACCTGCTTGTATGTGACGTTCTTGACGTGGCCGCCGGCGAAGCCGACTTCGGTGGCCAAGACGCCCGGCTGCTTGCGGAAGATGCCCTCGACGCCCCAGAAGCAGCCGGCCCCGAACATGGCGGTCTGGGTCCTTACGGGCATGGGGGCCTTGGTCACGGGAACGGCGGAGGCGGCGGGAGAGTTTGTCACGAGGGTCCCCTTGTCGTCGGGCTTGGTGGGATCGGTCGGCGTGGCCGGTTTGTCGGCGGGCTGGGCGGCGGGAGTCGGCGTTTCCGGAGGTTTGGCTCCGGTGCTGCCGCTGGGCGGCGGGGCACAGGCTGTGACGGCAAAGACCGCGAGCGTCAGCAGGAATCCGGGGAGGCGGCGAGCGGCGAAGCCGCGGGTTGAACTAGACTGTTTCATCGATTCTCCTTTCACGCCCGCCGACGCATGAGCCGGAGACAATCCGGGGAACATTCCGCGACGGAGCATAGAAACGACCATGTACCCATTTGATGCCGCTTCCCCGTCACAGGCTACCACTTCCGCCCCGATTGGTTTCGATCTCGCGGCCCTGCTGGATGCCAACCGCGATAACGCGCTCGAGCTTCTGGAGCAGCACGTCAACCCGAGCTTCGCCGCCGTGCTGCGGACGATCGGGTTTGACGTGAAGTTCGCCCGCGGTCAGGGGGCGTATCTGTTCGACCAGCAGGGGCGGCGGTACATCGACTGCCTGGGGGGCTACGCGGTGTTCGCGGCGGGGCGGAACCACCCGGTCATCCGCGATGCGATCAAGCAGGCGATGGACCTCAACCTGCCCAACTTGCCGGGCGTGGGAACGTTCCGGGTCGCGGGGCTGCTGGCACGGGAGCTGGTGGCTCTTGCGCCGCGGGACCCGCGCGACGGGCAGGCGCTCGACGCGTGCTTCTTCGCCTCCGGCGGCGGCGAGGCGATCGACGCGGCGATCAAGTTCGCGCGCGGCGCGACGGGCCGGCAGCGGATCGTCTATTGCCACCGGGCCTATCACGGCCTGACCTTCGGCGGGCTCTCGATCACCGGCAACCACGAGTTCCGCGACGGCTTCGGCGCGATGCTGGAGACGACCGAGGTCCCGTTCAACGACGTTGCGGCGCTCGAGAACGAGCTGCGGAAGGGCGACGTTGCGGCGTTTGTCGTCGAGCCGATCCAGGGCAAGGGCGTGAACGTGCCGGGACCGGAGTATCTCGGGCGGGCGTCCGAGCTGTGCCGCGGGAACGGGGCGCTCTTCGTGCTCGACGAGATCCAGACGGGCCTGGCGCGGACGGGCAAGTGGTGGGCGGGCGAGCACCTTGGGATGAACGGGCCGACGGACGGGTACACGGGCTCGTGGGCCCCGGACATCATGGTGATCGCCAAGGCGCTCTCGGGCGGATATGTGCCGACGTCGTGCGTGCTGATGAAGCGGTCGGTGCACTCGAAGGTGTTCTCGAGCATGAACAACTGCTCGCGGATCCAGAACACCTTCAGCATGAACGACCTGTCGATGGTGGCCGGGCTGGCCTCGCTGCACGTGATCCGGACCGAGCGGCTGATGGAGAACGCGCGGGAGGTTGGCGGGTATTTCAAGGACGGCCTGAGGAAGTTCATCGGGAAGTACGAGCTTGTGAAGGATGTGCGCGGGGAGGGGCTGATGCTGGCCATCGAGTTCGGCCGGCCCAAAGGCTTCATGCTGGCGCAGGCATGGGACATGCTGCACAAGCTGGACCCGAGCCTGTTCTGCCAGTCGATGGTCCTGCCGCTCATGAGCGACCACCGGGTGATTGCGCAGGTGGCCGGGCACCGGCTGGATGTGATCAAGCTCATCCCAGCGCTGGTGTTTTCCAAGGCCGACGCGGACGAGGTGCTCGCGGCGCTCGAAACGTGCATCGCTGCGTGCCATCGCTTCCCCGGGCCGGCGTGGGAGGTGGGCAAGAAGCTCGGGGCCGCGGCGCTGCGGCGGTTTACGCCCGGCGAGGGCGGCACGGCCGCGGCGAAGCCCGAGCCCGCCGGGGTTCGTTAGGCGGGGCGGCTGGCGAGCGCGTCGATCTTCACGACTCGCGTTCGGTGCGGGCACGACGGTGGCGGGCGAGCGGAACGCGGGCATACTTGCGGACCTCTCCCGGAGCTCTGTGCATGATTCCTTCGTCCTTGGCCTGTGCTGTGGCGACTGTCGCCCTTGCGGTCGCCTGCGTGGCCCCAGCGATCGCCCAGCCGCGCAACATCCTCATCACGGGCTTCTGGCCGCCGACCAACAACATGCTCCGGGGGTTCAGCCCGCTACTTGGCTCGAACCCGGGGGGCTGGATCGGGCAGAACTGGGAGGGGCGGGGGTACAACGTGTATGCCCACTTCCCCGAGTTTCCCGGGCAGACGGGCCCGAACTGGGGAAGGGGCTCGGGGGACATGCAGGTCGATTATCAGGACGTGGCGGCGGACTTTGCCCGGCTGACGGGTGACTATCGCCCGGTGGCCGTGGTCACGTTCAGCCGGGCCAACACGGCCCGGGGGTGGGAGCTCGAGCCCGCGTATCAGCGGTTCCGGCTGCCCGGTGAGCCGGCGTCGGTCAACGGGAGGGCGATCCCGTCGTACATCCCCGACTACTTCGGCGTGACGGTGCCGGTGAACGTGCCCATCGCGTCCGAGCCGCTGGGGCGGATCCGGACAAGCAACCTGCCCATGCAGGCGATCGTGAGCGCGGTGGCGACGCAGGTGTCATCGAGCCTGCTGAACCCCTTCATCGATGCCTTCGACCCCAACTCCTCATCGAGCGACGCGTTTGGCGGCAACTTCGTCTCCGGCTACACCGGCTATCTGGGCACCTGGTACCGCGATCAGAATCTGCCCGGGCAGTCGGCAACGCCCGTCTACGCGGCGGGGCATATCCACGTGGGCACGAACGTGACGCCGGCGGCCGGCGAGCTGGGCACGGCGGTGACGCTTCGGACGCTCATGGGTCATCTCGACGCGCTGGGGGTGCCGACGCCCGGGGCGGCGTCGGTGCTGGCGCTTTGGGGGCTGGCCGCGGTCGGGCGCCGGCGTGTCCGAACGTCCTGACGGGCGTCGGTCAGCGGGCGGTCGCGACGCGGTCGACTTCTTCGAGGCTGGTCGTGCCGCGGGCCGCCTGGACCCAGCCCGATTGCACGAGCGTGGTGAACATGCCCTGCTCGATGTTGCGTTTCATGGCGGCGATGCTCGGGTCCTTGAGGATCACGTCGCGCAGCTCGTCGGTGAAGTCCAGGAGCTCGAAGATGGCCTTGCGGCCGCGATAGCCGGTGCGGAGGCAGGCGCCGCAGCCGGTGGCGGTGTAGACCATGCTCTGGCCCTCAAGGTATTTGCCGATGCGGGTGGCCTGGGCGGAGGTCACGGGCACGGCCCGCTTGCAGTTGTCGCACAGGACACGGAGCAGGCGCTGGGCGATGACCACCTCCAGCGAGTTGGCGACCAGGAAGGGCTCGACCTTCAGGTCCAGCAACCGGAACACGCTCGACATCGTGTCCTTGGCGTGGACCGTCGAGAAGACCAGGTGGCCGGTGATGGCGGCCTGCATCGCGGTGCGGGCCGTCTCCTCGTCGCGGATCTCGCCCACCAGGATCACGTCGGGGTCCTGGCGGAGGACCGAGCGGAGCAAGGAGCCGAAGGAGTTGCCCGTGTGGTCCGAGACAGGCATCTGGGTGACGTTGTCGATCTGGTACTCGACGGGGTCTTCGATAGTGACGACGTTGCGGCGTTCGCGGTCGATGCCGCGGATGGCGCAGTAGAGCGTGCTGGTCTTGCCCGAGCCGGTGGGCCCGCACATGAGCAGGAGGCCCGCGTCCTGCTCGCAGACGCGGGAGACGCGGTCGTACTGATAGGGCGGGAGGCCAAGGTCGGAGAGGACCCTTGGGGCATCGCGCATGTCCAGGACGCGGATGACGAGTTTCTGGCCGTGGACACTGGGGGTGAAGCTGACGCGATAGTCGACGCGCCGCCCGGCGGTGGTCATGGTGGGCGGGAACTTGGTCGAGAAGTGCCCGTCAAGGACGGCCTCGCGGCCGGTGGGGCGCATCTCGCAGGCGGTCTTGATCAGGCCGCCGAGGGCCGCGCCGACGGTGTTGGGGAGCTCGACGGCATTGACCATCTGGCCGTCGACGCGGACGCGCACCTGGACGGCGTCGCCCTTGGGCTCGATGTGGAGGTCGGTCGCGCGGCTCTTGCTTGCGGCAAGCAGGAGCATCCGCACGGCCCGCGGGCCGTCGTTGTCGCCCTGCAGCGCGTTGGAGGCCTTGCCCCGTGCGTCGACCATCTCGACCTTGTCGGAGATGCCCTCGCCCAGGGGCGGGAGCGAGCCGATCATTTCTTCCAGGTCGATGAGCCAGCCGGGCTTTGCCCCGGAGTTGGTGGCCCGAGCGGCGGCCTGCCGCTCCTTGAGCGTGTCCTCGGCCTGGACGACAAACGTGAAGCTCCCAAGCTTGATGACGTCGCCGGTCGTGATCGGGGCGTCGGTGATCTTCTGGCCGTTGAGGCGGGTGCCGTTGCGGCTGCCCAGGTCGCGGAGGTGGAACGTCGGCTGGTCGGCGGGCGTGGACGTTTCGTCGACGCCGATCTCGCCGTCGGTCCCGCGGGCCCCCGCGGGCTCGATGACGCAGTGGAACCGGCTCAGCAGGCTGTCCTCGAGCACGAGCGTGTTCTCGCCCGATCGGCCCATGGTGATAGGCGACTCGCCCAGCGTGAGCGTGGGGAGCGAGGAGTCTTGCGGCACGAGGTGGAAGAGGGGCATGGGTGGGACAGTAGAAACCAAATCAGCACGGACCTCGATCATTCGCCCGTCAGATACCTAGCAGCCCGCTGCCGGGCACTGGCCATCCGGGCGCGTGCACGGGCAGACGCCGAACTCGGCGCTGAGGAACTTGAGGATGTCCTGCACGTCCAGGCCGCTGCCGTCCACGTCGACGCAGGGGCGCTGGGCCAACCAGGCACTGAGGAAGGCGAAGATGTCGTCGGTGCTGATGACGCCGTTCGCGTTGAAGTTGGCAGGAAAGCCTTACTGACAGCTCCCGGTGCAGGCGGTGCAGTGCGTCCAGATGCCGTTGACTTTCAGGCCGTTGGGCGGGTTCTGGCACGAGTCGAGGATGCCGTCGGAGCCTTGGCCGCCCGGGATCAATGGGTCGTAGCAGTCGTAGCAGGGGATGCTGGCGATCTGGTCGGGGTCCGGCACGTCGTCGCCGTCGCAGCTGTAGATGAGCGCGAAGTCGAAGGAGAACGGGTTGACCAGGGTGGCGGGGGCGGCTGGCGGGCTCGTGGAGCCGGGGCCGGGGAGGAGCGCGGCGGGATTGCACCGCAGGCCCGACGGGACGGCGGCGACCGGGGTGCCGCGGTAGTGGCGGGTGGCGTAGTCGCTCGTGGAGTTGCCGAGGAAGGCGATGACGGGCAGGCCCGGGGCGGGGCTGATGAACAGTTCGCGCCGGCCGGTGGGGTTGACGCTGAATGTAAACAGGTTGGTGACATCGACGTCCGGGTCGTTGCCGTCGGGGTCGAAGCGGACGAAGGTGACCGGCGCGATCTGGGGGTCAGGCGTGGCGAGCGGGCCGTAGAAGGCGAGGCGGATGGAGTTGCCTAGGCCGACAAACTGCTGCGTGGCGAGCTGGCGCAGGTCGGTGGTCGCGGAGCGGAGGGGGAAGCTGGCGAGGTTGCGGATCGCGAAGGGCACGACGCCGATGGAGCCGCCGCCGAGCGCGGCGGGGAGGGCGGTGTAGGACGGCGGAGGGAAGTTGGGGGCGAAGTTGTTGGGTACGACGATGTCGCTGCCGACCTTGATGGTGCCGGACCACCACGGGGTGGGCGTGGTGGAGACATTGGCGTTCAGCACGACCTGCCCGCCGAGGCCGCCGGCCAGCACGAAGATGCTCCCGGTTAAGCTGTTCGCGACAAGCACCCGACCAGACAGTGAGTTGCTCGCGCCGGCGGTGGGCGATGGCAGTTCCAGCGTACTCGCTAGATCAGAGCCGACTTGGACCGTTCCGGCCATGCCGCCGTTGATGGTGAGTTTCCGACCCTGGGACAGGCTGTTCGCGAACGACATCACTCCCCCGCCTGTCGCCGTAGACGCGGCTCCGACACGACCCATCACAGTCACGTCTTGACCCATGGTGCCCAAGATATTCAACGCCGCGGGAGTAGACTGCCCCGGGGGGCTGGAGAGCCTTCCCAGGATTTCGATCGGCCCGCTCGACGCATTGACGTCGAGTGTCCCAATCAGATCTCCTTCGATCAAAATTCGAGAACGAAGCGTCTGAGAGAACTCCTCTTGGACGGCGACCTGGAGTCGGCTGGAGAGCGAGCCCAGCCGTACGTTCTGCGTCAAGCCTCCCTTCACGTCGACTACCGCCGACATATTGCCGTTCACGTCCAAGGCTCGGTTGGTTGCGAGATCTGAGCTTGATCTGGAGCCTAAATTGGTACAGACCAGCGATCCAACAAACGTGCCTGGGACACTGCTTCCGCCAGTAGCACTAACGCGGAAGATAGTGCTGGAGTTTGACGACGGTGGCGTTGGTATCGAAATAATTGCGTAGATACTCCGAGCAGTCACGTTCGTTATGTTTAATCGAGCAGTGGCCGCAAGAGTTGTGGATGCCTGAGTGCAGTTCGTATTGGTGAGATCGGAACATCTTGCGGTTGAAATGACCGCGAACTCACCGGGGAGTCCGATCGTGCCGGTCTCAGCTAAGACACTGCCGATCGGGCCGTTGAAGACAGAGATGCTGCCACGGATGCTTCCCACTGAGACAATCGCACCGATAGAGTCAGTGAGCAATCCGTCGCGCCTTCCAAGACTGACCATGTTCGCGTAAATGCCCCCATCCTGCCGCCCGTTGCTGTTGGCGGTGGAGATGGCTCCAAGACGGTTGACTCGGATGGACGAGAACGTGTTCGGCGTCCCAATTCTGTCCGCGTCGAAGATGCCCAACTCCACATCGGCGGTACTTGTGCTTCCGATACTGGCGTTACCGAAGCCCAAAATGGGCCCGTTGCCTTGGCGGACTTCGACGCTTAGGAACGGGGTGCGTGTGTCGACTCCCGCAAGTGCCGTGATCGTCAAGCTTCGGATGTCCGATGAGTTGGCCCAAATAGTCACCGCATACAGATCCCGAGCTAGTACGCCCGGTGACCGATAGATCCTCGCGGTCAGTGAGATGTCCCACTGGAAGGTGGTTGCATTCTGTGTGGCGGTGAAGTCGGTGATCTCACCGGCTCCAATTGACGTACTGAATCCGGCGCTATGCTGGGCCCTGACTGCGGCGCCAAGCAACAGCACGCAAAGTGCAAACAAAATGCGAAGTGAAAATATCATTTGCGTTTTCTCTTTATAAGTGTGAGAATGGCAAGGCCCAAAACCAGCAGTGGCGCGGCTTGCGGCGCTGGAATGGCGGCGATCCGCAAGCCCAGACCAGAGCTGGTCACTTGAACTCCTCTAATGGTTCGGTCCAACAAGTCGTCAAGAAAACTGCCGTTCGAGTAGCTCCCCAGCAGCGCCCGGTTGCTCGGGCTGGGGTCGAAGGACGGCAGCGCGGTCTCCGACAGCTCGCTCAGGCCGCCTGAGATGTCGAACACCCCGTACACCCCGGCCGCGGGGTAGCTGGCTACGTCGATCGTGCTGGGGAACAGGTAGACGTCATGGAACCCGTTGGCCGTCTCCGCCCCCGTCCCCGGCGGCCCAGGCGTGAGCGGGAGGTTCGTCCGGTTGGGGAACGCCCAGTACCCCTCTTGACCCGGCCCGTAGCGGTCGGGGTCGTAGTACCCCGCCTTGACCCACTCGTCCACGGTCGGGATCCAGAACCGCGCCCCGGGGGAGCGTGTCAGCTGGTCGTTCGAGCTGCCGTTGGGGTTGTAGGTGAACGTGGAGATGTCGTAAGCCCCGCTCGCAAACGCGGCCGCTGTGGGGGCCTTGTCGTTGTGCAGCCAGTTGCAGTACGTCGCGGCCATCCGCCAAGTCATGTCGGCGGGGAACCGTTCCG
>JBBQRT010000069.1:0-16981 GCA_038214505.1 Phycisphaerales bacterium | reverse complement strand
ACAGCCGGGATTCGCGCAGAGCTCCGCGCCGCGGAGCGATTCGCGGGCCAGCTCGGCCAATCCGTAGACGGCGCGAGGGAGGTTGGCGGGGTCGGTGTGGTGGTGTCCGTAGGCCTTCTCATAGACGCCAGCGTCGCGGAGGCGATAGGCGGCGGAGAGGTCAACGACCTTGACGCCGCGCGACAGCAGCGGCGGGGTGTGCTCCATCGCGGCCTCGTGGGGGAGACAGAGGAACGCCAGGCGGCAGCGGCGGGCGATGGCGTCGTGGTCGATGGGCTCGCACTCGGCGTTGACGCCCGGGCCCAAGCGGCCGAGGAGGCGTGGGAACTCGGCGTCGATCTTCGGCGAGGGCGTTCGCGCCGAACCAAGCAGCTCGATCCGCATCGACGGGTGGCGGGCAAGGATTTCAAGCAGCTCCAGGCCGGTATAGCCGGTGGGGCCGAGCACGGCGACGGGGATTTTCTGGGGGCGGGGAGCGGGGTCGGGCGCGGTCATGGGCGGGCACTCCCAGGCCGCGGGGGGCGTCGTTGTCGCGGCCGATCAGGCCCGGATTGTTGAGCCCGCGGGCGGGGAATCAACGCCGCGGAGGAGGATCTGCGACGGGCGGTCGGCGGGCGGGTGATCGGTGGGCAGAGCGCAGAAGCCGACCTCGACGATGAGGGTGTCGTCCTCGGGCGGGCCCAGGCGGTGGGCCTCGACGGCGCTGAGCAGGGCGGCGCAGATGCCGTCGCCGGCGTCGGCGAGGCATGGCTTGGTTGCGCGGGCGACGTGGAGGGCCCGCTGGAGGCCGGCGATGCCGAGCATGCGGCCCTCGTCGTTGCGGGCTTCCAGCGCGCCGTCGGTATAGGCGATGAGGGTCTGGCCCTGATGGAAGGCGACGGTCTGCACGTCGGGATCAAAGTCCGCGCTGGCGCAGGCGCCCAGGACGAACGCGGTGGAGTGGAGTTGCTGGACCTGCCCGTCGCGAGAGACGAGGAAGGCCGGCGGGTGGCCGCCGGAGGCGTACTCGACTTTGCCGGCGGCAGCGTCGACACGAAGGCACAGGGCGGTGACATAGACCGAGTGATTGGCGAGCGTGAGGTGGACGTAGCTGTTGAGGGCCTTGAGCAGGTCGCCGGGGCCCGCGGCGGGGTTCTCGCCGAAGAGTCGCTCGACCTCGCCGTAGAGCCGATTGACGGTCAGGGCGGCGGCGATGCCGTGGCCGGTGACATCCAGGAGCAGGACGTTGAGCGGGTGGCTGCCGTCGGGCCCGGGGGGAGCGAAGCGTGCGTAGAGGTAGTCGCCGCCGATCTGGCGCATGGGCTCGTAGCGGTAGTCCATGCGGAGGCGACCGTCGAGGACGGGCTGTGGGAAGAGGGCCTCGTGGATGCGCTGCGCGTCGAAGAGTTCGCGCCGAATCTCGCGGTACCGATTCTGGAGCGTGCGGACGCGGAAGGCCTCCATACGGCTGGAATGCATGAACCAGGCGAGCATCGTGCCCGGGACGCCGGCGAGCAGGCTCAGCAGCATGATCGTGACACGGCCCTCGATGCCGTAGCGCGAGAAGATCAGCACCGCGATGGCGTTGGCCCCGATGAGCAGCGCGATGGGCAGGGCGGCCTGGAGCGCACTCCAGGGGAGTATCAGGCAGCCGACGAAATGGTAAAGCCCGATCACGAACGGGAAGCCGATGGTTCGGAGGATGACGGCGACGAGGATCTGGCTGGCCCCGATGACAAGCAGGAAGTTGAGCGTCAGGGCCGAGGTTTCCTGCCGCGTGAGCCCCGTGCGGGTCGCCCGCCACCACGCGAAGCCCCAGACGGCGGCGTCGGCAACGGTCGCCAGCAGGACGATCCACATGCCCAGGCTGCCCAGGCGGATGTCGCGGATGGAGCTCTCAAGCATCCCCTCGGAAGTGACGGCCCCCGCGAGCAGGGCCCCGCCGTACATCGCGAACACCCAGACCCGCGCGAGGAGATAGATGACCGCGACGATGCTGAGGAACCAGAAGAAGCGTTGGCGCAGCAGGCGGGACGTCTCTGCGCCGAACGCGTGAAGGAGATCGTCGTTTCCGCGCGGCTTGGGCATGCTTCAGCTCGCTCGGTTCGCACCCGGGATCCACTTGACGTCGCCGGCCCCATCGTCGTTGGCCACGCGGCCGAGCACGAAGAGCAGGTCCGAAAGCCTGTTTAGGTACCGCACGGTTTCGGGGCTGGTCGTCTCGGGGTGCAGCGACAGGAGTTCGACCGTGCGTCGCTCGGCGCGGCGGACGACGGTCCGGGCGACGTGCAGGGCCGCGGAGAGGGGCGTGCCGCCGGGGAGGACAAAGCTGTCGAGCGGCTTGAGCCGCTCGTTGTGCTCGTCGATGGCGTGCTCGAGGCGGAGGGTCTGGGCTGGGGTGACGCGGAGGCGCGAACCCGGTGCCTCGTCGGGCGTGACTGGGCAACAGAGGTCGGCGCCGACGTCGAAAAGATCGTTCTGGACGCCCGTAAGCACCGAGGCAATAGCCTGGGCATGAGGACCGGCGTGGGCCAGGGCGGCGATGACGCACGGGCCGAGGGCGGCGTTGGCCTCGTCGACGGTGCCGTAGGCCTCGACGCGCAGGTCGGTCTTGGGGACGCGGGTGCCGTCGCCCAGTCCAGTGGAGCCGTCGTCGCCGGTCTTGGTATAAATTTTGCTCAACCGGACCATGGATGCTCCTGCTCGAGACGCCCCGGGAAAGTGTAGAGACGGGCGGGGTGGTCCGCGCACGACGGGCGGCTTGACCGTTTGGCGGAGGATCGGGCGATCTGACCGGGCCACCCGCCGGTATAAGGGTGGGCCGGATCAATGCTCGGGGCCGGTGATGGTCGATCTTGACTCGGGGACAGTGAACGTGGAGCGCTTATCGCGAGTTGCTCGGATTCGGGTGCTCGGGGATGGATGGGCGTCGCGACCTACTAGGATTTCTTGATGTCACTCCTGCTTGATGCGCTGGGCTCGGCCGCGGACCTCTTCCTGGTGGTCCTGGGCTTCAGCCTGATCATTTTTATTCACGAGGCCGGACACTTTTTCGCGGCCAAGTGGGCCGGGATCCGGGTGCTGGCGTTCGCGATCGGCTTCGGGCCGGCGCTGGTCTCGTATCGCAAGGGCCTCGGGGTCCGGCGGGGCTCCAGCGAGGCAGAGGCGGCGCGGGCCCGCGTGTCGGGTCGCGCTTTGAGTCCGACGGAGTACCGCCTGAACATCCTGCCCCTTGGCGGCTATGTCAAGATGCTCGGCCAGGAAGACGCCGACCCCTCGGCCCGTTCCGAGGAGAAAGATTCGTACCAGAACTGCCCGCCGCTGAAGCGGATGGTGGTGATCTCGGCGGGCGTGATCGCGAACATCGTGACGGCGGCGATCGCGTTTGTGCTGGTGTTCTCCATCGGGCTCAGGGTCGAGCCGGCCGTGGTGGGCGAGGTCGAGCCCGGCTCGCCGGCAGCCAGGGCGATGCCGAGCGGCAGCCAGACGCCCGGGATCGCCGGGCCCGGGCTGAAGACGGGCGACCGGGTCATCTCGGTCGACGGAGAGGCGACGACGCACTTCAACGACCTGCGGTTCAAGGTGGCTTACGCCGCACCGCAGACGCCGGTCATCGTCCGCGTGCAGCGGCCGGGCGTCGAGCAGCCGATCGACTTCTCGATCCTGCCCGAGGCGTCCAGGGTCGAGCGGCTGCTCTCGATCGGCGTCGGGCCCGCGGCCTCGGGGACGCTCCCGGATGCGCCGTCGCGCCGCTTTCGCTCCGCGTTCGCCAAGGCGATGAAGGACCAGGGGTACGTGGGGCTCGAGCCGGGCATGTCGCTGGTGGCGATCGACGGGCGGGCCACCGGGGATCCTTACGAGATTCAGAGGGCTGCGACCGCGAGCGGCGGCACGCCACTAACGCTCGAGTTTGCCGGGGGCGATGAGACGAGGAAGTCCATCGTCGTAACGCCCACGCCCGAGTTTCAGCAGCGCATCGTGACAATTACCGGGCGGGGCGAGACGCCTGTCGACCACCTGCTGGGACTGACGCCCGTGATCGGCGTTCGCAAGGTCGTCGAGGGTTCGGCGGCCGAGAAGTTGGGGCTCCAAGCCGGGGATGTTTTCGCCCGTATCGGGACCACCGAGTTCCCGAGCATCCCGTCGGGGATCAGCGAGATCAACCGGAGCAAGGGGACGCAGGTCGGCGTGGTGGTGCTCCGCAAGGGCGTCGATGGCGTGTGGGACCGCAAGGACCTCGGGACGGTCAAGGTGTCATCGGAAGGCACGATCGGGTTCATGCCGCGGGATTCGGCTGAGCTCTTGGCGATCGTCGCTCCGGCGTGGGCGGAAAGCAGTGCGGCGGCCGCGAACGAAGGGTCGGGGGGGCCGGGGGGGCCGGGGCTTACGGGCGGTTCGGTGATCGTGAGAGTCGACGGTCGCGCCGTAAAGACGCTGGCGGACGTGCGTGAGCGGCTGCGTGACGCGGCGGCTTACGGGACCGACGCGACGCTGAAGATTGGCTTCCGGCCGCCCGCGGGCGGTGACGAGCGGTCGGTCGACTGGGCCGTATCCGCTGCCGACCTGAAGCTCGTCGCGGACCTTGGCTGGACGAGCCCGATCACGCCGATGCTGTTTGCTCCCCAGCAGTTTGCGCTCAAGGCCGACGGCATCGGCGACGCTCTGGGCATGGGCGTTCAAGAAACGCACCGGACCATGGCGATGACCTATCTCACCTTTGCGCGGCTGTTCCAGGGAACGGTGAAGGTCGACAACCTGCGCGGTCCGGTGGGCATCGCCCACGTCGGGCTCAGCGTCGCCGACAAGGGCTTCGTGTGGCTGCTGTTCTTCTTTGCGCTCATCAGCATCAACTTGGCGGTGATCAACTTCCTGCCCATCCCCATCACCGATGGCGGGCACATGCTCTTCCTGCTCTACGAGCAGATCACCGGCAAGATGGTCTCGGTCGCGGTGCAGAACGCCGCGACGATCGCCGGGCTCGCGGTGATCGGTTCGCTCTTCCTATACGTCACGTTCAACGACGTCTCGCGGGTCGTCAAGGATCTGTCGTCGTTCCTTGGGCAGTGAGCCGCCCCCCCGCCCAACGCCCCCGCCCCGCGGCCGCCCGCGGCTATAACTGCCCGATGCCTTGGGGCCTGATCATCCTGCTCGCGATCGGCCTTGGCGTGCTCTGGGCGGGCGTGAGCATCTATACAGCCTGGCTCCTGACGCACCCGCCCCGGCGGTCGTACGCGTGGGCCGTCTCTCGCGGGATGCCGGGCGATCCGGGGGAGCTTGCCTCGCCGCTGGAGTTCACTAGCTGGACGCTCTCGTCGGGCGGCATGAGCCTGCCGGTGTGGGACGTCCGCGGGCAGAGGGCCGACGGGCCGGTGATCATCGTGACGCACGGGTGGGCCGACTCGCGGATCGTCATGCTCGGGCGGGTAGGAGAGCTGGCGGCGCTGGCCTCGCGTGTGCTGGTGTGGGACCTGCCCGGGCACGGCGACGGGCCGGGGATGTGCTCGCTGGGCGTGCACGAGCCGGTGCATCTGCGGGCCCTGATCTTGGCCGCGCGGGCGCAGGAGCCGATCGTGCTCTACGGCTTCTCGCTTGGGGCGGGGGTGAGCATCGCGGCGGCGGCGGGCGAGCCGGGAACACCTGGGAGCGGGGTCGTGGGGGTCGTCGGAGTCATTGCCGAGGCGCCATACCGCACGGCCCGCGTGCCGGCCCGGAACGTCTTGCGGCTCCGCGGGCTGCCGTATCAGGCGACGCTCGGGCCGGCGCTCGGGCTTATCGGCGTGCGAGTAGGCCGCGAGCTTCGAAGCGCCGAGTTCGACCGGGCCGGGATGGCATCGCGGCTGCCCGCGGACGTGCGGCTGCTGGTGATCCACGGCGAGGACGACGCGGTCTGCCCGGTGGACGACGCGCGGGCGATCGCGGCGGCGGCGTATGGTGCGGAGCTGGTGATCGTGCCTGCGGGCGACCACACGGGGCTTTGGTCGAAGCCGGGAAGCCGAGACGCATGCCGCGATGCGGTTTCGGGATTTATCGCGAGATTAAACGCCGCAACGGGAGCAGTGGCACGATGACCGACCGAGCGCTCTCTCCGCTGTGCGTGTATTGCGGGGCCGCGAGCGGGGCCCGGCCCGCGTACGCGCGGGCTGCCGCAGGACTCGGACGGGTCATGGGCTCGCGCGGGATCGGGCTGGTCTACGGCGGCGGGCGGGCCGGGCTGATGGGGGCGGTCGCCGACGGCGTGCTGCAGGCCGGCGGGACCGTCACGGGCGTGATCACCCAGCAGCTCATGGACAAGGAGCTCGGGCACACGGGCGTCCAGGAGCTGCGCGTCGTCGACACCATGCACCAGCGGAAGAAGGCCATGGCCGACATCGCCCGCGGCTTCGTCGCGCTCCCGGGGGGCGTGGGGACGCTCGACGAACTCTTCGAGATTGTCGCGTGGGCTCAGCTGGGGATCCACGATCACCCGGTCGGGATGCTGAACGTCGAGGGGTTCTACGACCACCTCGTCGCCTGGCTCAACCGCGCCCGCGACGACGCGTTCCTGCGCGTGGATCCGGAGCGGGCGGTGATCGTCGACGACGATGCCGAGCGTCTGCTCGACCGGATGGCCGCGGCGGGGCCGATCGAACGACGGGCCCACGGGCGGGAGCGGGGCTGAGCCGAAGTGCCCCGAGCCGGGCGGCTCAGCCCTCGGCGGCGCAGGCGGCGAGCCCGGCCTCGATGCAGTTCATGACGCGCGGCCAGTCCTGCTCATTGAACACCGGCAGGGGCGGGAGCATGCGAACGTGGTACGGGCCGTGGCCGCAGTAGAAGACGATGACGCCCGCGTCGAACAGGTGCTTGCAGGCCTTGACGATCCTGTCCTTCTTGCCGCCGAAAGGGGTGAACTTCATCATGCCGCCAGCGCCGCCGACAATGTCGGCGTAGTCGCGTCCGGCGGGGAACCACTCGGGGTGGCGGGCGGCGATCTCGCGGATGCCCTTGGCGAAGGCGGCGTAATGGCGGGCGTGGGCGCCGGCGGGGCCGTAGGCGTCGGAAGAGGCGAGCCGTTCGAGCACCCGAGTGCCCTGGCGGAACGCGGCGGTGGTGCTGGTGAACGTGCCCGAGAGCAGGCCCGGGCCCGGGTTGAACTCCTCGGTGAAGAGCGTGGCGCAGACCTGGGTCATCTTGCCCACGCAGAACACGTCGACCCAGTCGCCAAGGTCGAGCGTCTCGTAGGCGAACATCTCGGTCGTGCGCCCGAAGGACTGGATCTCGTCGTCCCAGATGGTGATCTTCGCGTCGCGGCAGACCTTGAAGAGTTCTAGGAAGAACTCGCGCGGGGCAGTGTTGAAGCCGCCCTCGCCCTGAACCAGTTCAAAGATGAAGCAAGCATGCTGCTTGGGATAGCGCTCGGCGTACTGGTGGAGGTGCATGACACACATGTCGATATAGCGCGTCTGGCCCGAGACGTCGCCCGCGCCCATTCGCCGGGCCGCGGCCTCGTCGTAGAAGGGCATGTAGTCGACCTGGGTCGAGAGCGGGATGCCCACGCGGTTGGCCGCGGCGTCGCCGATCTGGCTCATGGTGATGCTGCGCCCCATGAAGCAGTCCTTGAACGCGATGACGCGCGGGGCACCGCCGACGCCGCCGTTGCTCTTCTGATAGCAGACCTTCAAGGCATTCTCGTTGGCCATAGCGCCCGAGGTCGAGGAATAGCAGTACTTAAGGCGGCTCTTCCGCTTGGCAAGGTTGAGCAGCGTCTCGGCGAACTCGTAGGCCTCGAAGTTGGATTGGAGGTTGCCGTGCTGGAGCGTGTCGGCGACCGAGGCGCGGACGGCGGACCGCACCATGTCCGGATCCGAGTGCCCGAAGAAGTGCACGCCGATGCCGCAGATCATGTCCCACTTCACCGAGCCGTCCATGAGCTCGACCAGCGCCCCGTTGCCCGCGCCCGAGCCGAGATAGGGGTAGAGCAGGGCCCGGCCCCGAACATCCGCGGCCCGCTTCATAAAGGCCTCGTAGCCGTGTCGCAGCTCGGCCACCGGCGGCCGAGCGTCGGTCAGCCGGGCGCTCTTGGCCTGGACTTCCCGGACGATCGCCTCCACCGCCTGATCGACCGCCGGGCTCGACATGAGCTCGGAGCCGACGGTGCGGGCGGTGGTCGACGGGGCGGACGGCGTGGCGGCGGGGGTCATGGCTGAGTCCTTCGCGGGAGGTCCGAAAACCGGAGGCTAATCGTAGTGGGCCAGGGCATGTATCGGCGGGTGCCCGTCGCGGCAACAGCATGCTCCGAGGTTGCGGGGGTACCGCGAGTCCTCGTCACGCTCCACAACGCCGCAGAACTACCCAAGCACTCCCTCCTGGCACCGGAGCATGACGACCGCCAGCAGCTGGCACCGCTCGACGAGGCTTGGCAGCTCGATCCATTCCTGCGGCGTATGCAGGGCCCCGCCGCGGACGCCCAGGGTGTCGAGCGTGGTGAGCCCCGCGGCCTGCATGATGTTGCCGTCGCACACGCCGGCGGTCGTGGCGAACGGGAGCTGCTGCCCGAGCGCCTCGGCGGTGCTGCGGCAGAGCCGGGCGAAGCGTTCGACATCGGGCGTTTTCGGCTTGGCGGGTCGGCCGAAGCTGCTGTTTACTTCGACGGTCGCGCCGGCGGGGAGGCCGGGCGTCTGGGCGAGGCTGGCAAGACGGGCAGCGAGCGACCGGGCCTGCTCGGGAGACGAGAAACGAATGTTGCCCCAGGCGCGGGCGAGGTCGGGGACGACGTTGGTCGCCGTGCCGCCTTGCAGCGGGCCGATGTTGGCGATGACGCCCGCGGCGGGATCGGCCAGACGCTCGGCCTGGATCACCACGCGGGCAAGTGCGTTCACGGCAGAAACGCCCGCGGCGAAATCACGCCCGACATGGGCCGCGCGGCCCCGGCACTGGATCATGAACTGGGCCGAGCCGGCTCGCTCGACGACCAGCCCGCCGTCGGCAGTGGCGGGCTCGAGCGCGATGCCCAGCCCGTCCGAGGCGCTCACGCGGGCCGCCTCGGTGAAGATCGCGTCATGGCTGTGGTAGCTGCCCGTCTCTTCGTCGGCGTTGAGCAGGAGCGTCCACGGCAAGCGCTCGCCAGCTTCTTCGAGGGCTTCCAAGGCCGCAAGCGCGATAACCAGCCCGCCCTTCATGTCCACGCAGCCGGGGCCGGTCGCCGTCCTGCCCGAAGCGTCGAGC
Source organism: Phycisphaerales bacterium (assembly GCA_038214505.1). GTDB lineage: Bacteria > Planctomycetota > Phycisphaerae > Phycisphaerales > UBA1924 > UBA4658. Next base: position 7,801 of record JBBQRT010000069.1, on the reverse strand, counting down.
GTGAGCTCGCGGAACGAACTGGTGGGGTCGTGAACGGTGTCGAGGTGACCGGCGATGAGCAGCTCGCGCCCCGCACCCGGCACGAGCCTGCGGCAGACGGCGGTCGGGAGCGGGCTCAGCCCGGGTGACTCGCCGAAGAGCCAACCGGGGCGCGGCGTGCCCGGTATAAGGTCGAACGACGCCCCGACGGCCTTGGCCCGCGAAGCGAGCCGCTCGCGGGATTCGTCAAGGCCCGCGACGTTCCGCCCGCCCGTGGGCAGGCCGACGTGCAGGCGCAGGTCGTCGAGCAGGGCCGCGGCACGGCGCTCGATCAGGCGGCAGACCTTCGCTTCCTCCGGGCTCAGCGCGGTCATGCGTTCTCCCACGTGCCTTCGAACACCTCGACGGCCGGGCCGGTCATGAACACACGGCCGGTCACTTTGTCCCAGGCAATCTTCAGGCGACCGCCGGGAAGATCGACATCGACCTCGCGGCCGATCCGCTCGGTGAGCACACCCGCGACGACGGCGGCGCACGCGCCCGTGCCGCAGGCCCGGGTGATGCCCGAACCTCGCTCCCACGACCGCATGACGATGTGCCCGGGCGAGCGGCACGCGACGAAGTGGAGGTTGACACGCTCTGGGAACGCGGCGTGAGCCTCGAACATCGGGCCGACATAATCGAGCGGCAGACGACGAAGCTCGGCGGGCGAGAGATCGCGGGTCGCGTTGGCGGGCGAGTCGAAGACGACCAGGTGCGGGTTGCCCATCGAGACCGGCACGCCGATGACAATCACTTCGCCCGACTGCACGCCCCAGTGCCGCCCCTGCCCGCGAAACGCGGCGTGGCGGGTGTCCATCGGCACGGCCTTGGGCGACAGGACGGGGCGGCCCATGTCGACGGTGGCGCTCTGAAGTTTGCCGCGACGGAGTTTGTAGCCAATGGTGAGCACGCCCCGGCCGGTCTCGACCTTCATCGGGTTCTGCGCGATGCCCAGCCGGTCGTTGGCGACTTTGGCGACGCAGCGGACACCGTTGCCACACATGCCGCTCTCGGAGCCGTCGGCGTTGAACATCCGCATGCGCACAGCGGCGCCGCGGCGGCGTGCGGCGGCGGTGGGCGGGCAGACGAGGATCACGCCGTCGGAGCCGATCCCGGTGTGCCGGTCGCTCATGGCGGCGACGGTCCCGGCCCAGCCCTTGGAATCCGGCAGGCCGGCGAGCGACGGCTCGGAAATAGCGTCGAGATAGACGTAATCGTTGCCGCATCCGTGCATCTTGATGAACTTCACGAATGGTGCTCCACGGCTGCGGGCTGGGCGATGGTTGATCGGGGCTCGGCATCGTCCGAACGCAGCACAAGCGCATCGAGCACGCTCATCGCCACGACGACCGCGAGCCCCAGGGCGGTGGCGACTTTGATGCGACCAGACGTTTGGTCGATCGGGGCTCGCTGAACGCTCGTGCCGACGAGCTGCTGGAGGCGGCGCTGCCGGGTCAGGATCGAGCCGTGGCGGAAGCTGAAGCGGCCGCTGGGCACGTGGCCAAGCTCGGCAACGGTCTGTAGCGCGCCCTGCATCGCCCCCGCGGCGGCGCTGGTGACAACGTCCGCGCCGCCCTCGACGCTGAGGCGCTGAGCGGCAAAGGCGTCTGCCTGCCACTCGAATCGCCGGCTGATGCACCCGAAGATCCCCAGCGCCGCACCGAGGCCGAGCACCGCGGCGGCAATATTGCTCGCGCCCAGCCAAAAGGATCGCCACGCGGGGGGCGCGTGCTCCGTGCTCGCGAAGCCCGGCACGAAGGCGCCCAAGGCCAGGTCCATCCCCCACAGCCCGAGCATCGCCAGGGCCGTGATGAGCCCGCCGGATGCAACCACTCCCATGATGAGCCACGGAATGTGCCGGTGCTTGACGTGCCCGATCTCGTGAGCCATGACGGCGTGCAGCTGCGACCGGGGCAGCCGCTCGAGCAGCCCGTCGGTGAGCAGGATGTAGCGGAAACGTGGGACCAAGCCCATCGCCGCCGCGTTGACCACCACGTGGTGCGTCCGCCACACCAGGATCTCGCGCACCCGCACGCCCGCGCCTCGGCACATCGCCAACAGCTCGTCCCGCAGGGCACCCTCGCCCAGCCGAACCGTGTCCCACACGCGCCGCATCACCGCAGGGGCCAGCGCCAGCACGAGCACGACGCCGGCCATCTGGGCCGCGCTCTGCACGAGCGAGCGGGTCCCGGGATCGCCCGCGCCTGGCCAAGCCCGCGCCATCCACGCCGAGCCGATCGCGAGGTCGACGCCGCGCGACCAGACACCAATGAGCACCAGCGGCACCAGGATTAGCAGCAGCTCGTGCCGCACGCGCGACAGCACGTATTGCCCGCGCGTCGGCGGGGCGTACACGGCCTGGGCGTCGTCAAGGGCCCGCATCATCGACGCGTCGCTCAGCCGCCGCTCGATGGGGTACATCGCGGCCCAGTTGTTGATGAACACCGAGAGCGGCGGGAGCATCGCCAGCGCGTAGTCGAGCAAAGGCACCCCGGGCAGGATCGCACGGAGTTGCCCGATGAACCCGAGGCCCAGGACCGCCGCCGCGAAAGCGCCTACAGCCAGCGGCTGGCTGAGCCGCACCGTGCGGTCGGCCCACGCGATGGCGCTGACGTCGCCGCGGGCGTCCAGGGCCCGCACGCTCGCGCGGCAGACCAACCGGACCATCGCCATGATGACCAGAAACGGTGCCAGCGAGAGTGCCAGCATCCAGATGGAGAACACCGGCGGCGCGGTCGGGCCCGGGAGCGCTTCGTAGAGCGCCATCACCCCAACCAGTGCGATCGTCCACAGCTGCAGCAACCCGAGCGTCCTTTCTCGCGGCCTGTCTCCGTTTGTTTCCGCTTCAGCTCTCTTCTCGCCTCACTCCCGCCGCCTGACCTCGCCCAGGTCGATCACCACGCCCCCACGGTGGTAGTAGTCGGCGTTCATGATGCCCGAGCGGACGCTGGTGAAGACCAAACACGCGCGACCGTGGGCGTCGGCGTAGTCGTTGTCGCCCTTGCCAGGGCCGGCATACTCAGAATTACGGTCGCTCTGGGCGTGGAAGTGGTAGTGGGCCAGGCCGCGACCCGACTGGGCGAACATCTCTTCGCTGGCGACGAATGTGCGGTCGTTGACGCGCTGGGCCGGCCGCGGCGTGTAGCTGCGGACCATGAAGGCCTCGCCCAGGCCGGTGTCTGGCCGCAGAGGCGTCGGGGCCTGGTCTTTCACAAAGAGCACGCCGCCGTACTCGGTGGTGGTGTCGGCCCGGTCGTTATCGGCCTGGCGGAAGAGGTCGTCGCCGATCTTCGGGTCACGCAGCGCATCATCGATGAGCAGCAGGCTCAGAACGTCGCCGAAGGACAACCGGTCTCGCCAGTCGCCGAGCATCTCGCGGCTGCGCTGGCCCCCTTCACCGGAACTGGACTTCAGCCACGGCCTCCTGCCTTCAAGCCGCGAGCCAAGCTCGCCCAGCAGAACGTCGCGCGAGGCAGCGAACCACTCGGAACGCGACGCCGCAGCGAACCGCACCGCCTCGAGGTGCCGCAGGCTTAGGCCGGCCCGTTGTTCCGGGCTCAGCAGCGCTACGGCGGCGCTAGTCTGGCTCCACCAAGCGGCGTTCTTGATGTCCTTGCCGCTCAGCAGGTTTTTGAGCCATGAGAGCTCCGAGCCAGTGATCGGCGTTACGCCCAACTCGCGGGCCGAGCGGGCCAGGTCCTTGAGCACCGGCTCGTCGCGGGCTTCGGCGGCGATCATCGCCGTCCGCCTTTCGCCCTCGGGGTCCAGCCGCCCGAGCAGGTCCCATGCGGCCTGCCGGCTCTTCTCTGCGAAATCATCGGGCCGCTCGGGAGCGCCGTTGTCCGCTGGGCGGACGAAGACCTCGTACACCACGCGCTCGAGCTCGACGCCAGGGTGCAGCGCCACCAGCGCATCGCGCTCGGGGCGGTCGGGGTCGGGCGGCACCGGGACTTTCCGGGCATACGACCGGACCAGCGACGCCGTCAGGCTCTTCCATTCGCCGCTGCGCCCGCGGGCCTGAATCCCACGGCAGATATCGACGAGCATCGGCCACGCTCCCTCGGTGGGCAGGCGGAGCGCGAGCAGTTTCCGCGTATCGGCCTGGCCGTCGGGCGAGTCGTCGGTCAGCAAAAGGGCCAGGGCCTTCTGCCGGAGCTGGACCGGGGCCCCGCCCTTCCAGATCAGGTCCTTCGATGCTTCCCGCGCAACACCCAGCCGCGCCGGGTCCTGCCTTGCGGCCTCCCACACCTGCTCGAGGGCCAGTATCCGCTGGTTCTGCTGAAGGTCGGAGTTCTTCAGGTCCGCCGCGGCCTGCTCGGGCTCGGCGCCCGGGCCGGACCCCTTCGCGCACGCCGCGGGCAAGGCGACCAGGCACAGCAGGCTTGCGAGCAGTCCCAAGGCACGAGAACTCCCGACCGGTACTTTGCGCATGGGCGAGTCTAGAGGCTCCTGCCCCGTTCCCCCACTTGCAACAGGGATCGCCGGACGCAAAAACACACCAGGCTGGCGGCTGCGATCGCTCGCTTCCGCCGGCCCAGGGGTTCACCGTTTCTCCCGGCCCGGGGCCGGGGGGGCCATCAGCGACGGCGGCGGCGCAGCGCGGCCAGGGCCCCGAGGCCCATCAGCCCCGCCGCCGAGGGCGCGGGCACCGTGAAGAACGAGAAGTCGTCGACGGCCCAGAGCTTGGCGTTGTTCACGCCCGGTGCCGACTGGAAGAACATCGACGAGAAGTTACCCATGCCGCTCATCAGAGGCACGTTGGCCACCACCGGCGTGGTGGTGCCGAGCACGAAGTTGAAGTACGACGCGGTGACCAACTGCGTGCCCAGGTCGAGCGTGACGTCCCAGCGGTCGAACTTGCTGCCGAAGTGGAGGAGCGAGGACTGGAACATGCTCGAACCGTTCCAGTACGTGACCATGTTGCCGCCCGCCGTCGCCGTCACGCCCAGCCGGAAGCCGATGTTGCCCAAGGAGTCGGCGAACTCGACGCTGTTGCCGAAGTAGCCGTGGGGCACGCCGTTGACGCCGGCCGGATCGGCCGGGAGCCCGCCGCGGGTCCAGAACGACATGCGAACCTTCTGCCCGGCGGTGGCGAGGGGGGCCACGCCATTGAGGTCCTGGCTGTCGACGCTGTACTTGTAGCGCTGGGCCGGGCCGCCCCAGCCCTGGTCGTGGGTGGTGATGACCAGCCCCTGGTCGTTGATCGTGCCGATGCCGGAGTTCTGGTATTGCCGGTCGAGGGCGAAGTGGCCGGTGGCGTATGCCAGGCCCGTGCCGCCGGAGATCGCGGTCCAGAGGCCGGAGTTGGGGGTAATGGCGACCGCCGAGGGGGCGACATACCCCGAGTTCACGCCGTACTGCCCGGCGTTGTAGATCTGCACCTGATTGAGGAAGCCCTGATAGCCGTCGGCGGGCTCGAAACCGCCCAGCCAAGCGTGGGCGGGCGTGGCGGCCGACGCGAGGGCCAATCCGGCGGCGGACACGAGCAGCACGGAGCGCAATGACAGCATGGAATCTCTCTCTTTCTCCGGACCCGTTGCGCCCCTGAAGGCCGACGGCCCGAGCCGGCCCGCTCCCCCGGAGCCCTGCCCCGAGACTGGTCTTTACCGAATCTAAACATACCACCAGACAGGCTGGTCCGCAATACCCGAACTTGGGCTTTCTGGGAATTCTTGCCGGTCAGTTGTCGAAGAGCATTCGGCCGGGGCGCTCCGCATGCTCGACTTGGGGGCCAGTCTCTGAGTGCCGCGGGCGTCCCGCTCGGGATTTCACTCCAGTTCCCCCGCCGGTGAGGAAGGATGAAATACTGAGGGGCGCGGAGGTTCAAGGCGGGCACGCATCCGGCGTGATCTGCTGCCGCAGGATCATGCAGGTTGAGCTATTCCAGCTGCGCGAGGGCCCCCTGCCCCCCTGCCCCCCTGGGCCCCCCCGTCCCTCTGTCTCTCTGTCTCTCTGTGCCTCGGTGCCTTCCCCCGCTCCCCCCTTCCCCCGCCACCCCCCTACCCTCCGCCCATGAGCTCTCTCTCTCCCGACGCCATTCTCAAGCAGACACAAGAAGCCATGGTCAAGCCCCTCGAGTATCTCAAAAAGGAGATGCGCGGGATGCGGACGGGCCGGGCCTCGCCAGCGATCATCGAGTTTGTCAAGGTCGACTACTACGGCCAGTCGCAGGACCTCAAGAACCTCGCGGTCATCAGCGTGACCGAGGCCACCCAGCTCCTGGTCAAGCCTTTCGACGCCGCCAGTCTTCAGGAGATCAAGCGGGCCATCGAGTCGGCGGGCCTGGGCCTGAACCCGATGCCCGAGGGCAAGCAGCTCCGGGTCAACCTGCCCTCCCTGACGGGCGACCGCCGCAAGCAGCTGGTGGGCCACTGCAAGAAGATGGGCGAGGAGACCAAGGTCGCGCTCCGCAACGGCCGCCGCGACGGCAACAAGGCCGCCGACACGCTCAAGAACGACCCCAAGGCCCATGTGCCCGAGGACGAGATCGAGCAGCTCAAGACCGAGATCAACGACCTTCTTAAGAAGTACGAGAAGGAGACCGACGACCTGATCGCGGCCAAGAGCAAGGAGATCGAGACGATCTGAGGGAAGTGGCGGAGTGGTGAAGTGGCGGAGTGGCGGAGTGCCTTGTCGGAGCCTCTCGCGTGAGCGAGAGGGACTCCCAGCCCGCGCTCAAACGCGAGCTCGCATGCGTCCTCCAAGACGCCCAAGCCGTCGAAACACGGAGGGCCACTAAGAGCCACGGAGGAAGACTGTTTAACGCGAAGGAAGACGAAGGCCGAGCCCGAAGGAAGCGAAGAAGGCGGATCCGGGCCCGAACCCACGCCTCATCTTCGCGTCCTTCGGTCTTCCCCTTCGGTTTCTTCGCGTTAAAGACAGTCAACCAGCAGCGCCCGCTCCCGCTCTCTGCCTCCCCCTCTTCCCCGATATTCCCCTGTGCCCCTCTGTGTTTCGTCGCTTCCTCGACAACCAAGCCGCAACGCGGTCAACCAACCACCTGCCCCTCCGGTATCCCCACCATGCGACCGCTCCGCTGGTGGACCGTCCGGGCATCGACGATCGGGATCATCGCCCGATGCCTGATCGCCTTCGGGCTGATGACGTTCTGGCTAGGACCGTCGCCCAGGTCCGAGTTGGCGCCCGCGGTCTACGACCTGCGCCGGGCCGTCGAGTCGGTGGGCGCCGCGGGCCTGGCCGCGAAGACTCCGGACCAGCCCCCGCCCCGCTTGCGCCCTTCCCCCGCCCTCCTCCCTCCCCGTGCCATCAACTGCGGCTCTGAGCGGTTGATGCCGCGCCGCGTCGGTTCCCCCTCAATGGTCCGGGAACCCGAACCAGAATCCGCGGATGGACTCAAGCGCCGTCCCGGCTTGAAGGCCAAAGACCGGGGACCAAGACCAAGAAGGAACCGGCTCCGCCGGGCTTGCTTGGCCCCCCACCCCCGAGGGGTCGCGGCAAGCGTGACCGCATCCCCTCTGGTGGATGTCCAAGCCAACCGCCCGGCACGCCCGCACGCCCCGGGGTCTCGATCCCCGAGCGGAAATGTGGCCGTCTACCTGCGATCACTCGGGGTGGGGCTATGACAGCCCGGCGCCGTCAGCTCCGCGGTTCCCACCAGGCGGTTGCGAGAAGCACTGATGAACTAGGGCCTTGGAATGTTCAGAGGGTGAGCAGCAGGCCCTCGGCCGCTGAATCGCGGGGGTTTCGTGAGTTGAATTTCAGTCAATGCCGCGTCGACAAATGACCTCTCCAGTTCGGTATCACTCCATGCGATCTCGCC
>JBBQRT010000068.1:0-17325 GCA_038214505.1 Phycisphaerales bacterium | reverse complement strand
GCGGGGCCTTGAAGGAGATAGAGCTGGGACGTGGCGGGGCGGAAGTCGATGCCGCGGATATCGGGGACGGAGATGCCCGGGCCCGAGACGGGGCCGATCGTGGTGATCGTGCCGGGGCTGGCGGCGTTAAAGCTGATCAGGTTGCCCTGAACGGTGACGGCGAAGACCGTCTGGGCCTGGGCGGCGGTGCCGGCGGCGAGGGTGAGAGCGGCGAACGAGAGCGCGGCCAAGCGGCGCGACGACGAGGAACGGAACAGCGACATGTGAGAGAATCTCCAGAGAGAGAGGCAGCGCGCCGACCGTCAACGACGAGCGGCGGCGCGCGAGCTTTGCGGCAGTCTCTCTGGATCCCCCGACGAGCGATAACCTAGCACATCCTCTGCCCGACTCCAAGCCAATTTCATGCGAAGCTCACCGAAAGATGGGCTGGCCTGCCGTTTGTGCTCGCGGAACGCTTGGTCGTCCCGCGTACGTGACAATTTGTCAAAGTGGGTAGTTTGCCAGCGCTTGGCTGTGTGGCCTAACGCTTCATCAGGTCCACCAGCACGTCCAAACCCCGGACGAGGTTGGCCTCGCTGGTGGCGTAGCTGAGCCGCAAGTGGGTGTCGCGTGAACTGAAGACCCCGCCGGGGATGACCAGCAGCCCGCGGGTGATGCACTTCTCGACAAACTGCTGGGCGGTCAGGCCGAGGTGCTCGGGCACCTTGGGGAAGGCGTAGAAGGCGCCGCCCGGGGTGGCAAGCTCAGTGACGCTCGATAGCCGCCTGGCGACCAGGTCACGCCGCTGGCGGTAGGTCTCGACATACGGACGCATGTCGACGTCGAGCGCCGCCAGGGCCCCGTGCTGGAGCGCCGATGGGGCGCAAACGAAGGTGTACTGCTGCAGCTTGCTCATCTCCTCGATGATCCGGCGGGGGCCAGCGGCGTAGCCCAGCCGCCAGCCGGTGATGCCGTAGGTCTTGCCGAATCCTCGGACCAGCAGAACGTCCTGCTCGGCCCCGGGGAACCGGGCCGGGCTCGGGCAGCGTGGGCCGGTGGGCGTCTCTTCGCGGGCATCGGCGTAGGTGAACTCGTCGTAGATCTCGTCGGAAATGAGCAGGACGCCACTTCGCCGACAGAGCTCGAGCAGGTCGCGGCACTCTTGCGCGGTCGACACCACGCCCGCGGGATTGCTGGGCGAGTTGAGCAGGACGATCTTGGTCCGCGGGGTGATCAGCGGCTCGACACGGGCGGCCGTGAGCCGGCAATCGGGATACGTGTCGCACCGGACGGCCTTGGCCCCGACCATGGTGCAGAGGTGGGGGTACATGACGAAGTACGGGTCGGGGATGACGACCTCCTCGCCCGGGTTGAGAAGGGCTTGGAAAGCCAGCAGCAGGCCACCGGAGGTACCGGAGGTGACCACGATGCTCGGGCGTGCGGGGTCGGCTTCCGCGGCGGGCCGGATGTCGCAGTCCCACCCGACGTCCTGTCTAAGGTGAGCCGCAAGCCGGGTGCGAAGCGGCGCGATGCCCTGCGTCACGGTGTAACCGTTGGCGTCCTCCATGATGGCGCGGCTGGCGGCCCGCTTGATCGACTCGGGCACCGGAAAATCCGGCTGCCCGATAGAGAGATTGATCGGATCCTTCAGCTTGGCACCGAGGTCGAAGACCCGCCGAATGCCAGAGGCGTCGATAGCGCGGGCACGCTCGGAGATCAGGCGGTCGATGTCCATCCGCGACAATAGGGGCGACTGGAAGCGGCGAGGCCCGATGCAGAGCACCGGGCCGCGCCATCCCCGAACCGCATTCCCTCGCGGAGCGATCGATTACTTGAGCAGGTCGCGGGCTTCCTGCTCGTGCTGCCGCAGCCGGGGCAGGGACTGATCCAGCAGCGCGACCACCTCGGGGTGGAGCGGCTGGCGGCGGGCCTGCTCGGCAACGCTGATGACGTCGGAGTGGCCGGAGATCATGCGCTGGGCGAAAGTGCGGTCAAAGCCCTCGCCGCGGAGGCCCGCAAGCTCGGTCATGGTGTCGCGTCCGGCGGGGCGGTTGCTTTCCTGGGCCTTGAGTCGCTTCACCTCGTCGGCGCTCATGAGCGATACGCCCAAGCGGCTGGCGATGGATTGAAGCTGGTCGTCCATCATGCGGTGGTGCTCGACGAGCATCTCGCCGTAGCGACGAACATCGCGAGAGTCGCCCTGGCTGGCGGCGAGGTTGCCGACCGTGATCTGCTCCTGATTGGCGGCATGCAGGATCGACAGCACTCGGGTTTCGGGCCAGCCGGCCTGGTTGCGATTGTTGTCGCTCCGATCGACGCTGCGCGAGTCGGTGCGGTACTGGTTGCGCGGATCCGAAGCCCCGTAGGTAGACCGGTCGCGGTCGCGGCTGGACACGTCGCCGCGGTCTCGGGAGTGATAGTTGTCGCAGCCAGCGGCGAGCCCGGCAGCGAGAATTGCGGGCAGGACCAAGAGTTTCAGAGCGTGCGCAGCTTCCATATGACGGAATCCCCTTTGAGCGCGGCCGGGTGTCGGCCGACGGACACAGGGACACTTGCGGCGTGGGATGAGACAGGGATGAAGCGGGCCCGAGTTTGATCGGGCCGCGACTGTGGGGCCAAGCCGGGCCGAGCTGGGCTCTCAGGCAAGTAACAACCGCCCGTGGAGGCCACGGGCGGATCGTGCGTGTTCGGGCGGATCAACAGCGAAGCGTCAGGCCTTGCCGACGCGGGTCTTGGGCAGGCAGAGGGGGCTGTTCTTCTTGACGTCGAACTTCTTGTCGGCCTGCATCTTGGCGATGCGCTCGGCGCGGGTGTACACGCTACGGACGCCGGCCATGCCACCCTTGATCTTCAGCGAACGGTCGAGGCTCATCGGTCTGCTCCAGTCTCGAAAACCCGTCGCTCATGCTCGGGGCGAATCAATTATGCCCAGCCTTGTGCCGCCCAGCGTCGCCCCGGCTTACTTGCCCTGGTACGCCGCCCAGTATGGCTCGGCGAAGTCGCTGGCCCCCTTCTCTTCCTTGCGGAACCGCTGACCGACCCGTTTAACCTTCTCGATCAGGGCGTTTCGCTGGGTGGCGGAGGCCTTGAACCGGTCTGAGGGGATCGCCTCGGCGGCGAAGATGAGGTGGGGGGCATTCTTGTCACGTGCCGCCTTCGGGTCAACCTTGCGGGCCGGGATGGCCACGGCCCTGACGCCGCTCCTGTTCAGAAAGGCCACCGCCTGCTCGGCGTCTCGCCAGGTGAGCGTGACGATGTGGAGATAGTTCATACCCGGCTGGCGGGGGTCGTCGCCAAAAGCGACGTCGATGGGAAGGATGGGGGCCGCGGGTACCGGGTTCCCGGGCTGGGGCGCGAGTTCGCGATCGGGTGCGTCCGCTTGTGGGTCGGACGGCTGGACGCCGCCACCGGCCGCCAGATCGGCCGCCTTGGGGACACCGGGCTCCTTGGGCACAAGGTCCTTGGCGGCCTGATCCTGCCCGAAGCGGTACGCGACGTACCACGTGGTCGCGACGGCGGCGAGGCAGACGGCGATGAGCGCCCACACGGTCGGAGAGAGCCAGCGTGCCGCGGAGGACGCCCGCCCGGCCCGGCGATCCAGCCGGGCACCGCCGGTGTCGATCCGCGGTTCGTACGAACCGCCGGTGGCGTCGGGGCCTGTGCTCGGGCCGAACGCAGGGGTGCGGACCTCGACCGGGCGCGGGGGGGCCGACGTGGATCCAGCGGCGGGCTTGCCGGGCGTCCCGGGGGATGTGCGACGGTCCTGCCCGCGGAGCACTTCAAACAGCGGCGGGGTTCTCCGGGCCTTGGCCATGCGCCCATTATCGGCTCCCCGAACCCGACAAGCAAACCGGGGCCGGAGTTGGCTAAACTCTGTCCTCCCATGACCATCAAGCCCAGCGACGTGTATGTCATCCCGTCCCCGAAGATGAACAACCTCGAGTCTTCGTACCTGCCCGAGGTTTTCAAGGGCTTCGGCACGACGCTCCGGCACTTTGTCACCAGCTTCGGCGCCGGGCGAACCAACCGCACCATGCAGTATCCCGAGGTGCGTCGCGAGGACATCCCGGTCGAGGACGGCGGGCTGGAGCCGCGGAACTTCCGGGGCGTTCACCGGCTCAACCGCGACGAGCAGGGGCGGGTCAAGTGCGTCGCGTGCATGATGTGCCCGACGCTGTGCCCGGCCAACTGCATCCACATCGAGGCCGCCGAGAGCCCGTGGGAAGACCGGGAAAAGTACCCCAAAAAGTTCGAGATCGATCTGCTTCGGTGCATCTATTGCGGGATGTGCGAGGAGGCGTGCCCGGTGGACGCGATCGAGCTGACGCCGGAGTACGACATCGTGGGGCGGTCGCGGCAGGAGATGATCTTCGACAAGGAGAAGCTCCTGAACGTCTACGACGTGACGATCAACAAGAAGCCCATGTGACGGCCGCCGACCGCTCTGCGCGTGGGCCCCAACTATAGGGTATCGGGCCGCCGGAAGCTGACTCACGGCGTGTGCGCGTCCTCGGGCCGGACACGCCGGAGTAGATCGGGTTCTCGGACGCACGGTTTTCCACCGGTTCATGGTGGTTACTTCCGATTTTCACAGGTCGATCGGCTTATCGAGGCCGAATTCGGCGGTCTCGGAGACGTGGGTAACCTGGAAAGGCGGGGAAGCCGCCCCGACCTGTTGGGAATTCTATAAAGCGGTGTGTAGAGGGTGGCCAACCGTCCTATTCTGGGTATGCTGAGGACCACCGAGTTGTCGGACCGCCAGAAATGGCGGGCTGGCAAGCCTCGCTTGGACAAGGAGTTCTGAGAGAGAGACCAAGTCCCCACAGGGGCACAAACTGAAGAGCTGAGAGAGACCACCCACTGCGGTTTCGCACACATACACGTGCATAAAAGGGGTTTCTCTCATGCGTCTCTCTCTCTCACAGTTGTTGGTGTTGTCCGGTGCGGCGGCTTTGAGCGCGGCTGGGTCTGCTCAGGCCGTGTTCTTTTCATTCGCGTCCGACGCGGGTGACTCGTACTTCACGTTCCGCACGACGGCAAACACCGTAGTTCCCAACTCGTTCAACATCGTCGAAGGCAGCCCCGCGGGCCTGCCGGGTCCCTTCGGGTCGCCGGCGTACTCGTCGCAGATCCTGCGGATCGACGACAACAACGGCCCTCTGGCGGCGATAAGCCTCCGGACGAAGTTCGTTGCTAATCTGGTCGCCGCCAACGGCACCAGCACGCAGATCTTCCCGGGCCTCTGGCAGCACAGCTACCAGGTCACCGGGTCGTTCAGCTTCCTAGACGCCGTTTCGGGCGCGACGCTGCTGTCGGCCTCGGTCGGCACGGCCAACAACCCCGCGCTGCTGACCGTCCCCGGCCCCAACGCCAGCACTTGGTCGACCTCGGGCGCCGTTCTGGGCTCCGACTCGTTCAACGTCGTGACCTACACGGCCTTCCCGGCCTTGGTCGCCGCGATCAACGCCTTGGGTGGCCCGACCGCTCAGCAGTACGGGATCGCGATCCCGACTGGGGCCTCCTCGGCGGACTCGATTGGGCCGGACGACTTCGGCTTCACTCTCACGACGATCAACGTGAACACCTCCAACCCGCCGAGCACGGTGATCGGGCCGAACGTGGGCCTGGGCGCGAACAAGGTGCCGCTGCAGAACTGGGCGTCCGAGGGTTCGTACTCGGGTTCCGCCGTCGACGGCATCCCGACCCCCGGGGCCGCGGGCCTGCTGGGTCTGGGTATCTTGGTTGCGGCCCGTCGTCGCCGGAACTGACCCGTCGACATGACCGGGCTCTTCTTGCCCGGATATCTAGAGAAGATTTGTTCCCCGCCGACCCTCGTGGTCGGCGGGGTTGTTTTTGCTGGGCGTTCATAGCGATGGGGCGAGGCCCGCGAGTCGTGTCGCGTTGCGGCAGCGTTCAAGTTCGGCGTCGATAAGACCGAGAAAGTGATGGTCCGAGACTTGCCAAGTTGATTCGTTGTGATACATTATCACCCATTGTGGGGTAAGCCCCCGATGACTGACTCCGCGGCGGGAGAGAGAGCCTCACCCCGTTTTCCGAGGAGCCACAAGACATGAACGCCGTTGCCATTCGTTTGACTGCGCTGGGGGCCTTGGCCCTCTCATCCGCGTCCGCTCACGCCACCTTCTTCAGCTTCGCGTCGGACTCGAACTCGCAAGGGTTCACGTTCCGCGGCACGCTGGGGGCGGGGACGAGCTTCAACCTCATCAACGACACTGTGAACACGTTCATGCTCCGCGTGGACGACGATAACCGCTCGCTGCCCTCGATCGAGATCCCGGTGAACTTCGTGTCCAGCCTGGTGGCAACCCCCGCGCTGAGCTTCCCCGACCCGGTGATCCCCAACCGCTTCACCCACGTGTATGGTGTGACGGGCAGCTTCAGCTTCTTTCAGCAGGGCACGGGCAACCTGCTGGTGCGCGTCGACCTCGGCGGCGTCACTCCGGCCGTGCTGACGGTCCCGGGCAGTCGGACGGCGTGGTCGACGGCCGGGGCGATTATGGGGAGCGATACGTTCACGGACGTGACGTACACCGCGACGAGCACGCTGGTTTCGCTGCTGGGCGGCGCGGCCGTTGCGGCGCAGTACGGCGTGGTGATCCCCGGCGGCATGAGCCAGGCCTCGTCGACCTCGCCCGATGACTTTGCGTTCGACCTGACGGTGATCAACAACGGCACGATCGGCGCGGACGTCGCGCTTGACTCGAACGCTCGGCCGACCACCGCGTTTTTCTCCGAGGGCTCGTACTCGGGATTCGCGAACATCCCCGCGCCGGGCGCGGCGGCGATGCTCGGGATCGGCACGCTGCTGGCGGCCCGCCGGCGGCGTAGCTGAGGCTCGGCTGAACATCTCCTGACCCCTTCGCGTGCCGCCGGACCTGCAAGGGCCGGCGGCGTGCGTTTTGCGGGGCCGCGGTTTGGCGTGCCGGAAACCGCCCCTACTTGCCGGGCGGGGCGTGGGGATGCGGACCCGCGGCGCCGGAGCGGGGAGGCTCGCCGCTACGATCGCGCATGAGCGTCAATCCCCTGCTGGCCGAGCGCTTTGCGCTGATCGGGAAGTTGATCGAGCTGCTGGGCGAGGACCAGTTTCGCGCCAACGCGCACGCGAAAGCGGCGAGGATTGTCGGCGACATGGCCGAGGACCTGGGTGCGATGGTCGACGCGGCGGGTTCGGGGGCCAAGAAGAAGCTCACGGAGATCGACGGCATCGGGGCCCGGACGGCGGACAAGATTATCGAGTTCGTCACGACCGGGAAGATCGCAGAGCTCGACGAGCTGGCCGCCCGCGTTCCGGCGGGGCTGGTGCCGCTGCTGGACGTGCCGGGGCTCGGGCCAAAGACGGTGTCGATGCTGTGGAACCGCGGCGGCGTGAAGGACATGGCGGACCTGAAGCGGATCATCGCGGATGGCTCGATCCTTCAACTACCGCGGATGGGAGCCAAAGGAGTGGAGAAGATCAAGGCGTCGATCGCGCTGATCGAGCAGGGGCAAGACCGGCTGCCGCTGGGGCTCGCGCGGCCCATCGCTGATCGGATTGTGGAGCTGCTGCGGGGCGTCGAGGGTGTGACAAGGGTCGAGGCGGCGGGCTCGCTGCGGCGCGGCAAAGAGACGATCGGGGACATCGACGTGCTGATCGCCGCCGATTCGGCCGCGGCGGCGAAGCGGGCGGGCGAGAGCTTCCGCGAGATGGCGGGTGTGACGACGGTGCTTGCGGCGGGGCCGAGCAGGTCGAGCGTGCGGATGGCGATTGCGCCCGAGGTCGGACGGTTTGAGCGCGAGGGCAGCGAGGGCGACGCGTACAAGGGGCCGAGCATCCAGGTGGACCTCCGGGTGATCGACGCGGGGTCGTGGGGCGCGGCGCTGATGTATTTCACGGGCTCGAAGGAGCATAACGTGCGGCTGCGAGAGGACGCGCTCAAGCTGGGGCTGACGCTCAACGAGTATGGGCTGTTCCCCGAGGACGGCGAGGAGACGCCGCCGCAGACGCGGGGGGTCAGGCCGGTGGCGGCGGCTACGGAGGCGGAGGTGTATGCCGCGCTGGGCCTTGCGCTTATCCCGCCGGAGATGCGAGAGGACCGTGGGGAGATCGACGCGTTCTCGTCGGCGGCGCGGCCCGGGCGGAAGGCCCGGGAGGGCGAAGACCGAGGGTCGGCGTTCGATGCTTCGCGGCTGGTGTCCGTCGAGTCGATACGCAGCGAGCTGCACGCGCACACGACGGCGTCGGACGGCGTGTTGAGCATCGTCGAACTCGCCGAGCGGGCCAAGGCGCGGGGGTTTCACAGCGTCGCCGTGACCGACCACAGCCGGTCGTCGGCGATCGCGGGCGGGCTCTCCCCGGACCGGCTGCGGAAGCACATCGACGATATCCGCGAGGCCCAGCAGCGCGTCAACGGAATTCGCATCTTGGCGGGGTCGGAGGTCGACATCCTGGCCGACGGGACGCTGGATTATGAGGACGAGCTGCTCGCGCGGCTGGACGTCGTGGTGGCCTCGCCGCACACGGCGCTGTCCCAGGAGGCCTCGGCGGCGACGTCGCGTCTGCTCAAGGCGATCACGCATCCGCTGGTGCACATTCTGGGGCACCCCACCGGGCGGCTGCTCAACCGGCGGGCGGGGCTGTCGCCGGATATGCCCACGCTGGTGGCGGCGGCCGTCGAGAGCCGGACAGCGATGGAGATCAACAGCCACTGGCTGCGGCTGGACCTGCGGGACTCGCACGTGCGGCTGTGCGCCGACCACGGCGCGCTCATCGCCATCGACTGCGACACGCACTCGCCGGAGGACATGGACAACCTGCGGTTCGGTGTTGCGACGGCGCGGCGGGGATGGACGCTGGCGAAGAACGTGGTCAACACGTGGGATGCGGCGGCATTGAACCGGTGGCTGACCTCGAAGCGGTGACGGGCCGGTACGGGTATGCCACCCCCCCACTGCCGCTGGCTCAGCCTGCGGGCGCGACACGAACGTGGACTTTCGTGTCGGCGGGCGGTGTCTTACTGAAGTCGACGATCCACTGGGGCGACTCGACCGAGGCGTCGGGGCTTATCACGCGGCTGAGTCCGATGACCTCGGAGCCGAAGGTGGTCAGGCCGATGACGTTGCCCGCGCCATCGGCGTCGTAGACAGCTTTGTCGCCGCGGGCGACGAAACGAGAGCCGGCGAAGACGAAGCCGATGGCGGGGCCGGCTTTATTCATTGCGTCCACGAAGCCCCGCTTGTCGCGGCTGCTGATGATCCAGTTGAGCGGGTCGTGCTCGGCGGCGGGCGAGTCCTTGAGCGCGTAAAGGAAGCGGACACTCACACGGTCGCCGGTGGGCTCGGTGGCGACAAGCTTGCCGTCCTTAAGCGTCCAGGAGCCGGGAGACCCGGGCTTGAGGCCGATGGCGAGCAGTGCGGCGTGGAGGTGCGAGGGCTTGACGCGAGTGACCACGAGCGTCTCGTGCTCGCGGGTATTGAACGAACAGGCGAGGACTTCGAGAAAGAAGTTCGGTGCGCGGTCGTCCTTGATGAGCATGGGCGAGATGACGGCATCGAACTCGACAAGCTTCGCCCGAGCGTCCAGACGAACGCCCGGAAACACCTCCTTCAGGCCGGCGCCCTCGGGCACGACGGCGGGGAGCACGACGGGGGGTGCCGTGGGCGGGGAAACCGGGGGTGCAGACGGCTCGGCGGGCCGGGGCGCTGGCGCGGCGGGCGCGGATGGCACGAGGGGCGCAGGGGGCGCGGGGGCCAGCGCAGCGGGCGGCGTGGCGGGCTGTGCGAAATAGACGAGTGTGCAGAGCGCGGGGAGGATCATGGTTGCACCGCCTTGTTCACGATCGCGACGAACTCGTCGCCGCGGGCTTCGAAGTTAACGTACTGGTCCCAGGATGCACACGCCGGGGAGAGCAGGAGACAGTCGCCGGGTTGCAGGCGCGGGAGCGCGATGTTGATCGCGTGTTCGAGCGTCCCGCAATCGCTGACGCGACCGCTCGCGCCGCCGGCGATCGAGACGATTCGGGGGCCGGTGGCGCCGATGGCGTACAGCCCGCCGAGGTCGGACGCGAGGCGCGCAACGGGCGTGAGGTCGGAGCCCTTGTCGTATCCGCCGGCGATGAGGTGGATCCGGCCGCGGCGCATGCCGGGCATGGCTTCGAGGGCTTCGATGGCCTTGAGGCAGGAGTCGGGCGTGGTGGACTTGGAGTCATTGTAGAACATAACGGGGTCAGCGCCGGGCCGGAGCGGGGCTTGGGCGACGAGCTGGAGGCGGTGGGCCAGGCCCGGGAACTCGGCGATGGCGCGGCGGACGGCGTCGGGATCGGCACCGGGCATAATCGCCATCACCGCCGCGAGCGCGGCCGCGGCATTGAGACGATTATGCTCGCCGGGAAGCTTGATGTGGCCGGGGAACGCGGCGGGGTCGATGCGGACGGGCGAGGCCTGGGTGCTGCCGCGCCAGTCCCACACCGAGTCGCCCAGCACGCAGGTGTCGGCGGGCGACTGAAAGCGGATGAGGTCGCGTTTGGCGTCGCGATAGTGGTCGAACGAGCCGTGCCAGTCGATGTGGTTGGGCGAGAGATTCGTCACGACCGCGACCTTGGGCGAAAAGCCCTGGGGACGGCCGGCGGCCTTGCGGACGCGTTCCATCCAGTACAGCTGGGCCGAGGACAGTTCGAGGACGACGAAGGTCTGGCTGTCGAGCCGATGGGCCGTCTCGAGCAGCGAGATGCCGATGTTGCCGCCCAGGACGGCGCGGAGGCCGCTCGGTTCGCCGAGCACGCGGAGGGCGTGGTGAACCATGGTCGTGGTCGTGCTCTTGCCGGCCGAGCCAGTGATGGCGACGGTTCGCTCGCGTGTGTGGGCGGGCAGGCGCTCGATCATCATCGCGATCTCGGTAGTGACGGGCACGCCGGCCCGCTCGGCGGCGAGCAGGTAGCCGTTGTCCCACGGCCGCGGGACGGCGGCGTTGGCGACCACCAGGTCGGTGTGGACAAAGTCGCGCTCGTCGTGCCCGCCGAGGCGCAGCTCGACGAGGCCCGAATCGATGAGGTCCTGGATCTTGGCGACCGAATCGCCCAGCTCCTCGGCGGCCTCGATATCGGTGACGAGCACCTTGGATCCGCCGGCGGCGAGGAAGCGGGTCACGCCGAATCCGCCGCCGAAACGGCCAAGGCCCATGACGGTGGCACGCTTTGGGAACGTCTGCATCGCCGGAGTTTAGTGTGGGTGCTCAGCATGCGCTCGGCGGGGGGACGGGGCCGCGGCAACAGTCGGCTTCTAGGCGGCCGGCTGGGCCTGGCGCTTCGCCGAGTCGGGGACGGCGACGGCGTCGAACTCGGCGGCGAGCAGGTGGAGGGCGGAGCGCATCGCGGGGCCCTGCATGGCGTGGCCGTGACCGGAGATCACGGTTTCGGGCTCGAGATCCGCGAGCCGCCGGACGCTGCGCTTCGCCGCGGGCCAGTCGGGCGTGAAGGGGGCGGGCGGACCGTGCATTTCCGGGCGCTGGCTGACCAGTGCGGCATAGACCGACTCCTGGCGGGTGGTGATGACGGCGTCGCCGCTGATGAGCAGCCGGTCGGCGCGGCGGAAGAGCGAGACGTGTCCGGGCGTGTGCCCGGGCGTGTGGATCCAGCGCCAGCCCGGCATGCCAGGGAGCTCGCCGTCGAGCGGCAGGGTGCGGAGATAGTTGCCAAGGTCGATCGGCCCGCGGGGCATGGCCGGGGACATGAGCGACATCATGCCGCCGGCCCACGGGTCGGGCGCGGGGTAGGCCCGGGTTCCGTTGAGGAACGGAAGCTCGTCGATATGGGCGTAGACGGGGCAGTCCCAGTCCTGGGCGAGCTTGAGGGCGGACCCGATGTGGTCGAAGTGGCCGTGGGTGAGGATGATCGCGAAGGCGCGGGCGTGCTCGCCGAAGCGTTCGGCGGCGGCGTGCCTGATCTTGCCGGCGCACATTCCCGTCACGCCGGCGTCGATCAGCAGCCAACAGCGGTCGCCAGCGCCGGGGTGGCCGGCGTAGACGACGTTGCTCAGCAGCGTGCGGTGATAGGCGACGTCGGGCACGACAGCCCGGAGGTCCAGGTTCGAACCTTCGTCCACAACCGCCGCGTCGGGGAGCGGGATCTGCGCGTGCATCGCTGGAACTCCGTGGGTGTGCCGGGCGCTTCGAGTCTGGGCACTGGGCTTAGAGGAGGGTGAAGGCGGATGCAAGGCAAGCTCCGCGATCCGGAATCCGTGATCGGCGGCGGCGTCATGCGGGCTTCACACCGGGGCCCAAACTCCGCGGACCTAGGGAGCACACACATGCGCGCGATCTGCTGGCACGGCAAGGGAGACATGCGGGTGGATACCGTGCCCGATCCCCGCATCGAGCACCCCCGCGATGTGATCGTCCGCATCACCTCGACGGCGATCTGCGGCTCGGACCTGCACCTCTATGACGGCTTCAACCCATTCATGAAGCCCGGCGACATCATCGGGCACGAGCCGATGGGGGTCATTGTCGAGACCGGCTCAGAGGTCTCGCGTTTGCAGAAGGGCGACCGCGTCGTTGTGCCGTTCACCATCTCTTGCGGCGACTGCTGGTTCTGTCAACGCCAACTGTTCTCCTGCTGCGACAACACCAACCCCGAGGGAAAGCGCGAGATTCAGGAGAAGATGATGGGCCACGCTGCGGCGGGGCTCTTTGGGTTCTCGCACATGACTGGCGGCTATCCGGGCGGGCAGGCGGAGTTTCTTCGCGTGCCGCACGCGGAGGTGAGCTGCCTGAAGATCGAGAGCGACCTGGCCGACGAGCAAGTGCTTTTCCTCTCGGACATCCTCCCCACCGGCTACATGGCCGCGGAGAACGCGGAGATCGAGCCGGGGGACACGGTGGCTGTCTGGGGCTGCGGCCCGGTGGGGCAGTTCTGCGTCCAGTGCGCGTGGATGCTGGGGGCCGGTCGGGTCATCGCGATCGACCGAGTGCCCGAGCGGCTGCGGATGGCCCGCGAGCAGGGCAAGGCCGAGACGATCGATTTCTCAAAGGAGAAGGTGTACGAGCGCCTGCAGGAGATGACCGGGGGGCGCGGGCCGGATCGCTGCATTGACGCGGTGGGGGCAGAGGCCCACGGCTGGGGCGCGTTCGACGCGGTGCTCGACAAGATCAAGGCCGCGACGATGCTCACGACCGACCGGGCCCACGTGCTCCGCGAGGCGATCATGTGCTGCCGGAAAGCGGGCACGATCTCGATCCCCGGCGTCTACGTCGGATACCCCGACAAGATCCCGATCGGCGCCTTGATGAACAAGGGCTTGACGATCAAGTCGGGCCAGACGCACGTGCCGAAGTATCACTCGATGCTCCTCAAGCGCATCGAGGCGGGGGACATCGACCCGTCGTTCGTGATTACCCACCGCCTGCCGCTTGAGCAAGGTCCCGATGCGTACCGCGCGTTCCGGGATAAGACCGACGGGTGCATCAAGGTCGTTCTGAACCCCTAAGGCGGCCCGACGACACTCCAACGGAGACACCGATGAACGCTCAAGCCCCGGTCCACAACGGCCACACGCTCTATCCCGCGCCCGTCCCCCGCTTGCCCGTCCGGCCCGCGCCGGCGCGGATGGGCATCGCGGGTATCTCGGCCGGGGCCGAGGCGACGTTCAAGACGTCCGTGCCTCCGCCCCCGCGATGTCGCCCGAGGCCGCTGCCGATCGACGACGCCGAGAGACTCGCCGACGGCCTGGGATACTTCTCGCTTGCGCTGGGGGCCGCCGAGGTGCTCGCGCCCCGTGCGATCGGCGGCGCGCTGGGCTTGCCGATCGCCGCCCCGGTCATCCGCGGCTACGGGGCCCGGGAGATCGGCGCGGGGCTGGGCATCCTGACCGCTCCAACACCCCAGACGAAGGCTCGCTGGGTCTGGGGCCGAGTGGTGGGCGACGTGCTGGACCTGGCGACGCTCGCGGCGGGCCTGGGCGACAAGAACCCCAAGCGCGGCAACCTGATCGGCGCGATCATCGCGGTCGGGGCGATCACGGTGCTGGACGTCGTGTGCGCCGTTTCGCTTGGCAAAGCGGCCTCGCCGGACGCGGCACGGCCGGGTGCGCGAAGAGATCGTGACGATGGGGACGGCCAGGAGTGAGCGTCAGACGCGGCCGCTGGCAGAGGACGTGCCGCGGAGCGGATGAGGTTCCGAGTGGTGGCTGCCGGGACAGCTGAACATGTTCGTTCCGATAGGGCGCGGGCTTGCGCATTGCGGGGATGAAGGTGCGGGAGAGCGTGGTCGCCCCTTCAGATGTCATCATGGGACGAGTGACTGTCGGGACCGCAGCAGTTATCCCTGCTGAAGGCCCGTGCCTGTCCCGGACGGTTCGACGAAATGTCCGTCGGTTTCGTGAACTGGTGTTCCGTAATCGTGCGGCCGCTGATGCGAACTCGACAGACGAAACCGTTGTCCAGGACCCGACGACGGACGCTGTGAAAGGGACCACGTGACTATTCGGATGGGGTCGGGCGGCGGGCTCGCGACCACATCGATGGATCGGCCGCCGGTGACACGAGGGCCATCGTGCAAGGATTTGCACGTGCGACATGCAGTCACCCGATGGCAGAGGGACGACCCATCAGGCGGCTTGCCGATGCTGCTGTTGGGGCTGTGTGCGGACGGGCTCCGCGGCGGGGCGGCCTGTGAGCCAACCCTGAATGAGGTCGATGCCCAGGTCCTTCGCGGCATGAAGCTGATCTTCCGTCTCGACGCCTTCCAGCAGAACGGTGATATCGCGACGTTTGGCGTGTTCGACTATTCCGCGGACAAGGTGAAGGTCGCCGAAGCGAGGGTTCTCGGGAATGAGGCCCTTGGCGAGCTTGATGTAGTCCGGGCCGAGTTCATCGATGTAGGACAGCGCGGTGTGGCCGGTGCCGAGGTCGTCGAGGGCGACGCCTGCGCCTCGCGATTGATAGTGCTCGAGGATGCGTTTGAGGTGGGCGACATCCGGGAAAGCCTCGCTCTCGACGACTTCGAAGACGAGGCTGGAGAGGGCGATGCCCGCGTCCTGGGCGGCTTCCCAGCAGGTCCGGAGGCAGATCGTCGGGTCATAGATGACCATGGGCAGAAAGTTGACGAAGAGCTTTTCGTCGCCGTGCAGCTTCGGGCCGCAGGAGCGGATGGCGCAGGTGCGGGCGATCTGGTCGAACTGGAAAAGCGCACTATGGGCGCGGGCGGCGTCGACAAGGTCGCGGCCGTTCATGAGCCGGCCATCGACCTCGGCGCGGGCGAGCGCTTCAAAGCCGAAGGTCGAGCGGTCCGAGGCGCGCACGATCGGCTGGAGGTGAGCGACGAGGCGTCGCTCGTTGAGAACGCCGGGGAACCACACCGAGCGGGCCTGGATCAAAAGGCTGTCGGCGTTGACGGCCTTCCACGGGTCGCACTTGCCCGAGCCGTCGAGATACGCGCCGCGGATGGAGGCACGCTCGATGGGCGAGAGGTCGTTGAGGATCGATTCGAGGCGCTCGGGCCAGCCGGTCCCATCGATGCGGAACACGCCCGAGGCAGAGTCGTGCATGGGAAGGGTCGTGGCGAGCTTGGCTCCGACGACCGGGCTATCGGACCAGAGGGCTATACCGCTCGACGGCAGATCGACCACCGGCAGGCGGCAGGTGCAGTTGTGGGCAGTGCGCTGGCAGTTGCCCGATCCGGTGTTGCACGTGCTCATGGCGGGCTAGATCGGCCCGGACGCGAGGCGACTCCAATCGGCTGGTATGAGTTGGCATGTCAACCCTTTGGGCTTTGCGGGCAGGGCCACATGGGAGAGGCGAGACGATGCGGGTCGGTCGGCGGCGATGATGCGGTCGCCCAGATCCTCCGGGCCACCGGGTTTGCGCTGGGGAGGGTCAGGAGGGTGGATTTCCACGCCTGAAACCGGCGGAACAGGACCAAGGCGGGGGTCGGCCATGACGAAGAGATCCCGTCAGGCGATTCGCTGGCCCGCTTAGGTTCGGGCGGGCGTTGCGCGGGGGACAGTGCCAGTTTGATCCGGTCGGTCGTGGGTGCCCGTCGGCAGTTCCTCCCATTCGTAGAGGTGATTTCCCTACTTTACGGATGGAGCTTCCCGCAAGGCCATCAAGACGTACTGTTTTCGACCCCTCCTTTGCGTGTTGCGACACCCGGCCGGGCCCCCGCTGCGCTCCGCCGCGGGAATACCGCAAAGGTTGGCCCATGCTCCCCGCCCTCGGCTCGACCGGTGTTCCCGGCCTCGACCCCGTTCTCATGGGGGGGCTCGCCACCGAGCGGCTTTACCCGGTGCAGGGCGATCTGGGCGTTAATACCACCTCGCTGGACCTCCAGTTCCGGTTCGACGATGCCGCCCGCGAGGTTCGCTGGCTCTCTATCACCTGCTCCGAGACCCGCGCCGAGCCTGGGAGCGTGGGCCGCGCCCGCGACTGGTCCCTCGGGGGCATCGACGCCTTCGAGCCGCGGGCCAGTCAGCAAGCTGTTGATAACCAGCCCGCGGCAGCGCTGCTTCACCTTTCCGAAATCGAGCTCGCAGCGGTGACCGGCGGCGTCTTGCCGGCGGTGCAGACGGTCCGCCCGCGGCGGCTGATCTTGGATTTGCTCGCGGAGCTCAGCCGCCGGACCATTGACGGGGGGTGCACGGCCTCGCTCGTGGGCGGCCGCGGCGATACCTGCGACGACACCCACTTTGAGACCATGGCCCACGGCGTGGTCGCGCTGCACCGCGTCTCGCCCGATTGCGGGGCGGCCGAGGCGGCCGGGGGGGGCGAGTGGGGCGGGGCGGGCGGGGGGGGCGGGGGGGGCGGGGCACCGGGGCGTGGGAACGGCTCAGCAAGAGCGGCGAACGCACCGACGTCACCCTGGCTACTTGCCGCGGGGCGGGTCGGCAGGGCCGGGCAAAGGGTAACATAGACTCCTCCCGATGCAGTCGATTTCCCCCGCATCCCGAGACCTTGCCAGGCGACTGCTCGCCCGGGAGCTTGCGCGCCGGAAGAACTCGGGGACGAACCCCAGCGCAGATCCCGTGCCCCCCGCGGCCCGGGTCTGCGACAAGCTCCGGGCGGTGCTGGTCACATTCGCGGGCATCGCCGGCTTTCGGTCGCTGCTGACGCGGGCGCTCACGCTCGCGGCGGTTGGGCATCCCGAGCTCAAGGGCTTTCGCGTCAACCCCGATGGCTCGCTCTCGGGCATTGAAGATGGAGAGAGCGGCGAGAAGACGGCCGCGACGCCAGAGTGCGACGAGGCGTTGGTGGCCCAGTTGCTCGACCTTTTGGTCACGTTCGTGGGCGAGGGATTGACGCATCAGTTGGTGAGCCAGGCGTGGCCGGATCTGCACGCGGGCCCATTACGTTCAAGGACC
>JBBQRT010000067.1:0-17545 GCA_038214505.1 Phycisphaerales bacterium | reverse complement strand
AGCGTTCTACGTATGGTCGCGTCTTGGGTCGTCATGGGGTGAACTCCAGCGGGTATTGGGTTGAGGAGTCCTGATCGGCCGTCGTGCGATGGGACTTTCCCCGGTCGTCTTTGCCACCCGAGCGAATGTACTCGGCTTGCGCTGTGCCGGGCGTCAAGGCGACCTCTCGCTGCTTATCGGATCTTCTCCGGCGGTGCTGTCCGAGAACGGTTTGTCTCCAGACGAAACCGCCCGAGCATCGTCACGAGCTGTTCGCTCTTGGCAGAAGGTGCCCCCTCCCCCTCCCCCGCCGCCCACTGCCCGGCCCCGGCCCCCTTCGCGGCGCTGGTTATCGACACGATCATGGCCGCGACCTGCTTTGTGTTGTCCACGATCTGCTGCAGGTTGTTGCCAGCCGGGCAGGCCAGCGTCACGTCCCTCTCGACCTACTCGCGATGCTGATTGAACGGCTCATTGACGCCGCAGCAACCAAACCCACCAGCGTCGCGACCACGCACAGGCCGGCGAGCTTCCACCGCGCGGTCTCGTTCCTTGCCCCGACCTTACCGTCCAGCCGCCGCGCCAGCAGAGTGAGCCCCTCGACAATCTGATGTGCCGCCCGGCCACTGCGAAGCCCCGTGCTATCAAGGATGCATCAGGCGCCCTTGCGTCGTGTCTCTGTCCGCGCACTCGCCGCGCAGGGGTTAGCCGACCCGAGTTGTTTCAGACGCACCGGAGTTTACCGGCGGCCGATTCAGTCGTGCTTCAGCGGCCGCACGAGATCACCTGGTTAAGGGAACCGCGCTGCCCGGGTTCTGGGCTGTTGGCCGGTCAACGGCGCCGCCGTCCTCAGTCCAGGACGCCCGGCACCCCGGGTCTCTCGGCGGACGTCTTTACACCGGCCTCGGGCTGCGCGATTGCCGTCCGCGGCGTCCCCGTCACCAGGATCAGCCGGGCCCACAGCAGCAGCCCGAACGCCAGCAGAACGCAGGCGTACAGGCTCAGCCGCCGTGAGCTCAACAGGCCGTGTGTGCGTGTGCATTGGCCGCGTGTCGACAGCATGTTTCGAGTGTACCTTCTATTGACGGGCAAGCACGCTCAGGGCGTCACGGTGCGGTCCTGCACCACCGTGATTCGGCCGGTAAACGCCTCAACCGTCACGACGAACTCGTTCCCCGAGCCGCGCACGCGGACCGTCCCGCCAGGGCCCGGGTTATTGGACCCGGCGCTCGCCACCGGCCCGCCCAGCGCATCGAAGATCAGCGTCGTCGAGCCGGCCCCGAAGTCCGCCGCCGTGATGCGGGCGTTCCCGTACTGGTTGTCGACGAAGTTGACCGTGAACCGCCCCGTCCGATTGGTGGGGTCAAAGAGCGTGTTATTTGCGATGTCGATGGTCGTCCCCGGCACGGCGACAAGCGAATAACTCGACGCCGTGAGGTCGAACACCACCGCCCGCCGTTCTTGGAGCGCGACCGCGTCGGCCTGCGCGAAGGTCATGTCGCTGACGATCTGACGCACCGCCCCCTGCACCTTGATGACGCCCGTCTCGCCCATCGCCGGGATCACCAGCGCCCCGGCGATCCCCATGATCGTCACCACCGCCAGCACCTCCATCAGCGTGTACGCGCGGCGTGCGGGGCGGCGGGGGCGGGGGTGGGGGGGTTGGCGAGCGTGGGCGATCATCGTGCGGGCTTTCAAGGCTGCAAGGTCTATGTCGAGCCAGGGCGGCTTACTTGCCCGAGTCCTTCTGCGCGGGCATCTCCGTCACCTTGACGCTCAGCGGCTTGTCCAGCTTGGATTCCAGCCGCCCCAGCCGTTCGTTGATCTGTGTGAGCTGGGCGATCATCGTTTTTCGCTGCTCGGCCGAGTTGAAAGGCGGTTCGGACGACGACGACTGCGCCGCGGCCATGCTCGGACGCAGTGCCTCGGGGGCCAGTGTTCCCGCGGCCATCCCGCACAGCACCAGAAGGCTCGGCACGCCGAAACGCCGGAGAACTTGGCCATTTGTCACGTTAGAAGGATTCGTCATGAGCGGCTCCCAGGAGTGGCCAGCGCGGAGTGCGTTGGGTCCGGTCCCCTGTATCGGTCCTAAGGCGTTTCCGATCCATCTTCTGCCGGCCGCGACCCTTGCGAAGGTTGGGTTTATCCGGCTCAGCGGGCGATCAGCCGGTCCTGGGCGTCATAACCGACCGCCCAGACGTCGCCCGTGGTCGTGTTGAAGACCCAGCCGTACTCGGTGGTGAACAATGCCACCGGCCCCGTCCCGAACGTGACGCGGTGCCCGTTCTCGGCGCCCACCAGCGCGTTCAGCGGCGGCGAGAGCAGATAGTCCCGCCCGATCAGCTCGCCCCACGTCCCGTCCCCCTGCGCGACGGCCGGCAGACGCGAGTTGTTCCTTGCCTGGAAAACCCCGACATGCCGTCGAAGCTTCTGCAACTCGCTGTACGTCGCGCTTTCCCGCGTGTTGACCGCCGCGTCCGCGAAGCTCGGGATCACGATCGCCGCCAGGATCCCCAAAATCACGACGACGATCAGAATCTCCACAAGCGTGAAGGCGTTCCGATTCCCCAAACTCACATGAGTAGCGCTGGCCATGGTGTTTCCTTCCAGATGCGGCCTCGTTCAGGTCCCGAGCCCGCCAGAGTGCACACTGCCTCCGCGCCTCCCGCGAATGCCGCCCGGACCCTCTCGGAGCCGGGCGACAGAAGATTCAGGTCAGGCCATCGGCCGAGGGCTTAGAACGACCAGCCGCCGGTGGACTCGTTGAAACCCTGCGCGGCGAACTCGCCGGTGGCGGCGTTGTAGAGCCACCCCTCGCCCGCAGCCGGAGCGGCCTGGGCGGCGGTCACGAATGCGGCGCCCGTCGCCGTGGAAGTCGCGACGCCGTTCGAGCCGTTGCGCGGGTTCGTCGGGCGGGTCCGCAAGTACGGCTGCTGGCCGGCCGGGGGCGTGACCAGCTGCGTGAAGGAGGCGTCGACCGCGCCGGCCATCGTCGGAGATGTGCCGTTGTTGCGGACGCGGTAGAGCTCGATCTGGTTGCGGATACTCTGCAGCTGAGTCACCACGTTGCCCCGCTGGGCGTCCTGGCTGGCGTTGGTGAACTGCGGAATGACGATGGCGGCCAGGATGCCGAGGATGACCACGACGATCAGGATCTCGACCAGCGTAAAGGCCTTGGACACACGTGCTTGCATACTCGAATACTCCTTGCGTTCGCACACTTCGCCCGAGGCCGCCCCTGCGCACACGCTCTGGGGAACACGGACCACCTTGACGCACGGACCCCTCCGCACGACCAGGCCGACGCTCGCTGCATCGTCCGGCACTGCTCTCATCGATCCCCCAAGTGGGCGACTTCACCTCTCGGTGCACCGTCGTGCCGCAACCACGACGCGCAGGCGGCCTGTGCGGAGTGGGGGGGGGCGACGCCGCCGCACCGACCCTTCCACGCACCGCTCGCGCCGGTTCTCGGGCCCGGAGGGCACGTTCATCTGAAGTCGAAGATCACCAACCGCCCCGGGGGATCTGCAGATATCGATATTCGAGTGAGAACTCGGCGACGAGTGACCGGTCGCCGGACGTCTCGGCAAGCCCCGGTGCGGCAAACTCCGCCGTGTTGGTGCATTCGGATCAGCCCGCGGCGGCAGACCGCGCGGCCTGGGCAAAGATCGCGAACGCCGCGCCGCTGGCAGTCGAGGTCGCTTCGCCCCTCGAGCCGCTCGTCACCTTACCCCTGAACATCAAGCCGCGGGCGGCTCTCAGGCTTCTCGCCGGTCTGCTCCTTGAGCGAGTCCTGACGTGCCGCTTCTTCCTCGGCCGAGTCCTCGTCGTGCTCCCGCTTGGTCGCGTGCATCGCCACCACGCTCTGGGCCGCCTGCACGTTCAACACGACCTCGTCCGCCGGGCGTGGCGTCCCGTCGGGCCGCACGGCCTGCTTCTTCTCGATCCGCTTGTCGGCCGCGACTTTCGCCGCGTTCACCGCTCCGGATGCCGCCTGGATCTGGGCCGCGCTGAACATGCTCATACAGGGTTATCGACGCGGACCCTTCGCAGGCTTTGAAACCCCGCGCGAACCGGGATGATTGCCCAACCGCCGGGCAGGCCAAAGCGTCCAGCCGCTCATCGCCCACCGCCCCCCCGTCCCACGTCCCTCTTGGGCCTCAGGGTTTCTCGGACCTACAGCCCGACAGTGTTCACGCCGCAGTCCACGTAGATCGTCTCGCCCGAGACGCCCGAGGCCAGCTCGCTGGCGAGATACACGGCGGTCTTGCCCACGTCCTGCCCCTCGACGTTCCGCCGAAGCGGGGCCCGCTTCTCGACCTCGTCGCCCATCTTGTCCGTTCCGCCCACCGCCGACGACGCCAGCGTCCGCAGGAAACCGCCCGAAATCACGTTCACGCGGATGTTGTCTACGCCCAGCTCCCATGCCAAGTAGCGGGCCGACGACTCGAGCGCCGCCTTGGCCACGCCCATGACGTTGTAGCCCGGCACGACCTTCTCCCCGCCGTAGTACGACATGGCCATGATCGAGCCCCCCTCGCCCGACCGCTGCATGATCGGCCGGGCCAGCCGGCTCATCGCCACCAGCGTGTAGGCCGAGATGTCGATGGCCTGCAGGTACGCCTGCCGCGGCGTCTCGACGAACTTGCCGATGCTCAGCCAGTCGCGATCGGCATATGCGATCGAGTGCACCAGCACGTCCAGTCGCTTGAAATCCGCGCCGAACTTCTCGAACACCGCCTGCATGTCCGCGTCGCTCGAGGCGTCCATCGGCACCAGCCAGGGCGAGGCCAGATTGAACTCCTCGACGGCGCGCCGCGTGCGTCGCTCGTTCTTGTCTCCGGGCAGATGCGTGAACGCGCACGTGCAGCCGTGGTCGATCAGCGAACGGGCGATGTGCCAGGCGTACGAGCGCTCGTTGGCGATGCCGACGATCAGCGCGACCTTGCCGGAAAGAAGAGCCATAGGGAAGCCTCCGTCAGTGGGAGGGCAGGATAGCGTTGCCCGGACCGAACGCGATGCTTCCCTCGGCAGCACCCGCCCGAGCCCCCGCCGTGCACACCATTCCAGCGCCCCCTACCGATCATGCTCGACCTCAACACCCTCACCCTTCCGGATCTCCTCATCGCCCTCACCGCCGACGGATCGCTCGACCGGCTGCTCGCCTCGGCCCGCGATGAAGATCTCGGCCCCGGTGGCGTCCCCGGCGACATCACCGCCCTGGTCACCGGAGCAGGCGCACAGCCGACGCGCGCCCACCTCCGCGCCCGCCAGCCCGGTACCCTCGCCGGCGTTGCCTGCATCGCCCCCTTGCTCGCCGTCATGGCCCCGGGCGCCCGCGCCACACTCCACATTCACGACGGCTCGCGCTTCACCCCGGGCGACCGGATCGCCACCATCGCCGGCCCGCTGGGCGAGATCCTGGGCGCGGAGCGCACGCTGCTCAACCTCGTCTCGCGTCTCTCCGGAATCGCCACCCGCACCGCCGAGTTCGTCGCCAGGCTCGAGGGCCTCCCTGCCCGCCTGCTCGACACACGCAAGACCACCCCGGGCCTCAGATCTCTCGAGAAATACGCCGTTCGCTGCGGCGGGGGCTTCTGCCACCGCATCGGCCTCTTCGACGCCGTGCTGATCAAGGACAACCACATCGCCGCCGTCGATCCCGACCGCCTCGCCGGGTTCGTCCTGGACGCGAGCCGCCGGGCCCGTGAGTTTGCCGACAGCTCTGGAGGGCTCCGGTTTATTGAACTCGAGGTCGACCGTCTCGACCAGCTCGAGATCATCCTCGCCGCCGGCGGCTGCGGGCTCGATATCGTGCTTCTCGACAATATGGACCCCGCCACCCTCGCCGCCGCCGTCGCCATGCGCAACGCGGCTGGCGTCCGCCTCCTCCTCGAAGCCTCCGGCGGCGTGCGTCTCGACACCGTTCGAGCAATCGCCCAGACCGGCGTCGACCGCATCAGCGTCGGCGGCCTGACCCACCACGCCGCTAGCCTCGACCTCGGGCTCGACATCGACGAAGCGAACCCCGCCCGACCCACCCCGCCACCGGCCAGATCGCCCACCAGAACGTCATGACCGCTGCCCCGATCACCGCGAGCCCCACCGCCCGCAGCGGCCATTCGCCCAGTCGGTCGATGACCGTCGGATGCAACGGCCGCGTGTCGCCGCAATATCCATAGTTCGCCCCCTCCACGCCCAGCTTGTCCAGCACGATGTTGAGCGCAAAAACTACCGCAAACCACACACAGCTTACCCCGAGTGCCAGCCGGAGGTCCTTGAGCGAGGGCCGATAGCCCCGGGCAATAACGTCGTACATCGCCGTGCCCACGATGACCAGGTGCAGAAGCCAGAACTGCCAGTAGCGAAGCGACGGGAAACCCTCGGTGAGCGTGGGCGTGATGAACGCCTGCGACGACAGCCCGAGGCCCCAGAAGTACATCAGCGTCCGGGCCCATCGGCACCGCTCCGGCCAGAGCAGCGCGATCGGTGCCACAAGACACGCCAAATCACACAGCTGCAGCGGCAGCGACTGGGCCCAGCCAAGCCGCGGCGGCGTCGCGAAGTAGCCGATCGAGAACGCGTTGACCAATACCGCGCCGGCAGCCAACAACCCGTCCAGTCGCCGCTGTGCCCCCGTCCCTCGAACAAACCTCCCGATCACGATCGCTGCCATCAGCACCGCGCCCGTCCACGCGATCGCGATCCCGTGCGGCGTGGTGAAGGGGGCAAACGGCGTCGTGACCATGGTGCGTCCGGCGGGCCCTTCAGCCGGCCGCGTCCTTTTTCATGATGAACAGGTAGTTGAACCCGCGCAGGAAGTAGTTCCCCTCCCGGGCCGCAGAGTGCCACTGGCTCTTGCCCAGCTTCTGGTTCCCCCGCACCACGCAGATGATGTCCACCGGCTTGAACCGCTCCATCATAATCGAGAAAAGCCCGAAGCCCAAGGGTATGAACACTCCCGTCCCGCTCCCCGGGTCACCCGACGCCCGCCTCTTCCAAGAATCGCTGACATAGAGCGCCATGTACCGCTTGGGCTTGAGCACCCGGTCGATGTCTCCGATCACGTTGCCCATCGCGGCGTAGTACGCCCCGCCCCCGTCGTCCCCCGCCGCGTCGAGCTTGCCGATGCACTTCGGGTCGTTCGAGTATTCGATGTGCGTCGAGTAGGGGGGATCGACGAAAACGAAGTCTGCCGACGCCCTTTCCATCGGCAGCTTCCGGGCGTCCGCCTGCCGGATATCTGGCCGCCGCGGCGACAAGTCAAACCCAACGCCCTTTCGCCCAAGGTCCGCGCACACGTCCAGCGTGGTCCCGCTGCCGCACATCGGGTCGACCACCGTGTCCCCCTCGCGCGTGTATCGCATCAGGCACTGCCAGATCACCCACGAAGGCGTGGCCCCCGCGTAGTCGCGGTCTCCCTGCATCGTCACCATCGCCCCGCCGACCGCCGCTCCCTTCACAGAGTCGTAGTGCTGGCTCGGATACTCCCAAAGCGTCGTGGTCATCACGTTCAGCGGCGGCCGCCGCCCGGGACGCACGCCCCCACCCCGCGCTCCCGGCCCTCTGCCACCCTGCCTGGGGCCATCATATCGATCGTCAGTCATGCCTCAGGGTATTGCCGCCGCCCGGCAGCCCCGCGGCCTGAAACCCGATCCCGCCCCCGGCATCCAAATCCTGATGCCGACCGCTGGCATCTCGACCCGTCCCCTCGGTCCGCCACTGTTCCTGCCCTCCCCCGGAGCTTCCTGATGTCCGCTTCTCGCTCTGCCCGCCTCCTCATCATCGCCGCCATGACCACCGCCACCCTCGGATTTCCCCTCGTCGTCCTCGCCGCCCCGATCGGCCAGCGCGATCCGGCCCAATACAACCTCCCGAAGAGCCGGCTGGCCATCGACGGCTACGACCCAGTCGCGTACTTCCCCGAGGGCAGCTCGTCGCCCAAGAAGGGGTCCGACGCCATCAGCCACACCCACAACGGCATCACCTATCGCTTCGCCACCAAGGCCAACCGCGACCTCTTCGCCGCCAACCCCGCCCGCTTCGAGCCCGCCTACGGCGGCTGGTGCGCCTATGCCATGGGCGAAGACGGTTCCAAGGTCGAGATCGACCCCAAGTCCTACATCGTCGAGGGCGGCCGCCTCTTCCTCTTCTACAAGGACATCTTCAACGACACCCGCTCGGCCTTTCTGAAGAACGAGCCCAAGCTCAAGCCCGCCGCCGACACGAGCTGGAAGAAGACCAGCGGCGAGGAGTCCCGCGACGTGCCCAAGCTCAGCCCCAGCGCCACGCCCGCCCCGACCCCGACCACGGCGGCGATCTCCGTCGAGCCCGGACTTCAATCCCAGCTCGACACCCTCAAGGCCTCGTTCCAGTTGAAGGCCAAGCCCGAGACCGTCGCCCTCTACGACGATGGCATCCGCCAAGTCGCCGAGTCCGACGTCCTAAGGACCGCTCTCAAGCCAGGCGCAACCGCCCCCGACTTCACCCTCGCCGACGCCAAGGGCCAAACCGTCAACCTCGCCAGCATGCTCAAGCAGGGTCCCGTTGTCCTCACCTGGTACCGCGGCGGTTGGTGCCCGTACTGCAACGTTCAGCTCAAGGCCTATCAGGACATCCTTCCAGAGCTCAAGGCCTCCGGGGCCCAGCTCATCGCGCTCAGTCCCGAGCTCCCCGACAACTCACTAAGCACCGCCGAAAAGGACAAGCTCACCTTCAGCGTTGTGACCGACAAGGGCAACGCCACTGCCCGGTCCTACGGCCTTGCCTATCGCCTTCCGGAATCGCTTGTGATCGCTTTCAAGGGCCGTCTCGATCTGCCCAAAATCAACGGCGACGAGTCCTGGACCCTTCCTCTCGCCGCCACCTACGTCGTCGCGCCCGACGGCAAGATCTCCTACGCCTTCGTCAGCGCCGACTACACCAAGCGCGCCGAGCCCGCCGACGTCCTCGCCGCCGTCAGGGCCGCGGCCGCGTCGGCCCCCAAGCCGTAAGCCTCAGCCGATCATCACGTCGCACAGCTCGGGCTCGACCACGGGTGCTCCGGTAAACACCGACACCCGTGGTGTCACGACCGCGTCGAGCTTCATCCCCACCGCCAGCCGTTCCAGGTGCTCCCCCCAGCCCCAGCCCACGGCCCGGAACACCCGCCCGCCGTCCCGACTCCGCAGATCGAGCTTCGCGTGCTTCCCTTGGCCCCCGAGCGCCGCCCGCCCCGCGATAACCAGGTCCTTGACCAGAATGCTCGGCTCCGGGTTCCCCGCGCCGAAGGGCCCAAGTTTCTCCACCTGCCGCACCGCCTCGACGGTCAGTTCGTCCGCCGTCGCCTCGCAGTCGATCTCAACCCGCGAGCACAGTCGAGACGCCTCGATCGAGCGGTTCGCCACGCTGGTGAACTTGTCCGCAAACGCCGACAGCTTCGCCTCCGACAGGTGCACCCCCGCGGCCATGTCGTGCCCGCCATACCGCTCGAGGTGCTCGTGGCATTCCACGAGCCCCGCGTGCAGATTGAACCCGTCCACGCTCCGCCCCGAGCCGTGGCACGTTCCATCCCGAGTCTGCATCAGGATCGTCGGCCTGTGAAACCGCTCCACCAGCCGCGAGCAGACGATCCCCACAACCCCCGCGTGCCATGACCCGTGCGCCAGCACGATCGCCCGCCGATCGTCACGCGTCATCCCCGACTCCTCGGCCATCTCGCACGCCTGCTCGAGGATCGACTTCTCGACCGTCCGCCGGGCCTCGTTCTGCTCGCCAAGGTGCTTGGCAATCTCCGCCGCACGCTCTGGCGTCGCCGTCGTGAACAGCTCCATCGCCTCTTTCGCGTGCCCCATCCGCCCCGCCGCATTCAGCCGCGGCCCGATCCGGAACCCCACCTCCATCGCCCCGATCTTCTGCTCGAGCAGCCCGCTCGCCCGCACCAGCGCGCTCAGCCCCTCGAACTTTGACGCCGCCACCAGCGGCAAGCCGAACCGCGTCAGCACCCGGTTCTCGCCCACCAGCGGCACGATATCGGCCACCGCCCCGATCGCCGCAAATGCCAGAAGCTCCAGCAGCATCCCCCGCAAGTCCTCCCGGCACTTGCTCCCACCGCTCGCCACGGTGCACATCCGCCACGCCAGCTTGTACGCGACCCCCGCGCCCGACAGCTCGCCGAACGGGTACCTCGAGTCCGGCCGCCGCGGATGCACGACCGCAAACGCTCGCGGCAGTCCATCCATCGTCGCCGGCGGGTTGTGGTGATCTGTGATGATCAGGTCCACCCCAGCCGCCCGCGCCACCTCCGCCGGCCCCACCGCCGTCACACCGCAATCCACCGACACAATCACCCGCGCCCCGCCCGCGCACAGCTCGCCGATCGCCTCCGCATTGAGCCCGTACCCCTCTTCCAGCCTGTGCGGCACGTACGACCGCACCTGCGCCTGCGGATTGATCGCGCGGATCGTGTGGAACAGGATCGCCGTCGCGGTGATCCCGTCCACGTCGTAATCGCCATAGATGACGATGCTCTCCCCACCCTTGCCCGCCTCGACGAGCCGCTCGGCGGCCCGATCAAGGTCCGGCATGAGCGACGGATCATGAAGCTGCCGGAGCTTGGGATCCAGGAACTCCGCCGCCGCCTCGCCCCGGTCAAAGCCTCGGGCAATCAGCAGCCTGCTCACGAGCGCACTGACTCCCGCCCCCCCGGCACCCCCCCCGCGCGTTCCGAGTGCCTGCCCCGGCCCCGGCGGCAGATCGCCGTTGCCCGTGAGCCGAAATGACCATCGCGATGTAAGGCCTTTCACGGACAAAGCCTATTCAGCCCGGCCGCCGGCGCTCCGGCTCCGCGTCCGCCGATACGGCCCGCCCGCCTGCCCAGCGAGCTAGCCCCGCGCGCACATCTGCCCGTCCCTCACAGCAGGTACTCGCGAAACTCGTCCCACGCCCGCCCGTCCTCGCCCGTCTTTCGCAGGAGCAGCACCGAGCGATCAACATGCTCGAGCAGCCGCCTGCGGAAGAACGCCGGCGCCGCGCCCGGGTCCCCC
Organism: Phycisphaerales bacterium; assembly: GCA_038214505.1. Lineage (GTDB taxonomy): Bacteria > Planctomycetota > Phycisphaerae > Phycisphaerales > UBA1924 > UBA4658. The sequence continues at coordinate 6,542 of JBBQRT010000067.1, read as the reverse complement.
ACGCCCCGATTCGGGCTCTCGCACCCCTGCGTCTGAAAGCTGGCCGTTGATCCCTCACCGCAGACCGTCACCGGCTCGTACCCCCGGTTGGCGACCCAGAAGCACGCGAAGTGCTGCAGCGCCGGCATCCACAGGTCGTGGATCGCCAGGACGCTCCCGACCCCCAGCATCCTGTCGATGTAAAACGCCTCCAGCATGACATAGTCCATCTGGTGCATCCCGTCGATGAACGCAAACCCCGCCCGCGTCCCGGCGGCGAGCAGCTCCGGAAGCACCTCGTGCGCCGCCCGGTCATGCACCCGACAAACGCCCTCCAGCCCCGCCCGCCGCACATGCCGGATCCCCATCGACTCGAAGTGCCGCGTTTGGTTCGGATCCATCGCGTGCACGAGGTTGGCGGCGTCCAGCCGCCCCGCGTCCATCCGCCCCCGGCAGATGTGCAGCGTCGACAGAGCGCTCGCGCACCCTGTCTCCACCACGCACCCATCCGGCGCCGCGCGGGCCGCCCGCTCCAAAATCGCCGCCGCGTCCCCCGGCACGGCAAACTGATCGATCGACCGCACCCGCCCGTCGGGCATTTCCGCCGACCGTTCGGCGCTGAGTGCATCGATCACCCGCGTCACCCCCTCGCGTGACGCCAAAGCGTCCGCAAAGTTGGCCGATGGAGCAATGGTAGGGTAATGTTCGGATGTCTGGCCCGGTGTGCTCATGCTGTCTCTATGTCGGCCCCGTTCCCCGCCTGCCTCGAATCCGCCCTTATTTCCCATGCCCGAACGCCCGCATGAAAAGCCCCACGAGCACCCATGGAAACGGGCCCACGCCCACTGGGGCGGCATCGTCGCCGGCCTGGGCTCCCAGCCCAACCACCCCGAGCCCGGCACCCCAAACGCCCCTCCCGTCCCCTACGCCGAGCTTTTGACCACCAGCAACTTCACTTTCCTCACCGGCGCCAGCCATCCCGACGAGCTCGTCGCCCGCGCCAAGGAACTCGGCCACTCCGCCGCCGCCATCTGCGACCTGCACACCCTCGCCGGCATCGTCCGCGCCCACGTGGCCGCCAGGGAGCACGGCCTGCCGCTGGCCATCGGCGCCCAGGTCCAGGTCCCGAACGCCCGAGTTGCCGACACCTCGACATCTCGACAGCTCGACATCTTCTGCGCCGACACTTCCCTTTCGCTCTACCCCACCGACCGCGCTTCCTACGGCCGCCTCTGCCGCCTGCTCACCATCGGCAAGCGCCGCGCTCCCAAGGGTCGCTGCCACCTGAGCCTTCACGACGTGCTCGAACTCAGCCCCGGGCTCCTGTGCGTTGTCCGCCCGCCCCGCGTCATCGACGAATCGTTCATCGAAACCCTCCAGGGCCTGGCCCGCGTCTTTGATCGCGACCGTCTCTCGCTGGCCGCAGCGTTCACCTACGGCCACGACGACCAGGCCCGCGTCGAACAGCTCGCCGACCTCTGCGCCCACACCGGCGTGCCCATGGTCGCCACCAGCGACGTGCTCTACCACGATCCCTCCCGCCGCCCGCTGCAGGACGTGCTCACCTGCATCAAGCACACCCTCACCATCGAGCAGGCCGGCCTGCTCCTCGAGCCCTCCGCCGAGCGCCACCTCAAGAGCGGCCACGAGATGCTCCGTCTCTTCTCGCCTATCCGCGGCGGCCACGCCGCCGTCGCCCGCGCCGCGCAGATCGCCAGCCGGGCCTCCGCCTTCAGCCTCGACCAGCTCCGCTACCAGTACCCCGACGAGGTCGTTCCGCCGGGAAAGACGCCCATGCAGCACCTGACCGACCTGGTGTTGGACGGGGCGGAGCGGCGGTACGCCGAGGTCGCCACGGCCCGGGTACCGAGCCGCCAAGGCGCCCGGATGTCAGGAGACGACCCCGCCCTCGACACTCCGTCGCCCGAACACCCAAACATCTCTTCCCACGTCCCCCCCGCGATCCGCGCGATCATCGCCCACGAGCTCCGCCTCATCGACGAGCTCGACTACGCACCTTACTTCCTCACCGTCCACGACCTGGTCGCCTACGCCCGCTCCCGCGGCATCCTCTGCCAGGGCCGCGGCGCCGCCGCCAACTCCGCCGTCTGCTACTGCCTGGGCGTCACCAGCGTCGACCCGACCAAGATCGACCTGCTCTTCGAGCGATTCATCTCCAAGGAGCGCAACGAGCCCCCAGACATCGACATCGACTTCGAGCACGAACGCCGCGAGGAGGTCATCCAGTACATCTACGCCAAGTACGGCCGCCACCGCGCCGCCCTCACCGCCGAGGTCATCTCCTACCGCGGCCGCAGCGCCATCCGCGAGGTCGGCAAGGCCCTGGGCCTCAGCCTCGACCTGGTCGACCGCCTGGCCAAGAGCCTGGACTGGTGGGAAGACGGCAAGGTCCACGACGACCGCCTGCGCGAGCTGGGCCTCGAGCCCACCGACCGCACCCTCCGCCTGGCCATCGACCTGGCCACGCAGATCCAGGGCTTCCCGCGCCACCTCTCCCAGCACGTGGGCGGCTTCGTCATCACCCGCGGCGACCTCTGCGAATCGGTCCCCATCGAGAACGCGGCCATGCCCGACCGCACCATCATCGAGTGGGACAAGGACGATATCGAGGCCCTGGGCATGCTCAAGATCGACGTGCTCGGCCTGGGCATGCTCTCGGCGCTGAGCAAGGCGATGGGGATGGTGAATGATCGGGCCCAGGTGTCGAGGTGTCCAGGTGCCCAGGTGGTGGGGGGGGAAGGGGAAGCAGCCGGAGAAGCACATGTCCAGCATCCGTTCCTGCCGCGACCCGATCGTCTGGCAGCAGAGCAAGCGTCTGGCAGTACTGGTGTTCAAAGCGACCGACAGGATGCCCAGATCCGAGATAGTTGGCCTCACGGCCCAGATGCGCCGGGCCTCGGTGTCCATCCCCTCCAACATCGCCCAGGGCTACAACCGCAAGACGCGGCCCGAGTACATCCGGGGCCTGCGGATCGCCAGCGGCTCGCAGGCCGAGTTGTACACGCAGTGGGAGATCCCTCGCGAACTGGAGTTTCTGGAAGCGAGCCTGCAGATCGAGAGCCTGCTCACGGAGATCGACCGCGTGCTCTTCTCGCTCATCCGCAAACTGGAGGGCTAAACATCGCTTCGGTCGCTTCGACAAGCGACCGCGCCGAGCCGTTACCTGCGGCATCCATTCACGCCTGCGCCCTTGACACCTCGCCACCCCGGCACCTCGACACCTTTATCCCTTTGCAGCTCCACACCATCCCACAGGACGACCCCGCCGTCTACGACATGGCCTGCGCCGCCGACACCATCGGCGTGTTCCAGATCGAGTCCCGCGCACAGATGTCCATGCTCCCGCGCCTCAAGCCCCGGTGCTTCTACGACCTGGTCATCGAGGTCGCGCTCGTCCGCCCCGGCCCCATCGTCGGCGACATGGTCCACCCCTATCTCCGCCGCCGCGACGGCATCGAGCCTGTCGTCTTCCCCGACGACAAGATCCGCCAGGTCCTGGGCAAGACCCTCGGCGTCCCGCTCTTCCAGGAGCAGGCCATGAAGCTCGCCATGGTCGCCGCCGGCTTCACCCCCGGCGAGGCCGACCAGCTCCGCCGCGCCATCGCCGCCTGGAAGACCAAGCAGAAGGTCATCTACGGCTTCGGCGTCCGCATCATCGAGGGCATGATCGCCCGCGGCTACGCCCGCGACTTCGCCCAGCGATGCTTCGACCAGCTCAAGGGCTTCAGCGAGTACGGCTTCCCCGAGAGCCACGCCGCCAGCTTCGCCAACCTCGTCTACGCCTCCCTCTGGCTCAAGCGCCACCACCCCGCCGAGTTCTGCGCCGCCCTCATCAACGCCCAGCCCATGGGCTTCTACGCCCCCGCCCAGCTTGTCCGCGACGCGCAAGACCACGGCGTCACCGTCCGCCGCCTCGACGTCGCCCAAAGCCATTGGGACTGCACCATCGAGCCCGACGGCGCACTCCGCCTGGGCCTGCGCCTGATCACCGGACTCCGCCGCGACCAGGCCGAGCAGGTCATCGCCGCCGCCGCGTCCGCCGAGCGCTCTCGCCCGGACCTGACCACCCTCTGGCGCCGCAGCGGCGTCAAGGTCCACACCCTCCGCCTCTTGGCCGGCGCCGACGCCTTCGGCTCATGGAACCTCAGCCGCCAGCAAGCCCTCTGGGAGATCCGCGGGCTCAAGGACGAGGTGCTGCCGCTGTTCGACGGCGGGGAGGCACAGAGGCACGAAGGCACAGAGACGCACAGTGCTCAGCCGCAGGCGGGGTACCACTCCGTGCCTTCGTGCCTTCGTGCCTCTGTGCCTCCCGAAACCCCTCTGCCCACCATCCCTGCCTCACGCCAGGTCGCCCACGATTACGCCGCCACCGGTCTCTCCCTCAAGGCACACCCCATCGGCTTCATGCGCGACGACCTGGCCGCCCGCGGCGTGGCCGCGAGCCGCACGCTCAAGGACCCGCTCGCACGCCCCCACGCCTCCCGCGTCCGCGTCGCCGGCATCGTCCTGGTCCGCCAGCGACCGAGCACCGCCAAGGGCGTCGTCTTCATGACTATCGAGGACGAGACCGGCAGCGCCAACCTCATCATCCGCCCGGACGTCTTCCGCCGCTTCCGCAAGGCCGCCCGCCACAGCGCCATCGTCGTCGTCGATGGCCGCGTCCAGCGCCAGGGCCTGGTGGTCCACGTCATGGTCCGCACCATCCACGACGCCGGAGAGTTCACCCGCGCCGCCACCGACCCCATGCCCTCCATGTCCCGCGACTTCCGCTGATCTCGATTCCTCCAGAAATAAAGAGGCCGACCCACGCGGGCCGGCCTCCAGGAACTTCAGCATCAATCCGCGGCTCACACCCGGGCCACGACGCCCGGCTTGACCTCCGCCGCAACCCGAGCCCCGGCGTGCGGCGTGCCGAGCTCCGCGGCCTGCCGGATCCCGCGAGAGATCCCCGCCGCGTCGATCCCGCAGTCGGCCAGCTGCTTGCTCCGGCTGTCCTGGACGACCCAGGAGTCCGGCAGCCCCAGCCGCACCACGCGAGACGCGTCGAGGTTCATCGATTGCGCCGCCTCGAGCACGGCCGCGCCGAACCCGCCGATCACCGAGTGATCCTCGACGGTGACAACCGGGATCCCGCGGCCCAGCAGATCGCGGATGAGGCCCGCGTCCACCGGCTTGGCAAACCGCGCGTCGTAGACGCTGACCTTGTACTCGCCCTTGAGCGCGTCGGCCGCCCGCAGAGCATCGATCGCCGGTGTGCCGAAAGCCAGCACCGCCACGTCCGGAACCATCTCCGTCGTGGCACCGACGAGATCGAACTCCGGCGTCAGGCAGCGTGCCTTGCCCAGCACGAACCTCGGGGTCGCCCCGAGCCGGCAAGTCACCAGGTCCGAAACGTTGTCACGCGGATACCGGGCCGCCGAGACCCCGTCCTCGTACCCGTTCATGAACTCGACGGCCTCCTTCAGCGAGGGCTCGTCGATCGGGGCCACGAGCGCGGTGTTGGGCAGCGTCCGCAGGATCGCCGTGTCGCAGAAGCCGTGGTGCACCGCGCCGTCGCCGCCGACCAGCCCGGCCCGGTCCAGGAGAAGCCGCAGCGGCAGGTTCTGCAGCGCACCCTCCTGGAACGCCTGGTCGAAGGCCCGCTGCACGAACGTCGAGTACACCGCGAAGAACGGCTTCCAGCCCGTCTTGGCCAGCCCCGCCATCATGTCCATCGCGTGGCTCTCGCAGATGCCCGTGTCGAACGAACGCTCCGGGAACGCCGCCAGTGTCTTGCTGATGCCCGTGCCATCGGGCATCGCCGCCGTCGCGGTGACCACCCTCGGGTCGCGCTTCATCAGGTCGACCAGGATCTCGCCGATCGACGCAGTGAACGACCGGCCGTCCTTCCTGATCTCCACGCGGCACCCCTCGCGGACCAGCGGGCCCGGCGAGTGGAACTTGCTCGACTCCTGCTCCGCGAAGTCCATCCCCTTGCCCTTGATCGTCTTCACGTGCAGGACCATCGGGCGGTCCAGGTCCCGCGCCTCGGTTAGGAACTCGATCAGCGTCGGCAGGTCGTGCCCGTCGATCGGCCCGACGGTCAGAAGCCCGAAGTTCTCGAACCAGCCCGTGCCGACGCCCGCGCCCTGCGCCTCGTGCACGATGCTCTTGGTCGCCTCGCCCGCGCGGTGATACGCATCGGCGATCACGCTCCCGCCCGGCAGGCCCTTGAGCAGCTCCTTGCCCTTCTTCTTCAGATCGGCGTAGGTGTGGCTGACCCGCACCCGGTCGAAGTACTGGGCCACGGCCCCCTGGGGCTTGGAGATCGACATCCCGTTGTCGTTGAGGATGACCAGAAACTGCCGCTTGAGCACCCCCGCGCCGTTGAGGCCCTCCATCGCCACGCCGTTGACGATCGAGGCGTCGCCGATGACGCTGACCACGCGACGCCCCTTGGGATTGGTTGCGGGGTCAAAGCCTTCCTTGTTCAGCGAGTCACCGCGGGCCATGCCCACCGCCGTCGAGATCGCCGTGCCCGCGTGCCCGACGCGGAACAGGTC
>JBBQRT010000066.1:0-18017 GCA_038214505.1 Phycisphaerales bacterium | reverse complement strand
CGATCACCATCAAGTACATTGCTTCTCGGACGCGATGCGGCCGGCGTGTGCTGGCACGTGGCGCGTGTTCCGGTTACGGGGAGATTTACATGATGCGGCGACTCATCGGAACAGTGCTGTCCGCCTGCGCGGCGGCGGTCGCTGTCGGGGGGGAGGGGTGACGGCCACGGCCCTCGCCCAGGACGTCTACTACGGCGACCTGACCTACGCACGAAACGCTGAGGTACGCCAGTGGTCCGAGCACTACTGGGCCCGCGTGGAGGGGCAGTCGGCCTCGCCTGGAACCGGGTTCTTGTTCACCAGCCCGCTGCTGAACAGCCACCTGTTCAACCCGGTCCGCTCCGGACGGCCGACCCTCGAAGCGCTGAAGCTGATCGGCGCCTCCGACTGCGACGGGGCGTACACCCCCGAGAGCCTGAACTCGGCCCCGCTCGACGACTACCGCCTTGCGCTCCGCGACCTGATGCTCTACGGCGAGATCACCACCGAGCTCGGCACGCCGGACAACTGGTACCACGAACTGCTGATCCTGGCCGCCGATCCCGACCTGGGGTGGCTGGTGTTCGACGATCTCGGTCAGCTCATCACCATCGACCTGCCGCTCGAGGAGGTCAGCGGCGTCGCGCACGACGCCTCGCTGGAGTTCAACGTCAGCACCCAGAGCCAGCAGATCATTGCGACGATGATCGCCGCGGGGCAGCACTGGCGGAACCAATGCACGGATGTGCCGCAGTGGCGGGCGTTGATCACGGGGGAGACGAGCACTGCGGAGCAGTTCAGAGCTCAGGTAGTCGAGTACCTTCAGTCGCAGAACGGTCTCACCTACGCGACGTATTCGCTGGATGCTGCATTCGGCGTCTTCGGCGAACTGCCGGTCTTGGCCGTTCAGTTGAGTGACTGCTACGTCCTGCTGGACTCCACGAATGGGAATATGAGCGGCCCGTTCGAGCTCGGGTCACCGATCGATGCTCGCGGACTGCTGCAGCTTCACGCCGGCGCGTTTCAAGCGGGCACAGATGTGCGCTACTACTCTCAGTCCGGGTGCACGATTCCCGTGGCAGCTTGGTACAACCCGCTGTCATGGCCGGCACTTTGCTTTCCAAGGACTGTGACGGTCGGTCCCTTTGCTGGCCAACCCAACTGCGGCCTTCCTCAATTGGTCGCCGGTGGCGCGTGCGTGCAGAGGTGCTATCCGACAGCATTGACAATCAGCTACTACCTCAACGCTGATTGCTCTTCGGGTCCCATGACCACTACGACAACGACAGGCCTGGGATACGACGTGATCCTTCCTGCTGCCAACTGTCCGTAATGGGATGAGATCGTGATACGGCCAAGCGGGTTGCGTGATAAAGTGCTGACTGCGGCGGTGCTGCTTGTAGCCGCCGCAGTCGCTCTTTTGTGCTTAGGTATGTTTCATATCGCCAGCGCACGGATTGATGAGTACGTCGTGTCGGCATCGGGGCTCCGTCACGCCAAGCGGCTTGGCGCGGCTTGGTCGAGAGTGCTTCCCGCATCGGCTCGGTCAAGAGACCTGCTGCTTGCGGACGGGGCGTACGCGGTCGATGAATCGCCGCCGTGGCCGGGGTTGAAGCCGGCGATGCAGGGACCTCTTGCGGGCGGACAGCCCGGACTCCCACCGATCCGCGGAAGGATCTGGACCGTTCCGGACGACCTCCGTGTGCCTGTCCACCTCCATGTTCTCGCGACCGCTGCTATCGCAACCGCGATGTCGACGCTCTTCAACTATCGGACATCGGCGCTGAGGCAGCGCTGGCGGAGACTCGCGCTGGCGTCCATGCTGGCGTGCATCGCTGGCCTGCCGTTCGCACAGATCGCATGGTCCGGCCCACAGATGATCAGGATGATGTGGGAGCAGGTTCTTGTCGGCACCATGTGCCTCGCTTGGGTCGATCAGCGATTGCTCGGCGCAAGCGGCGTGATCTGTTGCGGCTCGCTCTACGTTCTGGGGATGGTGGGCGTGTTCAGGCTTGTAACGAGCACCTTGCGCGGACCGAACGGATGCGCCGCCCCAGCCGGGTCCTTGCGCCGACCGCACACGGTTCCGCGACTCTGCCCCCAATGCGATTACGAGGTCGGCTCACTAGTCATCTGTCCCGAGTGCGGTGCGGATCAGTCAAGGCCTCCGAGCGCCGGCGTGGCCCCGGGACTGCCGCGGGCGTGGTTCAGGGGACTTCTGCTGTTGCTCGCGCTTTCGAGCGTCATCGGCTTGATGCTCCCGGTGTTCGCCCGGGCCGGAGCGCTGGCCCTGCCCTGATCTATGCCTACGGCCACTACCCCAGTGGGCGCTGAAAGATGAGCGGCTGGATCAGATGACGCGCTGGTCAGGAGCCGTCCCGGGTGTCGCGATTCCCCAAAGCCCGCTCGCCCGCTCCCAGCCCAAGGCGAGTGGCACCGAAATCGTGCATCCGGGTGTGCTCAGGTCGAGCAGCATCGCAAGCTACAGTCCGCTGGCCCCTGATCGCTCGAGACACTTCACATCCTCTCCACGAGCCTCACCCCCAGCGTCGTCAGCCCATCCGCCAGCACCCGCTCGGTCAGCCCGCACAAGCGCAGTCGGGCCAGTTTCGTCGCCTCGTCCGGGGCCTGCAGCACCGGGCAGTTGGTGAAGAAGCCGCTGAACGCCTGGGCGAGCTCGTAGAGATAGCCGCAGAGACGGTGGGGCTCCAGGTGCTGGGCCACGCCGCGGAGCACGCTGGGGTAGCGGAGCAGCGCGAGCGCGAGGGTCTTCTCTTCGAGGGTGCACGCGGCAAAAGTGGCTGGCGGGACGCCCGCACCACCTCTATCCCTGTCGCCCATGGCGGGCGGGATCGCGATGGAGAGGGATTGGGTGGTCATATCGCCGGAAGGGTGCGTCCCGGCGATGGGGGTCATCTCAAACCGTGTGCCACGATCACGCCGCCGGAGCGGGGCCCCGCGGCCCGGGGGGCGGTGGAGCGGACGGGTGCGAGGAGGGGGGACAAGGGCGGCGGGTGGCGACGAAGGCCGCTCCGGCGAGCAGGGCGAGCGCAAGAATGCTCAGCAGCCAGCGCATGGCGAGAGCGTCGTCGGAGCGGATGTTGTGGACCAGGCCCCAAAGGCAGATGCCGGCCAAGCCCAGCAGCTTGAGGGTCGCCGAGAGCTTGGCGAAGCGGGTGATGAACCGGGGCAGGCGGTGGCGGAGGGGACCGAAGGCGATCCAGAACGAGACGCCGAGAGTGAACGCGCTCAACGCCAGCTCGATGAGCTGGTGGTGGACTGCGGCGAGCTGGCTGAGGGAGGACATTCGTGGTCAGTCCAGCCGGACGTAGCCGCGGAGGCCCTGAAGCCCGCCCTCGCGTCCGAAGCCGGACTCCTTGAAGCCGCCGAAGGGGGACGCGGCGTCGAACTTGTTGTACGTGTTGAGCCAGACCACGCCCGCCTCGAGCTTCTTGGCGACGTCGAAGATCTTGGAGCCCTTGTCGGTCCAGACGCCGGCGGCGAGTCCGAAGGGGGAGTTGTTGGCCCGGAGGATGGCCTCGTCGGGGGTGCGGAAGGTCATAACGCTGAGGACCGGGCCGAAGATTTCTTCGCGGGCGACGGTGTGCGAAGGCTGGACGTCGGTGAACAGGCATGGGCGACACCAGAAGCCCTTGGCGCCGGGAAAGGGCGAGTGGGACAGCGCGTCGGGCTTGCCCGCGGCGGGGGTGTGGCCCTTGGGCGGCGCGCCGGGGGTGCCGGAGATGGAGAGATTTAGGCCCTCCTCGCGGCCGGCGCTCAGGTAATGCTCGATCCGTTCGAGCTGGGCCCGGGAGTTGATCGCGCCCATATCGGTGTTCTTGTCCATCGGGTCGCCGACGCGGATCGAGGCCATGCGGACCATCAATCGTTTGGCGATGTCGGCGGCGATGCTCTCCTGAACCAGCAGGCGCGAGCCGGCGCAGCAGACGTGGCCCTGGTTGAAGAAGATGCCCTGAATGATGCCCTCGACGGCCTGGTCGAGGCTGGCGTCCTCGAAGATGATGTTGGGACTCTTGCCGCCGAGCTCGAGGGTGAGGCGTTTGCCGGTGCCGGCGACGGCCCTGGCGATGCGTTTGCCGACGATGGTGGAGCCGGTGAAGGCGATCTTGTCGACTCCGGGGTGGTCGACGAGGGCCGCGCCGGTCTCGCCGGCGCCGGTGATGATGTTGACGACTCCGGGGGGCAGGCCGATCTCGTCGAAGATCTCGGCGAGCCGGAGAGCGGTGAGGGGTGTGGTCTCGGCGGGCTTGAGGACGACGGTGTTGCCGCAGGCGAGCGCGGGGGCGATCTTCCAGGCGGCCATGAGCAGCGGGAAGTTCCAGGGGATGATCTGGGCGCAGACGCCGATCGGGGGTGGCCCCGCCGGTCCCCGGCGGGCGTTCAGCGCCCCGCGGGGGACCGGCGGGGTACCCGGGAAGGCATAGGCGAGCTTGTCGGCCCAGCCGGCGTGGTAGAAGAAGTGCTGGGCGGCGAGGGGGATGTCGACGTCGCGGCTTTCCTTGATGGGCTTGCCGCCGTCGAGGGTTTCGAGGATGCAGAGCTCGCGGGCACGCTCCTGGATGCGGCGGGCGATGCGGAAGAGATACTTGCCGCGTTCGCGCGGATCCAGGGAGGCCCACTTGGGGAGGGCCTTGCGGGCGGCCTTGACGGCGGCGTCGACATCGGCGGCGGAGGCGGCCACGACGCGGGAGAGAACCTGCTCGGTGGCGGGGTTAACGGTGTCGAAGAGCTTGGCGCCCTTTGGGATGACAAAGCGGCCGTCGATGAACAGGCCGTAGCGATCGGCGATATTGACCTTGACGGTTTCGGGGGCCGGTGCGAAGTCCCAGGCCTTGCCAAAGTCGAGCCCGGCGGGGAGGGGGGCGGCGCGGGGGGGATCGATGATGGAGAGGGCGGTAGAGGCGTGGCCTTGGCCGTTCCGGGCGGGGTCGTTCGGCATGAACGAAGGATAGGGGAGCGGAGAACCGGCGCAGGCGGGAGGGCGGGGCCCCTACCCTGCGGCATGAGCATGGACAAAGACTCGATCAAGGTGGCGTTGACGCGTGTTCCGGACCCGCGGGCGGGGATGGACATTGTTTCTTCGGGGGCCGTGAGCAAGATCTCGTATTGCGACGGGTATGCCTCGATCCGCGTGGCGGCGGGGAACCTGCACGACGATCAGCGGGCCGGAATGAAGCAACAGATTACGGCGGCGGTGCGGCTGCACGCGCAGCAGTCGGGGACAGAACTGCAGGAAGTGCACATCGAGATGACGGAGGACGGGCCGCAGGTTGTGGCTCGGGCCGGGGCGGCGGCTGGGGCGGGGGGCGGGGCGGGGGGCGGGGCGGGGGTTCAGAATCCGGCGGCGGCGGGGCATCGGCCGATCCCGATTCCTGCGACGGCGGGCGGGACGACGGCGCTTGCTGGCGTTAAAAACATCATCGCGGTGGGGGCTGGAAAGGGCGGGGTCGGGAAGTCGACGGTGGCGTTGAATCTGGCCGTCGGGCTCGCGCGGCGGGGGCACTCGGTAGGGTTGATGGACGGGGACATCTACGGGCCGTCGATGCCGACGATGCTCGGGCTCGCAAGCATGGACGTGAACGTGCGCGGGGCGATGATCGAGCCGTTCTTCGTTCACGGGGTGAAGGTGATGACGATCGGCAAGCTGGTGGAGCCCGAGAAGCCGCTGATCTGGCGCGGGCCGATGGCGCACGGGGCGTTCAAGCAGCTTGTGGAGCAGACGAGCTGGGGGGAGCTGGATTACCTTGTGATCGATCTGCCGCCGGGGACCGGGGATGTCGCGCTGACGATGGCGCAGCTCTTGAAGCTGACGGGGGCGGTGGTGGTGTGCACGCCACAGAAGGTTGCGCAGGACGACGCGGTGCGTGCGGCGCGGATGTTCCAGCAGCTCGGGATCGAGGTGCTCGGGGTGGTGGAGAACATGTCGTACTTCGTGGGAGATGACGGGAAGGCGTACGACATTTTCGGGCGCGGAGGGGCGCAGATGATGGCCCAGCGGCTGGGGCTGCCGTTCCTCGGGGCGGTGCCGATCAACATGGGACTGCGCGAGAACTCCGATTCGGGCGACCCGACGCTGAACTTCACGGATCGATCCGAGCGGAACGCGCCACTGGCGACGGCGCTTGAGAAGCTCGTGCAGACCGTCGAGAGCCAGGTCGCGATGGCGAGCCTGCGGGTGGGCGGGAAGACGCCGACACTGACGATCTCGTGATCGTTGCGGGTCGGGGTAGCGGGGATGGACGGCGACCGGTCAGGGGCGAGGCGGCGGGCGTTCGACGGTGGCGACGACAAAGACAGTGCCCTTGCGGATCGTGACGGGATCGGCGCGGCGGAGCGTGAGGCCCTGGGCCGCGAGGCGGTCGAGTGCATCGGGCGGGGCGACCAGGACGCAGGGGGCGAGGGCGGCGATGTCGGCGGCGGTCGCCGATGCGTCGATCGGACGCGCGGGGCGGGCGAGGCGGTAGATCAGGTCGTTCGGGTCGAAGTCGATGGCGACGACCGGGAGGGCGGGGGCGCTGGCGGCGGCGGCCTGGCGTGCGATCTCGTCGACTCGCATGCGGCGCTCGCTGAAGAGCACCGGCTCGTGCCCGACGACGCCGAAGGCCACGGCCCAGGCGGCGAGGGCGGCGGCGAGGGCGGTGGGTGCGCGGCCCAGGGGCATGTGCCGGGCGATAGCGAGCACGACGATCGCGGCGGCGAGGTATGCGGCGGTGAGGAGGATGATGTCGCGGACCCCGACGCCGTCATAGGCCCGGACGCCGACGCCGAAGCCCAATCCTCCGAGCGCGACCAGGACGAGCAGAACGATGGGCAGCTTGGAACGGCGTGCGGCGGCGCGGTCGAGCAGATCGATCGCGGCACGGGCGATGAGCACGGCCATAAGCGGGAGCGCGGGCAGGAGGTAGTAGTCGCGCGAGTGGGACGCCAGCGAGAGGCCCAGCACGGCGCCCGCCAAGGCGAAGAACACGTCGCGGGCGGCGCGGTGCTCCGGGCGGCGGCGGTCCCAGACCAGCAGAGCACCGAGCGGCACGAGCGCGCCCCAGGGGAGCAGCGTGCTCATGAGATAGAGGAGGTACTTGGGCTTGAGCACTTCCAGCAGCCAGGCGACGAGCCCGGAGGTGGACTCGGGGGTGTCGTCACTACCGCCGAAGCGGAGGCCGATGAGTTCGTTTTTCCAGATGTCGGCGGCGCCGTCGACCCGGGAGGCGACGGCGAAGACCCAGGGGGCGGCGACCAGGAGCATGACGAGCAGGCCGCGGGCGGGGCGGACAGCGCGGAGACACTCGCGCACGCCGCGGGCGGCAAGGACGTAGCCGGCGAAGCCCAGGAGCATCAGGAGTGGGAGCTGCGGACCCTTGGCGAGCAGGGCCAGGCCGAAGAGCGCCCAGCCGCCCATGGCCCAGGCGAGGGAGCGGTTCGGAGAGCGGAGGGCGGCGATGAAGGCGGCGATGCCCGCGGCGGAGCACGCGGCGTAGAGCATCTCGGGGCGGGCGTTGCCCGCGTACTCGAACACGCCGGCGCTGAAGGCCAGGATTGCGCCGGCCAGCAGGCCGGTGCGGCGGTCGAAGACGCGGGCGCCGATGAACACACAAGTGGCGATGAGCAGGAGCGAGGCGATGGCCGAGGGCACGCGGGCGACGAACTCGGGGATGTCGGACCGGCCGGTGATGCCGGCCAGGGCGGCGACGGACCAGTACATGAGCGGAGGCTTTTTGAGGCGGAGCTCGCCGCCGAAGGTTGGCACGAGGTAATCGCCGCGGGCGAGCATCTCGCGGACGGTCTGGGCGACGAAGACCTCGTGGGTCTCCAGCGGCCTTGGCGCGAGAGCGGTGTGGAGCCCGACGGCGGCGGCGACGGCCAGCAGCAGGGCGAGCAGCCCGAGGAACCAGGGGCGGGAGATGTCTGCGCGGTCGGTCGTCACTTGCCGAAGCCCCTGTATCCGTGGCCGACGAACAGACCCATGGCCTTGCCCGGCTCGTTCTCGACGGTGCCGGCGGGCTCGACGCGCTCGAAGGCGCTGGCCCAGTGGGCGAGGTTGCCGCCAAGCATGACGCCCGGGCGGCCGACCAGCGCCCGCTGCACATCGCGGCGCTCGAGGTTGGTGTGGGCCCAGAGGTCGTACTGCCGGCCCTCGCCGCCGGTGGTGTAGCGGGCGGTGGCGTAGACGGTGGGTTGACCAGAGAGCGAGAAGGCGAGCTGGGCGGTGCGGCCGTAGCTGACGGCCATGACAATGGGCTCGAGGGCCTCGCGCTCGCGGACTTGCGAACGGAGGCCTTCGACTTCGCGGGCTACGCGGTCAAAGCCGGTGAGTCTGTGGACGGGGATGGGCGTGCCGGAGAGCAGCGGGGCCAGGGGGAGGCCGATGAGGAGTGCCAAGCCAAAGAGGCCCCCCACTGCTGCACCGATGCGCAGGCCGCGGTCGTTGGATTCCATGCCCAGAGCGGCGGCCCACGCGGCGAGGGGGCAGGCGCCGATCCAGGCGGCGACGGGCCAGTTGGCCTCGACGCGGGTGATGAACGTGACGGCGAAGTAGACCAGTAGCAACGGCAGTCCGGCGCAGGCGCACAGGAGCGCGGAGGTGCGGAGCCGGGTTGAGCGCAGGCTGGTGAGCTTTGTGAGGGCGATGAGGCCGAGGACGGCCGTCGCGCCGCCCATGGCGAGCTGGACGAATGGATACTCGATGGTCCAAAGGGGCGACCAGGGGGGGCTCGGTAGGGCGAGCGTGTGCGGGGCATGGCCGAGGCCCAGGTGGCCGAGCAGGTGCTGGAGCTGGGCCCAGTCGTTGCGGGCGTTGTAGAGGATTGTCGGGATCAGGCCGGCGGCGGCGACGAGCGCGGCGGCGATGAGCTGCGGCCAGTTGACGGGCGGGCGGTGGCGGCGCGAGGCGAGCAGGAAGAGGAGGATGCCGGGCGGGAGCAGGAGGATGGTGGGCTTGAACTGCACGCCGATCGCGATAGCAAGGCCGCAGACGAGCCACCAGCGCGGGCGGCCGAGCACGGCGGCGCGGTGGGCGGCCCAGAGGGCGACGGCCCAGGCCGCGAGCATCGGGGCGTCGATGGTCATGATGAGGCCGAGGACGGCGAGGACCGGAGTGCAGGCGTAGGCGAGGGCGGAGAGCACGGCGGTGCGGCGGGCGGCGGTCATGTCCCAGGCGAGCATGCCGGCGGCGAACATGCCCACGGCGCCCGAAACGACGGCGGGCAGGCGAACGGCGAACTCGGTGTGGCCAAGGGCGGCGGTCGAGAGCCAGATGAGCCACGCGACGCCGCCGGGCTTGGTGGCGTAGCCCAGGGCCGGATAGCGCGACCACTCCCAGTACAGGGCCTCGTCCTCGGCGAGCGTGAGGCCGGTGGGGAGGGCCAGGAGGACGAGGCGGACGAGCGCGACGAGCGCGACGGCCAGGAGGACCCAGCGCCGGGCAGAACTCCCCTCGTTGGCCCGGGCGTGAGGCATGACCCGGACTGTACGCCGGCTCGCGGCGGGCTTGGCTTGAGCGGGGCCGGGACGTGGGGGAAGCAGGCAGTCAATGATGGTGTGTTTGGCGGCGTGTGCCGCCGACGGTCCACGCCCCTTTCGATGAGAGATCCGCCATGGCCAAAGAGACCGCCAAGTCGTCGTTGAAGAAAGCCGCCAAGAAGAAGAAAATGCCGGTCGGGAAGAAGAAGGCGGGGAAGCCTGCGCCGAAGGCGCCGGTCAAGAAGGGCAAGGCAGCGGGCACGGGGGCATCGGCGAAGAAGGCGGGGCTGGAGCCGCGGCGGGTGACCACCGGCGGGGGCGCGAACTCGGAGCAGATCGGGCGGTCGCTTGTGGAGCTGTTTAACGCCGGGAAGTTCGGCGAGGTGGAGGCAAAGTGGTGGTCGCCGCGGATCGAGTCGATCGAGGGGTTCGGGATGGCGTGGGCGGGTCGGGCCGCGGTCGAGGCGAAGAACGCGGGGTGGATCGAGGAAAACGAGATCGTGGGGGCGGCGGCAGAGGGGCCGTATGTGGGCGCGACGGGCTTCTCGGTCAAGTTCCGGATGGAGGTCCGCGAGCGGGCGACGGGCAAGCAGGTGCGGATGGAGGAGGTGGGCGTCTACACCGTCGAGGGCGGGAAGATCGTGCGCGAGGAGTTCATGTACGGCGCAGCTCAGCCGGTCGCGGACGCGGCGGGGCCGTCGGCGCAAGGCGCTTGAACGCCGTGGGCCGAGCGCTCGCAGCATGCTCTGAGGGAACACTGCGCGGACCGCCGCCCCCGATGATCGGGGGCGGCGGGGATCGATGCTTGGGGCCGACGGCGGGTTAGACGCCGGCTTCCTGGCGGTCGCGGCTCTGGCGCTCGTTGCGCTTGCGCATCGACTCGTCGAGGATCCGCTTGCGGATGCGGACCGAGCCGGGGACGATCTCGACGATCTCGTCGTCCTCGATGTATTCGAGTGCGGCTTCCAAGCCCATCTTGCGCGGGGCCTTGAGAACGACGGTGGCTTCCTTGGAAGCGGCCCGCATGTTGGTGAGTTGCTTGAGGCGGGTGATGTTGACGACTAGGTCATTGTCGCGGTTGTGCTCGCCGACGACCTGACCGGCGTAGACCTTGTCGCTCGGGGAGACGAAGAGCACGCCGCGGTCGGCCAGCAGCTCGCAGGCGTGGGTCGTGACGGAGCCGGTCTCGGAGGCGATCAGGACGCCTTGGCTGCGGCTGGGCGCGGCGCCATTGAGAGGGGCGAATCGCTCGAAGGTGTGGTGAAGGATGCCCTCGCCCTGGGTGGCGGTGAGGATGCGGGAGCGGAGGCCGATGAGACCGCGGGCGGGGATCTCGAACTCGAGGTGCGTGACGGCGTCGCCGCGGGGCTCCATGCTCTTGACCTCGCCCTTGCGGGAGCCGACGAGCTCCATCACGGGGCCGAGTCCGGTATTGGGGCAGTCGATGACGAGCCACTCGATGGGCTCGTGCATGACGCCGTCGATCTCCTTGATGACGACCATGGGCTTGCCGACGGCGAGCTCGAAGCCCTCGCGGCGCATGGTCTCAAGGAGGATGCCCAGGTGGAGCAGGCCGCGGCCGGCGACGATGAACTCGTCGCCCGCGCCGGTGGGCTCGACCTTCAGCGCGACGTTGTGCTGGAGCTCCTTGTTGAGGCGCTCGCGGATCTGGCGGCTGGTGACGAACTGGCCCTCCTGGCCGGCGAAGGGCGAGTCGTTAATGCGGAAGACCATCGTGAGCGTGGGCTCGTCGACCTTGACGGGCGGGAGGGCCTTGGGGCTGTTCGGGTCGGCGATGGTGTCGCCGATGTCGACGCTCTCGAGGCCGACCAGGGCGCAGATGTCGCCGGCGATGACGGTCTCGGCGTCGGTCCGGCCAAGGCCGGTGAACTTCAGGAGCTTCTGCACGCGGGTGTTGACGGTCTTGCCGTCCATCTTGATGACGGTGACCTGCTGGCCGTTGTCGATCTGGCCGTTGAAGACGCGGCCGATGCCGATGCGGCCCACGTAGTCGTTGTAGTCGAGCGTGGTGATGAGCATCTGCAGCGGGGCGTTGACGTCGGCCTTCGGCGGCGGGACGTGGGTGACGATGGCGTCGAAGATCGGGCGGAGGTCGGCGTCGGGGTAGCCCGGGAGGCCTTCCTGGCCGGAGGCGGTCTTGGCGATCTCGCGGTCGACGACGGACCAGCCGGCGCGGCCGGAGGCGAAGACTATGGGGAAGTCCAGGGCGTGTTCGTCGGCGCCGAGCTCGACGAGCAGGTCGAAGACCTCGTTGATGACCTCGTCGATGCGGGCGTCGGGCCGGTCGCACTTGTTGATAATGACGATGGGCTTGAGGCCGAACTCGATGGCCTTGGAGAGCACGAAGCGGGTCTGGGGCATGGCCCCCTCGGACGAATCGACCAGCAGGAGGCAGCCGTCGGCCATGCGGAGGACGCGCTCGACCTCGCCGCCGAAATCGGCGTGGCCGGGGGTGTCGATGATGTTGACGTAGTACTCCTCGAGCTTGCCGTCGACGGTGCGGACATAGTTGACGGCGCAGTTCTTGGAGAGGATGGTGATGCCGCGCTCGCGCTCGAGGTCGTTGGAGTCCATGATCAGCCCGTGCTGGCCGCCCTCGAGTTTCTCGAGTTCGCCGACGCGGAAGTTGCCCGACTGCTTGAGCATCTGGTCGACGAGCGTGGTCTTGCCGTGGTCGACGTGGGCGATGATGGCGACGTTGCGGAGGACGTGGGCGCGGGCCTGTGCGTCGGCGCTGGAGATGGGCATGGGGTGGTCCGGGGGGCGAGGGGCCGGGGGCGGGTGTGTTCGGGGTCGATATGGGAGGCTGAAGTCGGTCGTGTAGATGACCGGGGGCCTCAGGGAAACTGGGTCGTGGTCCGATCCCGCCGCGGGTGGGGAGGCCCATCGCGGGTGGGGAAAGTGGTTTGGCGGCCCGCGCGGGGCGGGACGTGAAAGGACTATAGGTAGGCTTTTCGGGAATCTCGCCCGTCGGCCCGCCGGGGGGCTTATTCAGGTTTCGTGAGGGACGGGGCGGCTGATTCCGGCGTGCCGACGGGTTCAGTGGCCAATCGGAGCGTGACATCGCCTTGGACATCGCCCTCGTCGGTGATGTTCAGGCGGGCATCGATGGCCTCGAACCGCCTGAGCGTTGAACGGACGGAACGGAAATCGGGCACGGCCGGTGGCAGCAGGGCCTCGATGCTCGCCGGGCGCATGCTGGCCAGCAGCACCCACCGTGAGACGCGGCCACTCCGGCCGGTCTCGGCCCGGGTGCCCTCCGCGAGCAGGGCCCGCGTCTCGCCCAGCAGCACCTGGGCCGGTGTGGGGCGGTCGGCATCGCCGGACTCGACGAGCGTCATCGCCCACCAGCCCCAGGAGCCCGCCGCGGAGGCGGGCGTGTCGCCCGCGTCGACACTCGGAAAGCACCAGGCGATCGACACTGGCTCGCTAAGAAACGCCTTGAGCGGGCTCGAGTCCGGCACGCGGATGTCGACCACTCGAGCGGCGCCGGGGGCAATGCCCGCGAAGTCCCGGGGCGGAGGTGCAGTCACGCCGAGGCCCTGCTCGACGCTCTGGATGCCGCGGGACATGGCGGCATCGATCGGACCCGCGACCTCGCCCACGCTGCTGGTCTCGACCGCGAGTGTGCACGCCAAGCGGCCGCTATCGCCGACTTGGCGGATGCACAGGGCTTGCCGCCCCGAGGCCAGCCGCCGGGCCCGCTCGGGCAGGGGCAGCCCGGAGAGGATCGAGCCCATTGCCGGACCGGTACCGAGCGCGGCGCTCAGCGGCGCGGCCTGCAGAACCGTCAGCAGCGAGCCGCCCGAGAGCGCGACGAATGGGGCATCGCTGGTGGGGGCGACGGCGTCGAGCTCCTGACGGCGCCGGGAATCGCGGACCAGGACGCGGGTCGTCCACGTTCGGTCGGAGTCGTCGCCGACGCCCAGACGTCTTCCGGCGAGCATCGCAAAGTCGGCCCACGGGCCCTGCTCGAGAGCGTTGGCGGCGGGGGCGGAGCCGGAGTTGACGCGGGCCAGGAAGAGGACCTCGGCGGGTCCGGCCTGGGCTGCGCGGGCAAGCGCGTCGGTAGCGCTGAGCGGGCGGGCCGTGCCGCGGGCAAGAACGGCGACGAGCTCGTCGAACATCTCGCTCTGCCCCGCGGGGCCCAGGACAAGCGTGACCGAGTCGGCGGCGAGCGGGGCGGCGAGCGGGGCGGAGTTGGTGCGGGGGCAATGGCTCGTGAGCTCGAAACGGCCGCGCTCGATCGAGAGGATCTGGTGGCCGGCATCGAGTGATCGCGGGGCGGCCTCGAGGCGGTCCCTGATGCGCCGCTCGGTCTCGCGGCTCACGTCGCTCATGATCGCCCAGCGCTGCTGAGGCGGGATGGTCGGGAGCGTGCGAGAGGCGAAGACCAGCCGGCGGCCGACGAGGTTGTCGAGGGCCTCGCGGTCGGTGTATCCGAGCTGCCGGGCCAGGGCGGCCCAGGCTTCCTGAATGTCCTTCAGTGAGCCGTCGGCGCTCAGGAGTGCCGCCAGACCCTGGCCTAAGGGCGTGAGGCGGATCTCGGCGGCCTTATCGACGACCAGCACGAGATCGACCGAATCCGGCAGGCGGCCGGCGGCGAGCACGGCGCCGGCGATCTGCGGGCGGGCGGCCGCAGGCGCGGCCGGCGGCGTCGCGGACGGATGATCACTCGCGGTATACCCGAAGTGCCCGGCGCGCAGGAGCAACCCGCCGGCGATGATGACCGCCAGCATCGCCCCTCCCATAAGCCATGCCCAGGTGCGTGCCACGTTCGAGTAACCGGCCGGCAACCGAGCGGTTGCGGTCGCGCAGAGTGCAGAAGCATCGAGTGTAACGGTGGGGCGGCACAGACGCACGCGGCGCCCGGCGGGGTTACTTGACGATCGGGCGCTCGTCGAGCCCGGAATCCAGCAGCGCCGGGAACGCCGCCGAGCGTGGCGGCGGGACCACCGAGCTCTCAAGACGCGGCCCAAGGAACGTCTCGGCGCTCAGCAGCGGGCGAGCGGAGGCGACCACGGACAGGGCCGGGACGCCGGGACGCTCGGCCAGCAGCAGATTCTCGGCACGCGGCGCGGCCGGGGCTGCGGCGGCGAGGCCGACAAACACCGGCTCGCCTGCGCCGCCGGCAAGGCTCGTGGGCGGGGCGGGCTCGGCGTGGAAAGTGGCGGGAGAAAGCCGGACAACGGCCGCAGGCTCGGGGAGTCTGGCGGCGGCGGCCGCGGCAGAAAGAACCCGCGAGGGCTCGGCGAGCGAGACGGACTGCACGGTTTCTTCGACGGTCTGGCGGACGGACTGGCGGAAACTCTCCAGCGGGGCATCGGCCTGCTGCTTGAAGGTGCGAACGACGGCGGCCAAGGGCGCGGGACGCTCGACAAGGTCGGCCGAGGCGGGCGCGTATCTCAGGACCAACGCCGCAGAAAGGGCGAGCATCGAGACGCCGCCGAGAAGCCCCAAGCGGACCCACGGGATCGTGCGGCGGACGCTCGGGGCGAGGAAGGCGCGCTCGGCGTCGACGCGGCTGAGGATCGAGGCCGTGAAGTCCGGCGCGTCGATGGGTTCGGACCGCAGCGAGTCCGCCACCAGGCGGATCTCGGCGAGCTTGTTGCGGCGGGACTTGGGGTTCATGGCGGCGCGTGTGGGGCGGGGGACAGGGGAACTCAATCGGCCCAGACTTCGGCGACGTGGCGGCTGTATTGGTTGTGGCTCAGCAGGGCGGCCTTCATGCGCTGGCGGCCCCGGTGCAGATGGCTCTTGATCGTGCCCTCGGGCATGTCCATGTGCTCGGCGATCTGGGCGATGGACCAATCAAGCTGGTGGAAGAGCACGACAATCTCTCGCTGGTCTTCGGAGAGCTGGGCCAGGGCGAAGTCAATGGCGACCTTGGCGTTGATGGCGACCTCGCCATCGATGGTCCGAAGCTCGGGGGCATCGAGCTTGCCCTGGGCCGCACCGACGATGTCGGAGTCGTAGGCGGGCTTGTGCTTCTGCATCGCGTTGACGTACAGCCGCTTGGCGATCGTGAAAAGCCACGTCGAGAAGCGGAACTTGAAGTCGAAGCGGTGCAGGTTGGTCAGGGCGCGGACGAAGGCGTCCTGCACGATGTCCTCGGCGATCTCCGGACGCCCGCTCATGCGGAGCATGTAAGCGTAAAGCGAGGCCTGGTGGGCCTTGATGAACTCCGCAGCGGCGGCACGGTCACCGGCGATGGCGCGTTCGATCAGCCGGCGTTCTTCGGCGCGGGTCATGGTCATGACTATACCGGACGACTGGAAGAACGGTTCAAATGGTTGCACGGGATGCACCGATTCGGCAAGACGCCCCGTTCGGCATTCGGCCGGGTTTTCCGCGACAACACGTCCGGAAACCCGCCGAGACTGGCCGATCGGGCTCGTCGGTCACTCCGCGACGCGGAGCCGGCGGGTCCGCAGGGCGGAGCGGGACGCCGCGGACGCTGGCGACGACTCATCGGCGGGCGATGAACATGCGGGCGATGGGCAGGGCGGTCCGGGCGATCCCGATCGCCGTCGCCAGCGAGACAATCTTGGGGAGCTTGGCCTTCTTGACCGAGCGGCCCGTCAGCATGCCCAAGACCAGCGCGCCAGCGGTCGTGAACATGGAGGATTTGCGGGCTGTGCCGACGGCGGTTGACTTGATGGATTGCAGATGCTCGTGGAACTCGGAGCGGAGCTGCTCGTCGGCATGCACACCCCAGGCGCGGAGTGCGGCCTTGGCCTGGTCGACTTCATTTTTGGCCGCGAGGAGCATGTGGCTGGGCACGGGGAACCTCACTTGTGGAGCTGGGACGCGCCGAAGTAGGCGCCGGCGGCCATGCCCAGGGCGAGCACGCCGGTGACCAGGGAGGCGATGGACGGGCCGTAGGGTTCGCCGACGGCACGCTCGACGCCCAGCCAGAGAGCGACGAGCAGCATGGTGCCGCCGACGACGGTCATGAGCGAGGCGACGATGAGCAGGCCCAAGCCCATGCCCAAGCGCGGAAGCTGGCGGCGGATGAGCCGACCCTCGGCCTCGATGAGGTCGGCAGCGCGGATCGCAAACTCGCTAACGTGCCTAAACATGCTCGCACCACGGGTGGGCGCGCGGGAACCGCGCGGGGGGAATCGGGCCGGCCGCGGGCCCGACGCGGGCCCGCGACCAAGGTGTCTGGCTGGCCGGGATATCAGCGACGGCTGATGATCGCGCCCAGCAGAATACCCACTCCGAAGGCCACGGCGACCGAGGCGAAGGGATGGTCGGCGATCTTCTGCTCGGCCTGCTCGGCGGCGGCCTTGGCCTTGTCCCGGGCGGCGTCGTAGGCCGCGTGACTCTTGTCGGTGACGGCGTGTGCGACGTCGCTCAGGCGGCCCTTAGCGGCCTTGGCGGAGTTCGAGCCGGCGCTGGCGACATCGGACATCATGACGCGCAGGTCGTCCTTGAGGGCCGAGAGGTCCTGGCGGAGGTTATCGACATCGCTACGGAGGCCCTGGTCGGCGGAGTTGGTGCCCGTGGTGGACATTGGTGCCCTTTCGAATGGTTTGGGAGACAGGGTATACGCCCGAGAGTCTGCTTCGGCGAAGCCGAGATCGGGTTTCACGCAGGAACGCGCACCGATCGGGGCAACGTGCCCGATCGATCATGCCGCTGAAGACACGGTGAACTCCCGCATTCTGAAACCGCGACCCAACGTAGAGACCGGTCTGGGGATGAATCTGCGCTCATCCGGACCAGCCTGAGCGACGGGCGATCATGCCGAACCCCCGATTTGCCCGAAGGCCACTCAGTGCTCGATCCGCGGGTCAACCCATTTGTACATCACGTCGACCGCGAGGTTGAACAGAATCAGCATGGTCGCGTAAATCAGCACCACGCCCATGATCAGGAAGAGGTCTTTGTTCAGCACGGCGTTGACAAAGTGCTGCCCCATTCCGGGGACCGTGAACACTTTCTCGACTATGAACGAGCCTGTCATTGCCAGCGCGCACGCGGGACCGAGATAGCTCAGCACGGGCAGGAACGCGTTCTTGAGCGCGTGGCGGAGCATGACCCGCGACTCGCTGGCGCCCTTGGCCCGGGCGGTGCGGATGAAGTCGGCCTTGAGGTGCTCGAGCATGCCCATGCGGGTCAGGCGAGCGATATAGGCGGCGAACGGGAGGCTGAGGGTCAGAGCGGGGAGGATGATGTCCTTGGGCGTGCCCCAGCCGCCGATGGAACCCAGGCCCAGCGTGACGGGGAAGATGAGCACCAGCCCGGCACCGATGACGAAGTTGGGCAGGCTAATGCCGATCAGGGCGATGGCGAGGGTCGAGATGTCGGCGGCGGAGCCGGGGCGAACGGCCCCGATGACGCCCGCCGTCACACCCAGGAGCAGGGCGATGAGGATCGCGGCGAAGCCCAGAGTGATCGAGACCGGCAGGCTCGCGGCGACGATCTCGTTGACGCGCCAATCTTCGTACTGAAGGCTCGGGCCGAAGTCGAGGATCGGACGCGCCGGGGGCGTGAGGCCGGCGCTGCGGGCGAGCGTCCGCTCGCCCTGGGCC